>JBDVOJ010000040.1:0-28948 GCA_039969155.1 Kangiellaceae bacterium
AGCTGGGTTCGGGTTGACGAACTGTCTGCGGAGTATTTTGCTAATTCTGACTCGTTAACTGAGGTACGAATTTTATCGACTACAACATGCAAAATATTAATATCTCTTTCGGCTAGTACTATATTAGAATCGATCGACTTCTCGATAAGATCGATTGCCATTGATAAGCGAATAACCTGATCATCAACCTGTAGTATTTTTAACATATTATTTAGACTGTGCATTTGAATCATCGCCGGTTCGATATCGTTAGGTTGATAATTCGGAAGCCTAGCAGGTGCGAGATTGACTTCTATGTCAGACAACTCTTGTAATATTGCATCTGCCAACGAATTAAAGTCTTGTTGGCTAGGCCCGCTCAATTCTATGAATTCTTCTCGCAACAAGTTATCAGAAATACTGGCTGACGATAATTCGAAATGTTTTAGTAGCGTGGTAAGTTCGTTGCTTTTGGATTGGCTAATCCAAAGCAAATAGAGCATATCGCTTGCTAATAAGTCCATTTCAATTTTATGGTTTTGATAAAGACTACGACTCTTGTTTTCAATATTTCTAATTTGTCTGTCGATACGGGAGAACAGTTTTAGTCTATCTTTCGATAAGTAAAGCGATTCATCGATAAAACAGACCATTAATACGCCGGCAAGCCACCATAAATTAGGGGATGACGGGCGAGGGCAGCGTTGATCTAGCTTCTCCAAAGCCTTACGCATCATTTTTAGACCACCCACTTTATTGGTCTGTCTAATCACTTCGATTAGCCCAATTTGATACATTTGTCTAAAATGGCGCGATTCATTGGCGGAGGATTCTGACGTGATTAGCACGACTTCTTTATTCTTTCTAGCGAGGTTCACATTTGCACTAAAAAATGCCGATTCACTTAATGGTTTTTTACGAGCGACTCCTCGCAGCTGGTTAATAGTAGGTAATAATAATTCAGGTATGTCAAAGTTCTTTAAGTTGACATGTTCTAGGTATCGGTGGAGTCGTAATAAAGTTGTAGAGACTATTTCGATTATCTTTGTTTGGGTGTTGCTGTTTCGTTTTTCGATGCCGGATACAAGATAGGTAATTTCTAAAACTAGCTGTTTAGCGCCATTCATTTCGAGCAAACTAAAAATTCCAGACAATTTGTTTAAATGCTCAAGTGTATCCTGCAGTGCTTGGGCTTTGCTTTTTCCCCTTAAAAAAGCATCAAGCGCCGACACGGATTGATTGATTTCCGTGAACAGGTCCTCAATGATCATATCTAAAGCTTGAAGGTTGTTACTATGAGGCATTAAAACAGGCTCCATGCACTAATTACTGGCGGACGCGGATAATACCTCAATTCTTTGGCTGTTTCTGGTGCTAGTGCTCAGTTTTTGTTCGAATATCTCAAATAGTTAACTATTTATAGATGCGATCAGTAGAATTTAGGCAAATACCGCTAAAGCTATTGGAATATTACAATTATGGCCTTAGTATAATCAGTATATCGGCTATTTAGTAATAACTACTCTGTAATATCAGAGAGAGGTAAACACATGAAAATGATCACCTATAAGGCTTTTATCGTTCTAATTGCTATTCTTGCACTAAGTGCTTGTAAAATAAGGCCACCGGTAACAGCTGATTATGATACTCAATATGATTTTAGCAAGTTAAAAAGCTATGCATGGGTGAAACCTAAAGATGTGAATAAAGTTTCGACTTTAGATAACAAACGTCAAATGAACGCGATTGAGACGATGTTAAATCGAAAAGGTTTTGAAAAAGCAGCCAATATTGAGTCGGCAGACTTTTTACTTAGAACGCATACGATAACCGATAAAAAAACGGATGTAGATTCATTTTATCGAGTGTGGGGCTATCACCCATTTCCATTTCACCATCCTATTGGATGGCCACATAACACGACAACGACGGTAGTCCGCGAGTACGAAGTAGGAACCTTAGTATTGGACATCGTCGATCCTGTTAATAAACAAGTGATCTGGCGTAGCTCAATCTCAAGAAAACTCGGGATATATCTAAACCGCACGCCGGAAGAGCGAGATACGATTGAGTTATTGAACGCAGAATACATGTTAGAAGGATTTCCACCAGGCGGTTTGAATTCTAAGTAGTCATCTTCAATCAATACCTGAAAACCTCAGTCTGTTGAATGGCTTTCAAAGTGATGTATTGAAGTGCTGTTTCATTTTAGTCTCGTGTGGGAATAAAATCGGCTGAAAACCCTCTAATCAATACTAGCCCAAGCCTTAGGCTTCGATTAAAATAGCGCGATGTGTGAAGCCCACTCCAATGACCAATTTGATAAGCAAGTTCGAAAAGCAATTAGTACGAGTTGCAGAATTCTTGCGATTAGAGAGCACAGCGTAAAAGAACTAAGGTTGAAGCTGCTAAAGAAAGGTTTTAACGATGAGGTTCTTGACGATACAATTGAATGGGTTTTAAGAGAAAACTGGTTATCTGAAGAACGCTATTGTGGCTCGTATATTCGAGGCAAGTCGGCAAAAGGGCAGGGCAGGCTCCGTATTGAAGCGGATTTATTGCAGCAAAATATTGATGAGATAGTGATTGCCAATTGCTTTGACGAAGAAGCCGTTGATTGGCAATGTTTATGTGATACTGTGGCCAACAAAAAGCTAGCCAGCCTGCTTCCAAATGTGGGCAGCCTGCAGCGATTTGAGAGAGTCGCAGAGATGAATTGGCAACAATCCAACTCTATTAAGATGAAATTAGAAAGGTTTCTTCGCTACCGCGGATTTACCCAAAGTGAAATTACAACAACAATTAGACAGTGCTTTATCAAGCAGGAGTCCATTTAAGTGAGCATGACTACTAGTGAAATTAGGGAATCGTTTTTATCTTTTTTTGAGGAAAAAGGTCATCAACGCGTCGATTCTGCCCCTTTAATTCCCGGAAATGATAAAACCTTACTGTTTACAAATGCCGGAATGGTTCCTTTCAAAGACTGCTTTTTAGGCACAGAGAAACGTTCTTATGTGAGAGCCACCAGCTCTCAGCGCTGCGTCAGAGCTGGAGGCAAGCATAACGATCTAGAAAACGTTGGTTATACCGCTAGACATCATACTTTTTTTGAGATGCTCGGAAACTTTAGCTTTGGTGACTACTTTAAAGAGGAAGCCATACAGTATGCTTGGGAGTTTTTGACTGTAACTTTGGGACTTTCAGCGGAAAAACTTTGGGTGACCGTGCATGAAACTGATCAAGAGGCAGAAGACATTTGGTTCAATAAGATTGGAATAGATCAAAGTCGATTCTCGAGGTTAGGTGATAAAGATAATTTTTGGTCCATGGGAGACACCGGGCCATGTGGCCCATGTAGCGAGATATTTTACGACCACGGAGAAGGCGTAGAAGGCGGGCCCCCTGGGACCCCAGAGGAAGATGGTGATCGATATATTGAAATATGGAACTTAGTGTTCATGCAATTTAATCGTGATAAAGAAGGTAATATGACTCCATTGCCTAAACCATCAGTAGACACCGGAATGGGGCTAGAAAGAATCTCTGCAGTGATGCAATCGCTGCATAATAATTATCAGATTGATTTGTTTGCCAAGCTTATTGAGTTTATTGGTGAAAAGCTTAAGAGAACTGACTACGAAAACCAGTCATTAAGAGTGATTGCTGATCACATCCGTTCATGTTCATTTATGATTATCGACGGTGTTCTTCCTGGTAATGAAGGTAGAGGTTATGTACTGAGACGAATAATTCGTCGAGCAGTGCGTCACGGTAACAAGCTAGGTGCAACGGAACCGTTCTTTTATTTGTTGGTTGATGGGCTAATTCAGGTAATGGGCGATGCTTATCCTGAGCTTATTCAAAAACGAGATTTCATCGTTAAAACGCTTGATATCGAAGAGCAACAGTTTGCAAGAACTTTGAATAATGGAATGAAGATCCTTAAATCTTATATGCAAGAAATGCAGGGAACTGTGATTGATGGTGATATGGTTTTCAAGTTGAAAGATACCTATGGTTTCCCAGATGACCTCACCGCTGATATTGCGCGTGAAAAAGGGCTAACAATTGATAAAGTCAAATTTGATCAATTATTAGCTCAACAACAAGCCTCTGGCCGAGAGCAGTCGGGATTTGAAGTCGATTATAATGATACATTGGAATTAGACGGTGATACTTCTTTTGTAGGGTATGAACATCTTGAAAATCAGTCAGTGGTTACAGATATTGTAATTGACGGAAATTCAGTTGATGCTATCACCAGTGGAACTGAAGCCGGAGTTGTACTTAACGAGACACCATTTTACGCTGAATCGGGCGGTCAGGTGGGCGATCAAGGGATTATTTCAGGAGAAGGCTTTGAGTTTGAAGTAAAAGACACTATTAAAGTCCAAGATGTTTTCCTTCATAAAGGTGTGATGAGACAAGGAACATTACAAAAAGGAGAACAAGTTAGTACTTGCGTTGACGAGAAAAAACGCAAAAATACAGAACTTAATCATTCTGCCACTCATTTAATGCATGCTGCGTTGAGAGAAGTATTGGGAGATCATGTTCAACAAAAAGGTTCGTTAGTTGATAGCGAGAGATTACGTTTTGACTTTTCTCATCCTGTGGCGGTCACTTCTGAAGAATTAGTGATGATCGAAAAACTGGTTAATCAACAGATCCGCTCAAATCACCCAGTGGAAACATCGCTTACCTCTATAGATGAAGCTAAGAAGCTAGGCGCTATGATGTTGTTTGGAGAGAAGTACGGTGACCAAGTAAGAGTTCTGAGCATGTCGGAATTCTCGGTCGAGTTATGTGGCGGAACTCATGTCAAACAGACCGGCGAAATTGGTACTTTTAAGATCATTAGTGAGCAAGGTATAGCCTCTGGGGTGAGAAGAATTGAAGCGATTACTGGAGATAGTGCAATTGAGTACACCCAAAAACAAGGTTGGCTAATATCTCAGCTTGCATCTTCATTAAAAACTGATCGCTTGTCTCTAAGTGAAAAAGTTGAACAACTCATCCATAAATCGAAAGAGCAAGATCGAGAAATTGACAAGCTGAAAACCAAACTATCTTCTAATCAAGGGGGCGATTTACTATCTAACAAGGTTGATATCGATGGAGTGAGCCTGTTAGCGGTCAAGTTAGACGATCTGGACATTAAATCCTTACGTAATCTTAATGACCAAATCAAGAGTAAATTGGATTCTGGAATATTGGTGTTAGCCAGCGTAATAGATGGAAAAATCAGCTTGATCACAAGTGTAACCAAAGACCTTATTCCTAAGTATCACGCCGGTAACCTAATGAGGGAATTGACTCAAAGACTTGGTGGAAAAGGCGGGGGCAGACCTGATATGGCTCAAGGTGGAGGCAGTAACATTGAAGCGCTCGATGAGTCACTAGAATGGGTTCAAAGCTGGGTGAAATCGCAAAACTAGCTTTATTTTAAACTAATTACAACCATTACTATAATTAATAATATAGTAAGTGACTGTTATATAGTCTATTGTTATACTAGCGGCCGTTTTTTGTATGACTGGCTGCCATGGACGTTAAACGGTCTTAATCAAATCTTTATTAAGGAGATTGGCAATGCTAATTTTAACTCGTCGTGTCGGCGAAACTCTTATGATTGGTGATGAAGTAACAGTAACCGTTTTAGGAGTGAAAGGAAATCAAGTAAGAATCGGTGTAAATGCTCCGAAAGAAGTATCAGTTCATCGTGAAGAAATCTACATGCGAATTCAGCGTGAAAAGGAAATGTCTTCAGACGAATAGTAAGTCGTTATTCTCTTTTTTTAATGAATGCCCTGGTTGACAAAAAAGTGTTTGATTTTTCAAATCAATCAGGTAGTATTCCCCCCGCAAAAAGCAGCAAGCAACACAGCTAATTGCAAATCAATTGATTTTATCCGGAGAGATGGCCGAGCGGCTGAAGGCGCTCCCCTGCTAAGGGAGTATGGGTTTTATAGCCCATCGAGGGTTCGAATCCCTCTCTCTCCGCCATTATTGATAAGTAGGACCTTAACGAGATTCAAACACTCTTTGTAAGAGCATAATAGCTAAAATCAGAGAGGGATTTGAACCCGATAAGAGGGTTTGACAAAACTGTGTAACAGTTTTGAACGTCGGAAGAATGACGACGGCCCCTAGGGGTGAGAGTAGCGAATAATCCCTCTCTCTCCGCCATTATTGATAAGTAGTATCTTAGCAAGATAATAATGTTATAAGATTGTTAGATTATCATTTGACAATACCTAGAGGGGTATGGATAATACCGCTCCTTTCGCAGCCTTGGTTGTGAAATAAAACCGAATACGCGCATGTAGCTCAGCTGGATAGAGTACCTGGCTACGAACCAGGCGGTCGGAGGTTCGACTCCTTCCATGCGCGCCACATAAAAAAAACCGGGCTTTGCCCGGTTTTTTTATGTGTGTCGTATGGAAGTCAAGTTGAAGCTTCTCAGGTTTGACAAAATTGCCGGGAGCAATTTTGAGCGTCGGAGGAACGACGACGACCCGAAGGGAAGAGGGCAGGATGCCCGAAATACTCCTTCCATGCGCGCCATATCATAACGGGATCCATGTTTCATGGGTCCCGTTTTTGTTTGCACTACTTCAACTATTATAAAAATTCTAATACTCTGGATAAATCAGTCCGCGGATTTGATAGGCAGTGCGCTTTAGTTGCTGCTAGAATTAAATAATTACACAACTTATCGAGATCAAATTTTGCAACTCCAGTTAATTAAAGTACTTACAACAAGTATCGCAAGTATTGCGATTCTGATACAAATTTCAGGCTGTGCGACTTTAAGCGAGTCTGAGTGCAAGACGGCGAATTGGCAGATAATTGGTCTTGAGGATGGTAGTCAAGGTAGGCCCACATCTTATATCGGAGAACACCGAAAAGCTTGCTCTGAATACACTATATCACCCGATTTAAATGCTTATTTAGAAGGACATCAACAAGGCCTTAAACAATACTGTACAGAAGCAAACGGGTACCAGCAAGGCGTTAGAGGTAAAGCGCTTTCACAGGTTTGTTCAGGTGATTTAGCGACTAATTTTTCGAGAGGTCATCAACGAGGACTATTTGTCTATCAAGCTGGTTCTGAAATGCGAGCTATGCAAGCTACAGTTGATTCGATGTAT
This sequence comes from Kangiellaceae bacterium, assembly GCA_039969155.1. GTDB lineage: Bacteria > Pseudomonadota > Gammaproteobacteria > Enterobacterales > Kangiellaceae. The sequence goes on from JBDVOJ010000040.1 coordinate 7,134, forward strand.
CATCGTTTAGAAGAGATAGAACGAAATCGCACGGCATACGAAGAGGAGTTAGTGCGTGATGGAACGAGTGAATATCGACGCCGCGAGCTACTTGATGACATCAAAGAACTTGAAAGAGAGTCAGAGTCAATTCTAATCGAAATCGATCACCTAAAACCGGAGCTTGAACGATTAGAAAGAAATTATCATCGTTTAATAGGTCAATAAAACAGACATGTAATGCCTCGAGTTTCCTTTTCTCTAAATATAGAACCTGAACAAGTACAAAAGTACTACCGGGGAGAAGCTATCAGTGTCATAGCGACTGCTGAGAGCGGCCTTAAGGTTCAATTTCCGGCTAATCTAATCTTACCTCATGTGACCCACAACGGAATACATGGGCGATTCGTTCTAGAATATCAAAACGACGGCAAAGCGATATCTTTGTTGCGGATTTAATTCTCTACTCAAGCCTCATATTTGCGAGCTTGGTAATTGTGACTCAATAGATTGTTTTACGGTATCGCAAAAACAAATCTTTTAAAGAATATCGAAAATTAAAATAAGGTTTGTTATATCTTCTAGAATTAAAAAAAATGGCTTTTTGCTAGAATTAATAGTGCGAAATTAGTAACTTTATCCTACAATTACAACAGTTTAAGTTTTATCGCACCCCCAAAAACAATGAAAATATCGGAATCACTCATCTTCGCCGATAAATCAAGGACTAGCTTCCATGATCCTCGATAATTGCTTAAAACGTCCGATCCTTATTCTTGCAAAAGACAAGTCTTTTATCTTTTCTAAAACTTATCAGTCCATGATAAATAATCATTCCTGAAGGAATTAATATGTTAAAGAGTAAAAAACCACACGATAGCATTCTTTTCAAAAACGTATTGAGTCTTATCGAGTCGAAATTTTCTAAAAAACAAGCTGCTTTAGTCACTGAATTTGCACGCTATTTTTGTACCAATGTGACGACGGGTGATGCCGAATATCGAACCGCCAATGATTTGTATTCTCCGATTGTTAGTTTGTGGCGTTTTACTCAAGAAAATACAAGTGGAAATAAAGTAAGGGTTTATTCCCCTGAATTAGAAAACGATGGCTGGCAAACGCAACACAGTGTGATTGAGCTAGTGCATGAGGATATGCCATTTTTGGTTGATTCTATTCGAATGGAACTCAACCGAATGGGGATCGGTGTTCATCTGCACATTCATTTACCAATGCTGCTCACGCGAGACAAAGCTGGAAAAATATCAAAGATTCAGCGGCCTGGAAATTCTGAGGTAAAACCAACCATTACGCCTATGTTGTTAGAAATCGACCGGCAATTGGAACAGTCTGAACTAGAAACAATCAAAAAGAATATAGAAGGCGTATTACAAGAAGTAAGAGCTGCGGTTAAAGATTGGAAACCAATGTGTGCGCAACTTGAGAAATCGATTGATAATATGAACAAACTGCCGAAAGAGTTGCAGAGTAAAAAGAATCGAGAGAGCAAGGATTTCTTAGAGTGGATTAGCGCCAATCACTTCACTTTGCTAGGTTACGCATATTACGAACTAAAAGATGGAAAAAATGGTCAGCGCTTAGTGCCTAAGCGAAATACCACTTTGGGTATCAGTTCATTGGAGCAATGGAAACCTAAAGCTTATGAGTTAAATGACTTACCCAAAGGGGCTCGCAACTTAATTCTTAAGCGCGACAATCTATTGGTGTTAACGAAGCTTAGTTCGGTCTCTAAAGTTCATCGTCCGGCGCATATTGATTATGTTGGTGTTAAGCGAATTAATGCCAAAGGCGAAATCATTGGAGAAGATCGTTTTATTGGTCTCTACACTTCGGCGGCCTACAATATTAATCCAATGAGCATTCCAGTACTCAGACAAAAGATTCTAGTGGTTCAAAAAGAATCTGGTTTGTCCAGTTACGAGCATGATGCAAAAGTTTTAAAGAACATTCTGGAAACTTACCCACGCGATGAATTGTTTCAAACTGGTTATGCCAACCTATTAGAAACTTCGATGGGTATCTTGCAAATGCAGGAACGCTCTATCATAAGACTGTTTATTCGACGAGATCCTTATGGTCGCTTTTTCTCTTGCTTAGTTTATGTTCCAAGAGAGATCTATAACACTAAAAACCGCCTCAAAATTACAGATATTTTAGCAGAAAGATTGGGCGCTACCGGTGACATAGAATTCACAACGACATTTTCTGAATCGGCTCTGTCTCGAATTTATTTTATCGTGCCAGTGGAAAACGCTGAAACGGTCAAGTATGACGTGTCATCTATTGAAAAAGATCTGCAACAATCAGCTAGAACTTGGGAAGATAATTTAAAGGATGGTCTGCTTAATTCATTTGGGGAAGCTGAAGGCAAACGTCTGATTAAGCGATATGCTGGTGGTTTCCAGGCAGGTTATCAAGACGATTACACCATCCCAACTGCTGTACTCGATATCAAACACATGGAAAGTCTTTCCGAAGACAATGAGTTGAGCATGCTGTTGTATCGTTCGCAAGAAGAAGACGGCGAGAAAATTAAATTTAAACTTTATTATCGTAATCGACCCAAGCCGTTATCGGAAATCATGCCGATGTTAGAAAACATGGGGCTTGAAGTAATCGGCGAATCGCCTTTCAAGATTGTGCCTGTGGGCGGTGTGGCAAGATGGATCAGTGATTTTGAAATGCGTCACGCAGACAATGAAAAACTAGACCTTGATGTTCTCAAGGACAAATTTCAAGAAGCGTTCAGAGAAGTTTGGTTAGGTGATGCAGAAAATGATGGCTTTAACCGATTGATTTTAAGTGCAAACCTAGACTGGCGAGAAACGGCTTTATTAAGAGCTTATGCTAAGTATATGTGGCAAATCGGTTCTAGTTTTTCACAGCACTATGTTGAAGAAACCCTTGCAGCCTACCCTAAATTAGCACGTCACATCGTTGACTACTTTTATCAAAAGTTTGATCCGAGTGGCAACCGAGACAAGCGCAGAGAAAAAAGCTTGCGAGCTAAAATTATTGATGGTCTAGAAAATGTTTCTAACCTAGACCAAGATAGAATTCTCAATCGTTATTTAGAGTTGATTGACGTTACTATTAGAACTAATTTTTTCCAGTCAGATGAGCAAGGAAAACCTAAGAGTTATATTTCGATTAAGTTAACTCCAGCGAAGATAATTGATATCCCAAGACCCGCGCCAATGTTTGAAATTTTTGTTTACTCTCCAAAATTAGAAGGGGTACATTTAAGAGGAGGAAAAGTTGCTCGGGGTGGACTCCGGTGGTCAGATCGCAAAGAAGACTTTAGAACTGAAATATTGGGTCTGGTAAAAGCTCAACAGGTTAAGAATTCTGTTATCGTTCCAGTGGGTGCTAAAGGCGGTTTTGTTTGTAAGCGGAGTCTTGACGGACTTTCTCGAGATGAGTTTATGGAAGAAGGGATCAGCTGCTATAAAATATTCATTAGTGCATTACTTGATGTAACTGACAACTTAATTAATGGTGAACTTGTTCCTCCGAAGCAGGTTGTTAGGCTGGATAAAGACGACCCATATCTCGTGGTCGCCGCTGATAAAGGAACTGCAACTTTCTCAGATATTGCCAACGGCATTTCCGAAAAATATAACTTTTGGTTGGGTGATGCATTTGCTTCTGGTGGCAGTGTCGGTTATGACCATAAGAAAATGGGAATAACGGCAAAAGGCGCTTGGGAGTCAGTCAAACGACACTTCATGGAAATGGGGATAGACTGCCAAACAACCGAATTTACAGCTGTCGGTGTCGGTGATATGGCGGGTGACGTATTTGGAAATGGGATGTTGTGCTCTCGACATACGAAACTACTAGCTGCTTTTAACCACATGCATATTTTTATCGACCCTAATCCAAACCCAGAAAAGAGTTATAAAGAACGAGAGCGTCTATTCAATCTCCCTCGATCAAGTTGGGATGACTACAATAAAAAATTAATTTCTCAAGGCGGTGGAGTGTTCCTGCGTTCCGCTAAATCAATTCCACTATCTAAAGAAGTTAAGGCCTGGCTTGGTGTGAATGCGGATAGTATGACACCGAACAAACTTATTAACACGATTCTTAAGTCGAACGTGGACTTGCTGTGGAACGGGGGAATTGGAACTTACGTTAAGGGTCGAAGCGAAACTAATAGTGATGTTGGTGATAGAGCTAACGACAACTTAAGAGTCAATGGAGAGGAGCTGCGTTGTAAAATTGTTGGAGAGGGCGGAAATCTTGGTGTTACTCAACTAGGACGGATCGAATACATGCTTAATGGCGGACGTGGTAATTCGGACTTTATCGATAACGCAGGTGGAGTTAACTGTTCGGACAATGAAGTCAACATTAAGATATTGCTAAATCAGATTGTGACTGATGGTGATATGACCCTCAAACAGCGTAATAAAATGTTGTTAAGCATGACCGATGAAGTCGGAGATATCGTGCTTAGAGAGAACTTTTTACAAGCACAAACAATCAGTATCAGTGAAGAACGTAGTGTCAAAATGGTAAAGGAGTTGATGCGGTTTGTTCATTGGATGGAAAAGGAAGGAAAAATTGATAGGGAATTAGAGTTCTTACCAAATGATGAAGAGCTATTAGAGCGATTAGCAAAAGGAAAAGGATTAACGCGAGCAGAACTCGCGGTTTTAGCCGCTTACGGAAAAATGATGCTGAAGGAAGATCTCTGCACACCAGAGATTTCTAGCGAACCTTATTATCAGGATGAGTTAGTTAAGTATTTTCCAAGGCCATTGCGCAAAAAGTTTCCAAAGCAAATGCAAAATCATCCGTTAAAGAATGAAATTATTGCCATGCGTCTAGCCAATGAAATGGTCGACTATGCTGGCAGCAATTTCGCGTTCAGAACCATCGATGAAACCGGCGCTTCTGCATCAGATGTCGCTATCTGTTTCACTTTGGCAAAAGAAATATTTGATATGCCTAAAATTTGGGCAGGTATAGAAGCGTTAGATCATACGGTGCCGGCCAGTATAAAACATGTCATGTTCTATCAAACTCAACGAATGATCCGACGTTGCACGCGTTGGTTCCTAAGACACAGACGCAAAAACTTAGCCATCCACGATGGCATTGAGTTCTTTAAAGCAGGTATTGCTGCATTACAAAAGGATATCAAAAAAGTTCTCGATAAAGACGAGCACGTGAGCATCCGAGCTGGCATTGACCAATGGGTTTCTAAAGGCGTTCCTAAATCACTTGCAACTAAAGTGGGTTATTTAAGTACCATTTTTTCAGGGTTAGATATCGTTGAAATGTCTAAACTAACAAGCTTAAAAGTATCTTTGGTCGGCGAGGTTTATTACAAGTTGGGAGCCAAATTAGAATTACATTGGTTCCTTGATCAAATCACCACACAGCCAGTTGATAATCATTGGCAAGCGTTTGCAAGAGCGAGTTTTAGAGAGGAGCTTGACTGGCAACAACGAAGCTTAACAGTTGCGGTCTTACATATGTCTGTTGGTAAGGCTACAGCCGAAGAGCGGATCATTGCTTGGATTATCGAAAACGAAGACTTGCTTGCACGTTGGCAACAAATGGTGGCAGACTTTAGAGCGAGCCGCCGACATGAATTCGCTAAGTTTTCTGTTGCGCTAAGAGAGTTGTTAATACTAGTGCAAAGCAGTATTCGAGCTGCTGCAATTGCCAGAGAAGATGATTTTAGTTAGCGAATAAAATCCATTGATGATTGGTGTAGCCACTCCGATAGGTTAGAGTTAACTCGGAGTGGTTGTATCGGTGACGATTATTTGATGGGTAATCGAAAATTAATAGACTAGCAAACCCGTTAGTCTTCTTTTGGACAATGTTGCTTAACGAGTTCTTTCATTTTCGCAATCATGTCGTTCTTTTCCTGATCCGATAAAAAGTACTTCTCGCCCTTGTCGTTAACCGTATATGAGCGATAACCTCTACCGAGCTGAATAATTTCCGTTTGTGCCATTTTGCACTCTTTATTTAGAATCGCGCTTTTCTTTTCTCGCTTCATTCTAGCTTGTTGTTCTTGTTGCGCTTCTTCAGAAGTAATTTCACTGACTTTTCTCTGGTGTTGAATCACTCGCGCGGCGCGTTGCTTTGCCTGTTGAATTTCTTCAGGCGTAGGCTGGCGTTTCATTTTCACTGCTTTACTTTTCTCATCGAACGGTTTATCAGAAAAATGAATCTTACCGTTTTCATCGACCCACTTGTAAACTTCTGCGATACACTGAAAAGATGCCAAATTCGCTAATAATAGTGCCGCTATTAATTTTGGTATTAATGGTCTTTTCGAAGAAATCATTTCGTTTATTTTCCTTGGCCAACGTCGAATAACACTAATTTTGCCACGATTTATCATGCTTTCGCCAGTTTTCTATCTTGAATTGACGACTTTGAACGCTAAATTTTATTCAATCAAATTGGATTTTGAATAAACAGGAGATAAATATGAAGTCGAGAATTCCGAGTAATGCTGAGATTTTAGGCTGGAACCCTATGGATATGGAAGCCTACTGGGCGCAAAGTCAACACTATGATAAGCGACCTTTTGATACCCATTCTATTATGGGAGGGACTTTTAATCAGTACGATAGCGAGCACTCCTTTGCTCTGCAATTTAAAGAGATTGCTACAAAGCTTTAAACACTCAGTTCCGCTTGATCAGCTAGATTTCTTAAACAAAAGTAATCTGACTCGGGTAGTCAGGTATAGAGCTGCGCCAATGACCAACATGATAACTCCGGAAATACCACTCCCCGTGTCAAACCCGCGCCCACCGAAATACCACATAAGTGAACCACCTAGTACTAAGATGATACCGACCATAGCTTGCATTTGCAGTGAATAGCGGCGTTTGATATGTTCCATTCGCTTTTTCGATGCCAGTTGTTCTTCATTCAGACCGTCAGCGGTCGCTTTGTTGACAAAGTCATAATTGCAATGGCTGCAGACCTTGGCTTTATCCGAGATTTTCCCGCTACATGAAGGGCATTTGATTATGGCCATATTGTTTTCTCGTCCAATGTTAATGATTAGTACACAGTTTAAACTCTCGTTCAACCGTAGTCTAGTTGTTACTAATGTAATCGTATTTTATTGATTTGTTTAATTGCTTACAAGTTAATTAGGATTAGTCTTGTAACGATTTATTAACTACTTCGAAAATATCTTTACTTAAATCTTCGATTGATAATATCGATTCCAAATGCTCTTTGATGAGCGCTTGACGTTTACTATCAAATTTTTTCCAACTCCCAAATTGCTTAGCCATACGCGCACCAATTTGAGGGTTTACCTTGTTGAGCTTTTTAACTAATGAGGCCAGTAATTCGTAGCCCGCGCCGGTTGCAGTATGAAATTGCATGGTGTTTCCTCCAACAAAAGCACCAAACAAGGCTCGTACTTTGTTGGGGTTGGTGATTGAGAATTTTTCATGAGTAAATAGCTTTTCAATATTACCAATAACTTGCTGATCATCTAACTGGACTTGAGCGCTGAACCATTTATCCAAAACCAGTTCTTCGTTCTGCCATTTCTGGTAAAAGTTTCTAATCGAGTCTTGCTTTTGCGGTTGTGCTGTTCGACATAGTACTTGTAATGCGTTTACTTCGTCGGTCATATTGTTCGCGTCTGATTGTTGGGTTAACGCAATCGCTGAATGCTTTGACTGGTCTGCTTCAACCAGATAATTTAGCGCGGTGTTCTTTAGCCATCGGTCACCTGAGCTTTGCTCAACTAGATTTGATTGACTGTTATAAATAGCGAGCCAATTTTGTTCTAGCGAAACAGCGCAATGGGATTTCATTTGGCGGTACTTGCTAAATAGCTGATCCAAATTAACGTTATGAGCATCTCCGATTAAACTATTTAAATTTGGCAGTTGAATCGCAAGGGCCTTTAATGACGGATCTAAGTTTGCATCGTCTAGTAAGTTAGCGAAAGCGTCAGAGATGGCGTTAAGATCGGATTCGGTAATTAGATTCGTTTCTGACAACAGTAGATTCGCCATTAACGATTGACCCGCATCCCAACGGTTAAATGAGTTAACATCATGGGCGAATAAAAGTGCGAGTTGTTTTTGAGAGTAACCAGTTTTTAATTTGACTGGCGCCGAAAAATCTCTTAGAAGCGACGGGGTCAGAGTGTCTAAATTGACAGCTTGGTCAAATTCAAAAGTGAAGCTTTGTTGTGGTTTTTCTAATACCACTAAGGCTTCATTAACGGGGATTGGATTATCTGCCAAAGAAAAACTAATTGACTTGCCTTTTGAATCTAAAAAGCCTAACTTTATCGGGATCATAAAAGGTCGTTTTTCTTTTTGGCCGGGAGTCGCAGGGCAACTCTGAGAAAATTTTAATGTAAGTTGGTTAGCCGAGGAAACAATTGGGTTTACTGATACTTCTGGCGTGCCAGCTTGTCGATACCAATTTCTAAATAGTGACCAGTCGACCTTATTGGCATCTTCCATCGCTACAATAAAATCTTCACAAGTGACGGCTTGGCCGTCGTGGCGCTCAAAATACAAATCCATTCCGGCACGAAATCCTTTTTTGCCCAACAAGGTATGCATCATGCGAATGACTTCAGCTCCTTTGTTGTAGACAGTGACAGTATAAAAATTGTTCATTTCAATATAGGAGTCTGGTCTGATTGGGTGCGCCATGGGACCAGAATCTTCGACAAATTGAGCTGCTCTTATTATTTTTACCTGGTCGATTCGCTCGACGGCCGCAGATTGCATATCTTCGCTAAACTTTTGGTCTCTGAATACGGTTAAACCTTCTTTCAAACTTAATTGAAACCAGTCCCTACAAGTAATTCGATTACCCGTCCAGTTATGAAAATACTCATGGGCGATGACTCTCTCGACACCTTCAAAATCAGCGTCGGTCGCAGTTTCCTTTTTTGCTAAGACGTAGGCTGTGTTAAAAACATTTAAACCTTTGTTTTCCATTGCTCCCATATTAAAGTCACTCACTGCAACGATCATATAAAGGTCCAGATCATATTCTCTGCCAAACTCTTGTTCGTCCCATTGCATCGATTTGATTAAGCTTTGCATGGCGAAATCACATTGGTCGAGTTTTCCTTTATCAACAAATAGTTTTAGCTCGATAGTTCTGCCACTCATGGTAACAAACTGATCCGTTAGACAATCATATTCTCCGGCGACTAAAGCAAATAAATAACTGGGTTTTACAAAAGGATCATGCCAATCGGATTTGTGTCGGCCATTATCCAAATCAGCTGAAGCGATAAGGTTGCCATTGGAGAGCAGAGTGGGGAAGTGCTTTTTATCGGCTTCAATGGAAACAAAAAATTCCGACATTATATCTGGGCGATCTAAATAGTATGTAATTTTTCGGAATCCTTCGGCTTCACATTGAGTACAAAACTTTCCATTGGATAAATAAAGCCCTTCCAGTGAGGTGTTTTTACCAGGATAAATTTTCACTTTGGTATGTAATTCAAAGTTGGGTTTGACTGGGTGAATGGTCAACTTCTCTTTGTCTATTTGATAATCATCTGGAGATAAAGTGATGCCGTCCACTTTTACTTCCAAAAGTTCCAGCTCCACACCATCTAATACTAGCGGGTTCAATGCTTTTTCTGCCGGTTCAGGATTGATTCGAATCAGTAGCTTACTGCTGACAATAACGTGTTCTTGATAGAGCTGAAACTCAAGCTCGGTTCTATTAATCAAGTATTGGCTAGGCGTATAGTCTTTACGGTATTTAACTAACGAAGTGTTGTTTGAGTCCATTGTTTAGAATTTGCCTTTGTAAGTATTCGAATATTTGGCCACATATACGGTTTAATCGAACATTAAATTGGTGTCTACGAAGTTATTTTCAAGTTGACGCTACGGAATACTGAGATGCCCGCTTATTCACTGTATAATTGCTTCGGGTGGTTAGACCAGAATTGAATCTAAAATCGTCTAATTGTTGTTAAATTCTATAGAAAATCGAGAAAATTCGCTTAAATGACCCGATTTATCTATACAATTTAAGGTTTAGGGATTATTATGCCGACCCTGTGGAAGTTAATCAAAATTCCACAATATTTATTAGCTTACTTTGATACTTACTAAGAGATCAATAGTAAACTATTTAGATCAGATTATCCCAGTCTAACGCTTTAGTCTGCAAACTTTAGTATAAGAATTTATACTGGTACAAGCGTTCCGCAAAACAGAAGGAGTCCTCAATTGACTACTGTTGCAAGATTCGAAATTAAATATCTCCAATATATGGATGAGCAAGGTACTTTTGTCAGTAATGACGTGCCACCCGCTTTCGCAAGAGACCTAGACACTCTAAAAAGCCTCTATCGTGATATGAACCTTATTCGTGTGTTAGATCAAAAGGCTTACGCACTGCAAAGAACCGGTAAAATGGGGACTTACCCCGCTGCGACTGGTCAAGAAGCGATTGGTGTAGGCTTTGCCTCTGCAATGACAAAAGAAGATGTATTAGTCCCTTACTATCGTGGTCAAGCTTCAATGGTGCAGCATGGCGTATTGATGGAAGAGGTTTTGTTATATTTGGGCGGATATGAAAGTGGTAGTGATTTTAAGCACGCTAAAGAAGACTTCCCAATTGCGGTGCCTATCGCTACTCAATCCTTGCACGCTACTGGAGTTGCTAAGGCGATCCAAATGCGCGGTGAAAAACGTTGTGTATTCACTGAAATAGGCGAAGGCGGAACCTCTCAAGGTGACTTCTATGAAGCGTTAAATTTAGCGGGAATTTGGAATTTGCCAGTTGTTTTTGTGATCAATAACAATCAATGGGCGATTTCGGTACCGAGTGAAATTCAAACCAATTGTGAAACCTATGCACAAAAAGCGATTGCCGCTGGTATTGATTGTATTCAAGTTGACGGTAACGATATTGTTGCGGTTAAAGCCGCTTCTGAAAAAGCTGCTGAAAAAGCCAGAAATGGTGGTGGCCCAACGCTGATCGAATGTATTAGTTTACGACTCTGTGATCACACCACCGCTGATGATGCGACGCGCTATCGTCCAGATGGTGAGCTTGACGATGGTTGGAAAAAAGAACCAATCATTCGTCTGAGAAAATATCTTGAAAGCAAAAATGCTTGGTCAGCAGATGATGAGCAAAGCATGCAGGACGAATTAGCGGAAGAAGTTAAACAAGCCGTTGATAATTATTTAAATACGCCAACGGATCCACCAGAAGCGATGTTTGACTATTTATATGCAGAACTTCCAGAGAAAACACTTGCGCAACGAGAGTTAGCGATTGCACGAGGAGCAAAATAATGGCCGCAATTACTTTAATCGAAGCTGTTAACATGGCGATGGCTCATGAAATGGAACACGACAAAGAAGTTGTGGTCTTTGGTGAGGATGTAGGAATTAATGGTGGTGTTTTTAGAGCGACTGACGGCCTACAACAAAAATTTGGTGAAGAGCGGGTCATTGATACGCCTTTAGCGGAAGCAATGATCGCCGGTTTAGCTATCGGCATGGCGGCCCAAGGTATGAAGCCTGTGGCTGAAATTCAGTTTATGGGGTTCATTTTTCCAGCAGCTGATCACATTATTTCTCACTGTGCCCGAATGCGAAATAGAACGCGAGGTCGCTTAACCTTACCAATGGTTATTCGCGCTCCATTTGGTGGCGGAATTCACGCTCCAGAGAATCACTCAGAAAGTACCGAAGCCATTTTTGCGCATATTCCTGGCTTGAAAGTCGTTATTCCATCTAATCCATCAAGAGCCTATGGCTTAATGCTTGCAGCTATTCGTGATCCTGATCCGGTGATTTTCTTGGAACCGAAACGTGTTTATCGTATTGAAAAACATGAAATTGAAGATAATGGCGAAGAATATCCAATCGGTATGTGTTTTGTTGACCGTGAAGGAACTGATATTACTTTAATCAGTTGGGGCGCGATGATGCATGAGACCAAGCAAGCGGCTGAAAAATTAGCTGCAGAAGGGATCAGCGCTGAAGTTATCGATGTTGCTACTGTTAGCCCATTGGATATTGATACCATTTTAGAGTCTGTTGAGAAAACCGGTAGAGCCTGTATTATTCAAGAAGCGCCTAAAGCCGGTGCTGTTGGCTCAGAAATTGCGGCGGAAATCGCAGAAAAAAGAGTCACTAGTTTATTAGCACCTATTGGACGAGTTTCAGGTTACGATACTGTTGTTCCTTACTATCGATTAGAAAAACAATATATGCCTAAAGTTGAGCATATTGTTGAAGAAGCTAAAAGACTTATGGAGTACCGATGAAAACATTTAACTTACCCGATTTAGGGGAAGGCTTACCCGACGCAGAGATTGTGCGTTGGTTAGTCAAAGAAGGTGATCTAGTTGCCCTTGATCAACCAATGGTTGAAATGGAAACCGCGAAAGCGGTCGTTGAAGTTCCTTCACCTTATAAAGGCACCATTACCAAACTATGTGGCAATGAAGGTGATGTAATCGAAGTTGGAGCGGTGTTAGTAGAGTTTGATGGTGACGGCTCTAGTAGTAACTCTCCTGAATCGGCCAGTGCTCCGAGTGCTGTAGAGACTCCTGCAGCTGCCGAAACAAAAACAACCGAGGCTCCTCAGCCAACTACAACAACAGCAGTAGCGACTGATGTATTTAACCTACCTGATTTGGGTGAAGGTTTACCTGACGCTGAAATCGTTCGTTGGTTAGTCGCAGAAGGCGATACCTTAGCGCTTGATCAGCCCATGGTTGAAATGGAAACCGCCAAAGCGGTCGTTGAAGTACCTTCACCTTTCGCTGCCACTGTGGCGAAATTGCATGGTCAAGCGGGCGATGTGATTGAAGTCGGTGCGGCTTTAGTTACTTTCGGCTCTGCCGGCAGCGTAGCCGCTGAAACTAAGCAGCCAGAACCGGCCGTAAGCAGCGATTCTGATGACAAGCCGGCTGATGCAGCGACCGTGGTCGGTGCCGTTGAAGTCGGTAACAAAGTGGTTATTGAGTCAGCCAGCGCGGTGATCAAAGCTTTAGCAAGAAAGTTAAAAGTAGATTTAAGTCAAGTGGTAGGAACTGGGGCAAACGGAGCTGTCACTCAAAGCGATATTAAGCAAGCCAAAGCTGATGGTAAGTTGATTGGTAGCAAGCCACAACCCGCAGTGGTAGCGACTAGCAGCAATGTCTCTTCGGATGAAAATCCATTGGACTTTAAAGCATCACCGGCGGTGAGAGCACACGCTCGACGTTTAGGTGTGGCATTATCACAATGTAGCGCTAATGGTCGAAAAGGAACGATTACTAAGGCGGATGTCGATGCGGCCGCTAGTTCTCCAGCTAGTAGTGTTGCTAGTGCGCCTGCAGCACGCTCAAGCACCGCTGGCGGTGGATTGCCAACCGTTCAAGTCAGCGTAGAACCACAAACCGTTCGAGGTGTTAGACGAGCAATGGCAATGGGGATGGCGAAGGCGCATGCTACCGTTGTACCAACAACCTTAATGGAAGATGCAGACATCACCAGTTGGCCGAAGCAAGACTCGTTAGCTCGATACGTTAGAGCGCTAGTGTTTGCTTCAAAAATCGAACCAGCATTAAATGCTTGGTTTGATGGCGAAAAGTTTGAGCGCTTAGTACATCCAAATGTGCATGTCGGGATTGCGGTTGATTCACCGGATGGGCTTTATGTACCGGTGATCCACAATGCCGATTCAAAAGATGCCAATCAAGTGAGAGCGCGAGTACAAGAGTTGCGTGAAAAAATTGAAAACAAAGGCCTTAAGCAAGATGACCAACAAGGTGGGACAATTACCTTGTCGAACTTCGGCTCAATTGCCGGACGTTACGGAACGCCGGTTGTTTCGCCACCGCAAGTTGCCATTTTGGGAACTGGGCGGTTTAGAAATGAGCTTAAGCTAACGGCAAAAGGAATTGAGAACCGAAAAATGTTGCCACTTTCACTAACTTTTGATCACCGCGCTTGTACTGGTGGTGAAGCGGCTAGATTCTTAGCAGCAGTGATTGAAGACTTGCAAAAACCATTGTAAACAAAGCTAATATTTTCCACTTAGCTTCATTCTAGAAGAAAAGCCGTTACTAATTTGTAACGGCTTTTTTTTTGTCTTTTAAGTTTGCAAGTGCTAATTAACGGCTTGTTATTCGCAAAACGTCTGTGTTAAAAATGTACTAAGATAAACTGACACCAGGGTGACTAAATGTCGCTTAAAATAGACCACATCACAATATTAGTTAGCTCGCTGGAAAAGAGCATGGGTTATTACAATCAATTGTTAGGATTGCTGGGATTCGAAAAAGTCAAAGAGCATGTATGGACCGATGGCGATGGATTTTATTTTCAATTCAATCAAGCTCGCTCAGACGCCAACGAGTACCAACGCTATGGCGCGGGAATGAACCATTTAGGGTTCAAAGCACCAAGTCCAGAATTTGTAGAACAAGTTAGAACCGAAATGTTAGCGGCAGGCTTTGAAGTGCCGGATATTCAGAAGTTAAGCGGTGCAACAGCGCTATTTATGAAAGACAAGGATGGTATCCGTTTTGAAGTGACTTATTATCCACCTGGAACCAAAATAGTCGATTAAAATGCAAGTCTAGTCACACTCTACTTAGAAAAATAAATCTGGGGTATCAAAAATGAAAGTCGCTAGTATTCAGTTAAATATCAAATGGCATGATAAGCAGGCGAATCTCTTGCGAGCTAAAGAGTTTATTGAACGTGCTGCTAATGCTGGTTGTGAGCTGGTTGTTTTACCCGAAATGTTTAACTCGGGTTACTCTATGAGTCACCAAGAAATTGCTGAGCCTCTTGAAGGAGAAAGCGTTTTATTTTTATGCTCACTCGCTAAGGATTGTAGAATCAATATTGTCGGTGGAATAGCGATTAATAATGAGAAACGAGCAAGTAGTGACGCAAGTAATGCTAAGTTGCAGCCGGAAAATATTGCTTTTTTTATCAACCATAACGGTGAATTAATAAGTCACTATTGTAAAAACTATCCTTTTACACTTGCTGGAGAAAAAGAGGCTTATGCTACCGGTGATAAGCAAGTTGTTTTCTCGTTAGGCGAGTTTAGAGCGACAACATTTATTTGCTATGACTTACGATTTCCTGAACTATTTAGACAAGTGGCTAAGCAAGTAGATTTAATGATTGTGATTGCGAGTTGGCCTTCGACTCGACAGCACCACTGGGAGCTGTTATTACAAGCGAGAGCGATTGAAAACCAGTGTTTCTTGATAGGTGTTAATCGTATAGGTTCTGACGCTAATCAGTTGGATTATTCCGGAGGCTCGTTAGTTTGTGATCCGATGGGAGAAATACTTTCAAGGGGTGATGCAAAAAGTGAGTATTTAGAAACTCAAATTGACTTGGCTCAATCGGCCGCGACTAGAGCAGCATTTCCTTTTTTGAATGATATGAAGAGTAGCTGATACTCGACTTGAAATTTACTCGATACAGTTTGGTCATGGTCGGTTAGTGAAATTTAAAACTGTTAGGCCAAGTCTAAACGCACAATTGATTCCAAATCATGTTAAATAGTCCTAAGCTTGCGCCTATTGAGAAAAGAGTTGCGCAAACTCTGTCTTTTATAATCTTTGGGTCTGTCATTTTCTAAATCCTCTATCTTTCAGTATCGGGAATCTGCGGTATTTACAGAGTTATAGAGCAGGTTCTGTGCCAGTTTTCTAAACGTACTCTATCTCTATGAAAATAAAGCTTTTTATCGGTTTTTAGTTGAATTCACACAATTGTCAAAGTGTCCGCTTTTAAGAACTTTGCTCGAGAAAGTGTCCGCATATAGGACAGTTGGACAGATTGAGTAAGCATTCTGTAGACTAGGGACTAGTAATATTAGCAAGTTGGAATATGCTGAAGTCTGGTTTGTTTGAGCGCCAATCACTACCGACGGAGTGTTATGAATATGGTCAAGAAGAATAGCGTTGAAAATAAAACGAAACCTCAAGAAAATTCAGTTCAAGAGTTTATTGATAACTTAGATAACGCACGTCGCCAATCAGATGCCAAGATTGCCTTACAGATATACCAGGAAGTGACTGGTTTGCCTCCGGTGCTTTGGGGGAGTTCCATTGTCGGATTTGGAACTTACCATTACGTCTATGAGAGCGGTAGAGAAGGGATCGTTCCTGCAGCTAGTTTTTCCCCAAGAAAAGCCAATATGACATTTTATTTAGGCGAAAAATTTGAGCATGCCGACCGGCTATATGGCAAGCTTGGGAAGTTTAAAAAGTCAAAAGCATGCCTTTATATTAATAAGCTGGATGATGTTGATTTAGACGTGCTGAGAGAAATCATTTCCCGAGACTATGCGCTAGAAAACCCAGGTGGATGTTAATTAGATTAAAGCTTAGTGTCGCTATTGAGATAGGTAATGACTCAACAAACAATAATATCTATGAATAGAGCGGAGGAATTCCTTGGTCTGTTGAAGGACCGGGTTGAATAAGGATTTCCGCTATTTTTTGTAGATCCTGCTTGGTTAAGTCACAGTGTTGATTTTCTTTTTGCGGTGCGTAACGGTTGGTTTCGAGTGCTAATAGTTTAGTTTGAATCTGCTTATCATTGAGCATATGTCTCAATTGGCCAACTGAGTAGATAGGTTCTTTAGAAATTTTACTAACCCAATTTACCAGCAAGTTTTCAATGTTAACTAAGTCTTGTTTTTTGATCGCTGTGATCAGTTTTTTATATAGTTCTGATTTCGTGAGCGGCGTTACTAAGTCCGAGGCATTTAGTTTTTTTCTAAGCTTACTTTGAGAATGCTCGTAATTTGAACTTCCTCTTCTCATGAAACCGACCAATGTTATCAGCCAAAGAACCGCAAATATCAAGCTAACAATTTGCCAATGTCGTGTGTTGTCGGAAATTTGAATGATGGGGGTTTCTTGAACCGGTGCTATTTGCTCGGGTTGCGAGGTAACACCTTCAGGAATAGCTGCCGCCAAAACCTTGAATGTTCTGGATGGTAGGTTTGCCGTTTTTTGGCTATCGCTTTTAGTATCCCACCAGCTGATTTCAATGGAAGGAATAGTAATTTCACCTTCTTTAGAAGGTATCACCGCTAGCTTTTCGATGCGTTGTCCTAATATTCCTTTATCATTTACTTGTCGCTCTTTTTGCGGTGAGTCAGGATAAAATTGAAGACCATCGACCTTAGGTAGTCGGATCTCGGGGATTTGAGATTCACTCAGTCCTTGAGCATAAAGTAGAATGGTCCAGGTCACTGGCTCACCGACAGTTAGTTGGTTTGAGCTGTTAGACCACTTATCGGCTAGCACGACTTCTGTTGCGGGCATCCACGGATTGGAAGCGTTTTTCGGTTGCGGTTGTACAGCAATTTTAATTGATTTGCTGTTAACACTAATTGGTCGCGTTGTGTTTAGAAATCGATTTGAACCCCGTCGGCTTGGGTCGTTGACGTCCGCCGTAAAATTAATCGAGTCTATGGTGAGTTCACCACTTTGCTGTGGAAAAATCGCATAACGTCTCTCGGTGACGACATAGCGAGTACCGTCTATGTGTTTATCGTATTGAATATCATCGCCAAGTTTTTCGATAATACTATCACCCGCGCTAGGTTCGGTAAGTCTGGCATAGTGGGTGTTAACAGCACGATAAAGTCTCACTGTAAATACTATTTGTTGTTGTACGTACGCCTTTTCTTGGTCGACCATTGACTCCAAAAAGATGGCTTTCTTCTGTCCGGATAAGTCAATTCGATCGCTGGTATCTTTAATATTTAACACGATAGGTTGAGTTTTTTCATTTCCCACTGGGATCGAGGGGATGACTATCCTACCGGTTTTCAAAGTGCTTAGTTTTAGTTTCCAGCCTTTGATAGTATTACTCTTACCATTAATATAACTCATCTGTTGATATTGGCTATTAGAGATAATTGTGAATTCTTTTGGGATCATGGATAAATCAGGTTCTGCACCAGTATCTTGATCTAGTTGAATGGTTAAGATAAAACTTTCACCCGCATGAATGTCAGTGCGGTCAATAGACTGGGTGAGTTTTGCATGAGCGAAATTTGAAATCAGGCTACTCGCTAATAACACTACAAGCCCTATAAATGAGCGGTGTATTTTGCTTTTGTTTAGTCTTTGCATCATTCTGTTACCCTACCAAATCTTCTCTTCTTTTTGCTCACGGCCACGTTTCTGATATTCGCGGTACATTTTTCTTCTTAACAGCCCACCTGGGTCGTCGGGTATCTTTTCCAGCCAATGTTCCAGCGCTTGATCTTTCTCACTTTTATTTCTTTGGTCTTCAGACAGTTCTGCTTGTTTTTGTTCTTGTTCTTTTTGTTCGTCGGATTGTTGTTGTGATTGTTGTTCTTCCGACTCTTGCTGTTCACTGTTTTCTTGTTGTTCTGACTGCTCTTCTGAATTTTGTTCAGATTGAGAGTCCGATTCAGATTCTGAGTCTTGGTTTTCCTGATTTTCTTTCTCTTGATCTTGTTGTTCTTGCTGCTCTTTTTGCTGTTGCTCTCTTAGCAAATCTTCAACTATTTTTTTATTATGCTGGGCATCGTCGATAACCGATTCTTTACCAGGTTGTTGCGAATTAATGACTTGATCGTAAAGCTCAATGGCTTCCTTAAAAGCTTGAGCCTTAGCTAAACTATTGGCACGATTATAGAGCGACTCCAAATCATCTGACTCAGAGTAGAGTTGCAGTGCTGAATCAAAATCCTCGCTTTTATAAGCCGCTGCAGCTTGCCATTGCTTGTGCTCAAACAGTTCCTTTGCTTTTTCATACTGCTGTTGTGTAAAGGCCTCTTTAGCTTGTTGGTCAGGTGTTTTCCACAAGTCATCCCAAATATTAGCCTGAGCCGAGGATGGCGCGCCAGCCACAAGGAAAATCAGTGTTGAGCTCGTTAAGACAGTAAGTAGCTGACTATCCGTTCGTCTGACTAATTTGAACAAAAGTAAACAAAGAATTAACCAGCTCAACCAATAACCATCATCGATCCAGCGACTAATTCTCTCATCGGCTTGTTCGGTTTTTTCTTTTGCATCCAGTTCTAACATGTTCAGAATAAACTCAACATCGTTTGAGTCAGCCGAAAGCTCAACGTATTGGCCATTAGTACCTCGGGCAATTTCTTTGAGCCGCGAGGATTCCAGTCTAGGCAAAATGATATTACCGCCAGAGTCTTTTAAGAAGCCGTTGTTGTCTGGAAGAGGAATTGGTGCACCTTGCTCAGTGCCTATCGCTAAAATGGAAAGCAAATAGCCGCTATCGCTAGCGTTTTCAATCACTTTGTCGACATACTCAGACTCAACACCATCGGTAATCCAGATGACTTGCCCTTGCGGTTGGCGAGCATTCTTGAGTAAGTTAATCGCTTCCTGAATTGCCAAGTCCGGACGACTTCCAAGTACTGGCATTATGCCGGTAGAAAGTGTCGGGATCATCGAAGCGATAGTGTTGGCATCGGAAGTAAGTGGGGAAATCACAAAAGCATCGCCAGCATAAACCACTAAACCAATGGTGCCTTCTGTGGTTAGTTCTAACAGATCCATTATTTTGTGACGAGCTCGGTCAATTCTTGCTGGCTTTACATCAGTTGCATCCATCGATAAAGAAAGATCCAATAGAATGACTCTAGCATTTTCCGTCTGAAACACTGGTACAGATTTTTCTCGATACGAAGGGCCGCTAACCGCAAAAATGATCAACGAGCCAATGATGGCTGTTAGCCAAAAGCCGACTTGAGAACGCTGTTTTTCACCAGTCACTACTAAAAATTTTAGTAGGTGAGGAGAAATAACGGATTGCCAACTTGATTGTTTTCTAGCCAAGTGCCTCACACCATATAACGAAATCACTAAGGGGATAAACAACCAAAGCATTTCAGGGCGAATTAAATGAAACTCAGACAAATCAATTGGCATATTGATCTCCTTTACGAGTTGCATTGAGCACAAGACCTTTTAATAAATTAATAATTAATGGCAGTAACAGAATTAAAAAACTAGAAAGCAGTGCCCAATAATATAATTCTTGTACCGGCCTATAAATTTCAGGTTTGTCTTCCACAGGTTCCAATTGGTCTAGCAGATCATAGATTTGCGCTAACTCTTCAGTACTTCTCGCTCTAAAGTATTGACCACCGGTTAGTTTGGCGACTGTTTTGAGGGTTTCTTCGTCCAGTTCCGCAGACGGGTTGAAAGTAGTCGTTCCAAATAAAAGTGAACGTCGGGTTTGTTTGTCCGCGCCAACACCCACGGTATAAATTTTAATACCCGCATGTTTGGCTAACTTAGCGGCCTCGATGGGGTCGAGTTCACCAGAGTTATTTCGACCATCAGTTAATAAAATTAACACTCTATTTTCAGCCGGGCGTTCTCTTAATCTTTTTATTGATAATCCGATGCCGTCGCCAATTGCTGTTCGAGATGCGCCTGCTAGACCGATCACCGTTTCATCAAGCATAAACTGAACAGTTTTTAAATCGAAGGTTAAAGGGGTTTGTAGGTAAGCTTTTTCTCCAAATAAAACCAGCCCTAATCGATCACCTTCTCGCTTTTCGATAAACTCCGATAGAATGGATTTAACTACTGTCAGCCTATTAGCGGTACGACCTTTAAGTTTCAAATCTTCTTCTTCCATACTACCGGAAATATCGATACTCAATAGTAAATCTCTTCCAGTTGTCGGCAATTCTATCGGTTCATCAATCCATTGCGGGCGAGCGGAAGCTAACACAACGCCAGACCATAAAAGAAAAGTTAACAAGTAGTTCAACCATTGGCGAGCGGAGCTGCTATTTTGGTTTTGTTGTATCGCATTCCAATTAGCGAATAGGGGAGTCCTAATCGAAGTTAACCTAGGTTGTTGCGGTTTACGTAGCAACCAAATGACTAACGGAAGCGGTAGTCCTGCAAGAGCCCAAGGGTAAACCAGTTCGATCATTGGTTGCCCCTCGCTATTGGGTTATTCATTTGACGATCAGTATTGCCAGAGAGCTCTTTACGGGCAGCGTCTTTGATGATTAATTCTATGCATTGTTCACTAGCCCCTAGCAATTCAAACCAGTCGTCTTGAGCAATTCGTACAGACTTTTGATAAGCCGCTTGAGAGAGCAGCGATAGAGCTTTTTCGTTAAACAATGGATGGTTGGATTTACTATTTTTTTCTGCAATGCTTGCCGTTTGAGCGTTCAAAAATTCCAACCACTGACTACCACTTAAGGCAGCTACCATCGTCGGTTTAAAATATAGCAAGCAAATTCGTTTTATCAATGCGGACAATTTAGCGACGGCTTGGCCGTTAATCAAATCTTCTGGTAGAGCTCTGAGTTGTTCGAGTTCGTTTTTTGCTGGCACTAGCAATCTGATCGCCCGGCGATATTTGATTTGCCGATAGATCAAATAGCCCACGATAATCAGCAAAATAGCTAACAATATCCACCAGCCTGGCGCAAAGGGAAACGAATCTATCGGCTCAGGTAAATGAATATCCCGGAGTTTATCAAGAGGGTTTTCTGCCGGTGGTTGAGCATTGGGTGCCATCGCAGGCTGAGTTGGTTGCGCTGCTTGCAGAGCGGAGTTTGTAGGTTGGCTAGTCATAACTAAGAACCCTTTACTCCCTTTAGTGGTCGATCTGATTCAGTTGGTGTTCCGGTTGAGCCATGTTGACCAATCGAGTATTGCTGATAGTTCGTGTCAACAAAAGTAAACACACCGCGATGACTCACAGCAAAATCTTTGACTCGATTGGTTTTAGCTGCAAACTTTTGGCGGTAGCTTTGACGCAATCGACTTTGATTAGTGTTCAGTAAGCCACTGCTAAG
>JBDVOJ010000041.1:0-18693 GCA_039969155.1 Kangiellaceae bacterium
AGCAATTGTGGCCATCGGCAACTTTGGTCACCATTCGCGAATCTTTTGGAGACGTTAGATCGACAATGGTATTGGCTTTGGCATAAGCAATATTAATGTCTTCTAAGTTTACAAAGTCTGGCTCCTGAGAAGTTCCATGGCATTGGCCGCAACGATTTTGAGCGTATAAGTTATCCCACACATTGAGTTTAAATGCTTGCACGTCATCAGTCGCAGGAGGTGGGCCAGAATAACCAGTCGTTGGGGGGGGAGGCGCTACTGGGGTTTCTTCGACTTCAGCACCACCACCAGAACAAGCTGATAAAAAGATCAATATCGCCGCAGTAAGCGCGCTGTTTGCAGTAGCAACAGAAAACTTGTTTGTTAGTTTGTTTCTATTAATCATTATCTTACTCTCCCATGCAATAAACGGCAGACTCAGCAAAAGTGCGCTTGAGTTCATAATTATTGTCTGAAAGCGAAGTAATCATACTTTGGATTTGCGCTCTATCAGCTGCATTTCCTGGCTCGCGTAAACAAACATTTGCAAAAACTTTTTCAACTTGGCATTGAGCAAACTTCGCACTGTGTGCCAGTTCTTGTCCCATCGATTTGGCTCCGTAACCGTTTCCAGATAAGTTTTCATCCCAGCCGATGGTTGAGTTTTGACCTGCTCGCCAGTAGTTATCCCACTTATCATCGGT
The DNA here is from genome assembly GCA_039969155.1 of Kangiellaceae bacterium. GTDB lineage: Bacteria > Pseudomonadota > Gammaproteobacteria > Enterobacterales > Kangiellaceae. The sequence goes on from JBDVOJ010000041.1 coordinate 684, forward strand.
AGTGATAAAACCATGTGGAAAGTTGGCCTTATTATTAAAGTATTTAGCCTGAACTCGAGTCCCTGTTACTGGGTCAATTTCGCCTTCAGAGTTATAGATTAATTGACCGTTCTCTCCGTCGGGATCTGACTCAATGTTGTATTCATACTGGTAATAAGCGAAGGATTGAATCATCGGATCCATCCCTGCATGACAACCGTAACAGCTGTTATTGAAAATTCGACTATCACCACCTGGGCTTCTAGCGATATCTTGGCGGATTCTATCGGCAGCTCTTGTAATATCTTTTAAGGGTTCCAAGTCTCCACACATATGATTAATTAATGTGAACCTAAACAGCGCCCTATTGGTGCCATCTATTAAGAACGCTTTTGCGGCGGCTCTTGAAGTTAAAACACCAGCAGTGGCTTCAGCTTCTAATCCTGTGACACTGGATTGAGTTGATTGTTGCAGAACGGCTTGAAGGTCTAGAGCTTGGTCTTCCATTTGCTCGTAGTGATTATTATTAGAATTTGAATAAGCCGCTAAGCCATTCGCATTCCCTGTATAGATAATGTCGCCATAGAGCATTTGCCTAATATCGATATCATCTCTTATTATCCCGATCACTGTAGCGGTGTAATCATTAAGTGGAGCGAAGACTGTTTCGGCTTCGTTAGTCCATGGCGTTACAAAGTTTTTTAGCGTGATCGAATAGAATGCAGAATTATCCATCGCTCTATAAGCTGCTCCGACGGCGTCGTTGCCTATCAAATCTGCTTCCATTTGATCGAGAACCGATTCGGTTGGTGGAACACCGGCAAGTCGGTCGTGAATTCTTTTGGCTTGTTCTCGCGGGCCCGCTAAGCTGGTCTGTGAGGCGACCAACGTCATGCCAACTGCAAATAATGATGTTACCATCTTGCAGAGTTTTGTTTGTCTTTTTACTACTTCGGCCATAATAATTACCCAGTAAATAGTTGTTGTACTTGCTCTAATAAGAGTAGTTTGTTCTCAAGAATAAATTCTTTGAATTTCAGTGATTTCGCAGCCTTAAGTTGTGAAAATCCCTTATTCTGAAATTAACTGTAGCTCAATTGAAATCAGCTTTTCGTGATGATTCGCACAGAAATAGGCTATCTATTGATGAATAATGAAGCTATCGATCCTAATCCATCTATACTTTGAGTTAGGAATCTATCGGCTGTAGCGCTAAATTCTTGATTTAACTATAGTCGCCTCTGATGGAACGTTCCAGCTAGCCGACAGTCGGCACTCTGTAATTCATTGGAATAACACGGCAGGTTTTTATGAGCTATATCTATATTAAAAGAATTCGCCTTGCGCTTTTGGGCGTACTGGGCAGCATCTTGGTTTCCGCATGTACTAGCGGAGATGCAGGTGTTGAAACTTCTGGACAATCTGCAGATCCGGTTGTTGTCGATTTCCCCATCGCTTATGTGAAACGTTCGTTACCTGTAGAAGTAGACGACAATGGCGTAGAGCAGCCAGCAGAAGTGATTCTTCGTGAACCTATCAATTTTTTTCCGGGGGCTGCTCTGTATATCAAGGATCGGGCTACACCAAGTGCCGCCGAAACCAACATTACAGATGGCATTTTTGAAGAGGGAGCCCTTTACGATATTAAAGATGTTGATACATCCTACGATGGTACAAAGTTGGTATTTGCCATGCGAGCACCGGAAATTGAAGATGCTGATGAGGAAGACCAACCGACATGGAACATTTGGGAATACGATCACACCACTAAAGAAGTAAAGCGAGTGATCACTTCGGATATAAATGCCGAAGAAGGGCAAGATATTTCTCCGCACTACTTACCAGATGGGCGAATAGTGTTCACCTCAACTCGACAACGATTATCTAAAGCTATTTTATTGGACGAGGGGAAACCCCAATACGATGCGTTTGATGAAGATCAGAATGTTGCTACCTTAGCGTTGCATGTCATGAATTCGGATGGTACCGATGTCACTCAGATTACTTTTAATCAGAGTCATGATTTAGCTCCGAGCGTTTTGACCAATGGAAAAATAGTTTTCAGTCGCTGGGACAATGCAGGAAATAATGACCAAATTAGCCTTTATCAAATAAACCCCGATGGTACCGGCCTTGAATTTCTCTATGGGTACCATTCCCATGCTACTGGCACAGATGACAGCACAATAGAATTTATGCAAGCCCGCCAAGGGCCTGATGGGCGTTTAATTGTGAAGTTGAGACCAGAAACTTCCACGCGATTAGGAGGTGAACTTGCGTTTATTGATTGGGAAAGTTTTACAGAGATCAATCAGACAACCGATTTTGCAGTAGGAACAACAGGACCTGCACAGGTTAGCGCTACGCCGTTTGAAGTCCGTACCGATGATGAACCTTCAATTGGAGGTCGTTTTTCAAATGTTTATCCACTTTTTGATGGTTCAGGACGCTTTTTGATTAGTTGGACACCATGTCGACTAGATTCTGTCGATAGCCAAGACAACCCAATTATAATCCCTTGCTCTCAGGAACTAATTGATGCCGGTGGTGCGGTTGAGGCTCAGCCGCTCTATGGCATATGGAGCTTCGATCCTAATGAAGGTACTCAGTTACCTATTGTGGTTGGGGTCGAGGGTGTCGTGATTAATGAAATTGTTGCAATGTCACCGAGAGATTTGGGAACGATAATTCCAGATAGTGGTCCTACAGCCGACCAAGATTTAGTTAATGAGAATGTTGGAGTAGTACATATAGAGAGTGTTTATGACTTTGATGGTGTTGATACTAGCCCTAACGGAATATCTGCAATGGCTGATCCAGTGCAGACTACAGCAGCAGAAAGACCTGCTCGATTTATCCGTATTGTAAAAGCCGTTTCATTACCAGACGAAGAAATCGTTGAGTTGGACAACACCGCGTTTGGTCGTAGCAGAGATCAATTGATGCGAGATATTCTTGGTTACGCTGTGGTTGAACCTGATGGCTCTGCAATGTTCAAAGTTCCTGCCAATGTCGCGTTTGGGATAAGTATTCTCGATGCTAATGGCAGAAGAATCAACGAGAGGCATCAAAATTGGATCACGGTTAAAGCCGGAGAAGTTAAACGATGTCACGGATGCCATACATCAGATAGTCAATTACCACATGGCAGATATGATGCCGAGCCTAGTTCTCCGAACGCGGGCGCTCCTGTAACAGGAACTCCGTTCTTAAATACTGACGCAAATCTCCTAGAGTTCGTTGATAACCAATCAATACCTGGTGTGGATGGAGAGGAAATAATTCCGCTTCAGGGTGAAACTATGGCGTTGGCATATAATAGAGCGAAAGGCTATCAATCGCTTTCTGTTAATATCCACTATCTTGACTACTGGACGGACCCGACAATAAGTATACTTAATCCTGAAATCAATTATGATTATTCCGACTTAAACACCCCTGCTCCTACTAGTGCAGGTTGCCAGACAAACTGGTCAGCACAATGTCGTATTTCAATTAACTACGAAGATGAAATTCAGCCATTATGGGAATTACCTCGTTTAGTTTTTGACGCAATGGGCAATCAAATTGCTGACAATACTTGCATAACCTGTCATAACGTAGTCGATGCGATGGGGGCGGCACAAGTGCCCGCTGGCCAACTCGAATTGTTAGCGAATCCATCGGCTGATGAACCTGACCACTTGGTGTCCTATCGAGAGCTATTGTTTGGCGACAACGCCGTTGAATTAGTTAATGGCGCATTGATAGACCAATTGATTCCGGTAGTCGATGGAAATGGAAACCCAGTCTTTGAAGTTGATGAAGATGGTAACCTAATACTTGATGCTGAGGGCAACCCCATTCCGGTTACTCAAACTGTTCCAGTGGGAGCGACTATGCGTGTCTCAGCGGCAAATAATAGTCAAGGATTCTTTAATTTGTTTGCTGTGGGTGGTTCTCACGCTGGCCGATTGACTGATGCTGAGCTAAAGTTACTTTCAGAATGGCTAGATATTGGCGGGCAATACTATAATAACCCGTTTGATGTGCCGCAAGATTAGTGAGATTATTAAGTCTTATTGCCTGTCTTACTACTAAATGCCAATTTAAGGAATAATAAGTAACTTGCAAACTTTAAGTTTACCGACAGCTCAAACGCTGCTTTTTCTTGTAGGGATTCTCATATTGCCTTTTTCAGTAACTGCTGATGAAGATGAACAGCAATATGAGCGAGTGATCGTCGCAGAGTCTTTTATTGAATTAAGGACAGGGCCAGGAAGAGGGTACCCGGTTTTTCATATAGAAGAGAAAGGCGAACAAGTAGAGTTAATCAAAAAGAAGACTCAATGGTTTAAAGTAAGGGCATCAAAAGGTCAAGAAGGCTGGGTTCATGAAGATACCATGGCGCTAACTCTGTTGCCTGATAGACAACAGTTTGATGCGGGAAATAGCGACCAAACTGACTTTACAAAGCGTTCTTTTGAAGCTGGAGTGATGGCAGGGGATTTTGATGGTGCGACAAGCTTGACCCTATACAGTGCTTGGAACTTTACACAAAACCTTACGGCTGAAGTCGCTCTTTCTCAAGCGCTCGGCAACGTCTCTGACATAAGGCATTGGTCGGTTAACTTACTACACCACCCATTTCCTGAGTGGCGAGTAACGCCATATTTCAAGCTCGGTGCGGGAAAAATTAAAACTTTACCGTTTACTACATTAATACAAACAGAAGATCGAACCGATGAGATTGTTCTTGCTGGTGTCGGAATGAAGGCCTATATTTCAAGAGAGTTCTTCATAAGAGCAGAATATTCAAATTACACAATTTTAACTAGCAGAAACGACAACGACGAAGTGGAAGAATGGAAATTAGGATTCAGCGTATTTTTCTAAGAGTTGCCAAAGCAACTCGCAAGGCTTTTTTGGCCTTTACATTATTGCTGCCGATCACGGTAGTGCCTATTTCGGCAGCTGAAAAAGATGCCGAAGATGAGCTTTCAAGTGAGCGGGGCAGTATTTTTGATCCTCAAGTAGAGCGTCGTGAAGTCGAGCGGGAAGCTATTGATACAGAAAATTGGGAAATAGGTGCCTACTACGGAATTATCGGTATTGAAGACTTTGGTTCGAGCGAATTAACAGGTGCCAGAATTGCTTACCATGTAACCGAAGACTTTTTTATCGAAGGAAGTTATGCGCTTACAACAGCAGGAATTTCAAGTTTTGAAAGACTGAATGGTAATGTCGTGCTGTTAACCGACGAACAGCGAGAATATTCTCATTTTAATGTGAGTCTTGGCTTTAACATTTTGCCAGGTGAAGGATTTATCGGTGAGGAGTTAGCGTTTACCAGCTCGCTCTATTTATTAGCCGGGTTGGGAAGTACTGATTTTGCTGGCGAACAACGTTCTACAATCATGGTCGGTGGCGGTTATCGGGTATTGTTTACTGATTGGTTTGCCATGCACCTAACCTTAAAAGATCACTTTTATGACATAGAATTGTTAGGAAGTGCAAAAACAGCAAATGATCTTGAAATTTCAACAAGTTTCACAATTTATTTCTAGTGATTGTCTATAATTCAGTACTCAATCTTTTGATTTATTAGGATTTAATCTTATGAAGTTGCTCAGCAAAACTTTTATTTTTACCATGTTTTTCGCACTGTTAAGCTCATCTAGTTTGCTTGTAGCAACAGATGCTCAAGCGAAAAGAACAGCGGCTCCAGACTTTACATTGAAAAGTAGGGATGGAAAAAATGTGCGATTGTCGGATTTAAGAGGACAAGTAGTATTACTTAACTTTTGGGCTTCATGGTGTGGGCCTTGCCGCCAAGAAATGCCTATCCTTGACGAAATTCATAACAAATATAAGAATTTAGGGTTTTCTGTATTAGGCGTAAATCTGGACGCCAAATCGAGTAAAGCAATAAATTACTTAAAGGATACTCCAGTTAGCTTTCCTGTTCTTTATGATCCAAAGGGGGATGTCAGTGGACAATACGGGGTACAAGCGATGCCTAGTACCGTGATTATTGATAAAGACGGTAATGTCAGATATCTACACGAAGGTTATAAGTCTGGTTACGAAGACGATTATCGCAAACAAATCAAAACGCTGCTAAGAGAATAGTTTTAATGGGATTTTCCGCAAAGCGATTGCTAATTAGTTTGATTTTTCTAACAACCTTATCTGGTTGTATAGAGCCTTGGGTAAAACCTTACGAAAGGCAAAACCTAGCGGATCCAATTACTTTTTTTGGACGTGATCCTGTTTCTGACAACTACATGCATCATGTACGACAAGCTCGAGAGATGGCACGTGGCGCAGAAGGTGGTGCAGGAGGTGGTTGTGGCTGTAATTAATAAAACACCTTCGTCATTAATTGCTGGCTTATTACTGTTATCTAATTTAATGGTTTCCAGTGAGCTAATTGCGGCGGTTCTACCTGAAGATCGGGCTGATGTCTTGTATCACCGATTTGATGGTGGCGGAGTCGTAATCGACGGACCATCCATACTTGTACGTAAATCGATTAAAGACACTGTATCACTATCGGCGAATTACTATGTCGACAGTGTGAGTAGCGCGTCAATTGATGTTGTTACTACAGCCAGCGCGTATACTGAAGAAAGGATAGAAAGTTCGTTTAGTCTTGATTACTTGAGAGACAAAACAGTTTTGAGTCTCAGTTACGGGCAAAGCGATGAAACTGATTATGCCGCTCGTACAGCCAGCTTTAATTATACCCAAGATTTTTTCGGTGATTTAACCACTGTCAGTGCGGGTTATTCACAGGGCTGGGATGTTGTAGGAAAGAGGGATGAGCCTGATTTCGCAAAGGATGCTACCAGAAAACAATATCGTTTTGGAGTGTCTCAGGTAATTACTAAAAATAGTCTAATTGGGATTTCGTGGGAAACTATTACCGATGCTGGGTTTTTAAATAATCCATATCGCTCGGTAAGGTATAAGGACCCTACTTCTGCTGTTGGCTACGCTTTTCAACCTGAAGTTTACCCTGAAACTAGAACCAGTGACGCTTTTGCAATCAGAGGGATGTATTACCTTCCATACAGAGCGGCTATAAAAGCAGAGGCACGAGTATTTGGTGATACTTGGGGAATAGAAGCGACTAATTATGAGGTTAGTTACACCCATCCTATTGGGGAGGAGTGGATATTAGATTTTAGTTTTAGACATTATGAGCAAACTAAAGCAAATTTCTTTAATGACCTATTTGATTTAATTGACCAACAAAACTTCCTTGCTAGAGATAAGGAAATGAGTACTTTTAGCAACGATAGTTTAGGGTTTGAAGTCGCTTATGAGCACGAGCTTCTAGACTGGGATGCGTTTGATAAGTTTTCGATTACACTGGCAGTGGATTACATCCAGTTTGATTATGAAGATTTTCTAGATATTCGAGAACAAACGACTCCTGGGTTGGAGCCGTCATATAGCTTTGATGCGGTAGTTACTCGATTTTTCTTCTCTGTTTGGTATTAGACAGAGGAAAAATTAGCTGAAATTTATTTTCGGGGGCTGCCAGTTGGAGCTGGTATCTTGGTAGTCAAATGATTCGGTTGATAATTGATTGGAGTCGGACACGACTTCAATAAACTCATTGTAGGCATAGCGACATTCCACTCTATTTTCGAACGGTCCGTAATCTATATTTTCACGAGTCTTGAAAAACCAACTGCCTTTACGGCAGAAAAAACGACCGCTCCTATCGAATAAGCCATTTGGCTGCTCGTTACTGCGGTACGTGAACTGAGAATTCTTTGCAACCATAGTAGTCTCTCCTTGAGAATCGCCGACGCTAATCTGTTTGGATAATCCAGCACAGCGACTAATACACCTAATACGAGTATGTGTTTTGCGAAGATACCATTAAATTCGCAATATGCCTAGTACCGCACAACTTTCTCTATGAGAAAATGTTTGAAATTCGCCAAGCGGCGTGAATATAAAGACAATCGGTCGTAATATCAATCTCTCTTTGTTATTAATCAACTAACACTACTAACTAGCTAAAGTTTTGAGCAGGACCTTTTCTATATAGCTCTGGCCAAACTCTAACACTCTTAATCATGTTTGATTTGATTTGAAGTATCTCCATTGGAAAGCCTGCTAATCTCAGTCCTGTTCCAGCTTGGGGAATCGACTCCATGTATTCCAAAATAATACCATTTAATGTTTTTGGCCCTGAAGTCGGAAGTTTCCAATTGAGAGAACGGTTTATGTCCCTGATGGTAGCGCTGCCATCAATAATAATACTTCCATCTTTTTCGATTTGAATGTCCTTGCTCAATGCTGCAAAATCAGTTGTGAATTCACCGACTATTTCCTCTAGTATATCTTCCAAAGTAACTAAGCCTTGAATATCACCATATTCGTCTACGACTAGCCCTATTCGAACTTTATTTCTTTGAAAATTAAGTAGTTGGGTGTTGAGGGGCGTCGCTTCGGGAATAAAATTCACCTTAGTCATTGTGCCTAAAAGATCATCAAGAGTAATCTCACCATCGTTTGATGTGAGTAATTTGATGATTTGTCGTGAATGTAAAAAGCCTAAGACTTTATCCAGTTCACCATCGTAAACGGGCATTCTGGTATGAACCGCTCCGCGGATTTGTGAAATCACCAGGTCAAAATCTTGATTAATATCTATTCCGCTGACCTCGGCGCGCGGAATCATAATGTCTTCAACCGTTACTTTCTCTAAGTCTAGAATGCTCAACAACATATTTTGGTGGCGTTTTGGGATCAGCGCTCCAGCTTCATTTACAATAATCTTAAGTTCTTCGGGCTTAATGCTTTCATCTCTTGAATCTTTGGTATCTACCCCTAGCATTCTTAGAATGCTGTTAGTCAAACCAATTACGCTCCAAACCACAGGGTAAAGGATCTTTCTTAATGGGGTTAGCACGTAAGAAGCCGGAAAGGCGACTTTCTCAGGATGAAGTGCCGCTAAAGTTTTTGGCGTTATTTCGGCGAAAACTAAAACGATAATAGTTAAAGAGCCAGTTGCTATCGCTATACCTGCATCACCCCAAAGTCTTACACATATGACGGTTGCCAGTGAGGCGGCCAAAATATTAACGAAATTATTACCAATCAATATCAATCCAATGAGTTGATCTGGCCTTGCTAATAAAGCTTGGGTATATTTAGCGCCTTTGTGGTTGTGCTTGGCCAAATGCTTTAGTCGATATCGGTTTAATGACATAAGACTTGTTTCTGCACTTGAGAAAAAACCAGATAGAACAATTAGGCCTAATAAAATTAAACATAAAGTAAGGGTAGAAATAGTGTCCAATTGTGAAACTCTCTAATAATACAAAAAGTTGAAATTTTTCATCAGCTTAATATGAATTCGAGTACTAGCTTACTGCCAAAGTAACCAAGCAGCAGCAGGAATACGCCAATCAAAGTCCATTTGGCCGCAAAGACTCCACGCCAGCCTCTATAATAATGACCGACAAGTAGAACAGCTAAAACCAACCAAGAAAGTAGGGTTAAGATGATTTTGTGAAGGGCTTGCCCTTCAAATGCTGAATTAGAGATCCAAAAGGTAAGAGCTAACGACAGGGTCATTAATATGAAACCAATGGTTAGCAATTGGATTAAGTACCTTTCCATCGTTTGTAAGGGACCTAACCAAGAGTGGATGGTTGCCGGATGATGTCTTAATCCATTATCTATATATAAAACTAACAGAGATTGCATAGCCGCCAGCAATAACGTACTCATTGAGCAGATCCCAAGTAAAATATGCCAAACATCATAAAGGCTTTGACGTTTACTGATGGGGGGATCACTATCGAAAAGCGCAACTTCAAGCAAGCTAATGGCTGCAACAGGTAAAGATATTAATAGTAAAGCGTTGGCTTGGTGTTTGATTAAGTTCCAAAGAACAATTGCCATTGCTATCCATGTGGTAAGCGCGAAAATATTAAACAATCCGAAGTTTTGGCCATCGATGGTATTAATATTTAAATAGGTCACAGCGCCATGTATACCGATGCTGGCGAAAAGTAGGCTAGGCATGAATGCGCCGAGCGCTTTACTCTTGGATAGTCGGCTCCATGCGTGTGCGAACAAGCCGCTGTATAAAACAAAGCCAAACACTTCGAGTGCGACTAGATTCAAATTTTGGGTCCCTTGTTCAATATAAAAGGCTACTTTTAAGGCCGTTAGCTGCAAGACCTTAGATTTTACACCAATTTAAAAATAAAATGTTATAAGATATGCGTTAAACAAATCGGTTGTTCAGCGCGAATATGCCGCTATAATACCGGACGAAAATACGGTAATGAAAAATCATAGGATTTTAATCGTAAAAATGGCTGTTCTAGAGTGGTCTTAACTCAGCATTATAAATAAGCTGTATGACCGAAAGAACACCCTCAAACCATGAATTCTCTTGGATTAACTATGTTTGATAGCTTAAGTGAACGCTTAAATAAAGTACTAAAAAATATTAGCGGTAAAGGAAGAATTACCGAAGATAATATTCAGGCAACGCTCCGTCAGGTGCGTATGGCTCTGTTGGAAGCTGATGTTGCACTTCCGGTTGTTAAGGAGTTTGTCACAAAAATTAAGTATCGAGCGTTAGGTAAAGAGGTTAAGTCTAGCCTTTCTCCTGGTCAGGCATTTATCAAAATCGTCCAAAGTGAAATGGTTAAAGCCATGGGAGAGGCCAATGAGACTCTCGATCTCAAGGTTAAACCTCCAGCAATAGTATTGATGGCTGGTCTGCAAGGTGCTGGTAAGACAACATCGAGCGCCAAATTAGCTCGCTATTTAATGGAGCGCGAGAAAAAATCCGTGATGATGGTCAGTGCCGATATATACCGGCCTGCTGCAATCGAGCAATTAGAGCGTGTTAGCCAAGAAGTCGGAGCTAGTTTCTTTCCCAGCAATGTAGAACAAAAACCAATCGATATTGCGAAGGCGGCAATCAAACAAGCAAAAAAAGAATTTGCTGATGTACTGATTGTAGACACCGCAGGCCGTTTAGCGGTTGACGAAGAAATGATGAGCGAGATCAAATCGTTACATCAAGCGATCTCACCAGTAGAAACTCTATTTGTAGTCGATAGTATGACGGGGCAAGATGCCGCAAACACGGCTAAAGCATTTGATGAGGCACTACCTCTAACCGGGGTTATCCTGACCAAAGCTGATGGTGATGCGCGTGGTGGTGCAGCTTTATCGATTAGACATATTACTGGCAAGCCTATCAAATTTATTGGAATGGGTGAAAAACTTGATGCGCTAGAACCATTCCACCCCGATCGAATCGCTCAGCGTATTTTAGGTATGGGCGATGTGCTTTCTCTTATCGAGGAAGTTGAGAGAAAAGTCGATAAGAAAAAAGCCGAAAAACTTGCCAAGAAAGTCATGAAGGGAGCTGGATTCGATCTAGAAGACTTTAGAGAGCAACTCGTGCAAATGAAAAGTATGGGTGGTTTGACCGGGATGATGGATAAACTGCCTGGAATGGGAAATATCCCGCAGGCAGCAAAAGATCAAATGAATGATAAAATCACCATTCGAATGGAAGCCATGATTAACTCAATGACTCCCAAGGAAAGGGCGTTTCCAGAAATGATTAAAGGTTCGCGTAAAAAGCGAATTGCAATGGGCTCTGGAACAGAAATTCAAGACGTCAACCGTATGCTTAAGCAATTTAAGCAAATGCAAAAAATGATGAAAAAAATGAAGGGCAAGGGCGGAATGATGAAAATGATGCGCGGAATGAAAGGAATGATGCCACCAGGTGGCGGAATGCCTCCGATGGGTTAATCGGCGATGTTTTTTCATTAATTCGTTGCGGGCTTAGCTGTTAATCAAAGTCGCTTTATCCTTTATCGATACATTTCTACCGCAAAACCCTAAAAAACCTTGAAATAAGCGACGAAAAGGGTTTTCAAACGAAGCATTTAAAGATAAAATGCGCGTCCTTTGTGCTCTGAGCGAAAGTTCTATAGCCAAAAGAGGCCATTTAAGGCCGTTAGTTGGCTATCGGAAGCCCATATATGGGATTCTTATGCAGCAGACATCAAATTCAAGAATTTAGAGGAAATATAACGCATGGTTACCATCCGTTTAGCCCGTGGTGGCTCAAAAAAGCGTCCATTTTATCATATGGTTGTTACTGACAAGCGTAATGCACGTGACGGTCGTTTTATCGAGCGTGTTGGATTCTTCAACCCTGTTGCGACAGGCCAAGAAGAAAGAGTCCGTGTTGACAACGCTCGCGTTGAACATTGGATTGGACAAGGCGCACAAATGAGCGACCGAGTTAAAAAATTAGTAAAAGATCATAAAGCTGCTTAATTAAAAAAGCTGTTTTATTATGGATAGTTCAACTCCAGTAAAGAAGCCGCTAATTGTCGGTCAGATTTCTGGAGTTTTTGGTGTACATGGGTGGGTTAAAATCTTTTCCCACACAGAGCCTAGAGAGAATATCCTCAAGTACAATCCTTGGCTTGTAAAACAAAAAGGAAATTGGAAATCGATTTCACTTTTAAAGGGCAGAAAACAAGGTAAGACCATCGTCGCCCACCTAGATAAGGTAGACGACCGTGAACTGGCTCATTCAATGATTGGGTGTGATATCGCAATTGATGAGAGTCAGTTAAAAAAACTCGACGATAATGATTTTTATTGGCGAGAGCTTCAGGGATTAACCGTTATCAACACTCAGGGTGTTGAGTTAGGCAAGGTGACTTCCATGATGGCAACCGGTGCCAATGATGTGGTTGTGGTTAAAATGCCTGCTGAAATGGTTGCTGATAAGAAAGAACATGAGATTTTAATCCCTTATCTTTTAGATTCTGTGATTAAAGAAGTCAACCTCGAAGAAGGATTGATGAAAGTCGATTGGGATGAAGATTTTGACTGATGATTTAGAGAATCTAAAGACTATCAATTCTCAATCGACAGATAAATTAAATTTTAGTTTTAAAGCCATTACTCTGTTTCCAGAAATGTTTTCAGCAGTGACGGATTACGGTGTTGTTGGGAGAGCGGTTAAGTCTGATTTAGTAGAATTAGACTGTATTAACCCGCGAGAATTCACCCAAGACAAGCATCGTACAGTGGATGACCGGCCTTACGGCGGTGGTCCAGGAATGTTGATGAAAGTTGAACCGTTAGATAAAGCGGTTAAATTTGCCAAGAACCAATGTCGAGACAGCGGTTCTAATGTGAAAGTTATTTACCTTTCACCTCAAGGACAAAAACTTAATCAATCATTGGTACGAGAATTAGCGCAAGAGCAAGAATTGATTCTACTTTGCGGTCGCTACGAGGGTGTCGATCAACGCTTAATAGAACAACTCGTTGATATGGAAATATCGGTTGGTGATTTTGTCTTGAGCGGTGGCGAATTGGCGGCAATGAGTCTGATTGACGCAGTGACTCGAGTGCTACCAAGTGTCTTAGGACATGAAGAATCCGCAGAAGCTGATTCTTTTGAAGATGGCTTATTAGATCATCCTCATTATACTAGGCCTGAGAGTTACCAAGGTAAAGTTGTTCCACCGGTGCTGCTTGGTGGAGACCATAAGAAAATAGCGTTATGGCGTTTAAAACAGAGACTTGGTAATACCTGGTTGAAGCGGCCTGATTTGTTAGAAAAAAAGAATTTGTCCGAGAGTGAACTTAAGCTACTTGACGACTTTAAGAACGAAAGAAGCGATTAAGAATTTATATTGAAAGATTGGTTAAATACCTAGGAGTGAATCATGAGTAAGTTGATAGAACAACTGGAACAGGAACAGCTGAACAAAGAAATCCCTGAGTTTGCTCCGGGTGACACCGTGACTGTTCAAGTGAGAGTAAAAGAAGGCGAAAGAGAGCGTTTACAGGCGTTTGAAGGCGTAGTTATTGGCGTAAGAAACCGTGGATTAAACTCGGCTTTTACAGTAAGAAAAATTTCTTATGGTGAAGGTGTTGAGCGTGTATTCCAAACTCATAGCCCAATGATTAGCAGTATCACTGTAAAAAGACGTGGTGATGTTCGTCAAGCAAAGCTTTACTACTTGAGAGAGTTAAGTGGTAAATCAGCTAGAATTAAAGAAAAACTAGACGTTAAAAAGAAGTAATCACAAAATTACTTTTTAACTCTACCTAAAACCGGCTATATGCCGGTTTTTTGCTTTCTAAGCTTTAACAAAAATGCACAATTCGTCAATTGAGACATTTATTCCAATTTTTACTAGTTTTCGAGCCGAGAAAAACCTCATTTTACGCGTGAAATCAGTATTTTAACGATATTCTGCTATAATTATTTTTAGCACCTAATTCGTTTCAAGTTGAATCGCTCTGTGTGGAGATAAAATGCTTAAACTCGAGGATTTCTTTGGGATAAAACTAGAAGAAGAACGCTCTGACATCTCGAGCTTTCTTTCGGCAGTTCATGTTGACGACCAAATCAAAAACACCAACGTAGTAAAAAAGCTTTCTGCAAGTAACGGTTCTGATTCGCCTATCGTGGGCGTTGCCAAAAGGCAGCAGTTTATTAAGCTAATTAAGCCGCTCGTCAACGAGGACTTACTTGAGTATGACCAGCATTACTACACCAAAGAGATTAACACTTCGTCTGATCATGATCGCCGCTACTGCGCGGAAGAAAAACTATTGCAGGTCGCGTTAATCATTGCTTCGACCAAGAGTATGAAGACCCTAGAAAATGAACCCAATATCTTGAGTGTTAAGCAATTAAGAGATGCTGCTTTTCTAGAATCTAGATTCGATAGACTTTGGGAAATTCTTAGTCAGGAAACTCATCATATCGTTACTGCATTTAGAAAAGGTAAAAAATAGCGCTTAGCATTTTACTCTTACCTGTTTGATTCCCGAAATTTAAGCAAAAAAAACCCGGACAGATTGGCAGATCAGGCCGGGGTAGGTTCCATGACAGGGAAAACCTTAACTCAAAATTGTGTTAATCGAGGCAAATTAATTCCTTTCATAAAGAGTAGGACGCTTAGAATCACGAAAAGTTTTATCTAGTTGACAAAATATCTCTAAACTATCGGCAATTTCCTCAAAAACTAAAATTAGTATAGAACATAGTCGTTAAATCGATTGAAATTGAAGCTCTTTTGCTAGGTGACAGGCGTGTCGCTGGATCAAGACGAATTTGTTAGTATAAGGAGAACTTTAAATAACCATTAAGACCTAAAAATAATATTTATATTCTAATATTTTCTATATAAATTACTTATTTTAGCAATATTAATCTCCTTGCCCGAATGATATTATCCGTGCACTTGAGTAAAGCTCAAAACGCTCTTTGAAAGAGAAATTAAAGTACAATGTTAGAAAAACTAAAAATCGTTTTATCGCATACCACTCACCCAGGAAATATTGGCGCGGCTGCTAGGGCGATGAAGGTCATGGGTTTATCGGATCTCGCACTAGTTAATCCTCGCCATTATCCAAGTGCAGAAGCCACTGAACGCGCATCTAAGGCTTCAGATGTACTTGCATATGCTAATGTTTTCAATGATATTGAGAGCGCAATTGCTGACTGTCGTTTGGTCGTTGGGACTAGTGCGAGGACAAGAAGTTTACCCAGCAAGCTTGTGACTCCGCGAGAATTGGTTGAGATTATTAAGCAGTCCCCTCAAAACGTCCCCGTGGCAATCATGTTCGGAACTGAAAATTCTGGATTAACCAATGAAGAGCTTCATCGCTGCCACTACCATGTTTATATTCCGACTAATCCTGAATATTCTTCGCTTAACTTAGCTTCAGCAGTACAGCTTATTAGTTATGAAATGCGTTTGGCATTTTCAGAATTGAAACATTTACCCGAGCAAAGAGTCTTGGAAAACGAAGAACAAATTACCAATGAGCAAATGCAAGGATTACTAGCGCATTTTGAAAAGGCAATGTTAGCGACAGGTTATTTAAACCCTAAACATCCAAAGCAAATTGATCAAAGAATGAATCGGTTACTCGCTAAAGCGCAGGTGACTGAGAGCGAAAATCGTCTTTTAAGAGGATTTTTGTCTTCTATCGAACAATTGATAGATCAATAAGTTTTACCTCTTCTGTTAGATTCAGTGGCAAAATACAATTATGATTTCAACGATGAAAGAAGATATCCAAAGCGTTTTCGAACGTGACCCGGCTGCACGCTCAACCTGGGATGTAATCCTCAATTATCCTGGTTTGCATGCGGTGTGGTGGCATCGTTTGAGTCATGCGTTATGGAAAAAGAACTGGTACTTATTGGCAAGAATGATATCAACCTTTAACCGCTGGCTAACCGGAGTTGAAATACATCCTGGCGCCAGTATCGGCAGACGCTTCTTTATCGATCATGCGATGGGAGTTGTCATAGGTGAAACATCTGTCATTGGTGACGATTGTACTTTGTATCATGGCGTGACTCTTGGAGGAACATCTTGGGAACCTGGAAAAAGGCATCCAACCTTGGAGAATAATGTCGTCATTGGGGCTGGAGCCAAAATTTTAGGTCCAATTACTTTGGCGAATGGTTGCAGAGTGGGCTCGAATGCTGTTGTGACCAAAGATGCTCCCGAGGGAGCTACGGTGATAGGTATTCCCGGACATATCATTGATACCAATACCAATACCAATACCAATAAAGGTAATTCACATCGCGAGCGAGTTGAACAACTGATTGGTTTTGAGGCCTATGGTGAAAGCCAAAAGTGTTATGATCCTGTTGCTCAAGTTATCAGCGGTATCCTCGACCATTCTCGTGCAGTGGATAATCAACTGAATCTACTTCTTAATGAGTTGAATAGCAAAGGTATTGATATTCAAAAATTAAATCTACCTGGTATTGACGTTAATGATTTTTTTGAAGAAGTCGATATTGAACACGCCAAAGACTGCGAAAAGCAGTAATTAGCTAATTCTTCTGAGCAAAACCTCCATTCCGACAGTATAAATAGTATAATTAGAGCCTAATTCGTAAAACCTCAAAACTTCTATGAAACAGCCTGTCTATCTTGACTACGCGGCGACTACCCCCGTTGATCCAATCGTTGCTAAAAAAATGTTTGAATGCATGACTCCAGAAGGTGTTTTTGGTAACCCTGCTTCACGTTCACATCGATTTGGTTGGCAAGCGGAAGAATTGGTTGATATCGCTAGAAATCAAGTTGCTGATCTATTTGGTGCTGATGTAAGAGAAATAATTTGGACTTCTGGCGCAACTGAAGCCGATAATTTAGTGTTAAAGGGAATTGCCCAATGGCATAAGAAAGGGCACATTATCACCAGCATGTTTGAGCACAAGGCGATTCTTGATTGCTGTATCTATTTGCAAAGCAAAGGGTTTGAAATAACCTATTTACAACCTAACTCTGATGGACTAGTTACTCCTTCACAAGTAGAACAAGCGATTCGTCAGGACACCATTTTAATTTCCATTATGCATGTCAATAATGAAATAGGAACAGTGCAAGATATAAAAGCAATTGGGGAAATTGCTCACGCAAATCATATACCATTCCATGTTGATGCAGCTCAGAGCGCTGGTAAAATTGAAATCGATGTCAGTGATTTGAAGGTAGACTTTATCTCCTGCTGTGCGCATAAAATTTATGGACCAAAGGGAATCGGTGCGCTGTTCGCACGTAAGAATCAACAACCTAATATAGAAGCCCAAATTCACGGTGGTGGGCACGAGCGTGGTCTGCGTTCGGGGACTTTAGCAACCCATCAAATTGTGGGTATGGGAGCAGCATTTGAGCTCGCTAGATTAGAGTTAATGGAAAATAAAAAACATACTCTTCAAGTGCGAAATCGGTTCTTAGATAGAGTATTACAAATCCCTGGTGTTCACATCAATGGTCTGAAAAGTCGACTGGTGGATGGTATCGTTAATTTAAGATTCGAACATGTCGATAGTGAAACCTTACTTATAGCTTTAAAAAATATTGCCGTCTCATCTGGTTCAGCTTGCACGTCAGCAAGTGTAGAGCCATCTTATGTTTTAAAGAGCTTAGGATTGACGGATGAACAAGCTCACTGTTCGCTGAGGTTTTCT
>JBDVOJ010000042.1:0-2618 GCA_039969155.1 Kangiellaceae bacterium
TTTAGAATGTCGCTAAATCTTATGGATTTAGCTTTGGAACATAAAAGAAAAAGCAAAACAATAAGCTTTAGCTACGTCGGCAGACGGAAACGAAAAGTTTCCTTGCCTCCGCACTACGCTTAGCCGAACCGTTGTAAAACATTAATCAGTAACTAACCAATAATGAAATTTCACTATTTACTATTATTACTATATATTGCATTCATTACTAGTTGTTCATCACACAAAAAAATAAATAAACTTGCTTCCGAGTTGAACTGCAATAAATCAATAGAGTTCGTTTTCGACAAACAAAGCAACTTAGTAAAAATAGTAAAGACAGGTCCGAGCATAGGAGAATCTAAGATTCCTGATTACGAATCGACTTTTGTTGCCGCAGTTGAGGAATTGCAAAAAAGTATGAATACCAAGCTGAATGTGGAAAATACTTTTGGTTTCCCTACTGATTCTGTTGTTAGAGTAGTAGTTAAAATTGAAAAAATTGAATGGAACTTTAGAGCAGCAGATGCCATAATGAATACTGAAATAAACTTTAAAGTTCAAAACAGAGAATTTCCTATTACTGGCACAAACACGGTTTATTGGCACGGGACAAAAAAAGGGAACTTACATAAAAGTTTGAAAAGTGGAATCTACCAGTTTTTAAGCTTGTATTGTAATCAATAACGTTTTACAACAAAGCCTCCTATGAAAAGCCCTAGTCCAGTTCTCTAAAGTTAATATTTTATTTTTTATTGGTCCATAATGTTGATTTTGGGGTGTTGGATTGTTGGCAACCCTTTCCAGCATAATGCTTGGTTGTCAACACTTCAACACCATATATAACTTGCTCCGCATCCTATATGTGGTCCGTGCTTTGGGCATGGCCACCGGCATCTGTATGATCATAAGTTATAATAAGCCCGGTCACTTGCTAACCGATGTGGTTCCCGCCAGCGGCGGGACCACCTACATTGTTCTGTGATCCGGACTTTTCTACTTCTATTGTGAGCTCGGTTATCCTATTGTTTTACTTTCTCTATATTCTATTCCAATACCCCTATCTCATAAGGGGTCTCCGTCTTTATCACCGCCAATGTCCTGCTCAGTAGTTTCCTGGCCACCTTTACGATGACACTCTTCACATTTTTTCCGTGATGCTTGCGGTAATAGCCCTGCATCACGGGATCCGTTCGAATGGCCTGCCAAGAGGCCTCGATGAAATAACTGCGTATCAACCGGTGGGCACGCATGCTCACCCCCGTATGTCGGATGGTATCGCCACTTTGGTAAATGCCCGGTGCCAGACCTACATATCCGGCCAAATGTTTGATATTATCGAAACGGCGCAGGTCGCCCAATTCGCTCAAAATACCACTGGCCACTATGGGACCTATACCGGGAATGCTCCGTAAAAGCATATAATCTTTCTTAAAGTGTTTCTTGGTATACCGGCGCAATAAGGTGGAAACTTCCCGGAACTCCCGGTCGATGAACCGAAAACTGCGCATACGGCTACGCAGGACCTCATTGCCCGTATCGTACCCGAAATCCAGTTCATCGAGCCAATCCCTGAACTTATGGCTCCAATGGTCGTTATCGAATTCTTGGGGTATCCTTATACCGTAATACAGCAACTGCATCTTGATATAGCTCTTGATCTGGCGCATATCCTTGACCAGATCGTTCCTGCGACGGAAAAGGCTCCGCAGTTGCTCCCTGCACTTGTCCGGCACACAAATACCGCTCAACCTGCCGTCCTTGAGTTCCCGTGCTATGAGTTGGGCATCGATCCTATCCGTCTTGGTATGGCGCTCCTTGCCCCGCCTGAATATATCGGCCGGATTGACCACCAAGCTGCGCCAGCCATAACCTACAAAGCACCGAAGTGCACGGTATCCGCAACAGCCCGCCTCATAAGCGGTGGACACTTCATAACCTGTATAATGCTTGGCTACATATTCATAGAGCAGTTCGGCATCGGGCAGCATGCTAAAAGTCTTTCCGGATGACAGATCCGTCGCACAGTGTACCTTCCAACTGCGTTTGTGTATGTCGATACCAATGAATAACTTAGGTGAAGCAGTAATTTGAGTGTTCATATCTTTGATTTTTAGTTCATCTTAAAGATACTCGACTTACTGCTTTTACATAGATGCTAAAAATAATGCTTAACTATGTGCTTAATCAAGAGTTAGTGCTTTTTTGTTACGTCTGATTTTCCTGCGGAAAATCCTCGCACACAAAACCGCACTATTCTTATACGAGACCGTTGGTAACAAGCTAAAAAAATTCACCGTTAAAAATTAAATTAACTAGTTGGAACGGTAGCACAACCTTCACCCTATTTCCAATTTTCTAACTTATAGTCTTCAATTTTTTTGTTAATAAATCCTTCTTTATTGTTTTTTATAATTTGAAGTGTTTCGCCAGAATACAATTCTGGATGAAACTCTCTAACGTGCTTATCGCTCCAAAGAGATAATTCTGCTATTATGGGCATTAGGTCTACACCCTTTTCGGTTAATGTATAAATATTGGTTTTCTTATTATCTGGCAATTTATCTTTTGTGATAATCTTAAACTCTTCAAGCATTTTTAATCTTGAAGACAATATGTTAGTAGCAATAGCTTCTTCA
>JBDVOJ010000043.1:0-34606 GCA_039969155.1 Kangiellaceae bacterium
ATTCACCAATTGCCCCATGTTCGGTAGCAAATCCTGGGTATGCGTTGTAGCTGCTAGAAGTCCATTGCCATAGCTCTCCAAATATTTGTTGTAACCCTTTGTCATTAGAGCACCCAGCGGGGCCTAATAAAGAATTCTGGTTGTGATTGTCACTTGGATATTGGGTTGAATTATTGACACTTCGAGCGGCAACTTCCCACTCTTGCTCGGTCGGTAATCGTTTACCGACGCTGGCTGCATAGGCACTGGCCTCAAAATAACTTATATTAGAAACGGGTGCATTCAAATCGAGTGGGACTAAACCCGTTAAGGTAAAGTGAAACCATTGATTGTCTTTCTTGACCCAATATAGCGGAGAGCGGCAGTTATCTTGCTGTAATTGGTACCAAGCTTCCGAAAGCCATAAAGACGCTTCTTGATATCCCCCTTGCTCAATAAAACTAAGGTACTCTCCGCAACTAACTAGCCGATTGGCTAGTTGAAAGCTCTCCAAATAATACTGGTGTTGCGGGCCTTCGTTATCAAAATAAAAAGCCTCATTATTGTGACCTATCGGGTATAAGCCGGAGTCAAATTTAGTCCAGCCCAACGCCACTTGCTGGTAATTAACCCGTTTCCGCTGGTCGTATCGAGGATAAAGCGGGTTATGAGACAAGGCATGTAAAATATCGGTCAAGATTAATTCTTGGTGTTGTTGCTCATGATTGAGCATTAGCCTAATTAACCCAACCGTGTCATCACCACCACTGAGCAAGAAATCGTGCATTTGTTGGTCTATGTAACTTCGGTACTCAAGGATTTCTTTAAAACTAGGGCGACTCAACAAGCCTCGTTGTGGTCTAGGGTATTGCTTTCCAATCGCATTATAATAAGAGTTAAACAAATACTCATATTCTGGATGAAATACTCGGTAATTGGATAGATGCGGTTTTAAGACAAAAGTTTCAAATGCCCAACTGGTGTGGGCTAAATGCCATTTGGTTGGTGAAGCATCAGGCATCGATTGGATTTGCATATCCTCTTCACTGAGGGGGCTTGCAAGATCTAGACTGGCTTGTCTAACATGTTTAAAGTCATTAACAAGAGATCTTAGCTGTTGTTCTGCGTCAGAGCGCGACATTAGTTACCTAAGACGGCTTATTAGCCGCAGTTGAGTCGTGTAATTTGTATTTTTCTTTCAAGCTGTTTGGAAAAAACAGTGTTTTCGGTTGAATCAAGTGATCAGGAAAATCTAGATTAGTCTATCTTGAGAAACTTACTCTCGATTTTTTCAGCATGATTCTTATCTTCTTCAGTTTTACCATATTTTGAGAGTGCTGCTAGAAACTCTTCTCTAGTGACCTCGGTCACTGAATAATTAAGACGCTTAGTGAATGTCATAGCGTTATTCTCTTTTATCATGTCACATAATCCTTTGTTCATTATGTCAGCTGTTTAAGACTAACATGGGTAAAAAAAGCTGACAAATAGGTATTGGTAATTTTTCAACTTGGCTCGCAAAATAGCGCCGCAAAATATTCATATAAAGCGTTCTAACATCGTTAAACTGCTGAACCACCAGTTGTTCAGAGGCTAAGACCGAATAATAATTGTTAACAAGAATCAACGAAAGTGGTTGTTTCTTAAGCTATTGTGAGCATTTGTCGCAGGTTTTGTTAGCTGTTTTGCGCTTGCTATTGCGAACTGGCGCAACTCTGAAGGACTTTGAAAGAATTGGGCTTTGATTGTATTTGGCTTACGATGGGAATAAATTTATACTATATTTACAAATGAGCACGTATTAAACAGGTCTATACCTTGGGATGCCCATGGACATTAGTGAAGACGACATTAAGTTGATTAATCGAGTCCAACGAAACTTTCCGCTTTGCAAAGATCCGTTTGCCACAATAGCGAAAGAACTTGAATTGGACAAAAATTGGGTGATTAATCGGCTCAATGAGCTAAAGGATAATAATATTATCAGCCGGTTTGGCTCGGTGGCTATTCGTAAAAAAGATAGCTTCAGCACCTTAGCCGCGCTTAAAGTCCCCCCAGAAAGAGTTAAGGATATCGCTCACTTAGTGAGCACCTACGACGAAGTGACTCACAACTATCTGCGAGAACACGAATATAATCTCTGGTTTGTGGTGCAAAGCTCCTCTGCAAAAAAATTAGATGCGGCGTTAGATGATCTGCGCTTGCATATGGATTTTCCAATGCTGAACTTGCCAATATTAGAGTCCTATCATAGCGATATGGTGATCACCTTATGATGGATATTAACCAACAGCGAAAAATCCTTAAGCATTTATCTCGCGGCATGCCTATCTGCGATGAGCCATACAAAGAGCTTGCGGAGCTTTGTGGTATTTCAGAGCCTAAACTTTTTGAGTTTATTCAGGAGCTCGTTGATTCCAATGTTATTAGTCGGTTTGGTATGGTCGTTGACCCAGAATCAGTCGGTTATGTCGAAAATGCCATCGTGGTTTGGGATATTCCTGATGATGAAGTCGACCAAGTAGGAGCGCTTTTAGGTCTGCAAGAAAAAATCAGTTTGTGTTACAAACGTCAGCGACAATTACCCGATTGGCCGTACAACTTGTTTACCATGATTCACGGCAAAACCAAACATGACGTGCTAACTGAACTGAATAATATTGTTAAATCTAATGGCATCGAAAACTATGCCTGCGATGTGTTAATCAGTACGGAAACCTTTAAGCACGAAGGCGCTCGCTACGATTGGTAGGTAGACCACAAGCCTATGTCTTCCAAGTTGGAAGACTTTAAACTAGCGACGTGCTCTTTGATTAGGCTTTTTATTAGCTCTAACTTTGTTTGAGTGATACTTCTTTGTTTTTGCTTCTGCCGGTATCAAATGATTCGGGCCATCGCCTATAAGGTCAGTTCGGTTCATCTCCTTGAGTGCTTCCCTTAACATAGGCCAGTTCTTTTCGTCATGGAATCGCAAAAAGCCTTTGTGAATTCTGCGTCGCTCCAAATCTTTTTCGGTATAAACCGATTCACTCTTGTAGGTCACTTTACTTAACGGGTTTTTCTCCGAGTGATACATGGCTGTCGCCAATGACATAGGTGAAGGGTAGAAGTTTTGAACTTGATCGAGACGAAATTTATTTCGCTTTAACCACAGTGCTAGATTAAGCATATCGGTATCGTCACAACCTGGGTGAGCGGCAATAAAATAAGGAATGAGATATTGTTTTTTACCGGCTTCTTTCGAGAACTTTTCAAACATATTCTTGAAATCATCATAACGATCCATTTCTGGCTTCATCATTTTTTCGAGCGTATTTTTTTCACTATGTTCCGGTGCAATTTTTAAATAGCCGCCAACATGGTGGGTAACTAACTCTCTAACGTATTCCGGATCTTCTACTGCTAAGTCGTAGCGTAAACCAGACGCAATCGCAACACGTTTAACGCCGGGAACAGCTCGAGCCTTGCGATACAGTTGTGTGGTTTGACTATGGTCAGTAATTAAGTTTTTGCAAATGACCGGATAGACGCAAGATAGTTTACGGCAGTTCTTCTGAATCTCATCATCTTTACAGTTCAGATGATACATATTCGATGTTGGGCCACCTAGGTCAGAAACCGTTCCGGTAAAGCCTGGCACTTTATCACGCATATCTTCGATTTCTTTGATCACCGATTCTTGCGAACGACTTTGAATAACTCGGCCTTCGTGTTCAGTGATAGAGCAGAAGGTACATCCACCAAAACAACCGCGCATAATATTGACGGAGAAACGGATCATTTCATACGCTGGGATTCGCGCATCTTCATAACTCGGATGAGGAACTCTTTCGTACTCCAAATCAAAAACGCCATCAATTTCATCGGTTTCTAACGGTATCGGCGGAGTATTCACCCAAACTTCTTTATTGCCATGCTTTTGTACTAATACTCGAGCGTTATGCGGGTTGGACTCCAAATGTAAAATTCTTGAAGCATGTGCGTAAAGCGCAGAGTCGCCTTTTATTTTTTCAAATGAAGGTAGCCTAATAACGGTTGACTCATTCCTCAAACCGGCTTTGCCCATCAAAGGCATTGGAACAATCGCTGTTGGGGTGAAAGTGATCGGCACTTCATCGGAGTTTGCAGCTGCTTTGGCTTCCGATTGTTTGGTTTGACAAGATTCTGAACTTGGCTCT
Source organism: Kangiellaceae bacterium (assembly GCA_039969155.1). Lineage (GTDB taxonomy): Bacteria > Pseudomonadota > Gammaproteobacteria > Enterobacterales > Kangiellaceae. The sequence continues at coordinate 4,158 of JBDVOJ010000043.1, forward strand.
TGGTATTCATAAGGATTCGATTTACCCATATCTTTGAGTAATTCTTTGTCCGAAGGCCAATCGATTCGAGTTGAATCTACTTCGGTCCAGCCTTCAGGAATACTATCTCTGACGATGGCGGTTCCGGGAATATCGGTTAGTTCGTTAATAGTGCGACCAAGAGAAACTTGATGAGCGATCTCTGCCATGGCTCTCTCCGCATTCCCATAAAGTAGAATATCGGCTGCGGAATCAATCAGCACCGAACGCCGAATTTCATCACTCCAGTAATCATATTGTGCAATTCGTCGAAGGCTAGCTTCAATTCCGCCGATAACTGTGGGAACCTGCGGATACGCTTCTCGACACTTTTGAGTATAAACTATCACCGCTCTGTCTGGGCGTTTGCCTGCGACACCATGCGGAGTATAAGCATCATCATTTCTAATTTTCTTGTCTGCGGTATAGCGGTTGATCATCGAATCCATATTTCCCGCCGTGATACCAAAAAACAGATTAGGCTCACCAAGTGCTTTGAACGCTTCTGGATCGTTCCAATCTGGCTGGGCAATGATCCCGACCCTGAAACCTTGAGATTCTAGGAATCGACCGATTACAGCCATCCCAAAGCTAGGGTGATCAACATACGCATCACCTGACACAATGATGATGTCACAGCTATCCCAACCGAGCTCATCCATCTCCGCGCGCGACATTGGTAGAAATTTTGCTCGCCCATAGCATTCAGCCCAATATTTTGGGTAAGCAAACAAATTTTCTTTCAATTTCGTCATTAGTCGGTGGTCGCTTGATTCAGAGGGCGCGTATTTTCTCAGAATTTAGCGCAATAGACTAGCAGTATTGGTTAATTATTGACCTGTTTGACGCTTATATTTGATTTAGCTGCGATTTAGGCTGTTGTTTCCCAGTAGACAAGCCTTATTTTGGCATAATCTACCTAGAATAAGTCGTTTTCAATATTCGAGTTACTTGATAATCCGGACAAATTAGCGGCTCGATCAGTCTACAAGGTATGGTACAATCTGCTACTGATTTATAGAGGGGAACGTGGTTAAAGTCCACGGCTGTGCCCGCAACTGTAAGCAAATAGGCATTCCTATGCCTGATTTTGCAAGCCAGGACACCGAATAAATCATTATTGAGACTATCTGGCTGATAGCCTTAAAACGATTACTTTTCCGAGCGGGTAACTCGGTGGAGCGTTGTAGAAAGGCATACTGCTGCCCCTGCGCTTTCCTCTTTTGCTACCTTGATAATGCATTTTTGCAACGCTAAACCTCGGACATAAATTAGAGTATTATTCGAGGCGTTAAGTTTGTCCCAACACCCGCTACATTTACCTGCTGATTCCAACCAATTGGATGTTACCGATTCGATTTTTATTGCGGATCAAATAAGTTGGCAGGTCGATGAATTGCGAATTCTCGATAGCTTATCTTTTGAAGTTAAACGCAACGAATTTCTAGGATTTATAGGCCCTAATGGCGCTGGTAAATCGTCATTACTAAGATGTTTGTTTGGCAAGAATAGTATTAGCACCGGCAGCTTAAGCTTTAATCAACGAGCCATTAATCAATACTCTCGTAGAGAGTTAGCGCAACAAATCGCGGTGCTGATTCAGGAACCTCCGACCCAGTTTGAAATGTCGGTCTTTGATGTAGTCGCCATGGGATTAATTCCCAATAGGCCACTTTTTTCCTTTAGTACCCAAGAAGATAAACAAACTATTACTCATGCTTTAGAAAAAGTTGAGTTATTGAACAAAGCGCAAAACGCATTCAATACCTTATCGGGTGGTGAGAAACAGCGAGTGATGGTTGCTCGCGCAATTGTCCAAGATCCGAAAGTGCTGATCTTAGATGAGCCAACCAATCATCTTGATATTCAACATCAAATTGATGTGTTGCAGTTGGCCAAAGAGATGAACATAACGGTGTTGTTGAGTATTCATGATTTGAACATGGCGGCAGCTTTTTGCGACCGATTAATACTGATGAAAGAGGGAAGAATTATCACCAGCGGGGAGCCTGACTCTGTGTTGACCCGAGATAACTTAGAATATGTCTTTAGTATTCGAGCGCAAGTTGACAGCCACCCGTTTCATTCAGGTAAACGAATTACTTATGATTTTTCGCCCGATACGCAAATTAAAAAATCCATCATAAGCCCCAAAGACATTTCTGAACTTGGGGCGGAAAAATGAAGGTAAGTTTTTCAATCATTGCATTGGTATCGATAGGTTTTACGCTACTTAGCGTGGTGGTAGCCACTTCTATCGGCAGCGTTGATGTACCATTTAGCCAAGTTTTTAACAGTGTATTTGTTTGTAGCAATGATATCGGCGCATCTAAAAGTCATTGCGGTGTTGATGCCGTTTACCAAAAAATCGTTTGGGAAATACGCTTACCGAGAATTTTGATGGCCTTATTGACCGGAATTGGTCTTTCAATTACCGGTGCAATTTTACAATCTGTCACAAGAAATCCGTTAGCAGATCCTTACTTATTTGGAATTTCTGCTGGATCCGCTTTAGGTGCCGTAGTGGTCATTTCAACAATATCCGGAGCTATGATTTCGATTACTTTTGGTGCACTAGCCGGAGGAGCGCTCTCGGTTATATTGATGTTGACCTTGGCTGGCCGTTCAGCGGTTCAAGTTGAGCGTTTGTTATTATCGGGTGTCGCGGTATCTTTTATGCTGAGCGCATTTACCAGCCTAATTGTTTATTACTCTGATCCCGAAACTGCTAGCACTTTATTATTCTGGATGATGGGAAGTTTTTCTAACAGCGAATGGGGGGACTTACCGTTACCACTTATTGCGATCATTGTGGGGCTATTACTGTTTGTCGTATTTAGACGATGGATTGGAGCAATTCAAGCGGGTGACGAAGGTGCGTTTACTTTAGGAATTCCGGTTAGTCAATTAAGATTGGCAATGCTCGTTCTTTGTTCAATTATCACTGCTGTACTTGTCGCGCAAGTTGGCGGAATTGGATTTGTTGGATTAATGATCCCGCATATTTGCCGCTTTATTGTTGGTTCACAACTCCATAAAGTTTTGTTCATGTGCGTTACCTTAGGCGGTAGTTTTATGGTTTGGGTCGATGTAATTGCCCACACTATTTTAGAATCACAAGTATTGCCTGTTGGAATAGTTACCTCGGCTATTGGGAGTCTATTCTTCTTTGTAATTTTAAAAACAAGAAGTCGTACCCAATCATTTTAAGATACCACTGTAGTAGGAAATTTAATGTTTGAAGTTAAGCCGTTAGATTTAAAAAATTGTCAGAAGCTACAAGCAAAGATTGACAATAAAACTAAACCCGCAGGGGCACTCGGTCGTCTCGAAGCGTTAGCGCTTCAGCTAGCTTTAGTCTTAGATCAAACGAGTCGAGAAAAGCAACAAGGCAAACTCTCAGTTCAGGATCCGGTACAAATCAATCGTCCTGCGATGTTAGTTTTTGCAGGGGATCACGGTATTGCAAGAGAAGGTATTAGCATTGCGCCTCCTGAAGTTACTCAGCAAATGGTAGTTAATTTCTTGCAAGGAGGCGCAGCGATTAATTGTTTTTGTCGAACCAATGATATTCATCTTGAAGTTATTGATGCTGGCATGCTCTGTCCGGTAGAACATGACAATATAAAACATCAATCGCTTGGGCAAGGAACTAATAACATGGTTGAAGATTGCTGTATGCCTGTTGAGCAAGTAGAGCGAGGGTTGTTGTTAGGGCGAGTCGCCGCAGAGCGAAATATAAAGTTAGGCAGCAACGTATTAGGCTTTGGAGAAATGGGGATTGGTAACACTTCCTCCGCAGGGGCCATTCAATGTTGTTTAATGAGTTTATTGGCAGAAGCTTGTGTCGGACGAGGAACTGGTATCGATGATAAGCAGTACCAAAAGAAAGTATATCTGATCAACAAAGCGTTGGCTTTTCATAACGCAAGAGTCAAGCATTTAGAAACAATGCCACTGGAAATTATGGCATCGTTTGCAGGCTTTGAGATAGTGCAAATGGTCGGCGCAATGCTGTCTACCGCAGAGCATCAGAAGATCATTTTAGTTGACGGTTATATCGCTACTGCGGCAGCTATGTTAGCAATAAAAATGAATGAGAATTGCAAAGACTATATGGTGTTTTGTCATGAATCTGGAGAACGAGGTCACCAATTAATGCTGCGAGAATTAGATGTTGAACCGTTACTTAACTTAGGGATGCGACTTGGTGAAGGAACGGGGGCAGCCTTGGCGGTTCCGTTGGTTCGAGCTGCAGCTAGCTTTTATAACGATATGGCGAGTTTTGAAACTGCAGGAATTACAGCGGTCTAACATGAGTCCCTCTAGTCTTGACAAGCAATTTGTTAAACATCAGTTCGAACTGCTACTAATTGCAATTGGTTTTTTTACTAGAATTCCGGTGCCGCACGATCTTGACTTCAGCCAACAAAAGTTAAACCAAGCCAGTCGATATTTTTCTTTGGTCGGATGGTTGGTAGGTGGAATTTGTGCGCTTTGTTTTTCACTACTTAATTTATTGCTGCCGAATGACCTTGCCATACTCGGTGCAATGTTGATCAGCGTATTGTTAACGGGTTGTTTTCATGAGGATGGATTAGCGGATACTTGCGATGGATTTGGCGGCGGCTGGGAAAAGCTGCAAAAGCTTAGCATTATGAAAGATTCTCGCCTCGGAACGTATGGGGCTGTTGCCATTTGGATGGTGTTAACCATCAAGTATATGAGCCTAATCCAAATAGAAACGGTAGCAATCAGTTTGATCGTTGCGCACGTTTTAAGTCGTGCGCTGGCCACCGCTATGATCTTTAAATTGCCTTATGTGACTGACCAAGAAGCTTCCAAAGTTAAACCTCTTGCTGAATTGTTAACGACTAAAGAATTGAGCATTAATCTTATTATTGCCGGGTTTAGTTTATTGTTCGTCAGCGAAATAGTATTAATGCTATTAATAGTTCTAGCAGTTGTCTTTCTTGTTCTCAGAGGGCTCTACTTGAAACAAATAGGTGGTTTTACTGGTGATACTCTCGGTGCCGCGCAACAAATCTCAGAAGTCTGTATTTATTTAGTGATTGTGTCTTCACAAGTTTCTGTGGTGGCAGCATGATTCAATTAGTTCTTGGTGGTGCTCGCTCTGGAAAAAGTTCTTATGCGGAATCGCAGGCCGACAAGTTATCAGATCAAGTGATCTATATCGCGACCGCAGGTGCAGACGATGTTGAAATGAAACAAAGAATAGCTAATCATCAATCCAGTCGACCAAGTCATTGGCGTTTGATTGAAGAGAAATTTTTACTCAGTGAGGTTTTAAAAAATCTAATCGATTGCTGGGAGCCGAATAAACAGGTATCTCGTCCAATCATTCTGATTGATTGTTTGACTTTGTGGCTGTCAAACTGGCTCTGTCGTTTTCAGGATGAGCAGGGTGAATTGAATGAATGGGAACGAGAGAAGGCCAATTTTATGGAGCAACTCCAACGGTTGCCAGTCCCAATTTTATTGGTAAGCAATGAAGTCGGCAGCGGAATTGTGCCTATGGGCGAGCTCAGTCGACAATTTGTTGATCAAGCTGGTTGGTTAAACCAAGCTATTGCTAAGGTATCAGAACGAGTGGTGTTAGTCGCAGCGGGGTTGCCGTTAATGCTAAAAGATAGCGGTAAAAAAGCGCCTACAGAAAATGGTAGTAACCCATGCTAACGCAACTTGTTTTTCTTAGACACGGTCAAACTCTACAACCGAATTGCTTGTTGGGTCGTACCGACGCCGCTTTATCTGAAGATGGCTTTGCTCAATTAAGAATGTCGACAGGTAATCTAAAAAACGTCGCTAAAGTCATTTCGAGTCCACTACAAAGAGCAGCTAGTTTTTCACATGAGTTTGCGTTTGATAATCAAACGGTTTGTGAAACACAAAGCTGTTGGTCTGAATGTAACTTCGGTGATTGGGACGGAATGGATTACCAACTGATAGCCGAGCGATACCCAAATGACTATTCTCTATTTTTAACTAACCCTGTAAAGCATCCTCCTCCCAATGGAGAAAGTGTCGCTGATTTTTACACTCGAGTACTTGATGGAATTAAGCAAGTGGTTGAAAAACATCCCGAACAAAAACTGTTAATTGTGACTCATGGCGGAGCAATACGATGTGCAGTGGCCTGGTGTCTAGGTTTGGATTTTATTCATCAACCTACAAAAGCTAATATACCCTTTCAACGATTGCAGGTCGACTATGCTAGCTTAACTCAAATTAATGTTTGGAATGAAAATGGTTTATTGCCGCAGTTGGTTTCGTTTAATCAGTCGATGAGTCGTCGTCGCTGATGGCTGGTTTGATGATCCAAGGAACCTCTTCTGACGCTGGCAAAAGCATATTAGTGGCCGGGCTTTGCCGTGTTTTTAAACGAAAGGGTTTTTCTGTCGCTCCGTTTAAACCTCAGAATATGGCTTTAAATAGCGCGGTAACTTTAGATGGTGGTGAGATTGGTCGAGCGCAAGCTTTGCAAGCTGCAGCTTGTGGATTAGAACTGCATACCGATTTTAATCCCGTTTTGCTAAAACCGAGCAGCGATATGAACTCTCAAGTGATCATTAACGGTAAAGCGGTTTCTCAGCTTGCCGCAAAAGAGTTCGGTAATATTAAAGCTTTGGCGTTTCAGTCAGTATTAGAAGCCTATAGGCGATTAACCGATCAATATGATCTTGTCATTATTGAAGGTGCTGGTAGTCCAGCGGAAGTTAATTTACGTAACAATGACATCGCCAATATGGGATTTGCAGAAGAGGTCGACTGTCCTGTTATTTTAGTCAGCGATATTGATCGGGGCGGAGTATTCGCGCATTTAACGGGTACCCTTAATATATTGTCGAAAACCGAGCAGCAGCGAATTAAAGGGTTTGTGATTAATAAATTTAGAGGTCATCTTAAACTGCTACAAGGCGGTTTAGACTGGCTTGAAGAAAACACTAGAAAGCCCGTTATTGGAGTACTACCTTTTATTCAAGACCTTAAGCTTGATGCAGAAGATGCGGTGCCGAGGCAAACTTCAACTTCGCAAGGATTAGTGAATATTAAGGTGATTGTTTTACCACGCATTAGCAATCATACGGATTTCGAGCCGCTATCAGCAAACCCCAAAATAAACTTTGAATTTGTGCGTGAGGCTGAGCAATTAGTTGGTGCGGATCTTGTTATTATTCCAGGCAGTAAAAACGTCAGGGACGATTTAGATTTTATTCTCTCTAATGGTTGGAAAGACGCGATTGAAAAGCACTGTCGATATGGCGGCAAACTTTTAGGGATTTGTGGAGGTTTCCAAATGTTAGGAGAACGGGTGGATGACCTAGATGGGATTGAAAGTACTGCAGGAACAACCAATGGCTTAGGTTTGTTTTCAATGACCACCGAGTTGAAGCAACAAAAAGATTTAAAACGCGTTTCGGGTGAATATGATTTTGCTGGCGAGAAAGGCAGATTAACAGGTTACGAAATTCACTGCGGACAAACCACTGGAAAATCGTTAAAGCAACCTTTTTGCCATTTGCAAGATCAACACGGCAATCGATACGCCGATGGTGCGATTTCCGACGATCAACAAATCATAGGAACTTACTTACATGGATTATTCGAGAATAAATATTTAACCGAATCTGTTTTATTTTGGGCGAGCGGTAAACAAATTACTGGATATGACTGGCAAGAGGTTCGAGAGAATGAGCTAGAGCGGTTAGCTGATGTACTTGAAGAGCATCTCGATCTCACCAAAATTTTGCAAATAGTCAAACCTAGCAATTAGCTTGCTGGCTTAGAATGATAAATAGACGCAATAGCTGACTTAATATTAAAAGTATTTTTGAACAACGAATTAATCATTTTTGGAAGAGGCGATTAACATGACAGAAGATAAAGAAAAGCACAAAATTAAATCACAAAAACACAAAGAGAAAGTGGATGCAGGAATAGCAAGAGCTCAGGAGGAGCGGGGAATCGTTTTATTAATTACTGGTAATGGCAAGGGCAAAAGTACCGCCGGATTTGGTGTGGTTTCTCGCAGTGTGGGCCATGGCTATAAAGCAGCGGTGGTTCAGTTTATTAAAGGAACCTGGGACTGCGGTGAGCGTAATTTATTAGAGCAAAATGGCGTGCCTTTTTCAGTGATGGCCACCGGTTTCACTTGGGATACTCAAGATCGAGAGTCAGATATTGCCGCGGCAACAGAAGTTTGGCAAGACGCAAAGAAATACTTAGCAGACCCACAGTATCATGTCGTGTTGCTGGATGAGCTAACTTATATGCTTGGATACAAATATCTAGATAAACAAGAGGTGCTTGAAGCGATCGCCAATCGACCAGAAGAACAATCCGTGGTGATTACCGGACGAGGAGCGATTGCAGAGCTAAGAGATATCGCTGATACGGTGAGCGAGATTAAGGATATTAAGCACGCTTATAAAGCAGGAATTAAAGCTCGAAAAGGGATCGACTGGTGATAGCACGCAATCTTACAGTTAGATTATTAGGGCTATTGATTACCTTATGCTCTTGGATAACCGCTTCCCAGGCTGAAATTTCCTCGCCAGCACAACGTATCATCGCTTTATCACCATCTACGGTTGAGCAATTATTTGCGATTGGGGCGGGGGATCGAATTGTAGGCACCGTGGAATATGCTGATTACCCCGAAGCCGCCAAAAAGATTCGTCGTATTGGTAACTATGCGGGTATTCAAATTGAACAGGCTTTGGCTTTAAAACCTGATTTAGTGATCGCATGGAAAGGTGGGAATAAGCAAGCGGATATAGATAAACTAAAAGCTTTAGGGGTAAAAGTTCACCAAAGTAAGATTCTTAATATTTCGCAAATTAGTAGTGATCTTAGAAAGTTAGGTGAATTAACCGGCTTGCAAGACAATGCCGAAAAAGTAATAAACGATATGAAAATGAAATATCAGAGTATTACTCGAACCTACGCAGGCAAGTCGCCAGTAAAAGTCTTTTATCAATTATGGCATCAACCACTGCGAACCGTTGGTCCCGATAGTTGGATAGAGTCTTTGCTGAAAGATTGTAATGCGATCAACTTGTTTTCGGATGTTTCCGCACCTTATCCTCAAGTTTCTTTTGAATCAGTACTTGTAAAAAATCCTCAAGTGATTATTATACCGCACCATTCGGGAAATGAAGGTGCGAAAACACAGCACTGGAGTCAATGGCCTGAATTAGACGCTGTTAAGTCACAACAAATTCATGTATTAAATGGTGACTTATTGCATCGCTTTACTCCTCGAGCTTTGGATGGGCTCGATACGCTTTGTCAAAAAATCGATAAAGCGAGAAATTAGAATAGTCAAATAAAGTAGCGAACAGTTGCCTATTCTTTGAAATGGAAGTCAAAACAATCGAGTGTTCCGAGTAAGAATCGGATATTCGGGAAGTTGGTGAGAATCCAACACTGCCCCCGCAACGGTGATACTGATGAACTTGATTTGCATCATGCGAAGTTAAGTAAAACTCAGCTAAGTCCGGAGACCGGCTTGATTGACAATTTGGGATAGTAAATCAAAAACTTTTGGTTGCTATCAATTATTCGCTCAGTCACTGGAGATCTCTTAAATTTCTGACTGAGCACTTTTAAGCGCGGCGGGCGCTAACATCACAGGTACTAAAAATGTATAACCGATCCACACTCAAATCGATTGCGGCAGTTGCTGCTATATTGTCTTCAGCAACCCTTGTTGCAGAAGAGGCGACTCCCTCAGATGATAGACTTATCATCGTGACGGCAAATCGTGTAGAACAAAATATTAATGACACATTGGCTGCTGTAGAAGTTATTACACGTCAAGACATTGAAAGAACCCAACCAGAATCAATTACTGATTTATTACGCACTTTGGCGGGATTAGATTTTGTGCATAATGGCGGAGCAGGACAATCTTCATCTTTATATACTCGTGGTACCAATTCCGACCACACTTTAGTTTTAGTTGACGGTGTTAGAGTAGGTTCTGCGACATTAGGCAATAAAAACTTTGCTAGTATTCCGGTTGCTCAAATTGAAAGAATTGAAGTCGTAAAAGGACCAAGAGCTGCACTCTGGGGTAGCGATGCGATTGGGGGCGTGATTCAAATTTTCACTCGCAAACTCACCAAGGGCGAAGTGGCGATGTCGGTTTCGCTAGGTTCGGATAATAAAGCTAGTATGGATTTTAGCGCTGGATTTGGAAATGAGAAAGTCAATAACACGGCCACTATCAGTTATGAAAAGTCGGATGGATACGATGTGTTTGATAATTCAACTGACACTTCCGAAGATACTCAACCCGACGATGATGGTTATTTAAGAATTTCTGCGGCGCTGCGTGGCGATTATGAATTATCTAATACCACCCAGTTGGATTGGGTGGTACAGTTTGATCAAGGTAACAGCGAGTTTGACAGTTCATTTGGTGGTGATCAAACGGACTACAATAACCATTTGTGGAACATCCGTTATTCATACCAATTGGATAATATATTTGCCCAGTTTAGCGTAAAGCAGAATAGAGATCAGTCGATTTCATTTGGTAATGGCACTCTCAAGGAAGATGGTTCAGTGTTCGAAACTCGTCGCTTGCAAGTTAATGGCTTAGCGCAGTATGACTTTTCCGAATCTTTTACTTTGTTGGGCGGGATTGATCGTTTGACCGATGATGTTGATCACAGTGACGTAGTCGCCTTTGACGGCTCAATTAACAACTATGAAGAAGTTGAGCGAGTGACCGAGTCCGCTTACGTTTCTAGTCAGTTTAAACTAGGTGGTTTTATCGGGGAATTGACTGGACGTTATGATGATGTTGAAGCAGTTAAAAGTGATAACACTTTTAATGCCAGCCTAGGCTATCGGATTAATGATAATCTGTTAGTTAGCGTGAATCGCTCTAAAGGCTTCAAAGCGCCGACCTTCAATGACTTATATTACCCGGGCTTTGGCAATCCAGAACTACAAAGTGAAATCTCTTACAATAATGAGTTTCTGGTGAAAGCTAATTGGCAAAACAGCAACTTATTAGTGGCTTACTACGATAATGAAATCGATCAACTCATTGCTTATAACCCAGCTTGTTTTTGCTCTGAAAACATCAATAAGGCTGACCTCTCCGGTTATGAAGTGGTTTATCAGCTAGTGGATGACAAAATCACTCACAAAGTGTCCGCTAGTTATGTGGATCCAATTGATGCCAGTATCGACCCTGTAACAGGACAAGCGAATAACAGCCAACTACTGCGTCGAGCAAAACACCACTATGGATATGAGATCACGGCTGATTTGGGTGATCTTTCATTCTTCGCTCAATTTAACTATGTTGGCTCTCGATTTGATGCCGTATTTGGTAGTCCAGAGCGTCGCTTAGAAAGCTATTTGCAAGTTAATTTGGGGGCTGGCTACCAACTGGCTAACCACTGGGATCTTAAGGTGAAAGTTTCGGATTTTACAGAGTCTAACCCGCAAACGATTATTGGTTACAACAACGTGGGACAGCAAGTGTTTGTTACTTTACAATACACAAACTTCTAGTTTAAAGTAACTCATTAATCACTCAATAAGACTAGCAAGTAAACGAATTAAACATTCAATAAAACTCGCTAGTCTTTGTGAGGTCTCAGTCATTAAATTTAAAAAGCAAAATACCCTGTTAAACAGTAATATCAAAACAACGTTTTTGTTAGTGCGACATGGTGAGACTGAATGGAATCTCAAACAGCGCTTACAAGGCCAACTTGATAGTCCATTAACGTCAAAGGGCATTCAACAAATAACGCAGCTTGCCGAGTGGTTATCCGTTACCCATGCTGACAATCCAATCGAACAAATCTTCTCATCGCCACTAGGTCGTGCAAAACATAGTGCGACTTTATTGCAACAGTGTATTGAGCAACCAATCCAAGAAGTGACTTTTTTAAAAGAGCGTAGTTTTGGGATTTGGCAAGGTCAGCTGTTTGATGAGATTAAACAAGATCAAGCGTTTGCCGATGTGTTTTTTAAAGTGACTGATACGCCTATAGAAAAAGGTGAATCAGCCATTCAAGCCAGAAAACGAATGGAGGTTGGCTTAAAAGCTTTAGGCCAACAGCACCCAAACCAAAAACTTTTAGTGGTGACTCATGGTGAACTCTTACGTTGTTTTTTGAGTGGACTAAAAAACAGTGTTGATGGTAGTGCTTACGAGTTATTTAAAAACGGCAAAGTGTTTGAAGTAAGTTTTTCGCCGAATACCGACCAATTTGAAGTAAAGCTTTAGTGCTTAGCTTTTGGCTGAATTCAAGCTTTTCAAGCTCTGGTGTGGAGCTACCATTCTACTACTTTATATTCCACCTAGGAATCGTTTCAACTGGCGCTGTCATTTTGGATTTGATGTTTAGTGAAGTGAGTCGGTTTCATCCCTTAGCCGCGTTTGGTCGAGCAGCTGCAAGCTTGGAAAGAGTCGCTAACCCTTATCACCAATCAAATCTGTCATGCGACGATAATAATCCATACAAAGCCAAATTGTTCGGACTGCTGGGGGCTTTAGGTTTGATACTTCCCATTAGTTTTGTTGTTATGATTAGCGCTTTATTCGTCAGTAAAATTTGGCTCGCTGGGGTAATGTTAGATAGTGTTATTCTTTATTTTTGTATCGGTCTAACAAGTATGCGAAAGCATGTTCTAGCGATTGCCAGGCCGCTTGAAAACCAACAAATCGCGTTGGCCCGAAAAGCCTGCTCGCAGATAGTGAGTCGAGACGTTGATAATTTAACTCAGGAACAAATATGCAAAGCTGCGGTCGAGTCCACGCTAGAAAATACTAACGATGCGGTGATTGCGAGTTTATTTTGGTATGCCATTGGTGGTATTCCCATGGCAGTCGCACATCGTTTAATCAATACCTTGGATGCGATGTGGGGCTACAAAAACAAACGTTTTCAAAATTTTGGTTGGGCGGCCGCTAAGTTAGATGACGTTTTGGCCTGGCCGACAGCAAAAGTCACCGGTTGGTTATTCGCATTACAAGGAGTGAGCCGAAGAGTCTGTTGCATAGCTATTCAAAATGCACAAAGTCAGAGCCTACAATACAAGAGTCGAAACGGTGGGTTTGTGATGTCTGCTGGTGCCTCAGTTATGGCGATTCAATTAGGTGGTGAAGCGAGCTACCATGGCGAAACCAAACTACCCGGTCATTTAGGTGATACCACGGCTAAAAATAAACCAGTAGAAATTCAGCACATCAAAGAAAGTGTTAGGTTAATGAATCGTGCAGTATTAATTTGGCTTGCCATCATCTCGATACTGTCGATTAGTTTATTTTTATTCCTGTCGTTTTAGGTCTTAATAGAATGGTCGGTAAACCAAATCAGAAAAAACAAGAAACTCAATCGAAACTGGTTCATGGTGGACAGTTAAATCAACAAGTGCGCCATTATAATATTTCGAGAGAACATTGGTTAGATCTTTCCACTGGGATTAGCCCCTTTAGTTATCCTAGCGATCAAATTCCAAAAGATAGTTGGCAGCGCCTGCCAGAGCGTTCTGTAGAGTTTGATTTAGCAGTGAGTGGCTATTACCAAACGCAGCAATTTGTTGCCTGTCATGGCTCTCAAGCGGCCATCCAATGGATCCCAACACTATGGGCTAGCTTGGGTAACTTAGGTTCAAAAATTTGGCTACCAAAGGTCGGTTACAAAGAACATCAAAACTATTGGCAACAAGCGAATTTCGATTATTGTTTGTATTCCGATTTACCAAGCCCACAGCAGCTACAACAACATTCGGTTGTGGTTGTGATTAACCCTAATAATCCTTCCGCTAAAACGTTTTCTCAACAGCGGCTGTTGACACTCGCTAAACAGTTAGAGCAAAAATGCGGGCTGTTAGTGGTGGATGAAGCATTTATTGAATCATCCATCGAGCAGAGTATCACGCCTTTTGCTTGTGAATTTGAAAACCTCATTGTATTGCGCTCAATAGGCAAGTTTTTCGGCTTAGCGGGGGCTAGAGTGGGGTTCGTTTTTTCATCCGCCAAGTGGTTAGATTTATTGGAATCAGCAATGGGGCAATGGCCCGTTTCTGGTCCCGCACTTTGGCTTATAGAAAGGGCGTTAAAGGATACGCCTTGGCAACGACAACAATTTCAAACACTCACCCGACAAAGTCAAAAATTAGCTGGCTTACTCGAACAGCAATTTAAATCAGAAGCGCGGGGAACCATTTTGTTTAGAGTGATCTCTAGTGCTAAAGCCTCGCGGATTTTTGATGCACTCTGCCGGCAAGGAATTTATGTTAGGCTATTGGATGACCTGTCAGGTTTAAGGTTTGGAGTAACTGATGACGCTGGACTAGAGCGGTTGCGACTGGCTCTAGAGCATATAAATGACCATGGAGAATAAATTGCAAACAGAGGGCGATTTTAACGCTGCACCGCTAGTTGATGCAGGCATCAACCTTTCGGCCGTTTTCAATTTGTCTGAACTGCCCCCAACTCTTTATTCTCAAATTGAAGCTGTGGCAAATAATTCATTTAAACCGCAGCAGTTGTTATTATTGGCTCATGCCGGTAATCGCTTTTGGCGAAAACTAGCATTGTCAGAATTTTCACTATCCGCTGGGGCAAGTTCAGATCCCGTTAAAACTAAACAATCCAAGCAAAATATAAACGCTATTTCTGAGGTCGACCACCCAATCGATGAGTATTCGATTCAACAAATTAGTCAGCATTTACAGCACTGCTACCCAAGCCTTAATTTTCAGATTCTCTATCCATCATCGAGCGATTTCGCGAAACCGATAGGATTACAGCAATTCGGAAAATTAGCGGGCTGGCATTATGACTCTCCACTAAAAATAGGCATTAATCAAACTTGGGGGACCTGGTTTGCCTATCGAGTGTTATTGCTATGCGATGGACAGTTTACCCCAACCGAAAAGCTGCAATCAAAACCACCTTGCACTAGCTGTAGTGATAAACCTTGTATCAGTGAATGTCCCGCCAATGCCGTCAGTCAGACGGACTTTGATTTAAACTGCTGTAGCCAATATCGAGCTTCTGAACAATCACGGTGCAGTGATCGCTGCGTGGCTAGACTGGCTTGTCCAGTGGCTACAGAGCACCGATACCCTATCGATCAAATCCAATATCATTACACGCGATCAATGCAAATCATCCGCCAAATGTTCCAAGCGAAAGGCTAATTGTAACTAAATGAGAGTGATTCTTGGATTACTTATCGTTTAATTACAAACACTTGTATGAAATTTGAGCCCTCAATAAGCCTTGGTTCTGACAGACATTTCTGGTATTTTCGGGGCTGTGCTAATAAAAGCGATGTTATCAGACTGGGCCGATAGCCGAGTTTAATCGAATAATTGAGGAAATAATGCCAAAAGCCAGTGAATTAAAACGCGGTATAGCCGTTGAATACAACGGTAAGTTACTGTTAGTTAAAACTGTGGATGTGCATAGTCCAAGCGCTAGAGGTGCGGCCACTCTGTATAAAACTCGGTTCGCCGAAATCGGAACAGGCTCCAAAGTAGAGCATACTTTTAAGGGTGACGACATGCTCACCTCAGTAGACTTAAATCGACGGGATGTGGTGTTCTCCTATATTGATGGTGATGATTATATTTTCATGGACAATCAAGATTACACTCAAATTCCGTTTAATAAAGCAGACATTGAAGACGAATTGTTGTTTATCGACGAAGACACTCAAGGTCTAGTGGTACTAGAAGTTGATGACAAGGCTATTGGTCTAGAACTTCCTCAATCAGTTGATATGGTGATTGTTGAAACGGATCCCTCAATTAAAGGCGCGTCGGCAGCTTCTCGAACTAAGCCTGCGCGTTTTGCGACTGGGCTAACCATTCAAGTGCCCGAATATATTTCAAGCGAAGAGAAAGTTAAAATTAATACCAGTGATCGGAAATTTATGGGGCGTGCAGATTGAAGTTAACCTTAAAATCTAAACGGCGCTCCTTTATTGATTCGCTACCGACGATAAAAGTATCTCCTGATGCAATTAATATTGTTAATAGTACGCGAGAATATCGGAATAAATTACTAGAGCTGATTAATTCTGCCAAAAAACGTATTTATCTAACGGCTCTGTATTTACAAGATGATGAAGCGGGCCGTGAAGTTTTAGAAGCGCTCTATCAAGCCAAACAAAACAACCCAAAGCTCGAAGTGTTTATTTTTGTTGATTTTCTGCGTGCTCAGCGTGGATTAATGGGGCATGCTAAAAGCGTCGGTAATGTTGCTTTGTATCGTGAACTTCATCAAAAGTATGAACATCCCATCAAAATCTATGGCGTGCCCGTTAAGAGTAAAGAGTTTCTGGGAGTGTTACATCTAAAAGGGTTTGTGTTTGATGATACGGTTTTTTATAGTGGCGCCAGCATTAATAATATCTATTTGCAGCAGACTGAGCGCTACCGATATGACCGCTATCATTTAATTGACAATCATTTATTAGCCAACTCCTTTGTACGATTTTTACGCGATAACTTTGTTAAGAGTAGTGCGGTTCAGTTATTGACCAATGATCCGATACCAACTGCCAAAAAACTCAAACCTGCTATCCGTCGATTGAAGTCTTGCTTAAGACGTTCGGGATACTATTTTAGAAGCGAAGAAAAGAACAGCAAACTAAACAAAGAAGAGTCAGCCAACCAATCGGTTATGTTGACTCCGCTGCTTGGTTTTGGTGGTAGGAAAAATAAACTCAACAAGACGATTTTTCAACTTGTTAACCAAACAGAAAAACAAGTGGTTATTTTTACGCCATACTTTAATTTCCCTGGAAAAATCAATAAGACCGTCAGAAAAATTTTAAAGAATAATAAAAAAGTTACCATTATTGTCGGTGATAAAACGGCCAATGATTTTTACATCCCAGAAGACCAACCATTTAATCGAGTCGGGATTCTGCCCTATATTTATGAAACAAGCTTACGACGTTTTGTTAAAGCTAATCAGTCTTTTATTGATCAAGGTCTACTCGATATTTGTTTATGGTTGGACCCTGGAAACAGCTTTCACTTAAAAGGGATCAGTAGCGACAATAATAAACACTTGATCACTGGACACAATATCAACCCAAGAGCTTGGCAGCTGGATATTGAAAATGGGGTATTGATCCAAGATCCTCAACAACAATTAAAATCGAAGTTTGATAATGAATTAAATCAAATCATGCAGCACTGTACTCGGATTAATCACTTTGATGAAATAGAAACACCGGATCAATATCGAGAAGAAGCTCAAAAATTATTAAAATTTGCCAAAAGAGCTAAGCTCGATAGCATTTTGAATCGCCTGTTATAAGACATAAAAATAAAAACAAGAATAAAAAGGAGCGATGTATGAGTTTAAGAAACACAGAAATAAGCTATGGTAAATTGTCGATCATTCTTCACTGGCTGATGTCCGTTATGATCATTTGCATGATCGCCGGTGGATTTCTAGTTGAAAATATGGGTAAAGGTGAGATACGAGATCTTATCGCGGCCTTGCATAAGTCGACTGGTTTTTTGATCTTGCTGCTGGCGCTGTTTCGTTGGTATTGGATGCTGAGTAATAAAAGACCACAGCCTGTCGATGGAGTCAGCCGAGCAGAAATTGCAATGGCTCATGCGACCAAGTGGCTCTTGATGTTGGCAATGATTGGGATGCCGCTCTCAGGATTGCTCATGGTGATGTTGCACGGTCACGGAATTGATCTTTACGGATTATTTGAGATACCTTCGCTATTGGCTGAAAATAAGACTATCGGTCGCATTTTCGGAAAGTTGCATAGTATCGGTGGATACGCCATTTCGGTGGTTGTCGGCTTACATATCGCCGGAGCCATCTATCATCACTTTATAAAGAAAGACAATACCCTAAATCGCATGTTGGGTAGGTAAAACGGTCTCTTTCAACGTTTAAGTAATCATCAGTTTTAAAGTTTAGGATCAATAATATGAGCAATCAAATGGACCATGACAATGCCGGTGTTACTACAACTTCCTTAATGGTTAGTTTGGCTGCTTTTGTGATCGTGGTTGCCGGACTCAAGGTCGCGGCTCCAATCTTAGCCGAGTTCTTATTAGCGCTTTTTATCGCGGTGGTTTGCGTTCCGCCAATTAAGTGGCTTTCCAGTAAAAGAATCCCGCAAGGCATATCGATTCTCATCGTGCTTACAGGGGTTTTAGCCTTTCTGGGGTTTGTCGGTTATTTAGTGGGTGATTCCATTCAGTCATTTAGTGCAAATAAAGATCTCTACTCGGCAAAGCTTGATCAAAGTCTAGGAGGCGCGTTTCAGTGGTTAGCCGAAAAAGGCGTACCAATTGAAGGCCTGGAGCTTGCGGCACTAATTGACCAGTACGGTATCGCATTGGTTAGCCGAGTAGTTGGTGGATTGAATGTTATTTTTCAAGAGTTCTTTATTATTTTCTTAAGTGTGATTTTTATCTTGGCAGAAATGTCGAGTTTTCCGGATAAATTTGCTCGAGCTTTTTCTGATAGTAAAGATAAGATGATTCACGTTAATAAAATTCTAGGTAAAATTAGACACTATCTAGCGATTAAGACTGTTGCTAGTTTGTTCACAGGTTTTATCGTTTCAATGTCGCTTTATTTTATCGGTGTCGACTTTCCATTTTTGTGGGGAATGTTGGCTTTTCTACTGAATTATATCCCCAACATCGGTTCGATTATCGCAGCGATCCCACCACTAATTCTAGCCTTTGTGCAATTAGGACCAGCAGAAGTGCTTTGGACTGCGATAACTTTTGCGGTCGCCAACACCCTAGTTGGTAATTTCTTAGAGCCTAAATTTATGGGCAAGATGCTGGGACTTTCCACCTTTGTGGTGTTTTTATCATTAATTTTTTGGGGGTGGATTTTCGGTTCGGTTGGAATGTTTTTATCGGTACCTTTGACCATGACCATTAAAATTGCCTTAGAAACCAACCCAAGCACCCATTGGATTGCGATTATGTTGGGGCCAGAGAACGAATAGCTGCTTACTGTTACAATCTACACCCAAACCCAACCGATTATTATCCATAGTTATTTAACCACAGGCCTTACGAATAAAGGCCTGAGCTCATCAATTCAAGTCTTGTTACATCTTGTCAAACCTAGATACGTCGATCACCGGTAAAATCAACCTTAGTCAGCCCAGAGGGAGGTTTTCGGTGAGAACAAAAAAACAACAATTTATCGATTCATTCAAACAAAGAGTCAAAAACGCTTTTACTGAAGTGTTTGATAATCCGGTTGGTCGTCCGGCCAAGAAAGCCATTATTACTGTTGTCGGCGTTTGTATTACTCTGCTTGGGATTGTGATGTTTGTTTTGCCCGGTCCAGGTTTCTTATTAGTCGTAGTTGGTCTTGGGGTATTGGCGCTAGAGTATCCCGGTGCTCGTAAATGGCTACGCAAATTTCAAGGTATTCTCTCTGCATCTGCCAAAAAAGCGGATGATTTTTTTGCTAGGCGTAAAGCCTAGCAAATTTTCTTATTTAGTCGTTATTGCTACTCGCGAAACTATTAGTCAAATAGATAAATTGGCTTTAGTTTCGCTTTTTTTGTCCATTCCAATAATCATTGGAATTCTATAAGATAATCTTCGTTGTTAACCTGTTCTATTCGATTTATAGTGTTAATAAGAAACGGTAGAAGTTGTCATTGATGATTTTAATTGATTAATAATCGAATATTTAAAATTCAATAAACCACCCTATGAAGGAGTCAGTAACATGAGCGAAAAAGAAGATCGAGATATTGAAAAGAGTTATTCTACATCAGAGTTTGTCGCAAAACTTCGAAGACTTGCCGATGCATTAGAAACCGGTGAGAAATTTGAAATTCAAATTGCTGGTGAAAGAATTTATGTGCCAGTCAGAGCGATTTATAACATAGAACATGAACGTGGGGATAACGAGGAAGAAATTGAATTTCAAATTAAGTGGAGTAATGATTAAAGTTAAAAGATTATTCACCAAAGCTTGCCCCGCTAAGCGCAGTGGGTACGGAGGCACGGAGAACATGGAGAAAAGAACTCTTAGTGTTTTTAGTCCCCTCTCCAGAGGGTTAGGGAGAGGGGGAGCTTTTAAGAATCCTTGATGCAAAGTGACACCCTATAGAAGTGACCTACAATACTCAATGCCAAAACAAAAAAGCGTGCCCATACATGAGCACGCTTTTTTAACACACTCGCTTTATCCCCTGCGACGTGAACGGGTGGTTCCGGTACCGCCTTGGTTCAACAACCTCAATAATTCGGCCTTTTTAGAATCCACTTGATTGGCATTGTTTGTCACACAACTTTTAGCTTGAGAAAGCTGACTTCTTAAGTTGGCGACTTGAGAATTAAAGTTAGCGCTAGCGGCATTCTTAATACTATCCAATCGAGAGATAAAAACCTTAGCCCTGTTTAAAATGGTGTTAACTTGGTTAAGCACATTAGGACTCGGTGGCATTAACGACTTTAAACTGTTTATCACTGCTAGAGCTTCGGCATTTAAGCCAGCAATGGTCTGGTTGACCGCCGCTACTTTTTGCGAGTTATTAGTTATCGAACTTCGCTTACTTGCTGCCGTAGAAATACAACTCAGCAATGCTGACTGTTTACCATTCATCCAGCTTAAGCCTTGGTTTACTTGGTTTTCAATTTCTGACGAAAGACCACCAGTCGCTAAAGCTGCGATGCGTCCGGGTAACGTTTGTGCAGCTCTGCCCCACAAACCAACCAAGTTATTGGCACCAGAGGCTTGGTTAGCGATGAGATTGCCATTAAAAGCAATGTAACGGAGTTGTTGAGCATCTTGGCGTAACTCGTTAGATTGTTTATTGAGTGCACTGACTAGATCGGCGAGCTGTCTAATGATTCGCTGTTGAGCGCTATTCAGATTCGCCCAGTCGCCATTGGCCTTTGTCAGCTTCTGATTTAGGTTATTTAACTTGTTGACTGACTCCTGGGTTCGACTAACGGCATCGCTTTTTGGAATGGGCACTAGCGAACCGATCGCTAATTGTTGAGCACTACTAAATTGCTCGAATGCGACCTTCGATTCTGCAACCGAGCGTTGTAAGGTGACAAACTTAGACTGAAGCTCTCTAAAACCGTTGCTTGTTGCGGTTAGCTTATCTTTGACTGACTTAGGAATTAGATTAGCTGCAACTTCGACTTTACTTTGTATAAGCGTAGCAAGTCGAGAACCAAAGCTCTTTATAGCTCGCTCAAGTGGTGTTGAATACTTGTCGGCACAATCGGCAACCTGCTTAGACAAAGCTTGAACATTCTTCCAATTGACCTCAACGCCAACTGCGGATTGCACTAACCGTCTTAAATCAGCATTCAGTTGTCGACGATATTTTTTACTCAGTTGATTGACCTTGTCGACTGCTTTAGTAAAACGAACACCAGCGGCTTGCGATTGGGAAACTTGTTTATCGAGTGCTAGACCTGACTTTCGTAATCCAATAATATCGGCGCGAAGGCTTTTAAATAGTCGGTCAATTTCGCTAGCAAAGTTTCTTGCCGATGGATCTTGAGTTAACTTTTTCCATAGTAGACTAAGTGTCGAATTTAGCTTTTTGTTTGACTTGTCTATCGTATCCCAAACGATTTTTGTCGCGCCTGATTCATTTAAGGCATTAGCTGAAGCATTGAGTTCAAGCATAGCCGCTGCAAGATCGCTGGGTAATGAGTTGATAGCTGTTGTCGTGACATTTTTTTGGTATTGCGCTATCGCATCTAAAATAATTTGCGAGACTTTGATAGCGTGATTAAGTGCATCTTTAATGCATTTTATTGAACTATCAACCGCTTTATCTAAAGCCTTTAATTTAGGGACCGACTTAAGCACTTTAAGCAACTGACTATTTCTAGGAAGCTTTATCTTAAGTTGTGTCGCTAGCTTTAAAGTCTCTGCCGATTCCTTAACCCATTGATTGAATTTCTGTTTAACTTTTAACTTACCGTTTTCGTGCTCTTCAATCGCTTTATGATAGGCTTCAGCCGCTTTAATCTCAGCTCGTAACAATTGCTGAGTTCTTCTTGGATTATCGGTTAACCAATCAGGAACGAAAGATTTTAGTTCTAGGCCAACGGTCACTAATAAAGAACCACCGGGAAATTTTTCTAAATCATCTTGTATCGGTCCCAAATCATTTTTA
This sequence comes from Kangiellaceae bacterium, assembly GCA_039969155.1. Classification (GTDB taxonomy): domain Bacteria; phylum Pseudomonadota; class Gammaproteobacteria; order Enterobacterales; family Kangiellaceae. The sequence continues at coordinate 26,354 of JBDVOJ010000043.1, forward strand.
ATCCGATCAAAAGCTTTAGCATGCGCTTTTTCCGCCGCTTCCATATCGGCTTCTCTTTTCTCTTGTGCTTTAACTTCTCGTAATAGTTGTTCAGTTGCGGTGATCAGTTTTCTTACTTGTTGAAAAAATTTTGCCTGTTGACCTTTAAATTGAGATGACTTCAATTTCTTGAGTTCACGCAACACCGAATTAAGATAGTTGTTAAGAAGTTTGTAATCGGATGCGAGTTCTTTCTTTAGAGTGTCTAAAGCTTTTTGGCATTTCTTAAAATCAACTCGAGTTTTTAGAGTACGTTGAGAAGCTGAAGGAATGGTAATTAGCGCTCTTGAAACGTCTTTGACACCTTGGCTAAATTTGTACTTTTGATCTAATTTAATAAGTTCTTGTCTTAGCTTTTTCAAACCGCCGTTAAATTGAACCAACGGAGAATTTGAAATACGGCATTGTACATTCTTTAATGCATTGAGCTCTGGAAAGTCTTTGGCCAAATTTATGGCAATCAGTTGTGATGCAGTCTGGGATACTTTGTACTTCCTATCCAATTGGTTGAGTTTAGCCAAAGTTCCTTCGATGTTTTGCCGTCCTTGAGAAACAATTGCATCAGAAACCTGCCAAGAATACTTGCCTGTTGCTGTTACCGCTGTATTGACTTCTGGAAAGTGACGAGCCAAGTTGGTTCTAACATTGGTAGCTGCGCTATTAGCACCGCGTTTAGCCGCTGCTAGAGCATTGCGAACGTCGCTAATGGCTTTTTCAGATTTCGCTTTAAGTTGATTGGCGTTTTGCGCACTAAATAGATTCGCGGTGTTTTGAGCTGCGGTATTAATCGCCGTGGTAGCATCGTTAGCGGCTTTGCTCACAACATTGCTAGCCGATGCACCAAGGCGCTGAGTGTAATTGAGTGTATCCGTTACCGTTGCTACTCGTTGGCATTTTATTGATTTAAGCTTTTTGTTGATTAATGGGAGCGGAGGCAGTGGAATGGTTGCTGAACCTGATTTTATTAATGTCATCTTTTCAGATTGTGTACGACCTAACACATCGACATATTCCAGAGTAAGCTGCATGTCGTTGCGGCCAACATTGTAAGCTTCTTTAAAGTTACTTCGAGTCAAACTGGTGGTTCTACCTTGATCAACATTTTGATATCTGAAACCTGCGCTTCCGGATTTATATTTTAGACGGCATTCATTTGCTGCCCAACTGGAACCAGAAAATAGGCTTAGCCCCAATAAGGAGATGATTGGCAAAACAACCCGTCTCATTCTTTGGCGTTTGGTCGGTGTTTCGATTGGTTTTGTGTCTGTTGTTTTCATAATAGTTTCCTTTCTTTGTATTTAGTGAATTTGAATAACTGTTGTTAATTGAAAATCTTGAGACTGATTCTAGTTATCTTGGAATTCAAAGCTTGAAAACAGCTTGAGACAGTTTGACTTAACTTGAAATTGTTATTTATCAATGAGTTAAGGGGCTAATTTATTTTCTGATAAAAGTAGATTTTTGATAGTTTGGTGGCAAGGCTTGCAATTTTGGGGGCTTTTTTAGTTCAAATATTGGGTCAGAACTTCGATAAGTCGCATCATTCGATACCTTTAATCTTAATATTTTCTACTTTTTGGGATTAGCTATGCGCTTGAAAATAATTCACTAAGATAGGTGCTTCATATCAAAACAAGCTGAAACGGAAACAGCAGGAACAGGTTTATCTTATGAAGCAAACATTGAATCTAAAACAAAAATTATTCACTGGTCTGGCAATCATCTTATTGCTTTCGGGCTGTATGACTAACCACCAACAACGGGGCGTTTCGAGTAACTTAGTCGGTTATCTTTATCCCAAAGGGGAAATGATTTCGCATTCAAACGATCAGATGCCTTTGCTTAAACTTCCGCTACGAGTAGGCATTGCCTTTATTCCTGAGTCAACCTACGACCATACTTTCACACTAACAGAATTTGAAAAACAGCGGTTGTTAGAAAATGTCGCAGAGCGATTCCGTTCCGATGAAAGCGTAAAACACATTCAAATTATTCCTGAAATCTATTTAAAGCAGGGCAAAGGTTTTGTCACTGTTGAACAAGTCGCAACACTTTATAATGTGGATGTGATGGCGTTAGTTTCTTACGATCAAGTGTCCATTCATGAAATGAGAAGATCGTCACTGGCCTACTGGACCATTGTAGGAGCCTATATCGTTAAAGGTGAATCCACCGAATTCCAAACCTTTGTTGATACCGCGGTGTTTGATGTTAAAACCAGAAAGATGTTGTTTAGAGCGCCGGGGATCCATACTGATTCGCGCAACCATACCGCAGTAGGCTTTGAAAAAGGTAATCGCGAAATGCGAGCCAATAGTTTTAAAGTGGCCTCTGAATTAATGACTGAAAATCTTTCAACCGAGTTGCTCAAGTTTAAGGAGCGGGCTAAAAAGGGTGAAGAGGTTAAAGTTGAGTATGATAAGAAATATTATGGTTCTGGCGGAGGAGGGAGTTTTGGATGGGGGGCGCTAATTGCCTTGATATTGTTGGTTAGGTTTACTCGGATTGATTCGAAATAATGAATAAATCGAAACAAACTGTATTAGCATTCTTATTTCTACTATTCCCCGGTATGGCATATGCAAATGCTGGGGTCCCGATGCTGTATTTAGCCATGCCAGCATTTTTGTTTTCATTAGTACCAATCATAGCGATTGAGACAGTTTATATATCAAAGGGTTTGGAGCTTTCTCTAGGTCAATCATTAAAAACAGTCAGTATTTCAAATTTTGTGTCGACCATAATTGGTATTCCGCTGACTTGGTGTTTATTGGCTGCAATTCAAATGATTTCCGGTGGAGGAGGGGCATATGGAATCGATTCGGTCGTTGGAAAAATATTGGCGGTTACATGGCAGGCTCCCTGGTTAATACCTTATGAGAACGATATGAATTGGATGATTCCATTAGCTGGATTGGTTTTGTTAGTTCCGTTTTTCTTTGCTTCTTGGTGGTCAGAGTATTTTGTCACCAAGAAAATGAACTGCTCGTTACCTTTGCAAAAGGTTAGGCGAAAAGTACGAAATGCGAATTTAGTGACCTATACTTTGCTCGCCGCTTGGCCTGTGGGGTTTTGGTTCTTTAGCTAAACAAAGTAGTTAACTCAAAACACAGCTTAATTAAGAGAAGTACGAACTTAAACAAAACAATTAAAACCCAATACTTAAAAGCTACTGGCTAATTCGAAGTATTTAAGGGATTGATTATCCTTGATTACTTCTGTGTGGCAACAAGTAGGTATGGCTGGGTAGTTGTTAAATTAGAATGGCCTAACAGTTCTTGTAACTGGCGAATGCTCATGCCATTGATAGTACATCGGGTTGCAAATGAGTTTCAAAAGGTATTCTTGTTCACTTGCTTAAACTTCGTTTAGCGCTGTATGTATCAACACACGTTTGTCGTATCAGCCAACTGAGAACGCCAACACAAGTTGGCTGAGCGCAGTCGAAGCCTCACCAACCAACGGAAGAACAACGCCAGTCAACCAAAAAAGCAACTCCGATTTTGCTAGATATGGCTACTCAAGAGCCATATGTCGGGTGACTTTAAACTATCTTATTGTTTATAAACGATTATTTAAAAGCCATATTTCTGTATTTAAATTAGATTGGTCTCGAATAATGGCTCCGGCCGTTCATTTTTCCAGAAATAAGATATCTTCAAACCACTAACCCATTGTAATTTAAGGAATAATAAAGTAACGTCTACTTACTTTTAAGAAATATTGCTTTGAGGACATATGGCTCCACCAGAGCTATATTAAGTTGTTAACTATTAGAATATGAACTGCAAACTTTGCGATGGATTGATTGGCAGGTACTCAAGAGAGTGTAAGTCCTGTGGCGCTACTTATCAGATTCCGAGAACACCCTATTGGTACATAGGCGCTTTTGCTTTCGAGATTATGTTGGGACTGAATGCTCCAGTATCATTCTGGTTAGCATTCGTATATAAAGAGCCATACTTGTTACTTCTAGTATTCGTTCCAATGGTAATTTACTTAGTGTTCCCCTTTCCTAGGAAGTTAGAACTAATACCAGATAATGTTAGAAATAGAATTTTAAAGAATCAATATGAACGTAAGAACAAAGAAAGTTAACAAGACAATGGAAGTTGAAGCATCAAAGACATGCTCAATTCATTTTGGCGTTATGTGAAATAGAAATATATGAATCAGAAATTTGAAATTAAGTATTTAAAGGCCTTAAATAGAGCTATAACTAATCCTGATAAAATACGTCGTAAATATAATGTTTTTACCTGGACTTTAATTAGCCTCGGTTTTGGCTTTGGTTTTGGCTTGCAAATCTATTCTGAATTTAACCCTGAATTTGAACTTCATATGGGTTGGTTTGTATTGGTTGGTTGTGGTCTGGGTTTTGGGTGGTGTCTTAATATGTGCTCACGGGGTTTTCCCTATTTAGCTGAGCACATCAATACTCAATCCATAAATTCCCGATTGTCAGAAATCGACACATAACCAGGCAATGTTTTTGATGAAAAATACGCACAAAATTTAGGCGTTATGTGATCAAATGATGGAAGGTGCGGCATTCAATCTTAGCCTTGGTCTTAACTTAGTAATTCAACTAGCTGTGATCTACATTTTTCGAATGAAAGTTGTGCGGAAAATACAGGATGAAGACGCTGCCAAAATCCGATTTACCATAATTTCGGTATTGCTAACACTCGTTGTCGCTGCTTTAGGCTATTATGTTCTCTCCAAGGTATTTGAACTGTTTGGTGTTGAGAGCTTCTATGGCCACGCGGGTATTGCATTTGTCTTACCATTCGTCGTCAGCGTTATAGTAGGATTTTTAAGTGCGACGTTGGGACGCTCAGTAGTAGGTTGGAAAGAAATTCAGTGGTGAGAACACATAACCAATCATAGGAATCGACGTGAGTAATGCGCGTCTTAATTGGGCGCTAGCACTCTATGCATGGATTAGATAGATACTAATATGGCAAAGAAAATTAAGAATAATAGCGACTGGTTTCTTGCTGATATAGTCGAGCGAGCCGAAATGGTGGGTCATGATAAAACTAACCCTAATCGTCGATGCCTTACATGGACAAATACCGTGTTAATTCAAGCTCCATCAATCGAAGAAGCATACGACAAAGCCATGAAAATTGGCAGAGAGAACTATTCAATGCGGTATAAAGCTGCCTCTGGTGAAACATGCAACTGGAAAGTTCTCGGCTTATCTTCCCTTGTGCCAATTTATGAAGACATTGAAGATGGTGCTGAAATTGGCTTTACTGATGAAGGTCGTATTGCTGCTAAAACAAGTGAAAGCATGGTCAAATCCAAGAGAGATTTACTATCGAATTAAAAACAGTGCGAACAAGACAATTTTGCGGAACATCAAAGCTTCGCTTTGCCGTCAGCAACTTGCGACGTTAGCCTATAAGGAATCAAATCGATGTCTGATCCATATTGGGAATTTGTAGAGCCTGTTTGGGATACCATCAGCATATATGATGGCGCTGATGCCTTTATTGAGAAGTACTCGAAGGCTACGGAAAAGCAGAAAACTTTATTCTCTGCTCACTGGGCTCAGTCTGAAATACTAAATGGTGGTCTTGGCCAGTTCTTCTCAAATTGTACAGGTGTCTTAGCTCCAGAAGCTGTGGAAGCATTTGTTAAAATAGGTATGCCTGAATGTGCAGAATCAATTTCCAGTGCGATGAAATTCTTTGGTAATACCTACCCCAGAGAGCGCTTTCTTCGAGGAGAGATGATTGAAATGTTTTATGAAAAGAACGGAGATGATGCAATTCCTTTTGAAGAATACGAGGATATAGTTGCCGACAAAATTGAAGATGAGAATGGTGGTTTCTGGGAGTCTGCAAACCAATATGCAGCTCAAAGCTAACAAGTACATGTTGCACAAACCACTGCATGGCTTGGACGTTTTTAAGCTCGTGCCTCGCTACAAAGCCGCATCAGATACAGGCGTTACAAGACTATGAGACCTAATTTGAATAATGAGTGATCTAAACAACATAGGGTATAGTGATTGGTTTAAGAATAGTGTCGATGAAAAGCTCGCTGTTCATGGGATTGCTCGAGTCGTTTCTGTCCACAAAGAAAGTTACACCCTTACAAAGGGAGGTGACGAGGTTTTTGGTGAGTTATCAGGAAATCTTCTTTATTCTGTTGAGGCGACCAGTGACCTTCCTACTACCGGAGACTGGGTATACGCAGATTTTTTCGATGATGATACCCACGCAATTATCTACGGAGTCTTTCCAAGAAAGACGCTTCTTAAAAGGAAGGCAGCCGGCAAGCTAGTTGACTATCAATTGATTGCCGCAAATATTGACGTAGCCTTCATTATTCAATCCTTGAATGACAACTTTAATCTACGAAGACTGGAACGCTATTTAGTGATGGTCAATGAAAGTGGAATCGAGCCGGTAATTTTACTCAGTAAGAGCGATCTTATGTCAAAAGAAGAGGTCGATGAAATTCTAAAAAGTGTTCACAGTATCGCGCCTCAAACTACCGTGATTGAGTTTAGTAATTTAGACCGACAGAGTATTGACTCAATTGTTAGCTCTTTAAAAAGAGGCTCTACTTATTGCTTGTTAGGATCGTCAGGTGTTGGCAAAACTACCTTGCTTAACAACATAGTCGGCAAAGAAACATTCGAAACAAAATCAGTGAGCAAAGTACAAAGTAAAGGTCGACATACTACAACAAGCCGCCAATTAGTTCGGTTAGAAAATGGCGCGATGATCATTGATACTCCTGGTATGAGAGAGCTGGGCAGTTTGTCGGTAGATGAAGGTTTGGATGAGACCTTCTCAGAAATACTGGAACTTTCTCATAAATGCAAGTTTGGTAACTGTTCCCATTCTAATGAAAAGGGTTGCGCTATCCAAGCGGCTATAAACGCTGGTAGCCTGTCCGAACAACGCTATCAAAATTACCTGAAGATGAAAAGAGAGTCCGAATTCAATCAAATGTCCTACCTAGAAAAAAAGAAGAAGGATAAAAGCTTTGGAAAATTAATTAAAACAACTATGAAGAATAGGAAAAGGTAATATACCTAATAATCAATTAGAGAGGATACCTCGGTGGCTGCCTCAAGCATGTTCGCAATTCCCATAAAAGACGACACGATACAAAATTTTCGAGCGAAAAAATGAGAAAAGAATTAAGAGATAGAATTATAGAAATTTGTGATAAGAAAGTAGCAGTCAAAGGTAATACTGTCGGATTGTCATTCTATGCTTTTTTCGCAAATAAAAATGATAACCCAGAATTGCTAATGGAAGCCGCTACTTGGTGGATTCAAACTCACGAATTGAATCATTTCGAAAAAGCTTACAAAATTAGGGAAATGATCCAAGCTGGTTTATAGTGGTGAATGTCCGCACAGAAAGTCTAGATTAAATGACTAAGTTCAATTCTAAGATAGCCACTTTCGAAGCGATTGCCACTCTACGGGCGGTTACCTCATTACAAGGAGAGAAAATGTCTAGACAAACTGTGCCTACTGAAAAACTACTAGAATGAATCCGCGGACCTAAATCTCAATTGCCGTAGTTGCTGAAGCCTGATTCAGGATTGACATCCAATACCAGAGAAAATGGAAAGAGTTAATTTTATGAAAAGCACCAAAAAAGTCTTAATTGATTTAACAAAAATAGTATTTTTCTTAATTCTTGTCGCATGCGGTGGAGGTGGCGATACACCCATAGATGAAAGTAGTAATGATAACGCCATATCTTCAATGAGACCGTTTATAACTACTTGGAAAACGGACAATCCTGGAGCAACCGGAGATAATCAGATCAAAATCGCTACTGATCTAGAATCTCATTATTATTATGATTATGATATTGAATGGGGAGACGGCTCAACAGATGAGAATGTTACAGGTGAAATTATACATACTTATTCTGAACCTGGGACCTACACTGTAAGCATTAGAGGCAGATTTCCTCATCTGTTTTTTGGGAGTGTTAACAATGTTGCGTTAGATAACAATAAGATAATGACTGTTGAGCAGTGGGGTGAAATATCTTGGCAATCAATGAAAGAATCTTTTTACTTCTGCCAAAATCTTGTGATTAATGCTACTGATACGCCAGACTTATCTTCGGTTAACAGTATGGAACGAATGTTTGCTGGTGCTGAGAGTTTTAATAGTCAGATTAATGATTGGGACGTATCAACTGTGGATGATATGTCCAACATGTT
>JBDVOJ010000044.1:0-5638 GCA_039969155.1 Kangiellaceae bacterium
CTGCTATGTCGTCAGGCCCACCTTTTCGTTTTAATGCTGTGTTGGCAACTATCGCAGTTTGTTTTTGCGTAGAATGCTCTGGAATATCGTTTAAAGAGGTGCTGGCAGGTTCTGGCCACATGATTGCCCCAGGTGAAATACCGTTAACTCTTATCATTGGTGCGAGTTCTAAAGCCAGCTGTTTGGTGGCCTCACTGAGCGCCGACTTACTGGCCACGTAAGCCGTGTGTTCGAATAAACCGCTATTCGCGTAGATATCGATTAAATTGACGATCGCCCCAGTGGTAGCGGCTAGATAGGTACTAGCCTCTCTAATGAGCCGCATGGGTGCCTCAAAATTGATAGTACAAAACTGCTCTAAAGCGATTTTATAATCACTCTGAAAAATCTGGGTGGGATAGAATATCGAGGCGTTATTGACTAGGTAGTCCAGTCTGCCAAAATAGGCGATGGACTCAGCGATCAAATGCTTGGCAGAGTCTGTTGAGGATAATTCGAATTGCAGCGCGAGCGCACTGTGTTCTCGTGATCGATTAAACTGCAGTGCTAATTGTTCGGCTTCATCGATTGACCGGTTACAGTGAATAACAATATCCACCCCACGACGATGTAGCTCTGTGGCGATGCTTTTCCCAATCCGAACGGCTCCTCCAGAGATAAGTGCGACCGGACGAGATGGCGACTTCTGACTTTCGATATTATTATCATTTGGCATTAGATAAAGAGATCTCGGATTGGATTTTAACAAACCAATCATTCCCATCAGACTGGTGCTCGAGTTATTATTGATCGAATTCCCATCGAGCCACAATATAAGAAAATTAGATGAATCAACTGAACAACTCTTTAGACGAATTGCCAATCAGTGAAACCGCCAAGTCGATTCAGCGGCAATTGTCCGAAGTCATAGAGTCAAGCATTGCCCAATCTAACGGTCAGATTAAATTTTCCGAATATCTACGTCAGGCCTTGTATACGCCTGCTCTCGGTTATTATCAAAATGAGCTTCAAACGTTTGGTGAACGCGGTGATTTTGTCACCGCACCAGAAATGGGACGATTATTTGCAGCATGCATCGCCAACAGCTTAGTTAAAGTTTTTTCATCGGCTCAACGAGATCATTCAATTTTGGAATTAGGCGCTGGTACCGGAGCTTTAGCAGCTGAATTACTGAACAACTTGGCGGAAAAGGATGCACTACCAGACAGGTACATGATTCTAGAGCCCTCAGGGTCATTGCAACAATTGCAACAACAACAAATAGCAAAAACAGATCCAGCAATACAAAGCATTGTTGAATGGGTGACAAGATTACCAAACGCTTTCGATGGCGTAATCTTAGCTAATGAGGTCGTTGATGCAATCCCTTTTGAGCGAGTTTGCTGCGTTGATCAACGCTGGGTTTTAATGGGGGTGAGTCAGTTTAACGGTGAGTTTACTAACAGCTTGATGGACAATGAGGAACCTCAGTATTTGCCACCGGAGCTGGTGCGCTTAATGGAAAGTGGCGAAGTCGTAGAAGGATACACAACAGAATATCGACCGCAAGCCAAAGCATGGCTAAAGTCGTTAACTGACAGTCTTAATTCTGGTGCGATATTATTGGTCGATTATGGCTACACTGCCAGCGAGTATTATCACCCTCAGCGAGCGTCTGGTACCTTGAGTTGTTTTATCAGACATCATCAACATGACAACCCTTTTCGGTTTATTGGTTTGCAGGATATTACCGCTCATGTTGATTTCACTGCTCTTGCTAGAGCCGCGGTTGACTGCAATTTAGACGTGAGCGGATTTACTTCTCAGGCCGGATTTCTATTAGAAAATGGGGTTGCCGAATTAGCTGAGTCACAAGCCAAAAGACTATCGGACGAACAACGTTATCAACTCAGCCAGCAAATGCAAAAGCTATTAATGCCTGGGCAAATGGGAGAGGTCATCAAGGCGATTCTTTTAACCAAACCGAAGCAACCTTGTTCTGCCGGATTAGAATGTGATCTAAAGGGAAGAATTAAGGGGTTTTCTTTACAAGATCATCTTCACCGCTTGTAGTAGAATACCGCTCGTTTTGTTGTTAGCCTCCTGCAAAAGGTTAAACGACATCATTAATTAAACATTGTTACTGAGCATAAGGTGGGTCGGAATTAAATATGGTCATGCGAATTTTAATAGCTATTTCGCTGCTTGCTTTTAGTCCTTGGGCGCTAGCGGCAGAGATGGTTCCTTGGAAAAGCTACTTATTTGTGGTGATGTTTATTGCATTAATTGGTGGGAGCATTTTAAGCGCCAGAAATAAAAAGGCGGAAGGCCGGGCAGCTAAAATTATTCTGGCAGGGTTATATTTTTGGGTGATTACATTTGCAGAGCTAATTGTTTTGGCCGTGATCTACCACTTCGCCTCATAGCTCAGTATGAGTAATTCACGGTATTTGGGAAGAAAATAAACAGAGCCTAATAAGTTATTGGAAATAAATATGGATTGGTTACAAGCAGTACTCTTAGCGATATTACAGGGCCTCACAGAGTTTTTGCCGATTTCAAGTTCGGCACATTTGATTTTACCGTCACAAATACTAGGGTGGGTTGAACAGGGGTTAGCATTTGATGTTGCCGTTCATGTTGGCTCTTTGATAGCCGTCCTAATCTATTTCAGAAAAGAAGTTGCCAATATGATTGCAGCTTGGTTTCAATGGGTCTTTAAAGGTCAAAAGTCTAGCGATGGGCGCTTAGCTTGGGCAGTCATTTGGGGAACTATTCCTGTTGGTATCGTTGGCGTGCTATTTAGTTACTTCAAAGTTGTTGAATTACATTTAAGAGCCACAGAAGTGATCGCTGCCACCACTATTATTTTCGCATTAGTTTTGTGGTGGGCGAATAACAAAGCACAGGAATCTCGTGATGAATACTCTCTGAAAACGCGGGATATTCTGTTTATCGGTTGTGCTCAGGCGATTGCATTGATTCCTGGAACTTCACGTTCGGGAATTACAATGACTGCAGCGTTGATGTTGGGACTAACAAGAACAGCCGCAGCTAGATTCTCATTCTTGCTTTCAATTCCTGCCATTGTCTTGCCTGGCGGATTAAAGTCCTATGAATTGGCAACAGGTGAGCTTCCTGTTGATTGGTCGATGATTATTTTAGGTGCTTCTGTTTCTGCCGTTGCGGCTTTGACTTGTATACACTTCTTTTTGATCTTGTTAGATAAAATTGGTTTTAAACCCTTTATCTTTTACCGTCTCGCGTTAGGAGCGGTTTTGGTTTTTATGCTACTTTAAACATGAAATTGATTAACCAGACCAAGGTTAATCATTCATATGTTTTACTCGACTCACCCGTTGTCGGTGGATCTCTTCACCCACTTGCTTGCCATGATAGCCTTCGGCAATAATTTCTTTGACTGATATGGTCTCACAAACCGCTTGTGCTTTGCGCATGATGTCTGCTTGCGGATAGGACTTAGTTTCGAATCCTGTGCGGCCTCTAAAGTCGGCCTCACAGGCGAGTAAAAACTGTTCGAATCGATCTTTTTTCTTAAACGAGTCTGTGCGCTCAAGAACCTTAACAATTGTTTTTGGTGTTAGATCCTCCACACGATGTAAATGCAGATGAAATTCACTGACTATTTTGGCTAATTGGTTATATTTTACAGGTACTTTTAATCGCTTCGACAACTTATCGATAATCGGCACCCCTAATTTTTCGTGACCGCGATGACTGGGCCACATGTCTTTCGGTGTAACGCCTTTTCCTAAATCGTGACAGAGAGCTGCGTATCGAGTGACGGTATCTTTTGACAGTAAACAGCTTTGCTGCAAAACCATCATTGTGTGGATTCCGGTGTCGATTTCGGGGTGCCACTGCTCTGGATTTGGAATACCCCACAAACATTCAATTTCTGGGAACCAATCAGTTAAACCACCACATTCTCGCAGTACTTCAAAATAGACTTGAGGTGAACGCTCTGAGAGAGCTTTTTGGGTTTCTTGCCATACCCGTTCCGCGGTAAGGTTTTTTAGTTCCCCACTATCAGCAAGCTTGGTCATTAATTGCAGGGTTTCTGGGGCTATGCTAAATCCTAAATGATGAAATCGAGCGGCAAAACGTGCGGTTCGCAGTACTCTTAATGGATCTTCCGCATAAGCTGGAGAAACATGTCTTAGGACCCTATCTTTGATATCTTGCTGACCATTGAAGGGATCGACCATCTGCTGTTGTTGATCCATCGCGATAGCATTGATTGTCAGGTCTCGTCTCTCAAGATCTTGTTCTAAGGTAACATCAGGTGCGGCATGTACTTCAAACCCATAATAGCCTTTGCCAGACTTTCTTTCTGTTCGGGCGAGAGCATATTCCTCACTAGTTTCAGGATGAAGAAATACTGGAAAGTCTTTACCTACTTGTTTAAATCCATCATCCAGAAGTTGTTGAGGTGTTGCACCAACGACTACCCAGTCATGATCTAACACTGGGTAGTCTAAAAGCTTGTCTCGGACAGCGCCGCCGACTAAATAGATTAGCAAAATTTGTAAACTTGATTATTTTATCAGTCGAAGGTTTACCGGATATTGGTAGATTTCACCTTCATTGGCTTTAATGGCTGCAATAATAATCATTACCAAAGAGAAAATAGCTAAACCGATGATTAAGAAAATTCCGATCACAACAAAAATTAAAACGAATGAGATCAAAAATCCGATAGCCATCGTAATTTGAAAGTTAAGTGCTTCTTTTCCATGATGGTCGATGAAGGGGGATTGGTCTTTTTTCATTAACCAGACTATTAGTGGCCCTATAATCGCGCCAAATGGAATAATAAAACCAGCCAAAGCAGATAAATGGCACAACATTCCCATTGTCTTGTCGTCTTGAGTTAACTCATTCTCACTTGCTTCTATCGAGGTTTCTTCTTGACTTGAACCGGTATTCTCACTCATTATGCTTTCCTTAAGGTGGATTTAGTACAAGACCACAATATACCTTTATTTGTGCTGCAATCCAAATCACAACAGAGCAAACCACTACAAAAAACGAATCTGATAGTTACAGCATGTATTTAAGTCACTTTTCCCTCAACGAACGGCCGTTCTCAATCTCGCCAGATCCGCGCTTTCTGTTTATGAGTAATCGCTATCGAGAGGCGCTCGCACATCTAACCTATGGCGTTGAGGATGGTGGCGGATTTGTTTTGTTGACGGGGGAGGTGGGTACTGGGAAAACCACAGTCTGTCGCTGCTTGTTGCAGCAATTACCTGATAATACTCGTCTTGCGTTTGTTTTAAATCCAAAGCTCAATAGCTTAGAACTATTGGCGACTATTTGTGATGAGCTGGATATCAAATATCCCGAGAATTGCGATAGTTTGAAAGTATTGACGGACAAATTAAGTGACTATTTGCTTAAGTGCTATCAAAAAGGCCTTAGCGTGGTAGTGATGATTGATGAAGCGCAAAATATCGCTACTGAAGTGCTCGAACAAATTAGGTTATTAACCAACCTAGAAACTAACCAAAAAAAGTTACTGCAGATTATTTTGGTGGGACAACCAGAACTGCAAGAGAAGCTTGCCAAGCGTGAGCTTAGACAACTGGCTCAGCGAATTACTGCGCGCTACCACTTGCGTCCCCTAAACCTCAAG
>JBDVOJ010000045.1:0-24292 GCA_039969155.1 Kangiellaceae bacterium
TAGCCATCATACTCACTATCAGTATAGCTCTGGCCAATGTAAGCATAACCAAAGAACGCACCAATTAGGTTAGCTTTGGCTTCGCCGAATACTGTTAGACTGTTTAAATCCCAATCTAAATCTCTAGAACCGGAGGAACCACCAAACTCACTTGCAGTGGTTGAAAGCCATTGACCACCGATTGAGAATGTTTCATTTACTGAATACAGATACTTGATTTGTTTGGTTAGCTTGTCGTCAATTGGATCAAATTCAAAAACTTCAGATTCATTCTTACTCTGGTATTTTGAGAGCCCAAATGAGATTGATTGATTGCTATCCGCTAAAGAAATCTTAGGAGTAGTGCAAAGAGCGATTATTAGTATAAGTATATTTTTCATAGTGTATCCGTTCTGGTGATGATCAATAAGAAGAAAACAGTTAGTTTTAAATAGGACTTAATATAGACGATCACTAAACGTTCAGATGTTATTAATTGTTAAGATATGGTTCGATAAATAACTACAGCCTTATCGCGATTATTGTAAAAGCATGTCATGCATGATGAATTCAACACTTGTAAAGTAATAATCGATAAACAAAACGTTAAGTAACTTAACAAAAAGTTTTAAGAATTTAGCAAATTAAGAGTACTTAAAATAATGATGAGTAATTTAAAGTCCACTCGACAATACTCGTAAAGTTAAGGCTAGCGACAGATGTTTGCTAGGTTAAGTAACAAGTCCAGTACGGTGGTTTCTGTAATTTTACCTCGGTATTCACGAACAACCTTAATATATACCTGTGTGCGCATAATGTATATTATGTTAAATACAGTATGGGTTCGTAAATAGAGTTATTGACCTATCACTACACAACATACAGACAGCCCTACGCTCACAAGTCTCATATTTAAATATTGAAACGGGTTTTATTTGCGTAGAGCTCTCTTCATAGTCTTACTATCTAATTAAGGATTGTAATAAGTTGCAGCCCCAGGCCCAACCGGCATCCCTAACAAGAATACCCAAACATAAAACAAGATCGTCCATACTACAAAGAAAATCATTGAATACGGTAGCATCGTTGCTATCAAAGTCCCCATCCCCAAATTCTTCTGGTATCTAGTCGCCATGGCTAAAATCAGTCCAAAATAACTCATCATAGGCGTGATTAAATTAGAAACTGAATCGCCTATTCTATAGGCCGCTTGAATGGCTTCGGGAGCAAAACCAATTAACATCAGCATTGGTACGAATATCGGTGCGGTTACGGCCCATTGAGCTGAAGCGCTACCTAAGCTCAGGTTGATCATCGCGCACATGATAATAAACAAGATAAATACTTCAGGTCCATCTAACCCCAAAGTTTGCAGCAACGCAGCACCTTTAACGGCTAATACCGTTCCTAAATTAGTCCATTTAAAGAACGCCACAAATTGAGCGGCAAAGAAAACTAGCGTGATGTAGAGACCGAGACTTCCGATACTTTTAGCCATGGCATCGATGACATCTCGGTCATTCTTCATAGTTCCAGCCACTTTACCGAAGACAAAGCCAGGAATAGCAAATGTAATGAATATAAATGCGACAATGCCTTTCAGAAACGGTGAACCTGCGACTTTACCGGTTTCGGGGTGCCTTAATATCCCATTTTCAGGAACGATGGTCAGGGCAAGCAATATAACTAAAAACAAGAATGTCCACCCTGCTGCTTTTAAGGCTTTAAGTTCTTGCTGGCTGGGCTTGTCCATCTTTTGTTCACCAAGATCAATCGACGCTTGCGAGGGATCGTAGGTTCCTAGTCGAGGCTCCACAATTTTTTCAGTTACGAATGCTCCAGTACCTGCAATAACAAAGGTACTGATAAACATGAAGTACCAATTGACTTCCGGCCCAACACTATAAGTTGGATCTAACAAATGTGCAGCAGCTTCTGTAATACCTGAAAGCAGCGGATCAACAGTCCCCAATAGGAGATTAGCGCTGTAACCTCCTGAAACACCGGCAAAAGCGGCGGCCAGTCCAGCTAAAGGATGGCGACCTAAGGAATGGAAAATCATGGCAGCTAATGGAATTAACACCACGTAACCTAGTTCTGATGCGGTATTAGATACAATACCAGCAAAAACCACAGTGACTGTGACCATTCGTTTAGAAGCATTCATCACTAAAGCGCGCATTGCGACAGACAGCATTCCAGAATGTTCAGCAACTGCGACCCCTAACATCGCTACTAATACGGTGCCTAAAGGAGCAAAACCGGTAAAGTTGGTGACCAATCCTGTGACTATTCGTTGTAAACCTTCAGCATTTACTAAGGAAATGACTTTTATTAGGCCATCGGCGGCTCGACCGCTGCTGCCTTCTGGTCTTGGGTCGGCGACATTAACTTCAAAATAACCAAGAATACCGCTTAATAAAACGATGCCTAGTGCAAATAAAGCAAATAGCGTTACTGGATGAGGAAGAAGGTTTCCTAACCACTCTACAGTGGCGAGAAATCGATTAAACCAACCTTTGTTGGATGTTTCTGTCATCTTAGATGATGAATGATTACTCAAAATAGCCCCTTAAATAAAGAATCACAATTAGGCGATAGTTTATAGGTAATCAAACACTGGTACAAAGCTTCTTGTTATATAGATGTTTAGAATTGCGGAACTACAGCATTTTCTACTAATTATTGGGAATAAGGCGTCATCCCCGCTCCGATTAAAGCGAGGGTTACTGCTTTACAGCAAAAAACTCTTAATAGATTTTAAGAGATGGGGATCGAAATAGGAAATACACGAGAGCTCTCACTACCGCTTTCATACGCCAATACAATGATTTCAATCGTTTTACTGGTTCCAATATCACTGTGACCGAGTGATTCTGCCGCCTTTTGTACCGTAATAACTCCGTTCACTGAAGGTCCAACTGAGCCAATATTCCACCAGCCTGCGCTACCTGTAATGGTCACACCCGTTTGTGCCACGTCATCACATTTGATAGTGATAGTTCCGGTAACCATGTCACCCGAGCTAGAAACTGTTCCATTAAGATCATGCGTGATTGATACTTTATCCAATTCACAATCAATTCGATTTGTTTCAACTTTACTGCCACCGCAAGCGATAATTAAAACTGCCAATGAGATAAAAAATAGATACTGTGCTATCTGGATAAATTGATTCATGAGGTTTGCCCTCTTTGAGATTATTATCGGAGTTAAACTATATGCCTATTATGTTTAACCGTCTAATGGAGGGAGGCTTACATAGCTGATTTATCTAAAAGCGTGAAGGGATATTCGATTACAAACTTATAAAGAAAGCTCCTATCACGGAGAACTAGATTGATAACTTGAAAGCGATCACCTATTAGACTTTTTTGTTTTCTCTAACCGTGGATAATGCAAACAAACTGATTGCCAGCCAATAAGTCGATAGGATTAGTAAGCCCGAGTAATCAATAGGCGTAACAAATTTGTTAAAAGCAAGTATAGAGTCTGATACTAAGAACAACACTGCGCCTATGAATACTGCTAAGTGTTTAGAGCCTTTATCAGAAAAATACCAATCAGCCGCCAACCAACTCATCAAAACGATTACCGAAATATAAACAGCAACCGGTATAGCGATGTTGCCAAGGTTCGGTAGTAAGAACCAATAATATGTGACTCCAATTAGAGCAAAAGGGATCAACAATATCATTGAAAGTCTTTTTTTGTTATGCCGATAAAACGTATAACAAAATATTAGGTGTGCAATTAAAAATGCAATCAACCCGTAGATAAACATTTTTGGGTTAAGAAGTATGACATCGCCACAAAGACAGAATACTAGACCAGTAATTATTGGATTCCTGTACTGCTTGTCCTCTTTGTCAGAAAATAAAATGGGCAATAGAATGATCAGGACCGTCGTTAGCGCTTTTAAATAACCGTAAAAATCGGAACCAATGATTTCACAGTAAATAGCTGCCAAAGCCGACAACAAGATTGAGATGCCTAAAAGTTTAAATTTCACTATTATTCTTCGTCCTACATTAATTCAACATCATGTCGCTAGATTATTATCGGAATTAGTTAGAAAAAGGAACTCTTTATTTTTGAGAGTGAAGTCCAAACATATTACCTTCGGAGTCTATAGCTAAAGTACAATAACCATATTCACCTATCGATGTTTTGGGTTGATGTATACTTCCACCAGCTTCGACCACTCTAGCCTCTTCTACCGCGCAGTCTTCACAAGAAAAATAAACATGGGTACTATTTCCTCCAGCACTAAATCCATCCATCTTAACAAGCGCACCTGATGCCCCGTACTGTTCAAAATTTGAAGCAAAACTCCACATGTCTGCATGTCCTTCTGTTGGGTCAGCCAGTTGTTCCAGCTCAACCTTTAACACGGTTTGATAGAATGCTTTAGCACGGTCCATATCATCGACATAGATCTCAAACCAACCGACTGGATTATTCATAATATTTCTCCATTTAATTTTGACTTTCTGAGTATGTATTTTTTAAAGAGCAACAACCTGATTTCTTCCAGCATTTTTAGCTTTATAGATCGCTTTATCAGCTCGGGCTATTAGGCTTTCCAATGTTTCACTCGGCTGAAAAAGTTCAGCTATTCCAATGCTGGTCGTGATCATGACACCATCAGGTTTGAGAGTCTCTACGCTGGTTCTAATTGCTTCGGCTTTTTGTTTAGCTTTCCGAATATCGCAATGACTCATTAGAATGATAAATTCCTCTCCTCCGATTCTTGCAATGATATCTTCTGAACGACAATGTTTTTGCATCAACTTAGAAAATTCTTGTAATACTTTATCGCCGAAGGGGTGACCATGTGTATCGTTAACAGCCTTGAAATGATCGAGGTCGAGCATTAGCAAGCAGGTTTTCTCGTTGTGTCTATGTGCTTCTGCTAACTTGTGCCCTCCGGTTTCCTCTAAGTATCGCCGGTTATAAACGCCGGTTAATTCATCTCGCATCGCCAGCCCTTCATATTGTTCACTTTGCTTTCTTAGAATGATGATGGTAACTAACGAAATTACTGCAATTAAAAGAACTAAAATGATAGACGAAAAAATCCAAACATATTGTTTGTACCGGGTATAAAAATTTACTGGTTTATTAAGTACGATACTATTGCTTGGGAGACTCTCCAAGTCGATTTTAAAGCGTTGCATCGTATTATAATCGAAGATATTTTCTAAAGAACTACCATTGACCGGGATGTTCGATGGCTCTTCACCTTGAAGTATACGTAATGTAATTTCGGCCGCACTCTTGCCTTGAAAATTTGGACTAGTAATTTTTCCTCCGACGACCCCCTGCCCTACAACGTCCCACACACAATAAGTTGGGACCGGACTAACTTCACTGACAAAACCAACGCTCTCTTCGCTAGACAGAGTCGAACCATTTGGCATGCGAAGGTAAATAGCCCATAAAGCTAATGAATTTTCTGGAAGACTATTGAGTGATTGTTGCAGTTCACTTTTGCTAAAGTTATGTAAATATTTAATATCAACCGATTGGTTAAGTTTATCAGCCGATTCTATTAGCTCTTTAAAGATAATACCGGAACGAGTATCGTCAGTTATTGCGGCTATTGTTTTAGTTTCTGGATGCAGTCTGAGCATCAAGTCAATCGTGCCGGCAACATCGTATGACTCATACACTCCAGTAAAGTTAGCTAGGCCTCTTAACCGGTCTTTAGAAAAATTATTTAAGCCTGAAAATATGACCGGTGTGTTTGGAAAAAGTTGGTCTCGATAATCCAATAGAAAATCGAGAGCATTATCATCTGAGCTGATAATGGCATCAAAAGTCGTGAATTGATACTTGGTTTGATAAAGCGCTTTGAGTTGCTCATAGTAAGCCTTACTGGACATCCTTTTGGTATCCATGTAATTAACAAAAAGTTCGATATCATCTCTTTGCTCAAACACCGAACTTATGCCTTGGGTAATTCGGTCAGTCCAATGAAAACCTTGGTGATAGGAGTGCAATACCAGCACACGTTTTTTTTCTGTGGCCGCAATTGAGCCTGAGCTTAACCCGCCTAAAATTAGGATTTCTAAGATAAATAATAATGGCGATAGCATTAACTTCACGGACGCATTTTTCTCGATGTTATAGTTTTAGCTGTTTGGAGAAAAAGGGCTAATATTCCACCTAAGTATAGCCTAAATTACGCCCCAATACGAAATTGAGGCTATTTCTAGCTCGTTTGAACTTAGCTTGGATAATTCATACGCGTTCAAAAGGTTATCGTTTGTAGCGACTAACTGAAGGCCCATCAAGTCCAATTCTAGTCAATAACGCATCAAACTTGGATAACTCGTGAAGCGGCCGCAATCGGGGATCATTCTTGGTAAAAACTAGGCAGTTTGAGCGATATTTTACTGCTTGATTTAACAGATCAAAGGTTTTGTCTTTATCGTCGAGTAATAGGTAGGTTACCGCGGTTTCATAAGGGCAAACGTAGCGCTCATCTTGCTCAACTTTAAGCAACAGTGGCATTACCTTATCCAGTTGCTCCGCATAACCATAGGCCTGCGCTAGCGCCAATAGTGGGTAAGTTCCGCCACTATCCAATTCTATTCCCCTTTTGGCGAGTTCAATGGCTCTAAGGTGTTCTCCGGCTATTGACGCAGAAACTGACGCCCCGCTATAAATGATTCCAACCTCTGGGTGAAGTTGCATTTTGGCATTCGCCCAGTCAATTGCGGCTTTATTCTCCCCTGTCATCGCAAGAGCCCAATGCCCCCAATCTGCAAGCTCTATATTCAAAGGATCTAGTTGATTGGCATATTGCAACGATTGTTTAACTTTATCGGGCTCTCCCAAACCGGAGTAGTATAGAGCGAAACCTAATTCGGTTAGAGCAATATTGGGATCCGCTTGTTTGGCTGCATTTAACATCTGCCACGCGTCTTGCCAACGCCAAGCGAAAATATAAGCCAATCCAAGAGACGAATAGGCTTCGGCAGATTTCGGATTTACTTGAAGTGCCTGAAGTACAGAATCGACTACTTTAGGAAGTACCTCACTTGGTTTTTCATAATAAGACATAATTATTCGATAAGCATTGGCTTTTGCAACAATCGCTTGTTCGAAGCTCGGATCTAACTTGATAGCCTTATCGAATAGTTCAATCGCTAGTTTTAGAGATTCATGAGTGAGTAGGTTGAGCTGCTGTTGGCCAGCGACATAATTCTCGTAAGCCTTTATGTTGCTGGTATGATGTTTTCCAATTTTTTTAGCTTCCTTGTCTAAGATTGCTACTTTTAATGACTTTGAAACAGCGGTTGCTAGATCACTTTGAGCCTTGAAAAAATTGGTATTATTTATTTCAGTTAGAAAACTATCGTTCCAAAGTAACTTTTCATCCAATAACGTAGAAAGTTCGCCACTAATACGAAGCTTAGGTTCAGCTTCAATATCGACAAAACCGCTTAGAACATACTGAACCTCAGGAATTTGTTCCTTTATAAACTTATGCGTCTTGTCGTTTTTGAAAGTGAAGGCTGATGCTGTCGGTACAACTTTTAAACCCGATATTTGCCGCAGTTTGAGAATCATTTCTCGTGTTACTTGATCTGCAAAAGGTTGCCACTTTTCTTTATTTCTTCCGGACACATCAAATGGTACGACTAATATATAGGGTCTTGATTGGTTTTTGAGTCTGTCTGTCTTAGATAAATCTTGTTGATTGGTTATGAGTAACTGCCACACAAGTGTTAAACAAACGATTAAGAATATAACGACTAAAAATAGTCCGGACTTTGCGTTGAGTTTTTTAGCTCGGCTTATTCTCCCAGCCAAACTCTTACTCTTTTGAAAATTAGCAGATGTTGAAATAGAAGATGGTTTATTGACGCTGTCAATCAAGCTATTGTTATCAGCAGGTTCATCTTTGTTATCATTGTCACCTTCTACTGTTTCAATATCATGATCGCCAACCTGCTGTACTTGAGCTATGAATTGATAACCTCGCCCTCTCACGGTTTTAATGACTGATTGACGTTCTCCGCTATCTTGAAGAACTTTACGAGCGATTTTTATGTGGTTGCTTAGAGAAGTGTCAGAAACTTCTCTTCCTTGCCATAAGTTTTCGAAAAGCTCATTTCTTGATACAACACGAGAACGATTGGCAATCAGATAAATAATGAGATCAAACACCTTCGGCTCGATAGCTATGGGCTGCTCACCTTTACTCAGCTGAAATAATGTAGTGTCTATTTCAAACTCGTCAATTCGATACTTCATCACAAATCCTTATGCAGGTTTAACCATCTAAAGTAGTCATTACTATTAGTAAACTAACCTAGTTTTAGCTTGGTAGTGTAATTAATAGTGAGTTTATAATAACTTACGCATTAAATGGAATAGTATTGCTAGTAAAACATAAACCGCAAGATTAGCCGTTTAAAAAATACTATTGTTGAATTGATTTGAATTGTGGAGGTATTTCTGGATGTAACGGAGAAATGGGTCATATCAGAGATGTTATTAACCGATATGACCTAGAGGGTCCTAATCCTACTAGCTCGTTTCTGAGCACGAAAGATTATTTGGTGATTCGTCTTGAGACTGAATGACGATATTGGCCAAACTAAATTGATTTGGGCTAGCTGACGTTAGTACAAATGGAGATAAAATACTCGAGAAATTACCTTCATGATCGTTTAAACAAGCCAATTCAACGGATAGAGTATGCCATTGACCAACCGTAAGGTTAGCCATTTGCTTTGTTATGGGTATTTTTTTACCACAGTTTGAATCAGTGATTTGGTTATTATCCTTGCACTTCATAGATAGCAATACTTCAGCAGTTACTGGTTTGTCGATTTTGACCTGAAATCTAAGAGAGGGTTTGTCTTTTAGATTTATCTTAAGATCTTGCGCAAGATTTCCTTGGCTGTATATCTCAAAGCCTGACTTGTCAACAGTATTAAAAGTTAGTCGTATCGCATCTTCCTGAACGTCTTTATCGATGGTCCGATAGTTAATACCATCTAAATACTGAGCATTAGCAATAATTTGACGATGACTTTCACCAGATAAAATTGCCATAGCCCAGGGAGACTTTACCCCTCCCCTAAAAAGTACAGTTTGCGGAACACTGATAACTTGAGCCATTGTTTGTTTGTTATGGCTTGATTCCTGGAAGCTCAAATGAGTTAATTCTTCGTCGAGATTTTCAGCCAGAATGTTTTTATCTCGATAAGTTAATCCAAAACCGTAGGCCAACAAAGGCTCGTAAGGCTGATCTTCCCAGTTAACGATTTGTTTAGGGTCTTTAGGCCATGAGAAAGACAACTTACCGGTAAAATCATGCTGGATTTGGTCTTGTGCGTTTTTTAAAATCACATCGGCTATCCCCTCTCCTTCTGAGCCTGGTAGCCAAACAGCAACAAACGCATCTGAAGCGTTCAATTCAGGGTTGACCCACATCGGTCGACCACTAACAAATAAAGAAACAACAGGAATTCCTTGTTGTTGAAGCTTCTTTAATATTGCCAACGAACTTTTCGTTTCCGCCTCGAACACTAGATGACTGATGTCTCCTTGGCCTTCGGCGTAGGGGTCTTCGCCAAACACAACGATGGCAATGTCGGGTCTTGTTTTAAACTCGCCTGATTCGGATAGTTCAATATTTCCACCAGCTGCAGTAACTTGGTTGGCTAACCCCTGATAAATGGATGTACCACCAGGAAACTCTTTGTTGTGATTTCCGGTGCCTTGCCAAGTTATTGTCCAACCACCCGATTGTTTGCCTATATTGTGAGCCGCGTCACCGGCTACCAATATGTTTTTAGTAGGACTTATTGGTAGAACTCCCTGTTTGTTTTTTAACAATACCAGAGATTCTCTAACGGCTTGTCGCGCGATTTTTCGATGAACTTCACTGCCTATTATTTCCGTTTTTCCGGAATACATGCGATTCGCTGGACTGGGTTTATCGAATAGTCCAGCACGAAGCTTTACTCGAAGGATCCTTCTGACTGCGTCATCAATCCTAGATTTGCTAATGACTCCTAACTTCACTTGTTGAATAGTCGTTTCTAATAGTGGTTTCCATGCATCGGTCGGTACCATAAATATATCTAAACCTGCATTAATCGCTTGCGGGCAATTCGCATTGGTACAACCGACTATTTGACCATGACCATTCCAATCTCCAACAACAAGCCCATCAAAGCCCATTCTATTTTTTAGAACGTTTGTTAGCAGGTAGCGGTTTCCATGTATCTTATCTCCCTGCCAACTATTAAATGATGCCATTACTGTTTGAGCGCCCGCATTGAGTCCACCAACATAACCTTGCGCGTGTAGTCTAAATAATTCTGATTCGGTTAACGGGTTATTTCCCTGATCGTCTCCGTCAATCGTTCCTCCATCCCCTACGAAATGTTTAACGGTACTAATCACCCGATTGTCAGCTAGAAAGTCTTTACCCGGCTGACCTTGTAATCCCCGTACTACTGCTGCAGCGTAAGATTTAACAATTTCTGGGTGTTCAGAATAGCCTTCATAAGTTCTGCCCCAGCGATCGTCTCTTACGGTTGCAACGGTCGGCGCAAAGACCCAATCTATGCCAGTTACCATTACTTCTTTTGCGGTAACGGTAGCTATTTCTTGCATAAGCTTCGGGTTGTTCATTGCTCCCAACCCAATGTTATGAGGAAACAAAGTAGCACCAATGACATTGTTGTGTCCGTGAACAGCGTCTGTTCCCCACATGGTCGGAATTTTACTGCCATCTAGAGAGTCATCGATAGACGCTTGATACATTTTTTCGGCAAGATTAATCCAGTCATTAGGGGTTGAATGCTTATTGTTATTTGGGAAAGCGCCTCCACCATTGAGATAGGATCCAAAACCATAACGACGCATATCTTCCACAGAAATGTCTCGTATTTCTGGTTGGATCATTTGAGCCACTTTTTGTTCTAAGGTCATATCCTTAAGCAGTTCATTGATCTTAAATTCAATATCGTTTTCAAGCTTTACTGATGAATTAATCTTGGGCCATACTTTTATAACGCTAGAATCCAATGGCTCATTAATCTTGGTAGCTTTTAAACTTCTATTATCTGACGAATTACAACCCCACAGGACTAGGCAAACAGACAATATAAAAAGATTATTTAGTCGCTTCATAAACTACTCCTTGATTTCTTCAGCGACAGGAGCGTAACCAGAAATCGCATAATAAACGATAAATAGATAGCAAATAATCGGTAATATAAAACTGATTTGAAGACCCACTAAATCGGCTAACACCCCTTGCAATAATGGGATGATTGCACCACCTACGATGGCTAAGCAAAGTACCCCGGCACCATGACTAGTTGCATCCTTCAATCGATCGATAGCTAAACTAAAGATCGTAGGAAACATAATTGAATTGAATAGCCCGACCGCTAGAATCGCCCACATTGCTATCTTGCCTGTAGATACGATAGCAATAGCAACTAACAAGATTGCCATGATGGAATTAAATGTAAGTACTCGGTTAGCGGGTATCTTTTGCATTATTACTGCCCCAATAAATCGACCAACCATTGCACCACCCCAATAATAAGTGATGTAATGAGCCGCGGTGGTTTCTGTTAAGCCACCAATTTCTGGAGTTGATAAGAAGTTGACTAAGAAACTACCAATTGCAACTTCGGCACCTACGTACACAAAAATTCCAATGGCGCCGAGTCTCAAATGTCTAAATCGTAATGCTTTTTTAGGAGACAGTTCAAAGTTTTCAGCTTTACCTAAATTGGGTAGTTTTAAATAACTGAAAACTACCGCAAGAACGACTAGCGCAAATGCAAGAAACAAATAAGGGATTTGTACCGAAGAAGGATCGGAGGTATCGAGAGTCTCGGCGCCTTTAAAGATCAACCATGCACCAAATATTGGTGCAACTGTCGTTCCCAGAGCATTAAAAGCTTGAGTCATTGTTAATCTAGCCGATGCCGTTTCACTCGGACCCAACGCACTTACATAAGGATTTGCAGAAACTTGCAAAACGGTTATACCCGCGGCTAACACAAATAGGGCGAGCAAAAATAGTGGATAAACGGATAGCTGAGCGGCGGGGTAAAAAAGTAAACAACCCGCACTCGCAATCGCAAGGCCGACGACTATTCCTGCTTTGTAACCAATTCTTGAAACTAGTGCTCCAGCTGGTAACGAAACTATAAAATAGGAACCAAAGAAGCAAAACTGGATCAGCATTGCTTGAGTGTAATTTAACTCAAACATTGCTTTAAGATAAGGGATCAAAATATCGTTTAAGCAGGTTATAAATCCCCACATAAAAAACAACGATGTCAAAGAAAATAATGCAAATCGATGTGTTTGATTTGACGAATGAAGGTTTTCATTTGCCAAATTAGCTGACGACGCCATAATTAAGTCTCTAATAGATTTTCAAAAAACTTGCTAGTCAATTCAGAGTTTAATGTCTAAAAAACGAGTCGAGTCTGAGTACTAGCAAAAAGGGAAAAATTCGCCGGAGTATCCCGGCGACAACCAGGGTTTATTTAAAGGTATATCGAGCACCTAATACATAACGTGGACCATATTCACGCGCGAACAAAAATTGTTCTTCGTATCGGCCAAAACCTTGCTCGGTTTCATTGTTGATATTAATCGCGTCAAACGACAAAGTGATATGTTCATCTATGTCATAGTTGATACTTAAATCCCACTGACCAAATGATTTAGCAAATTGCGGAGGGTTATCCGATGAACCTTGCGATTGACCAACGCCAATTAAATACTCGTCACGCCAAGCATAAGTCGCTTTAACTGAGAGACCATGTTTTTCATAGAATCCTTGAAAGTTTGCAGAATCACTTAATCCAGTTAACGGGGTTTGTTGAACTAGACTATTGATATCGAACTCAACATCACCGTCAACAAAAGTCGCATTAGCCCCTACACCAAAACCAGTTTCCCCGAATAGGTGTTGTACGGCAATTTCAAAGCCATCGACAGTTTTCTCGTCAGCACTATTAAAAGGTCGACTAATGTCCCAAACAATTAATGGATCATCACTGGTTGGTTCTATGAATCCTTGTTCATTCACCACAGCTCCGTTGGCGACCATCTGTGCAAAGATTGCATCATTGGTAGCTTGGTCTCCGGCAGCGGTTAGATCTGCAACGGCTTGATTCCATCGAGGTCCTTGGTAAATATCATGAAAGCCTTCAATAGTGGTTGAAATAATTTGATTACCTATAAAGTTTTTGACGTCTTTTTTAAAGTATCCGATGGCTGCATAACTCCCTTCATCGTAATAATACTCAAGACTTAAATCCAAATTAGTTGACATGAATGGCTGCAAGTTAGTATTTCCTTCGCTACCATTTCTAGAACCAATTTTAGGGCTGCCTGAAAGCTGTCGACCACCAGCCAAGTTTCCTAGTGGTGCTCTAGCAATTGTTTTACCCCAAGAAAAACGTCCGACTAACTCATCGGTAATATCAACTTTTACATCAAACATTGGTAAGAATACATCATGGCTTCCAGTCAGTTCTAACCGGTTATTGTCACCTGGTAAATATTGGGTAAGCCATTCGCTGCCTCCTAACCACCAGACTGCAGTAGGCACTTGTTGTAAAACGATACTAGTAACATCCGTTTCTTCGTAACGGGTTCCTATGTTTAGTTGAACAGGATAATCGGCGACATCAAATTCTAACTGAGTTTGTAAATAGATACTGTTGGTATCTTCAGCAACAGAGCCTTCAGAAAAAGTGCCCATAGGATGATAAGCTGTAGTGGCAAAATAGTCATCACCTCCAAGAACCGCATTAGTCAAGAATGCTTCAGATCGAGCGACAACTTCATCAAAGTCAAACGTATAATAATAGTTTGGAGACAAGTCTGTGCCGCCATTTGAAAATGCTTCGAGAAAGCCATTAGTGCTATTTCGAATAAACATACCATCTGGAAAAATCTCAGGCCAAGACGGATTAAATAGAAAACCACCAATTAAACCACTCCACGCATTTGAACCAGCCATGACTTGCTCTGTTCTAGCTAAACCAAACTTAATATTAATAAGAGGGCTATCGCTAGTATTCTCCCAGGTGCCATGAAATTGCATCTGTTCGATATCCGAAGTTCCCGGGGAATGAATAAATTGACTAAAGTGTGAATCTATTTCACTGGGGGATATTTCTTCGGTTCCATTACTCCAAATAATACCTGACGTCGGTATATCGCCGTTTCTATAGTCGTACCATTTAATATCAAGTTGATCCGAGCCAAGCACAAGAGTTCCTTGGCTACCTAGGCCCCGGTCTTTGCCATTATCGGCTTCGGCTGAAGAGTCGTGATAGTCAAAATCAAACAGTAATGATTCTGAGGCTTGCCATGATAAATTGAGTCCAATTGATTTTTCATCGACTTCGGTGGTACCTCTAGAGGCTGAGAAAGAGCCGTCGTTGCCACCTATCTCTGCAAAAATAGCGGTGCCATTTCTGTCAAGTTCATAAGCACTAATATTACCGCCATAGTCATACCACATACCCCAGCCGATTGAGTTCGTACCTAGAACTGCATTGGTCATGGTGTAATCGACGGTAACATATAAATCGTCTGTTGGAGCGAATTGAAAAGTTAGCTGCCCGTTAGTCTTTTCACCTTGAAAGTCGGCGATACCATAGTTCATATCTCTAGGGAAAAAATAATCACCATTAGGATTTCCATCACTATCAAGTGGTCTGGCATCGATCACATTGCTAGCATCTAAACTTGGCAACGAAACATTCGCTTGCCAACCTTGAATGTTGGCAGACTGTTGTTGAAAATCTCGCTTTGTATGAGCGAAAGAAAATGAAAGACCGAATGCATCGTCTAAATAAGTATTAGAGTAAACCGCTGAAAATTCTGGTGTAACATCTTCACCAACTTCGTTTGAAGTGTCATGAATGGCCTTCGCCGATATTGAGTATTTTTCGCCAGGACTTGCTAAAGGTTTGGTAGTCACAATATTAACGGTAGCACCTAAACCACCACTGGGATTTTCGGCTCTAGCCGTTTTGTTTACCTCTAGAGCACTCACTCCTTCTGAGGACAAATTTTCAAGGTTATACGAACGAGTGTTTCCCGTTCCTGGCATTTGTCGTCCATTTAAAGTGATTAAGTTAAACTCTGGACCAAATCCTCGTACGGTAATTTGACTTCCTTCGCCATTAGCTCGACTTACAGAGACCCCCGTGATTCGTTGTAACGACTCTGCTAAATTGGTGTCAGGAAATTTACCCATATCTTCTGCAGATATGACATCAACCACTCCCGATTTTTCTCTTTTAAGATCCATTGAGCGTATCAAGCTACCTCGGATCCCGACTATTTCTACAACTTTGTTATCAGCTTCTTCATCCGCCGTCTCTTCCGCTAATAAATGGCTATTAAGCCCTGTTGCGAAAAATGCAGCAACACATAGGGCGATAGGTTTTTTTGTAAATTTTTTATGATTCATTTTTTTGGCCTACTCTTCTAATTATTTTCAGCAGTAACGATGAGTTAATGCAAGTAAGTGTTCGGATTAACAGTTATTGAATTGTGACGTTATCGATTCGATAAACTGCACCCTCTCCAGTTCCCCATGCTGGAAACATCATTAATACATCAATCTCGCTTACATCTAGTCCTGCATCGAATAATGACTGCAATGAATAGGTGTAGGTCTGCCATTCGCCGGTAACAGGTGTTGCACCTTCCTGACTATCCGATAAATCCAATTCAACAGCCGTCGCGGTATCTCCGGATTCAACTTTAAATTTCCAAACGGCGGAAGAGTCATTAGGCGCATTAACCACTTTTAAATCAAAACTAATCGAAGCCGTTGATAGAATAGAAGATGCGTCAAAGTAAATGTCATCGTCGGCAAGAAAACCCATTACCGTTGGCGACGCGCCAATCGCAAATTCAGCCACCATGTTGTGTTCGCTATCATCCATTTCTTCAGTCGGAGTAGAGCCACCACAACAATCCCAGATCGCCCACTCTGGATGTTCAGCATCATCATATATGGTTAGGCCGAGCGGAGCAGGCAAGCTAGCTGGGTCGAAGATCATAACGTTGTCTAGTCGATAAACGGCACCTTCTCCGGTACCCCAAGCAGGAAACACCATCAATACATCGATTTGCCCAATATCTAATCCTGCATCAAATAAATCTTGCAATGAATAGGTATAGGTTTGCCAAACACCTGTTGTTGGCGCAAGCCCCTCTTGACTATCAGTTAAATCCAGTTCAACGGCCGAAGTAGTATCACCGGCTTCGATTTTAAATTTCCAAACAGCACTAGAGTCATTGGGTGCTGTTATTACTTTCATTTCGAATTGGACAACTCCGTCGCTAAGTAATGCTGATGCATCTAAATAGACATCATCATCCGCTAATAACCCCATTACCGTAGGAGAAGCGCCTATGACAAATTCGGCTGTTAGGCCATGCGCAGCATCGTCGTTTTCAACTGTCGGAGTTGAGCCACCGCAACAATCCCAAATGCTCCATTGGTCTTTCGCTTGGTCATCAAACAAAATATGCCCAACAAATCCAGAAGAAGCATTCGGGTCATAAATTTTTGCATTGTCAACACGGTAAACCGCGCCTTCTCCAGTGCCCCATGCTGGAAATATCATCAACACATCAATCGCGCTCACATCAAGACCCGCATCGGCCAAATCTGACAACGCAAAAGTATAGGTTTGCCATTGTCCTTCTGTCGGAGCTACACCTTCAATGGACGAAGTTAAAGGGAGTTCAACAGCCGAGTCACCTTCGTTAGATTCTGTCTTAAACAACCAAGTTGAACTGCTATCTAACGGGCTGGTAACAACTTTTAGATCAAATTGAATAACACCGTTAGCTAATATGCTGGATGCATCAAATGGCGTTGCTTGCCCAGCGGGATCAGAGATGAACGTTTCTCGAGTAATAAACCCCATGACCGTAGGTGAGGCGCCAATTACAAATTCTGCAACCGAACCGTGCTCTGCGTCATCGGTTTCAACCGTTGGGGTCGTCCCACCACAACAATCCCATAATGGCCAGCTTGGATTTTCAGCATTTTCGAAGATAACCACTTCTGGTGAACTAATCGGTGGACCCGCTATTGAAACATTTGCCGCTTGATAGACTGCACCTTCCCCAGCTCCCCAAGCTGGAAAAATCATAATGACATCGATAGCACTTAAATCGAGCCCTTCGTCAGATAACATTTGCAACGGAAAAGTGTAGGTCTGCCATTCACCCGTTACCGGGTCGAGACCTTCTGTACTTTGATTTAATTCAAGTTCAACTGCGGTTTCACCACCTGCGCTCTCAACCTTAAACAGCCAAGCCGCATCCGAGGTATTAGGTGCAGTGACGACCTTTAAATCAAATTTCACGTTGCCATTACTAATCAGAGGCGATGCATCGAAAGCCTCAGCGGTTCCTTGTGGATCAGTAATAAATTCTTCTCGTGAAATAAAACCGTTAACTGTTGGAGACTCTCCCACAGAAAACTGCATAACATCGCCTTTATCAGCGTCATTAACTATCGCTGGAGTAGAACCACCACAACAATCCCATGCTGGCCAATTGGGGTTTTCTACTCCTTCAAAAATGGTGAGGTTTTTAGCGACGGGAGCTGTCGGTGGAGACGGTATCGGTGCTTCTCCTTCAACTAACGCATCTTCTAAGCTATCGTAACCCGCTCGTACTGTTTCACAACCTTTTCCCGTTTCTGGATTTTGTTGACATTGATAGACTCGTACGAAATCAATTTCAAATTTTTGTCCGTTTTCAAAAGCGGTTGAATCTATTCCTAAGTTGTTGACATTTTCCGGCCAATCGCCGCCAACAGCGAAATTAAGAATCAAATAGAATTGTTGGTCAAAAGGTTCGTTACCCCAATGAGTCTCAAGTTCCCCGGTTACGATATCAAAATATTCAGCAAACCACCCACGATGAGTTAGACCCACCGCTTCGTCTTTACTATTGTATCTAACGTCTGATTTACGCTGAGTTGCATACAAATAACCATCCACATACCAACGCATTTCACCTTCTTGCCACTCAATGGCATAAGTATGAAAATCGTCAGCTGGACTAACGTTTTCTGGTAACGAGTAGGCTTTGCCTGAATTTGAATTATTTGGCCATTCCTTACCATAATGTAAAGTTCCGTAGATTTTATTCTCGACGATGCCTTCACTATCGACAGTTTTTAAGTTAACCGCCTCTAAAATATCTATTTCGCCAGACTTAGGCCAACCACCATAAACCTCGTCGGTTGGCATCATCCAAAACGCTGGCCAGCTACCTTGTCCGCTTGGTAGTTTTGCTCTTAGCTCCACTCTTCCATACTTAAAATCTGCTTTGTAACGGCTGTTAATGCGCGCCGAGGTATACGGTTTGTCCGCTCCTTCTTCAGCAGGTAACGCGACAATGTTTAGTCGCCCGTCTTGTATGTAGGAATTTTCAGCGGAATCCGTATAACATTGTTTCTCATTGTTTCCACCGCCAAGACAATTAACTTCATGAGTCCAATTGCTGGCATCAATGGTTGAATCGTTAAACTCATCACTCCAAACTAGTTTCCAGTCCGATACTGGCTGCTGAGGATCGATAGCGGTTGGATTGGTGTTAGTTTCCGCACCTCCTCCGCAGCCTAAAATAACTAGCAATGCAAAGCTAATCATTAAGCTCAAAATATTTATGGTGTTTTTTATCATCGTTATTATTCCAAAGACTCAAGCATATTTAGTGAACATTGTTAACGTTAACTGAGCACATTTGGTCGGCTCATAGTTCACTTAAATCTTGTAACCATTACCTATCAAAGTAACAAAATAGTTACTCGGCAAAGCTACCCCCAGATACATAGTCTAAGAAATCCTCAATGGATACAATTGAAATGCGACGTGGTGTTTAAAGTCTGCGGTCTGAAATTAAAAAAGGAATGTTTTGCGGTAAAACGTTATATTTATACGACAACAGGTTAAAGAGTTTTTGAATCCAATAGACTCTGGATATTAGTGCTGTAATTACGGCTGACCTTGAGTTTTATTTGGTTACCTAATTCCAGTAAACATTCTCGATTACGTAGCGCTTTAATACTCTTTATATAATTGATATTAACTAGCGTTGATTTGTGGATTCTAGTAAATAGTTTTGGGTCGAGTTGGCTTGCCAGTTTTTTCATCGTTATTCTTACGATATGAGTTTTTTCACTGGTATGGATGCACATATAGTCCCCAGCCGCATCAATCCAACGTATATCGGCTGTTGAAAGAAATATCTTTTCTAAGTTTTCGTTTTTTATGACTAGTTCTTTGCTGTAGGCACTTGGTAAAGGGTGTTCTGATTTCAACCAATCTTCAAGCTCAGCGATTCCGAGACCTGACGTTTCACCTAACGCCTTTAGAAGTCGGTACTTTTGCTTATCATTGCCGGCGGGATGATGTTTGTCTAATAGTCGTTGCACTGTTTTTTTTAATCGACCAAGATTAGCGGGCTTAAGTACATAATCAATCGCGTTTAATTCAAATGCATCGATCGCATATTCACCATGGGCACTTACAAATACCACCATAGGCAAAATATCGGATTGTAACGCTTGGACTACCTCAATTCCATTTAGCCCTGGTAGATTTAAATCAAGAAACAAAACATCAGGAGTCAGTGAGTGACATAATTTAATAGCTTGGTCACCATCACTTGCTTCGGCAATGACTTTTATTTCTGGGATATTAGCCAAGCGTAATTTTAATCCTTCGATTGCTAAAGGTTCGTCGTCAACAATGATGGCAGTTAAAGGTTTTGTTTGTACCATTTACTAGTTTACTTCTTTATCGGTGTATTAATTGTGACAATAGAACCAGCTTCTTTGCAGGCTTCTAGTTCCATTGAAAAATCACCATTATACATGGCGTCGAGTCTTGCTTCTGTATTTCTTAATCCGATCCCAAATCCTTCTCTGGATAGATCTTTGTTGGCTTCTCCTTGGTCGATAATTTGAATTTGTAATCTATGCTCAATGGCTTTAGCATTGACATAAATAGTTCCGCCCAATTTAGAAGGTTCAATCGCATATTTTATCGAATTTTCTACTATTGGCTGAAGTAGCATGTATGGTATACGGCAGTCCATTAACTCGTTGTCGACGTTAATATCTACATTGAGGCGCCTTCCAAATCGCGCCTTTTCAATGGACAAGTACAATTCTAATAGCTCTATCTCTTTATGCAACGGCGAAGAAGCTCGATCACTTTTATCTAACGTGTATCTAAAAAACTCACAAAGCTTATCGAGCATTTCATTAGCTCTTTCATTGTCATTTTTATATATAAGCGTTGAAATGGCGTTCATCGTATTGAACATAAAATGGGGATTAAGTTGATATCGCAGCATTTGCAGCTGCGCATCCTTTGCTGCTGTTTCAGCACGAAGTAATTTCTCATGCTCTTTTTGAAGTTTAGTGTTGTACAGCATAATAAAATAGATTGAGGTCCATACAAACATGGTTGCTATTGAAAATAGTAGCCAACCTCCAAACTCCAACATATTCCAATCTTCATTCCATTGTTGATCGAAAACAATAACCTTGTAAGCGCCTAGTTTGAATATGTTAAAAATTATGCCAAGTGTAGCCGCTGATACAAAACTTAGTAATATGGTGAGTCTAAGTGGAAAGTGTACAATCTTTCGAATGAATATCCATTGAAAATAAGAAAGGCCGAATCCAACCATGGTTTCTACGAATAGGTTAAATATTTGTCCCGCGAAATTAAAGCCTTGTTCGCCGATCTGTGGTCTGATAATTGCCATAAAAACAACCACTAGATAGCCTGACCATCCTGCTATTTGGAGCATCCAAAACTGGTGATTCTGTTTTGAATAGGATTGTGCTCCTAACCTTAAGTTGTCGACTAGATGTATTGTTGTTTCGGACAAAAGACTATTCTCTCAAAACTATAGTTTAAGTTAACTCTAACACAAATTGCTTTGATAGGTTTTGATTAGCGCTATGCTGATTATAATCTGCGATAACTCGTTTACTGAAGTAACAACATATGATCTAAAGCTAACGATTCAATACTACTTATAATTTTAATTGGCATTCGGTAGAGTAATTTTGAGCGTAGTCCCTGCTCCAGGCTCTGAAGTTACCTTGATCTTACCCTTATGAAGTTCGACGATTATTTTGACAATACTCAAGCCTAACCCTGTACCAGAGTACTCCTCTTGTGAGAATAAACGACGGAACGGTTGAAATATATCCTTATGAAACTTTTGCTCAATTCCAATTCCATTATCTTGAATAGTTATTTCGAGCCGATTTCCTGCAACTTCTGATATTGAAAAGGTAATTTCAGGCTTATTATCATTGTATTTGATGCTGTTATTAAATAGGTTTAAAAACATGGGAATTAACAGTGAGCGGTGACCATATAGCGAAACCAATTCAGCATCGCTTGTTAAAACGAATGCCTTTTCTTGTTTTTCCTTTAGGTCGTACTCTATCGATTCTAGTAGTTCGTTAGTGTCGATTTTCTCGAAACTAAGAGACGTATAGCTTACTGTAAGATATTCAAGCAGGCTGTCGACCATTGATTGTATGCTAGTGGTATTTCGTTGTATCGATTGAAAAAACTTGCTTTCTTTGTCCGTTAACTCAACTCTCTCTGTTAAGTCCTCTTGTAAGAAGGAGGCTATATGACCAATCCTTCTAACAGAACCCTTGAAATCATGGGATAGCATTGAACAAAATGCCCGCATATCCTCATTCCGCTGCTCTAGCTTTACTTGCTGCAGCTTTCTCTCTATAGCATAAGTACAAACTCGGTTTAGAAAGCTTGGTGATATTTCATCTTTGGGTATATAGTCCTGAATTTGGTTACGAAGCAGTTCTTTGGCGATGCCTAAATCATTTAATGAGCTAAGCACCACGATTGGTGCGTCGGTATTGAGATGGGTTAGAAAGTCTACTGTTTCTTGAATAGTAGAATCCGGTAAACTTAAATCAAATAAAATAACATCAAAATCATCACTCAGTATTTGTTCTTTTGCTTCATCTAAGTTTTTAGCATGAATGACTTTACCAACGCCATAATCAAAACCGACTAGAGCCGACTTTACTATCGCGTAATCTTCGGGATTGTCCTCTACTAGTAGTATTTCCATATTGCCTTCTCTTCTGTACGAGCTTATCGGTTGAAACTGCCCGAGCGCAACCTAGGTCTATCATAATTTTATTTATGCATTTGGTGTCAACGGATTTAGTTAGAAATCCTTATGCTTCAAGCTGCATACACTCTGCTCTTTCAGATTCAATTGTTGAAGTAATAACCGTTACAATTCTTATGGGGTCATAAGCCGATTTATTTATAATTTCCTTGATTGCGGTTATTCCATCCACCTATGACCTCTTAATGCCTAAACATATAATTTCAGCAATTTTTTAACTTAGACAACTTAGATTGGTTTTTCCTTGGAACTCGGTTAACTTGCTACAAATAGTAGAATAGAACTAAAAGTACTACCTACTCTTGGCACCGAATCCAGCTGGATTATTCCATAATTTTTATCGACGATTACTTCGGCGACCCTAACTGGAACAATAGCAAAAACTATAACTGAGCCAGCACACTTGCGAAAATTAGATCATTCCATTTAGTATAGACAGTTTTCGGGGAATCGATCGGGCTTTAGGCTTTAGAGACAGTGAAACTCTGATTCAACATTAGGTATAAATTATGTGCGGAAGATTTAATGTTATTGACGATCCAATTACTCAATCAATCATGGAGCTATTAGGGATCAAGTTTGAAGTCACTACCAATGACAATGTGTGTCCTAGTGAATTAGTCAGCACTCTTAGCCTATCCAATGGCAAGATTACTCAAATTAATTCTAACTGGGGTATTAAGCCAGACTGGGCGAACAAGTTACTAATTAATGCTCAGTCAGAGACTGTGGCTCAGAAGAAAACCTTTAAACAAGCGTTTCTTAGTCATCGTTGTTTAATTCCGTTATCTGGGTGGTACGAATGGTTAAGTAACGACCAAGGCAAAAAACAAAAGTACCTATTTTCAAATGACGAACAGGTATTTTATATGGCAGCGATTATGTTTCAAAAGCAATCTGAACCAGAAGTAAACCTTGCTTTAGATCTATTTGGTGAGCCCCTAGAGAAAACCCAACCGAACAAGCAGTTTGTCAGCCTGACAACACGAGCCAACCATCAGTGTCAGCCAATTCATTCTAGAATGCCCTTAATCATACCAAAGGAAAGAATTCGTCAGTGGTTAGATTCTGAAAATGAACAAGCCGTAGAGCTTTTACACGCTGAGTTGCCTTCAATCAACATTACCAAAGTCAAAAGTTAACCATCTTGGTATATCGATAACACTTTATCATTCTTATTTAAGTTATTGATTTAATAAGAAATGTGATTAGTAAAAATGGAGGCGGCCCTACCAGCCACATCCCGGCACATGAGTCGATTGTTACCGTTGCTCCCTTCCGGGCCTGGCGGAGTTCACAATTTATCATTGCGGGAGGACCAATAGGGCCACCATAATTCTGTTTTGTCGAAAATTAGTTGATTATATTCGTATAATTTTCGCTCATACCCACCAATATTGAGACTCTGGCGGTGAGAGAGGGATTCGAACCCTCGATAGGTGTTAACCTATACACGCTTTCCAGGCGTGCTCCTTCAGCCACTCGGACACCTCACCTCATTGTTTCTCAACAAAGCTAGATTAGATGAAGAGAACTTCAGGGACTATTCAACTTTGAGGCGCGTAGGTTAAACAAAAATACCCTTGATAGCAATCCCACAAAACAGTTTTTTTTAGGGATTATCGACTATAATTGGTTAATCGCTATAATTTGCGTGTCCAATTAACCCATAACTATAAAAATCATTGACATAAGAGACATTTAATTAATGGATATCAAGTTGTTACTCCGCCTAATGGCTGAAAAGAACGCATCAGATTTGTTTTTCAGTACCGGTGCTCCGCCACATATGAAAATTGAAGGAGTGTCAACTCCCATGGGGCAAGGAGCTCTGCCCCCAGGTGCTATCAAAAACATTGCTTACGAGTTAATGACACAAAAGCAAATCGATGAATTTGAAGAAGAATGGGAACAAAATTTCGCGATTTCAGTTGAAGATATTGGAAGATTCAGGGTCAACGTGTTTATGCAACGTGGTGAAGTCGGAATGGTGATGCGGCATATAAAGTCCGACATACCAGATTTAACTAAATTGCGCTTACCTAAAAGTATC
>JBDVOJ010000046.1:0-89676 GCA_039969155.1 Kangiellaceae bacterium
ACAGGTACCGGTGAATCCCCGATAGAACGGGGAGCTGCACGGGAACCAACCACTACCATTACCTGGCCTTCGTCTTCCGCTGCAGCTTCTTCTTCAGCATACACAGGCGCTGACATGAAGGTCACACCCATCGCTAAAATCAAGCTCTTAACTTTAAAGTTGTTTGAATTGTTCATATTATCCTCAGGCTATTTTATTGTTTTATTTGCTTGTATGGAGTCGTTATCACTCCAGCTTTCCTGAAGCCGCCTGTAAGATTAGAACTTGCTAAAAAAATACCTTTAGCTTGTCGAAACGATAAATCCTGCTTTACTCGACGCTATGGATGGAATCAATTTCGGTATTTTGAAATTACAATGAATGTAATGTTTGCCCGGCAAAGCGACTTGGCGCTTAACTTAAGAATGATGCTGAAGTATCGGAATTAAAAATCTACACCAATGAGACTGCACCATTTTTGTGGCAATGAATAATAAACTCGCAAGCAGAATCTTTCGAACTGAAAGTTTCTGTTAATTGTCGAAATTCCTACCCCTAAATACTGAAATTGAAGCCATTTCTATCATCATTTTTATTGCGGCTTCTTAGGTTAAGTACCCCCAGAACCAAAAAACCACCATATCAAATGCAAATAATTACATTAAAAGCCGAAAGCCTGCATACCAATCTAAAAGCTATAACCCGCTCTTAAATAATAGTAGCCCCCATTATAATCAAATGGACCGCTCTCATAATAAATTGCGCCGAGAGCACTCAGTGTTCCGTCCTTCAATTTTTGTGCTTTTTGATCAAACAAGTTATTCGCACCTAATGAAAGCGTTACATTGTCATTGAGGAAATAACTCACTACAGCGTCAAAGGTCATAGCCGAGTCAGCAATTTCAGATCCCCAATCAGAAGTATCATCGGCGTGGGTTGCATAATACTCGCCATAATAATTAGCTCTCAAGAACATGCTCACATTATCCCAGCTTTGCGCCACGGTAAAAGTTGCGCGATGCTCTGGCATTCCTCTCTCCAAACGACGCACTTTACCTTCATCAGTAGTCTCGGGATTAAATCTATCAACAGTGGTTTCGTTCCAGTTATATGCTGCACTCAAAGTTGAAATGCCTCCAAACAGATTCATCGAGTAATTGGCGACGACATCTAAACCTTGAGTGAAAGTGTCAAAGTCATTGGCGTAATAGGTCACAGCAGAGACTAACTCAGGATTCTGAACACCAGCTGCTATTAGCGCTGCATAATCCGAGTCTAACACCGGAATTTGACTCGATTGTGCCAATCGCTCAGTCACTTTAATACTGTAATGATCAACCGTTAAAAAGAACTTGCCACTTTCAAAAACACCACCGATAGCAAAACTTTCCGACTCTTCCGGCGTCAGTTCTTTACCACCATAAAAGGCTGCAAGCGGATCGGTTGGAGGAGCGATAAAGGTTTGAATCAAATCACCGTCGACAATTGAGGTCTGTGTATTTACCACATTTGCTTGTCCAACAGTTGGCGCTCTAAAGCCAGTACTGTGGGAACCACGTAGAGAGAACTCATCACTGATGGCCAATTGAAAGGCTAACTTATAATCTAAGGTGTCACCAAAAGATGAAAAGTTCTCATACCTCAACGCCGTCCCAAGCAATAGGTTATCGGTAATATGGGCTTCTAAATCCAAATACGCACCGATGTTTCGGCGAGTACTAACGCCTTGAGATTCAGGTCCAAATCCTTTGAATCCGT
This sequence comes from Kangiellaceae bacterium, assembly GCA_039969155.1. Classification (GTDB taxonomy): domain Bacteria; phylum Pseudomonadota; class Gammaproteobacteria; order Enterobacterales; family Kangiellaceae. Next base: position 1,738 of record JBDVOJ010000046.1, read on the forward strand.
GTGAGCCAATGTTAAACCCTTGTTCAGCATAGGGACCAACTTCCCATGAGTTTTTCTCACCTGAAATGATTTCGAAGCTTTCTTCTCTCCACTCAATTCCCGTTGCAACATTTACCAGCTCGGCAAAACCAAATTCAACTTCTTTAACTAAATCAAAGTTAAGAGTTTTCTCCAATTGAATGTATGTGCCAGCATCAAAGTCAGACGGAGTAGCCAAACCTAAAGAAGGATTTAAAGTATTTTTTAGACTGAAGCGCGATTCACTTCGACCGAAAGCTCCACTTAAATCAAATGACCAGTCTTTTAATAAACCCGACCTAATTTCACCAGTAGTGCCGATGGTTGCAGCTGTATCAGTGATACTTCCGCCAAACTGTGGTGTATAGCCGCCGGCATAACCTGGGATCATATTCATTGAGAAACAGTTTGGGTCTGCTGCCATTGCTTGATACGCAAGAGTATTTAAGACATTTCCGACATTAGAAGGTACTCCAGAAGAACTACCGTCCCCGCCACTATTGGCTTCTAGAAACGCATTAGATACAGAGCAAGTTGGGACGCCGTTTGCTGCGAAACCCACATCCCCCACTAGTAATGTATTCCCACCATCAATTGAATACACATTACCGCGGTTATGTGGATTACGATAATAGAACCCACCTGTTACATCTCTTTCGGAATAATTACCGAATAAATACAATTCTTTGGTATCACCTAAATCTAAACCCATATTGGCAAAAAGAGAAATATCATCTTTTATTTTCGGATTACCCCAAATTTGGGCCGGATTTTGAATGGCTGAATTGCCAGCGTCAAAAATTGCCTGTGCATCAGGACGCTGCACGCTTCGACTTGTCGCGTCAGCATTTCTTAGTTGAAAGCTAAAGTTGGCAAAACCAGTATCAGTTAAGGGTAATCCTAAATTTCCATCAATAATTGTCGATGAGCCGTCACCTTCGTAATACTCACCTTGCTTAATAGAAATTGAACCACCTTCAGAATCATCTTTTAATACAAAGTTCATTACACCTGCGATTGCATCAGAACCATACTGAGCAGCAGCCCCATCACGTAAAACTTCTACCCGCTTGAGCGCAACGCTGGGAATAACAGAAATGTCAGCACCTTGCGCACCATCATTGACACCGCCACCTTGGAAAGCAATTACCGATGCCCGATGTCGCCGTTTTCCATTGACTAAAATCAAGGTACTGTCCGAAGGTAGACCACGCAGATTGACCGGGCGTATCAAGGTTGCGGCATCACTTATCGGCTGTGCTCTAACGTTAAATGATGGTACAGATGAAGCTAGCATATCTAAAGTATCAATCGCTCCAGATTTACCCAGCTCCTCTGCAGAAATAACGTCAACGGGAACTGGCGAGTCACCGACTGATCGTGGGGACGCTCTTGAGCCGACTACGACTAGGACTTGCCCCTGATCTTCATTGTCAGCGATCTCTTCAGCAGTGACAGTTGTTGAACCAAATATCGACATAAAAGCAGCCGCAATGCCTTTGTTTTCCGGTGTTTTATTATCTGTAGTGTCAACATTATCCTCAGGCTGTTTTATTGTCTTGGGTGGCTGTTTGGATATTGTAATCACCCCTGCTTTTGTATAACTGCCGGTAAGATTAGTACCTTCTAAAAGAACATTTAGGGCTTGTGAAAGCGTAAAGCGTCCTTTAACTTCGTTGGTGTTTATGGAATCAATTTCTGTATTTTGGAATAACAGCGAACGTGATGTTTGCCGAGCTAGACTTTTTAGCGCATCGCTAGCAGATGAAGCAGGAATATCAAAAGTAAAAATGTCTTCCTTAACGGCGGCACTCACTTTCACCGTACAAAGAAAAAGGCTCAACAATAGATACAACCTAAACGGAGTATTCAGATAGTGATTAGAATTCTTCTCCCTAAACATTGAAATTAAAGCCATTTCTTTCATCATTATTGTTGCGACTTCTTAGGTAACAAACCTCTGAAACAAGAAGAACATCACATGGATTATAAGAATTTCTGATTAGTCTGGGAAGCTGTAAGTAAGGCGGATTAGCGATAACTCCTTTCATTTGTCGAACCGAAAAAGCCAACAAACTAGATATTGCTCGTTTTTTTACGACTCAATTTAACATGTTGCTCGCTAAGCTTTTCTATCTCTATATCGAATGTCATTTCAAGTGCATCAAATAGTGCTTGAAGCTCATTGGTGCGAAACAAGCCTCCGAATTTTAATTCTTGTAGTTCCGGATCTTCAATTTCGATTTTCATTGTGGTGTAACGACTAAGATCTTCAATGACTTCTATTAGTGGCGTCTCAGAAAAATCTAGTAAGCCGTCTTGCCAAGATAGTTTCCTGAGAATTTCACGTTTTGAAACTGAATCAACCACCTTAGTATTCAATTCAACTTCAACTTCAACTTGAGGATTGTAGATCACCGATTCACCAGCACTCATATAAATTGAATCAGAGCTAAGTTCTTGTTGCAAAAGTTGATCTGCCGGTTGTTCTGAAGTTAAGTTTTGTCGCTTAGCAGGAACAGCTTTTGATAATTCGACTTTGCCTTCGGTCACTGTTACTTCAAAGGATTTAGGCAAAAGACTCACCACAAAAGCGGTACCAATAGCGCGAACAGAACGTTCTCCAGCATAGACAATAAACGGCCTTTTCTTACTATGTGCAACCTGAAAAAATGCTTCGCCATTTAGCAGTCGAACTTTTCGCCGAGTTTCTGTGTAGTCAACTTCAACCTCACTATTGGTATTTAACTCAAGCAAAGTGCCATCACTCAGCATAATTTTTCGATAGGAACCTACCGCCGTCTTATACAACACAGGGCCATCGAGGGATTCCTCTTTATTGACTACCCATTGAGAACTAAACAAAATAACTGCTAGAAAAACCGCACAGCTGGTGGCGAACTTTAATGATTTCCAAATAGGTGGATCAACCTTAGCTGAAACTTGTCTTTTTTTATTGATAGCTTCTTTTAATGGCACGGCCATTTCTGTGAGCACATTGAGCTGGCTGGAGAACTGAGAAAATCTCAGAATTTCTGCGCGATGGGCTGGACTTCTATCTAACCACTCTTCAAATGCAATATGATCGCACGCAGTCATGCTTTCGCTTTCTATTTGAGCGATCCAAGCGCAGGCTTCTTGAGCCAGGTCTGAGTTATTTGAGTGAGTATCGCCCATTTTCTTACGTGTTATGACCTTTTTTATTTCTTGGCACTGAGTGCTGAGTTTCTGTTTTCTTTAATAATATCAAGTTCAACGACTTCACCACCCGTGTTACTTTGTTGTGCGTCAACATATTCCGCACATTTTAGTAGACCTGCAGCGGCATGTTTCTCTATGGTGCTAATCGAGATATCAAGGTATTTAGCAATTTGCTTGTGGCTATAGCCGTGAACCTTTTTTAATACAAATACCTTTTGGCACTGAGGTGGCAGTTTTGAGACGGCTTCCCAAAATACCAATAGCTTTTTGCGCCCATCTAATTCAGCTTCCACAGAAGGCTCATCAGATAAGTACTCTCTGTCACCAAAATCCTCTATAAAATCGATCAAAGACTTCGATTTCTTGTCTAATGATTTTCGTGCTATGTTCTTCGCAACCCCAAACAGAAATGCTTTTGGCTCCAGTATTTCCTTCTGTTGCTCAGCTCTTAGCGCTCTAGTGATAGTTTCCTGACTAATATCCTCGATATCGTGGGAGTTCGAGGCATACCGACGCAAAAAGCGTTTAATCATTAACTCATTTTCAACGAAAGCTCGCATGATCTTTGACTTAAACGTGTTTAAGCCTCGATTCTTTTTATTTAGCGTCATTTGTCACCCCGCAGCGCGCATATTCGGAAGAATATAGCTATTTAGCGATATCCTTGTCAACCAAACCTGGTAAATAGCTTGGTTTAACTGACAGTTGCCAAATTATGGGATATGCGGGTTCAAGTCATGCTGCTGAAACGTGGTCTTAGGGCTAGTCGCCCAAACCAACTTTTTTAACACCAGCTCGCTCGGTTTGGATTGGCTTCAGTTAGCAGCTCGGAAACATTAGCTTCAATGATGCGATAGCCCACATTACCGAACAGCTTTTGACGGCTTTCATTTAAAACGTAGGTTGGACTTCCTTCCAGTTTATATTTTTCTCGCATAGCAAGTTCGCGACAAAACAGCGCGACCGCTGAGCTATTGTTCAACTGAGAATTAATGGATTCTTTAGATAATTTAAATTGTTGGGCTATATCGTAAAGTACTTCAAAATCAGAAACATCGCGGCCATCTCTAAAGAAAGCCAAGCGAATTGCCCATTCCATTTGTTTAAGCAACTGTAACTCATCCTGTTTATTGGATAATTGAGTTTCGCTCGCTGCTAACTGAACAGCTTTCAAAAATAAATGAGCGTTACCAGAACTCTTAGGCGGATTGCTTAGCCAAACCTTAGGGTTAAGCTCTACCTGGGGAAATTGCTCACACACCTGAATTACATGTTGGTTAAACCCTTTGTACCCGCCTCTTTCTTTCCAACCCTGGGCAATGCGTTGCTCACAGTCTCCGAATAAGGTCACATGGTATGGAGTAATCATAATGTTCTGGCCGAATTTCTGTTTTAGGGCTTCGAGTCTGGCTTGAGCAACATACGCCCAAACACACAGGACGTCTGAAAAATAGGAAATACTGACTGGCGAGGTAGACATGTTTGAATGCAACCCATACTAAATATTACTTAACGGACAAACAGTCTGTCATAAAACAAATTCCAGCGGCTGATCTAGGACAATTTCAGAGGCAGAAATCTTTGCTGCATAGGTGACCACTTGAACGCCTTTATCGATAGCTTCGGCTAACAGCTCGGCATAGGCTGGATCAATATGTGAAGCAGCGGACACTGACTTAATCCCTGTATGCTGAACCATAAAAAACAACATGGCTTTATGCCCTTGTTCGACACAATGAAGCAACTCTCTGATATGCTTTTGCCCGCGAGTCGTAACCGCATCAGGGAAACAGCCGTTAACACCGATCTTTCCGGCCAACTTAAGCCCGGCGGGGTCTTTGAGGGTAACGCTTTTTACTTCAATATAGGTTTTAGAACCATCGGTATGCGTTACCAACAAGTCAATTCGGCTATTTTCTTCCCCGTATTTCACTTCTTTTTCGATAGTAGCGATATTACTTATCTGTTTTACCAAGCCTTGCTTGATCCCGTCATAAACCAGATGATTAGCAATTTGAGTGTTAACACCAATAAACTCACCCAATTCATTTTCTGCTAATACCCATGAATATCGGTACTTTCGCTTAGGATTGTTGCTGTCTTGCAGCCAAACTTGCCAACCTTCTTGCCAACAATTTTTCATCGAGCCTGTGTTGGGACAGTGCGCTGTTATCTCGCCCAACCTGGGGTGGGTGACATCTGCTAAAAAGCGTTTATATCGTTTGCGCAAAATCGCTGGCTCTAATGGCGGTTCAAATTTCATGCTGATCTCAGTTTTAGGATTTCAGAGTATTTTACAAACATCTCCTCATTTAGCGAGCCGTTTTAGCACCATTTAATGCGATTGCAATTTTTACGGAATGCGGCAATCAAAATGAGATAAATATCTCGATTATCAATAGTTTCGATTTCTTGACCTTGCTGCGCTGCGACGAATCGCTCGTAATAGCTATCTCATTACTAGACCTTGTTGATTAAAATAATCGCGTAATGAATATCTAACGAATTAATTTTTAGTGATGAATTGAAGCAATATTTAGATACAAAGAGATCGGACCAGAACAAGGTAATCTCTGGCTTCTCATCCACAGGCATAAAAAACCAGCAAGCTTGGCCTACACACCAAAGCAACTAGCTTCCACTCAAACGCCCCAAACTGGTAAGTCCTCCGACCTCGGATGTTCTCTTTGACCGACTCAAAATGCTGATATAGCGTGATTCAAGCCTATTTGATTGCTCGTTTAACATTGACCCACTCATAATCAAGTTGTTTGGCGTTTTTTTACTTCAATAATAATTTTAAATAACCAGGTAAGGAAAAATCAAAATGACTCATATCAAACGCTACCGAAGACGAAATCTTATACTCGCCAGTTCGCTCGCGATAATGATACCGAATTTATTCGCTGCAGAACCTAAGCATGTGGCTGTCGCCCCCGAGCAAATGGCAAAACAACAACTAAGTCACCCTAGCCAAACTGGCGTTTTTAGCCACTCCACCATGCTACCAATCGATTTTGATCAAGCCGCTCAAAATAGAGATAGCAATGGCGCCACTGTCGAGCAGTTGACCCAAACAATCTATTTAGATAATGCAGAGAACTCTCCGATTTTATTTCTTGGGCCGCAGGCGGAAAGCTGGCAAATATCGGTATCCAATCCCAATGGTTTGATGCTGTTAAACGAACAACAAGATCGTGCTGCCCAGTTACCGATTCAAACCTTTAATATTGGCCAACAAAACTTTACCGGCAAACAACTACAACTAAACAGCGCAGCCAGCGGTGAATATCAAATCACCATGACGCGCAGCGCAGCCGCCGTCCAGCAGCGAGCCTCGCAATCACAAGCCGATGGTTTTTTGATGTTTAAAGGTGATCCGAGCTATAAAGTCTATTCTCACTTTAATCAAAGTATGACGTTGCAAAATAAACCGCTGCAGTTGATTGCTTACGCCATTGAAGATGGTTTAAAAACCGCCGAACGCCAATCAATGCTAACCAAACAAGCAATGACGGGAACAATCACTCACGCTCAAGTAACTATCACTTCACCAAGTAATAGACAGCGAACTATTTTACTGAATGACCAAGGTCTAAAAGGTGACAAATTAGCCGGGGATGGGAAATTCTCTATTAGCCTTCCCACCAATGAAGTGGGCACCTACACTAGCCAGCTTCAAGTTCAAGGTGTTCGTCCCGATGGAATTCCATTTAGCCGAACCGTCACTGAGCTTTACCCAATTGAAGCGAAAAGCTATCAACTAAAATCAACCAGCGCACAACTCTCACTTAACCAAGGTTTCAGAGCCAAGTTATCTTTACCAGTGACACGAACGGCAGACGCCGAGTCTGTTTACCTTGCGGCTGAACTTTGGGGAACGAACCCGTCGGGTGAAAGAAAAGCTGCGGCATGGGTTGGTGGGGTGGTATCCCCAACCGGTGATCAAGCGGATTCTCGTTTGGAAATAGGATTCGATACTCGTTGGCTAACTAGACAAGGCTTAAAGGCACCATTCGCATTAAAATCGATACGCCTACAAACACTTGACACCAATGTACCGATTGCGCGTTTAGATAAACTGAAGATATCTTCAGCCAAAAATCAAATTGAGCAAATGTATGCTCGAGTTACCAATGCTAAATCGCTCGAAGCTGGTGTTTTAAACCAAGCTGGTATCACACCCGATATGCTAATGGGTTCAGCTCCAACTAATTTAGATGCCGCTATTAGAGCTGTAAACAACCCGAAGTTAATGTTAGTTCATGGTTATTGCTCAGGCGACGCTTGGCAGAACAACCAGTTTACTAACTCGGTTGAGTTCCAAGATTTTAACCAAAATCGTTCACATGAAGAATTCGCACAATTAATTTTAAGCTTTGGTTCAGCTTATTCTTCCTATGGAATTGTAGCTCACAGTCAGGGCGGCGCAGCCGCGCTGCACCTATATAGTCGATATTGGAGTGGATTAGATTATGCCAATGGCGGACGAATTATTCAGTCAGTAGGTACTCCCTATCAGGGAACCGCTTTAGCTGGAAACCTTGCAGCTCTCGGTGCGATATTCGGCGCTGGATGTGGAACCAATACTGACCTAACTTATAGCGGTGCATCTAATTGGCTGGCGACCATTCCTAGCTGGGCTCGTTCAGAAGTTGATTACTACACAACTTCATTTAATACCAAATGGTGGCGTTATGATTACTGTCATTTAGCAACCGATTTATTCTTGAATGACCCAGAAGATGGCACTACCGAAAAATGGTCAGGACAACTCTCTGGAGCCACCAATAAGGGACATAAGAAAGGATGGTGCCATACCGGTGGTATGAGAGATCCGGCCCAAACCACTGACTCTAGCCGTAATGCATCCATGAATTCAAGAGCGGCTAGATAGCTTAGCGCTGACCCGAGTTCTCCTCTCCCTCACCAATCGACTGCCGAACGACTGATTGGTGAGAGTTTTCCTCCTTCGCCTCGCTTTATTAATCCTTCACATTTAGATCCAAATCTTCTGCTCGCACGTAAAAATGGGGGTGTAATAATGGGGAAAGAAGCGATACAATCGCACGCTATACCCGTTCTACTCAAAACAACATGTTTAAGTGAGTTAAACGGTAATTAGTTTGACCACCTAATAGCGCTAGATTAGTCATTCTAATGTTAGTTATAACCATACTGAAGATGATGCCCGATCGGCTTGCCTTGAGGGAAATTCTCTAGAATATCTGGGTAAACAGATATTACTATTTGCACAGGATAAATTTAAAAATGGCTGAATATACAACCTTTACTTCAGAGTCTGTCTCGGAAGGGCATCCAGATAAAATTGCTGACCAAATTTCGGATGCTGTTTTAGATGCAATACTTAAGCAAGATAAGCATGCTCGAGTGGCAGTAGAAACGATGGTTAAGACAGGCATGGCAATTATCGCTGGAGAAGTAACCACTTCAGCTTGGGTTGATTTAGAAGACATTGTTCGTTCAACCATCTGTGATATTGGCTACACCAACTCAGAAATGGGCTTTGATGGTAAAACTTGTGCTGTCATTAATGCTATTGGCAAACAATCACCCGATATTAACCAAGGGGTTGATCGCTCGGAGAAAGAAAAACAAGGCGCTGGAGACCAAGGTTTAATGTTTGGTTATGCAACCAATGAAACATCGGTTCTAATGCCAGCGGCTATTACTTGGTCGCATCAGCTGGTGGCCAAACAAGCCGAAATCAGAAAAAATAATATTGTTTCATGGTTAAGACCAGATGCAAAAAGCCAAGTCACCCTGCGCTATGAAAATGGCAAGCCAGTGGCGATTGATGCGGTTGTGCTATCCACTCAACACCATCCTGACGTGACCCAAAAAGACTTACAAGACTCTGTCAGAGAGTTAATTATCGATCCTGTTTTACCAAAAGAGCTCGTTCATGCAGGCACTAAATTTCATATCAATCCAACGGGTAATTTTGTCATCGGCGGTCCAGTTGGAGATTGTGGATTGACAGGTCGAAAAATAATTGTTGATACCTATGGTGGTGCTGCTCATCACGGTGGCGGCGCATTCTCTGGTAAAGATCCTTCTAAAGTAGATCGCTCAGCAGCTTACGCTGGGCGTTATGTTGCCAAAAATATTGTGGCTGCCGGTCTTGCTGACCGCTGTGAAATCCAAATCTCATACGCCATTGGTGTAGCCGAACCGACTAGCATTAGTTTGAATACTTTTGGAACAGCCAAAGTATCCGAGGCTAAATTGGAAGAACTCGTTAAAACCCATTTTGATTTAACCCCTTACGGTTTAATCAAGATGCTTGATTTGATACGACCTATCTATCAAAAAACCGCAGCTTACGGACACTTTGGCCGAGAAGACGCGGACTTTACTTGGGAAGCTACCGATAAAGCGCCACTATTAAAAGCCGACGCTGGACTCTAACCAGAACTGATTTATTACGACGCCAATTGAGGGGCGCTGCAGCAGTTGATTCAATGAATTCAACATTGAACACATCTGTCACGCTCAATTGGTTCTCTCATTTTTTAAAGGGCGCTCATTCTAAACTGAAAGTTAACCTTAGAATGGAGACAACCTATGTCTGATACCAACAACTCTAAATTTGATCACGATGGTGATTATTATATCCGCGATCTGTCTTTAGCCGATTGGGGCTTAAAAGAAATCGCGATTGCTGAAACCGAAATGCCTGGCTTAATGTATATGCGTGAAGAATTTGGCGATTCTAAACCGCTGAAAGGAGCTCGTATTGCAGGCTCTTTGCACATGACTATCCAAACTGCGGTATTAATGGAAACATTGATTGCCTTAGGCGCGGAAGTGCGATGGGTTTCTTGTAATATTTATTCAACTCAAGATCACGCTGCAGCCGCAATGGTAAAACGCGGCATTCCGGTTTTCGCTTACAAGGGTGAAACCCTAAAAGAATACTGGGAGTTTACTCACAAGATTTTAGATTGGGGTAACGGTGAAGTCGCTAATATGATCTTAGATGATGGTGGCGATGCAACTTCGGCCGTCGTGCTTGGAGCAAAAGCAGCCAAAGATATCAGCGTTTTAGATAATCCTGGTAGCGAAGAAGAAATTGAAATGTTCAACGCCATCAAAGCGCAACTGGCTAAAGACCCTTCACTTTATGAGCGATGTGCCGAAACCATCCAAGGTGTCACTGAAGAAACCACAACAGGTGTTAAGCGCCTTTATGAAATGCAGCAACAAGGTGGCCTACCTTTCTCAGCAATCAATGTGAATGATTCTGTGACTAAATCTAAATTTGATAATCTATACGGCTGCCGTGAAAGTTTATTAGATGGGATCAAGCGTGCAACAGACGTAATGATTGCCGGTAAAGTTGCACTGGTTTGCGGTTATGGCGATGTTGGTAAAGGCAGCGCACAATCACTTCGCGCACAAGGTGCAACAGTAATGATCACTGAAATCGATCCGATCTGTGCATTGCAAGCGGCGATGGAAGGCTATCGAGTAGTACGGACTGAAGACGTTTGTCATGACGTTGATATTTTTGTCACGACTACCGGTAACTTTGACATCATTACCGAAGAACATATGTTAAAAATGAAGGATCAAGCCATCGTTTGTAACATAGGTCATTTCGATAATGAGATTCAAATTGCAGCGATGCAAAAATATCAATGGGAAAACATCAAGCCACAAGTTGATCACATTGTATTGCCTAATGGTAAGAAAATTATCATGTTAGCCGAAGGACGACTAGTGAACCTTGGTTGTGCGACAGGTCATCCAAGCTTTGTAATGTCTAATTCATTTACTAACCAAGTGTTAGCGCAAATTGAATTGTGGCAAAACGGTGATAACTATGGCAAAGAAGTTTATGTGTTACCTAAACATCTTGATGAAAAAGTCGCTCGATTACATCTAGAAAAAATCGGTGCAAAACTAACCGTTATGTCCCAAGCTCAAGCCGATTACATCGGGGTACCAGTAGAAGGCCCATATAAGCCTGATCACTACCGCTACTAGCGTTTCAAAAAAGCTTGTTAGTTAACACTGACAAGCTTTTATCATCCTTTCTGATGAGGTTTAATCATGCGAAGTCATCGCTTTTACGCCGACATTTCCCTCACTCCAGGCGCTACCATTGACCTGCCATCCGATGCAGCTCATCATTGTAGCCAAGTTCTGCGTTACAAAGCTTCTGATCCTCTGACGGTTTTTAATGGCGATGGTTTTGACTACCAAGCCGTCATTAAAAGTATCAATAAGAAAACTTGTCAAATTGAGATCTTGCAAAAGCTATCGCTAAGTAACGAATCCCCCCTTTCAGTTCATTTGATTCAAGGAATCGCTCGCGGTGACAAGATGGATTTTATTATTCAAAAGGCAGTCGAATTAGGCGTACATGAAATTACTCCCCTTTTTACTGAACGCTGCAATGTCAAACTGGATGCCAAGAGAATCGCTAAGAAGATGCAACATTGGCAAAAGGTCATCACTAGTGCTTGCGAACAGTCGGGTCGAGCAACGCTACCGGTTTTGAACCAACCGATTAATATTGAAAACCTTCAACTGAGTAACACAGCTACCAGTATCATGCTAGAACCTACCGCTTCTGAAAGTATTTCTAGTTTGCCGATCAATCTATCAGTCAATTTATTAATTGGACCCGAAGGCGGTTTTTCTGAGCGCGATTTATCTAGCGCGAATCAACTAAATATTCAAAGTGTGCGAATGGGACCGAGGATTCTTAGAACTGAGACTGCAGGCTTGTCTGCATTGGCGATATTGCAGAGTCGCTTGGGTGATTTAAGTTTATAGAAAAGCGCTGGTAATACCCTAAAAAATTACTTCATTCAACAGCTAGTCAAACGCCAGAGTATCATTGGGTATCTCAAACAATTGATGAATGGCCATGGGTTTGAAAAAATAATAACCTTGAATTAAGTCAACATTCAACCTATCTAAATATTCAAGCTGCTCGATTCGCTCAACCCCTTCGGCGACAATTCGTAACCCGAGTTTATGTGCCAAAGAAACAATGTGTTCAACAACGTAGCCTGAGCGCGCATCTTGAGGAATATTTTTTACGAAAGAGTGATCCAACTTTACAATATTCACAGGCAAGTTTTGAATATAAGACAGTGAAGAATAGCCCGTTCCAAAATCATCCAGTGAAACATGAAAGCCCGCTGACTGTAGTTCTTGACTGATATTAATCGCGATATTTAAATCTTCTAACATCGAGCTCTCTGTGAGCTCGATATCAATATGCTCTGGTTTTACTGCATGTCGCCGACACTTGGTAAGTAAGTATTCTAAAAGCGCGGGTCGATTAAATTGCATTGACGATAAGTTGATTGATACTCTAAACCCAGAACCGGCACCAAAATGATGCACTATGGACTCTACTTGAGAAAAAATCAGTTCCAAAATACAGTCTTCTAACTGCTCCATTAATTCAGGAAAGTTTTCAACTGTCGGCAGAAAATGGAAGGGGGTTAAAATACCATCATCAGGATGCTGCCAACGCATTAAAGCCTCTACGCCTTCGACTTTCTTGGTGGTTGCATTAACTTTAGGTTGATAATAAACCACAAACTCATTGTAAACAATTGCCGCTCTAACTCGTTTGTATAACTCTTCTCTGCGCTCAATATTTTCTGCAATCAGTTTATTGAAAAAAACCAAACGCGGAGCGTTCATCGACTTGGCATGTTGTAATGCTAATTCAGCTCGAATGGTTAAACTTGAATTATCCAAATCAAAATCCAATTCGATCCCGCCTGAATGCAGCTTAGTTAATTTTAGAGTCTTTAGAAGTTCTGAAATAATCTGGTTCATTCTCAATTCAAATTCAGCGCGATCATGTGCCTGACCAACGATGGCAAACTTGCCTCCGTATAAGCTATAGCATCTGTCTTCGGGGGCTTTTCGTTGGTTTAACATGTCAGCAACTTGTCTGATCAAGTCGTCGGCTTTTTGAAAGCCTTGAGTCTTATTGACCTTTTGTAGATTGGCAATATCAAAGATGGTCAAATAACGATTTTTACACTTTTGTTCTCTGCATTCTTCAAAGTAAAGCAACATCGCTGAACGGTTTGGCAGCAACGTTAACTTATCTTCAAACGCAATTTTATCTAAATGTGCTATCGCACGGTTAAGCCTAATTCTTAGAGTGCGATTCCAAAAATACATAATAATCAACACAGTCAAAACGAGCCCAGTAATAAGCAGTAATTGTTGTTGCCAGAGCTTATCGCTATACATTGGGTCGTAAACGTAGGCTTGTGAGAATTGCGCTTGCCCGCCTTGAAAATTATTAAAAGTATCAAACATCGTAGCCCAACGATCGGCGCTAGTATTGCCCAATGGAATATTTGCAGCATCAATTAACCTTATGGTTTCTTTCGCTTCGAATCGCTGATGATTTAAGTCATAGGGAATGGGGTTAGCGGATTTTAATTTTAATATATATTCGATAACTTCTTGCGGATGTTCCAGCGCATAATTCCATCCCCTTATCACCGCTCGTCGAACCGCTGCAACTCGCTTTGGATGATCAACCAACTCGGCTTGAGTGGTCACTAAAGCATCACCGTAAAAGTCAAAGCCAAAGTCCTGAGGGGAGAACAGGTCAACATCGTAACCCAATTGTTGAAGCTGATAAGGCTCATTACTCACGTAACCATACATTGCCGCGACCGATTGGTTAGCCAGCTGCTTTATGTTGCCATCATACTCATAGACTTGATAATCGCCCTGCCTGAGTCCATTTTTATGCAGCATCGCCATGATCTGACCAGCCACACCATCACTGTTCAACATGATGCCCTTGCCACGCAATTCTTCAATACGACGAATTTGGGAGTTTTTAAGCGTAATTAACACTTCGGGAGAATGTTGAAAGATTGAAGTGACAATTACAAATGGCGCGCCCACTGCCAACGATTTGACCGCTTCGCTTCCGATGGTTGAGTATTGAGCCTGATTATTAATTAGTTGATGTTGGTGATTAATACTTGGCCCACCTTCAACTAATTTGACAGCGAGTTGTTCTTGCTCAAAATAACCTTGCATTTGAGCAGCGTAATAACCAGCAAATTGAAATTTGTGATACCACTTAAGTTGGATCGAAATCTTATCGGTAGCGAGCGCAGGAATACTAAGGCTTAAGCAGCATAAAACCAATAAGAAACGGGCAAATATCAAGAACATACCTCTAGTAGCAGGCAACAACCTTTTAAAAGTATAGTTTAAGAATGGGGAGTTTCAACCTAATGGGTCGTGAATTGGAGAAAATCACAAGATGTTTATTGTAAAGTAGTTTGGATAGGATGGTAGCAGTTGGTACTCAATAGTTTTGATGGTCGGTTTGTTTGAGGTCAATGGTGAAATTGTAAAATGGAAGACAAACCAGAGAACAAACAAGCGCCAGCGAGATCAACTCTGTTTCTGGCACTCATTAAAGAACGATAGATCGCCCTAATTACATTTGTTTTTGAATATAGTTTTGCAAGCCGATCTTATCAATCAATCCTAATTGCTGCTCTAACCAATACATGTGATCTTCTTCGGTATCTTCTAACAATTTAAGTAGAATCTGACGACTTTGGAAATCACTTTCTTGTTCACAAATAGCAATGGCTTGCTTGAGTTTATCTGCCACTTCGTATTCATAATCTAGATCGTTTTTCAGCATGGATGGTACATCAGTACCAATTTTAAGCTCGGTTCGTTTCGAGATGTCAGGAGTGGCTTCCAAAAACAAAATACGGTCGATCAATAATTGAGCATGTAAACGCTCTTCTTCCGCTTCATGAGTAATCCGCTCATCCAGCGCTGTAAGCCCCCAATCGGCATACATTCTTGCATGAATAAAATACTGATCAAATGCGCTTAACTCTGACTCTAATAACATTTGAAGTTGTTCAATAACCTTTGCACTGCCTTTCATAATATTCACCGATAATTTAGTTCTGTTTAATTTAAGTCATGTTCTGTTTACTTTAAACCTTGTCAGGTTTAGTTTCTAACAAAACCTCTTCCAATAGAATTTACATTGCGGACTGAAGATAGTTTTGCAGCCCTGAATTTTCGATTAGGAACTGCTGAGTCTCGATCCAATCTATTTGCTCTTCACATTCATCTAGGATCTTGGTTAAGCAGTCACGACTAATATAGTCTTGAACACTTTCACAATACTCAATCGCTTCAACCAATGAATCTCTTAACTCGCTCTCAAAGCGCATATTCCCAGCGAGAGATTCTGGAACATCCTCTCCGATATACAGCTTACCCAAATCTTGTAAATTGGCGAGTCCCTCTAAAAACAGAATCCGCTTAATGACATCATCAGACTCTTTCATCAGCTCAATTGAATATTTGTAATTGCTCGATTTGAGTTGGTCAAATCCCCAGTTTTCGCACATTCTGGAGTGCAGAAAGTACTGATTAATGCCTGTTAAAAGTAACTTAAGCACTTGGTTAAGTTTGGCATTGACTTGTTTTTCAGCCTTCATGACTTACCTTTTTTGGTCAATTTGATGGAAACAATCGTCAACTATACTCGAAATAACCCCGCCTCGAAAGCAATTTTGAGTACTTTAGGTCTTTGTATCTTATTGTTTTTAAAGGAAATACGAATCATTATCAAAATCAATAACGACAAATTGACCTAAGTCATTGCTCAAAAAAGAATATGTATTAAAATCAAAATATTACTTGACGCAAATGAGAATGATTCCTATAATCATTACCAGTTAGTTTGAGGTGTAGTATGTATATTTGTATTTGTAACGCAGTAACCGATAAGCAGATTTTAGAAGCGCAGCAAGATGGCTGTCGTTCCATCGATGAAATCACTAAAGCACTAGGTGTTGGTGACTGCTGTGGTAGTTGTATCGAACAAGCTGAGGATCTATTGATTCAAAATGCCGGTGTGCAAAAATTTAACCCTGTGACTGCGGGTGTTTCCTTCGCCCATTAAGATTTATTCGTTAATTCCCAAATTGATTCATTTCGAAATTCGTTACCCCCCTGCTTCGTTAGAACCTAAATAGGTATAACTCGCCAAACACTTTTCGTAAAAATCAACTAACCGAACACCCTCTCTAGGCCCAATTTCACCTTTACTAATGTTTTTATCAATCAGTCGTTTAACTCGGCGAGCCATAAAATCAGCATTGTATTGCATCGTACTTAACACCGTTTTTGCGGTCGATCCTAAAACGACTTCTTCAATATAAAAGCCTTCCGGCTCTGAGTCGCTCTTAAAAACGTGAACCTCATTGACTCGGCCAAATAAATTGTGCATATCCCCCATTACATCTTGGTAGGCACCGGTGAGAAAAACTCCCAAATAATAATCTTCACCGTCTTTAAGAGGATGTAGTGGTAAGGTCGATTCAATCCCATGTTCACCAATAAATTTGTCAATTTTGCCATCACTATCACAGGTGATATCCACCAATGAGCAATGCTTGGTGGGTTGTTCATTGAGTCGACTAATTGGAACAATTGGCAGAACTTGATCAATTGCCCATGAATCAGCAGCCGACTGAAATACTGAAAAATTACAAAGGTATTGAGATGATAATAAAGACTCGACTTTATCGAGTTCATCGGAGTGAAACTTGCCGTCATTTAGACCGCTATTAATACGCTTGATCACTCGCCAATAAAGGGTTTCAATTTCAGCCATTTCTTCGAGAGAAAGGATCCCAAGCTTAAAAGCGCTGACTGAATCTTCTTGAATTTGGACTGCGTCATTAAAGGTTTCTTGTAGATTGCGTTTTTGCTTGATGATGGTCAAAAGCTCGCGCATATTCTGAACCAGAATATGCTCTTTTTTAGGCGACTCAAATTGATGTTTAACCGCACTGGGATTGATCTCTCCTACCACCGGCATAATTAGGCAGCTATGATGTGCAGTCAGCGCCCGGCCACTCTCTGTGACTATGTTGGGATGTGGTACCGATTCCAAATCACAAATTTGCTGCAAGCCATCAACCACATCGGCAACATACTCGTCGAGTGAATAGTTTTTAGAAGAGTCTGAGGTCGATTTACTGCCATCATAGTCGACTCCCAAACCGCCGCCGACATCAATATACTCAATTGGTAGTCCTTTATGCCTGAGCTTGGCGTAAATTCGTCCGGCCTCTGACACCGCCTCTTTTATCGAGCGGATATCCGTCAACTGACTACCTATGTGAAAATGTAACAGTGAAAAGCAATGAGCCAGACCTTCTTTCTGCAACAACTTGATAGCATTAAGTACTTCCGCAATACCGAGTCCGAACTTCGCTCTAATTCCACTCGAACTTTGCCAGCGCCCTCGCGCTTTAATCATCATTCTAAGCCGAATGCCAATGGTTGGTTCGACCCCCACTTCTTTGGATATTTTGATTAAATTCTCAAGTTCCGAAAACTTCTCAACAACAAATACTATGTTGCGTTTCATCTTGATCCCGAGCAACGCTAGTCGAATGTACTCTTCGTCTTTGTAACCATTAAGAATGGTTAGCGAGCCACGATTGGTATTGTAGGCAAGAGCCGATAACAACTCAGCTTTTGAACCGGCTTCTAAACCAAAACCATAAGGTTTACCGGCGTCCACGATCTCTTCAACCACTTCTCGCATTTGATTCACTTTGATCGGGTAAACACCACAAAACTTACCTTGGTAGTTGTATTCTTTAATGGTTCGATTAAAAGTTTCATTGATTGTTACCACTTTATCTCTTAGAACGTCATGAAATCTGAGTACCATCGGAAAGCGGATTTCATTACTTTTGGCTTCTTCAATCACCGCTCGAATATCAATCCCGTCTTGCGCTTGCTCTTTAGAATTTCCACTATGATTAGAACAGACGTGCAAATTACCATTTTCGCCAATTTGATAATAACCTTCACTCCAACGAGACACTCGATAGATTTGGTCGGCTTTTTTAATATCGATGGCCATTAGGCATTATCCTCTAGGGCTTTTTTGGATTGTGGCGAGCTCATGCAAAGCGCTAACTCTCTGACGACTTTTGCGGCAAAAACCGAGCTGTTACCAGTGCTATCAATGGCAGGTGCCAATTCAACCACATCGCAGCCAACTAAATTCTTTTGCTGAAGTAATTTGAGCAAACTAACAAATGAATGGAAATCTTCGCCACCGGGTTCAGGGGTTCCTGTGCCGGGGAAAAAACTCGGGTCAAAGTAGTCCAAATCGAGGGTTAAATAAATCGGTCGACTGGCATCAATGGCAGCAACTTGAGCCAAAAAATCTTGGCGTGAGTGAGACAAACTTTGGTGCTCATTCATCCAGCGATATTCCTCTTTGGTACCTGAGCGAATGCCATATTGCAGTAAACTATGCTCTGGACCAAATTTTTCTTGTAAGCGATAAATGATCGATGCATGTGAATAATGGTAGCCTTCATAACCATCACGCAAATCGGCATGGGCATCCAAATGAATGACCTGTAAATCATCAAATTGCTCTAGGTAACTTAAAGCGGGGGCATAAGAGATTGAGTGTTCGCCGCCTAAGGTTATCAATCGAATATTGTTTTTTACCAGGTCAACCGATTGCAATTGCTGATAGAGAATATCCGTTGCCTGCTGCCATTGTTGTTCGATGCTTTCATTGGCATCAATTGGCAGATTACCTAAATCGATTAATTGGTAGTCTTCAAGATCTTTATCTAAATACGGGGAGTAGCTCTCAATACCAAAAGAGACTTCTCGAATAGCATTGGGTCCATCCTTTGCGCCCTTTCGAAAGCAAGCGGTACCGTCAAAGCCAAACCCAATTAAATGAACGGCGGATGCATAAAAATGATGACCTAGCTCTGCACTTTCAAATATAATGCGGGGCGCATCTAAGCGGCTAGTCAATGGGGATAATGGAACCATAGCTAAAAAAGTCTTTTTCTTAATAGGCTCGATTATCCACGATTATCGCATTTTTGCTAGCAAATTTTAGTCTGAGCAATCGATTAAATTCAATCAGAATAATGCTCGGTCTTGATGATGATTTATTGATGATTGGATAGATTGAAAAAATCTATTTAATTTCAAAACTTTAAGGAGCAACCCATTGTTTTTTGAAGGTTCCGAAAAAAAAGCTGAAATTATATTAAGCGAGCAGCATACCTCGCTATTGAGCCAGTATTCCGACGACTTTTGGGCCGAGATGGTAAGGCATTGCAACGCCCAAATTCTATCATCCACGCGAAATTCAAGTGTCACTGCCTATCTATTGTCTGAATCCAGTCTGTTTGTTTGGAAAGATCGAATCTTAATTTTGACCTGTGGTGATACCCGTCTGGTCGATGCCGTGATCTATTTCCTTGAACAAATTGATAACGCTTTAGTGGAACAAATCATCTACCAACGCAAAAACGAATATTGCTCACACTTACAAGCCAGTCATGTTTTAGATGACACCAAAAAGTTAGCTGACTTTAGCCCGGGTAAACTGCTACGTTTTGGTGAGCTAGATGCCCATCATAGTTACTTTTACCATATGGAAAATAACTTTCAGGGCGATCCCGAAGACCGAACCTATGAAGTATTGATTTACAATATTGATGAAACGATTTCTGAGCGGCTAACCAACCAAAAGCAATCCAACCAAGATTTCCGTCAACTTTTAAAACTCGACCAGATTATTCCGGGTTTTCAGATTGATGATTTTGTATTTGAGCCGTTTGGTTATTCACTGAATGCCATTAGCGGTTCAGACTACTTGACCATCCATCTAACGCCACAGCAACACAATAGTTATGTCAGTTTTGAATCGAACCTTGATCTGACCCAACATTTAGGATTGCTTTTAGATATTTTCGCGCCGAGTTCTTTGGACATCATTAGTTATAACGAACCATCGTTTGCCGATAAGATTAAAGCGAACATGCCCGAAAATTACAATTTGAAAGAGCTCGCTCAGGACAATTTAAGCTGTGGCTACTTAGTTAACTATGCCACTTACTTTAAACAACAGTCGCAACTCAACAAACCAACTACCATCAACCTACGAGGTGAATATCATGCATTCTGATCTTTGGGTCGAAGAAAAATTCCAAGACTTTTTGGGCTTAAGGTTAAAAGTTGAGGAAGTCTTGTTTTCGGGTAAAAGTGAATTCCAAACCGTTGATGTGGTGCGCACCAAAGGCCACGGCAAAATGCTATTAAATGACGGATTAATCATGGTCACCGAACGCGATGAAATGGCCTATCACGATATGATTTCTCATGTGCCTCTATTCGTTCATCCGAATCCAAAGAATGTGCTAGTGATCGGTGGAGGCGATGGTGGAACAGCGCGTGAGGTCATTCGGCATTCGAACGTTGAAAAATGTGTGATGGTAGAAATTGATGCCATGGTGGTCGACGCCTGTAAACAACATATTCCACAAACCTCGTCAGCGTTAAGCGACTCAAGAATAGAATTGATCATTGGTGATGGCGTTAAATACGTTAAAGAATGTGGCAAACAATTTGATGTCATTATTATTGACTCAACCGATCCTATCGGTCCTGCACAACCTTTGTTTGGTTCAGAGTTTTATCAAGATGTTTATAACTGTCTTACTGATAATGGCATTGTGGTATCACAAGGCGAGTCTTCTTGGTACGCCATGGATATTCAAAAATCGTTACTTCAAGTATTGAACAACCAATTTGAGAAAACCTATTTATATAGCTTCAGTAACTTAACTTATCCAGGTGGCTTATGGAGTTTTACCTTTGCCTCTAAGTCGCTCGACCCGATTGCGGATTTTTCAAAACAACGAGTTATAGATTCTGGATTAGAGTTTGATTATTACAACTCAGAATTGCATACCGCTTGTTTTGCTTTGCCTAATTTTGTTAGAAAAGGGTTGGGTGGGTTGATTGTTAATAGTTAAGAGTTAGATGGTATTCTGAGAGGAGTCGATCGATGCTTGTTGCAGAAATTCAAAAGCAGTTTCGCAGCGCCGCGCTTTACTGCGAGTTACTTTTGGCCAAATCACCAAAAGTAACCAAAAATGCTTTAAATCTCGAAAATAAAATAACACTCGTATCTCAAGTCCGCTTGCCTGATAGCATGAGTAAACTCTCTGGCCTCCCCCACTGATAAAGCGACTCCTCAACTTTTGTCCCACATGGCGCATTCCAAATCGCGTTGCCAATGTGCTTTCCTCCCAGCGATTGATAAAAGCCAATTGCGGCAGAATTCTTACTAAGCACTTCTAAATACACTGCTGACTGAGGATAGTATTCTTTAGCCCACTCCGCACCTTTGTTTAATAACTGAGTTCCGATTCCGCGTCCTTTAAACTTAGAATCTACATGCAAGTTATCAATGATTGTTCCGTACTCCGGATGGTGCTCGCCATAAAGGCAAATGAACCCGACGAGTTCGTTATCGGCTTTTGCTAACAAAACCCATTGATTCGATTTGGGATCATCAAATCTTGATTGCCAAGTATCAATGCGGTTCTGCTCTACCTGATTTTCTAAATAATCATCGGAGACGATACCTTTGTAATTTTCTCGCCAACTATTGCTATGAAGCGCTGCAATCGCTAAAACATCTGCCGATGTTGCTTGTTCGAAACTGATTGGATTCATAATATTTTCTGCCAATATCCTACATCAAGCCATTGCTCAAACTTGTAGCCCACTTGCTTAAAGTGAGCGACTTTATTCATGCCAAATTTTTCATGCAACTTAATACTGGCTTCGTTGGGTAAAGTAATGCCGCCCATCACTGCATGAATCTGCTTTTGCTTAAGTTGCTCAAAGAGTGATTGGTAAAGCTGGCTTCCCCAGCCTCGCCCTTTGACTTGAGGATGTAAATAAACCGTTGCTTCAACTGAAAAACGATATGCCGATCGTTCTTTCCACGGAGTCGCGTAACAGTAACCTATGATGTTTGAATCTTGTTCCGCCACTAGCCAAGGCAACTTGGAGTCCAGCACCTTACTGATCCGCTCTTGCATAATATCTGCAGAAATTATTTCCTGCTCAAAAGTGACTACTGACTCACTAATGTAATGGTTGTAAATATCAACAATCTTAGCGGCATCATTAAGCGTTGCATCTCTAATCATGGTGCCAGTCCCATATCATCTAATCGTAATAAGATTTCTTCTTTATCTTTTCGAGCAACATCTTGCCAATGACGATCTTGCTGTGCGCCGATAATAGCGTAAATCGAATTAAGCCCTGTTCCCTTAACTTCTCGTTTAAGATCCGCATAAAGTACAAACGGATCGCAACTTAAAAATTGTTCAACCGAACAAACACCAACCTTCGCCAGTATTTCTTCGCTTTTAGGTCCAAAACCTTTTAGATCCCTAAGTTGTTTGTTATTAGTCATGATGTCGGTGAAACCCCATAAAGCTTACAAAACTCTTGTACTTTCCTAGATTGAAAAAATCGAAAACAACACTGTCTGTCTTTAATCTTTCGTCCCCTCTCCCTCAGGGAGAGGGCTAGGGAGAGGGAAAACTGCCCCAGAATTAAGCATGCTCCCATCAACTTTAATCAAAACCAGATACTACTTATACAGGTAGTTCTTGTCAATCGTGCTAGGTTAGGTTGCTTTAAGCTTCCTTTTTATCGAGCTAACTCACTGAATAGTAAAAACTATCTCGTATTGCTACGGGAATGTTTCTCTAGTCAGAGTTAGATAAACATTCCGTTGCAAACCAATTCAATGAATGTATGATGTTGATTTAACTTAATAATAATCAAAAGAGCGACATTGAAGCGGCAGTTTAGGTTGATTTACTGCATTCAATCAGCTGTTAGGCGTCAAACATGATTAGCGATGAAAATGAATGCGTTGAATTTTGGTCAGTTGCCAAAGAAAGAATAAAAGTTTTTGAAAAGCTTGATGATGCTGAAGTTGTATTTGGAGCACGAACGCGGGGTCATGGACATAGATACAAAGCACTTACTACCGTTACTGATAAAGAAATATTGAAATTTGAAGAAAAAAATGGGTTCGAGTTGCCTTTAGAATATAGGACGTTCTTACAAACATTTGGTGCTGGTGGTGCCGGACCATATTATGGGATATATGACTTTCGTAAACGGGTTTTACCAAATACATATACTAAACCATTCCCTTATTCATCAGCATTTGAGTTTACTGATGACGTTAAAGATGATGACCCAATATGGGATTACGAGGGGCTTGCATTTATTTGTGAGGCTGGATGTGGAACTGATTTCTACATAGAGTTAAACGGAAGTAATCCGGGACAAATGTGGTGTAGTTGGACGGATGAGTGCTCTACAGAGGGCTCCTTCTTGGAGTTCTATCGAGCGTGGCTCGAAAAAGTTGATACGGGTCTTCATCGATATCAATTGCTTAAAAATATAAGTAACAAGAAAAATTGGTTTGGTAAATCGAAGAAATTAGAATTAGCCGATGTGATCTCTCATATGCAGTGCAAATTTGAAGAGCAGGTTTTTGACGGTAAGAACTTTGTACCCGAAGGGCAGATATGGGTTCAATTTGAGAATACTCCAGGTAGAGTAATTCTAAACGAAAAAAAGGAAATATTAAGAATTGATATTCACGACAGATGTGCAATATGCTGAGAATAATGCTTTGGCAGCTGGGGTACTTTTTCCAAGTTGGGATTCTGATGAAATTGAAAGGGTTGTTTTAAAAGAAATCAACGAAATCGCACCTTACGAACCCGGTAATTTTTATAAGAGAGAACTACCTTGCATTCTTTCATTACTTGAATCTGTGGACGAAGATCTTGAAGTAATTATTGTCGATGGATTTGTAAGCTTAGGAAGTGAAGAAAAAGAAGGGTTAGGAATGTATCTTTATAATGCTATAAATCGAACAATACCAATTATAGGTGTGGCCAAAAAAGCATTTCTTGATACTCCTAAAGAGTGTGAAGTTTTTAGGGGGACTAGCATAAAGCCTCTGTTCGTTACATCAATTGGAGTTCCTTTGAACGAGGCAAAGAATCTTGTTGCCACGATGCATGGAAAAAATAGAATTCCAACGCAGTTAAAGAAAGTTGATCAACTGTGTAGGGGTATAAATGCCTAACAAGTTTAGGTTGTGCGACATTTTTATCGCTGCTCCTTCGTCACAACAATTAAAATACGCCAACTAAAGGCGTTAAGAAACTGAATTATTATGAAAGTTGTGCAGGGATTTATTTTGAAATCTGACTTCATAGATTCAGAACCAGGGTATAAAGAAGACTCTAGAAAATTCTACTGTAAATAGTTAAGAGATGAAGGTTTTTGGTATGACTAAAATCTTAATAAGTAGCGGCATGGCGAAAAATCACTCGCTAATTCGCTCGCTTTTTTTCACATGCGCAAAGCGTTACACCTCACAAGGCTCAGAATATGAAAGAAACATTTCAGAAATTTAAAATTTGGCTGAAGGAAAATTATGAGGATGGACTCAAAGATCTAAATCCTCCCGCTACCGAAGATGAGATTAAGTTATTAGAGCAAACCCTTGGATGCTCTCTGCCAAAGGACTTTATCGAATGTCTAAAAATTCATAATGGTCAAGGAAATATGGCTGGAGGCATTTTTGATGGAGCTGAGTTTTTGTCGGCATCACGGATAATCGATGAGTGGAGCGTATGGAAAGAACTGCTTGATAGTGGTGATTTTGACGATTACGAGTCAGAACCCGATGAGGGAATAAAAAGTGACTGGTGGAACCCAAAGTGGATACCTTTTACTTCCAACGGCGCAGGCGATCATTTTTGCATAGATGTTGATCCAGAAAAACAAGGCTCAGCGGGTCAAGTAATAACAATGTGGCACGACTCTGCCGAGCGTGAGTTATTAGCGGATAGTTTTTCAACTTGGTTTTCTTTCTATGTGTCAGAATTATTAAAAGGTAAATATGCTTATTCGGACGATTATGGTTTTATCGTTCCTATCGAAGATCTATAGTCCCCTAGACTGGATTGACAAGCCCAACAGCAGATCTAAAATTAAGTCGATGCAATGTATTTTCGGTCAATATTCCCATCAACATGCAATCGATTTTACCTCAACCTCTTCCGTTGGGTTTAAGAACCCAACCTACGTAAAACCTCAATCACTTCCCACTTAATCACTCCGACAGACTCATCACATTATTCTCCCGCTCTCGTTCTATAAAATGGAAAAACGGGTCAATAGCTACAAATTTTGGCCGCTCTGTAACAATCATTTTTAACTGAGTCTTTTCGGAACTGATTTTAACGGTTTCCATTTGCAAGATATGCTGCTCAGAAAATTTATCCGATGAGGGTGAAGCGCTAAACAACCCGAACTCAATTTCATCGTCAAACGGCTGTACAGTTTCTTCACCAAATTTATCCGCATAAAGCTTGCGAGTCTTTACATCGACAGTGACTTGAAAACGGCCATCTTTAAGCGGTGTAACTAGAGCATCGATAATTTCTAAATCATAAAGCGTTATTTTCTCGAACAGATCAACAACCAATGGATGATACCTTTCTTCAATGTTATTTTTCAGCAACGCAATAAAGTCCAGCGAAGTAGCATAGGGCTTACTACTAAATGCCCGCTGTTGAAAAAACTGCTTAAAAATATCATTAAGCTTTTCTTCGCCAATTTTCTGTTTAAGTGCATAAAGCACTAATGCACCTTTGCCATAGTGGATATACTTTTGACTTGCCACTCGTGCCAGTGGATTCTCTCCTCGATGATCTTTTGCCCGACCTGTTAAATATCGCTCCAGTTCAAACTCTAGAAATTTCTTGACCTTAATTTTTCCAAACGTCTTTTCCATGACCATTAATGCGGCGTACTGCGAAAACGATTCATGAATAAATCCATCGCCTTCAACATTCGCCGCAATCACTTGATTGCCCCACCACTGATGAGCCATTTCAAGGGCGACGATATAGTAAGGCATATCCAACTCCCCTTCTCTAACATCGGCAGAAAATCCAAATGATTCAGAAAAGGTAATAGTACCTGGAAATGCCTTGGCGAAATTCTGATAACCAGGAAACTCCACCAGCCTAGCTTGCTGATAAGGATAACCTCCAAAGGCCTCAGAGTAATAGGCCAAGCTATCTACAATACCGGCCATCATTCGTTCGATATTATGGTCATGATTTGGGTGGTAAAAAATTTGTGCTTCGACACCCATGACCATTTTTCGTTTTATTTGATAGTTGGCCGACAAGTAGCTAACAAAGTTAGTAATAGGAACTGAAGCTTGATATTGAAAATAGTGACGTCCACTCTCCTGCCACTCGTCAACTAGATTACCAACTGAAATCGCGGTTTGACCTATCTCTGTTGAGACAAGGGTTTCAAATCGAATAAAGTCGCTGTCGGGTCTAATCACGCTATTATTGTGCTCGGCTGTATTCTCTAAACGCGCGCGTTGTTTGATATCATCTAGACCATAATTTTTTCTGGTTCGATTATCTTTCAGTAAATAGTCGGTTTGTAGTCCAATACTCGGATCCGTATGAGTACTCATTATAAAACTACCATTCTTGACTAGGTTAGTACTTGGTGAACCGCCACTAAAACCAGGATACTCAGTTGCTAGTGAGTATTGAAACGCCAATGAGTGACCGGGCAGCATGGGCGTATCTAGGGTAAAAATGAAGTATTTAAATCGAGGATCCTTAGATTGCAGTTTTGCACCTGGTAACGTCGCATTAGTGATGCTCGCTTCAACCGGAAAAGAAAAGTGAATTTCGTTAATCGTCTGCGCCGTTTGATTGGTTAAGGTTAACTCACTGTTAACAACAAATTTTCGTTGTGATGGAAACAAATCAACTCGCGAACTCACAGCGGTGATCTTAGGCATGGGTAAATGACTATAACCAATGTATTTCTTCTCATATTCTGCTTGAACGAACTCTTTCTCAGACTTGCTCATATGATGATTGAGAATACTAACGTTGTAATAAATGTAAGCACCCGCAGCGACAAACATCATCAACAAACCGCTAAATGCTAATTTGCTTTCTTTGGAGTTCATTGTGAGGCTCGACTTAAGTCGAGTCAGCATAGAAGTCTCTTGACCTCGAGGCCAAGCAGAAAATACCATCATTAGAAATATCCCAGCTAATGCTATCCAATAAATTCTTGCCCAGATTCCTAACGAAAAGAATTCAAAATAGCCGTTCATCTCCGACATGGGTGAAGGCATTACCGGTAGCGCAAAGCTTATCAGCGGATGGTCCCAATCGAACAGGTCCCTAGTTGCCATGATCGCAAGCATAAACAGCCCAAAAAATGCCATTCCCATCATGCGGCTATTGGCTAAAACATTAAAGAGACTCGCAAGAATCGCCAAACAAAAAAATGGGATCAGGTCATAGAGCAAGCCGACAAAGAAATAGAGTTCGAATTCAAAGTGATAATAGCCGCTACTGAGTTGAACAGTGATTGCGAGCAAAATACCCATTAGCTTAATCACCACAATCACTAACAACAAAGACACTAATTTACTCAACACGAAAACCCAATTGGGCGTGGGGGTCGCGTCCACCACGGCGCTAAAATCACTGCCGCGCTCCCGCCAAAAAATCTCTGCCGTATAAAAGATAATGACACCGAGGTAAGCTGGAACAAGGTAGGAAAAGCTATCAATCAGCACGGACGTTAACGGCAAGGATAAAACCCCGTGTACGATTTCTCGGTTAGTTAAACTCATCCACATCATTAGCAAACTAAAACCGACTAAAATAACAAAGGGGATACTTTTAAACACTGTCAGCATTTCATGGCGACAACGTAATCCGAATTGTTTTGTGGTTACCCGAGATAGCCACCCATCTTTTTCCTTTCGATTGTTGTTAGCATTATGAATGTCATTAACACTCGCAGAGTATTGTTCATTGGCTAAAAGTAACTGCTGTTTTTTAAATGCTAGTTGTTTCGCAGTTAATCGCTCACCGAGGTCATGCTCAGCTTTTTTCACTTGTTCATTGTTAAGCACACTCTTAACCTTATCAAAACCGAATAGCAGTAAACTTAAAGCAAAGGCAAACACTCCAATTGAAATCCAAATAATCCGGTTACTTGCATAAGCGCTATAAGCCACGGTATTTTTATTGAACTCAATCACAGTCCAATACTCAGTGATTTGCATAAACAGATCTAACATAAAGGGATCTAAATGAGCACTCAACGAGTCGTTAAAGGCTGACAATGAGAATAGTCCCAATAACAGCATGGAAGATAAATAGGCATAGATCATTTTTTGACTAACCACTACCGCGAGAAAAATGAACGTAGAAACAACAAAAATGGAAGGTAGTAGAATATTGCCATAGACCGAGAGATAAGTGCTCAATGAATTGGGTCCAAGTAGACTCTGTTCTGCCCAAGGCCAGTACACACCCAAATACATTCCCAAAGGCGCTAAAAACATACTGATTGATAGCGCCGCAAAGCCGCCCAAAAATCGGCCCGACAAATAGTTTTTTTCTGAAATCGGTGTACTAAAGAGAATTGAGTCAAACTTATATCGGGTATCTTTGATGATAGTATTGGCGATAAAGGAAGGTACTACGAAAGTCGCTAACATACTTATCCGTATCAACAAATGAGTAATTGAAAATGGGGAGTTAGCCAATACCACCTCGCCGTTGGAAACGGAAGTGAATTCCCCAGCGTTGGCAGTTAAAAGGAAGCCAAGGCTAAAAAACAATAAGGAGGCACCAATAAACGGGACTGAGCTCAGTGAATACTTAAATTCGAACAGAGCGATCCTAAGCGCTTGCATGATCAACTCCAGATTGAGAATTTGACTCGGATTGAGTTTTTGATTCTGGCTGTATTTTTGATTCTGACTGTATTTTTGATTCTGGCTGTGCATTTGAGCCTAACTGAATCGACGCGAAGTAGACGTCTTCCAAATTCGCCTTAGCCGCTACAAAATCATCCGCAGGTTGCGAATCACTCACCACTCTAATATGGCGTTGGCCCGCGATGCGCTGTTCAGAAATAACTTGATACTGCCTTCCGTTTCGGTTTTGCTTTTGGTTTCCTTGTTGATAGCGACTTAGCTCGCTTTTTGTAATGGCTTTTTTCCAGATTCTATCCTGAAAATGAGAAACCAAATTAGCAGGCGCACCTTTGGAGACGATTTTGCCAGAAGTCATAATTGCCATCTTTGAGCAGAGGTGAGCAACGTCTTCAACAATATGGGTCGATAGGATCACCACCACCTCTTGACTAATTTCCGCCAGAAGATTGTGGAATCGATTTCTTTCTTCTGGATCTAAACCTGCGGTTGGTTCATCAACAATGATTAACTTCGGCTGTCCGAGCAGCGCTTGGGCAATTCCAAAGCGTTGCCTCATGCCCCCGGAAAATGAGGAGACATTGCGTTTTCGCTCATGGTAAAGATTAGTTTCGACCAGCAGACCCTCAATCATTCTTTTACGAATTCGAGGTTCGACTATGCCTTTGAGCACGGCAATGTGATCCAGTAACTCTAGGGCACTGCCTCTCGGGTAAACACCAAAATCTTGCGGAAGATATCCAAGTACTTGCCTTAGCTTTTCTGGCTGCTGAATGATATTACTATCATTAAAAAGGATACTGCCGCAGGTAGGGCTTTGTAAGGTAGCGATAGTTCGCATCAAAGTTGATTTACCCGCCCCATTGGGTCCTAACAAACCGAACATCCCATTGTTTATACTTAGATTGATATTTTGTAATGCGTTAACACCATTGCTGTAAGTGTGATTTAATTTTTTAATACTCAGCATAGTGGTCTCCCTGGTGAGTGATTGCAATTTTCTATAGGCGAGAAAATGCCTAGCCTGTAATTCACTATAAAAATATTGTTTCTGCGTTTGGTTTATGGCTAGTTAACTGTTAGCCGTTTTTGACTTTATAAATAGCAAGCTATTTTTGCTCTTAAGATTTTGCAGTCTTAAGAATTTGTAGGTTGGGTTGGCAAGCCCAACGGCAGAGTTTAAAGATAAAAATATCTTGGGGACTAAACATTACTGGTTCAATATAAAAACAGCGGTTCTAGTCTTTACCAGTGCCGTTAGGTTTTGTAACCCAACCTACAGATTCTCTCAGCAATCAGCCGGATTTTGCTAAGCTGACTAAGGCCGGGTTGGATTTAACTTTTTGTAGATGTTCAAGGTACTGATGAAATTCGTTTTTGACTGGGTACTCAATACTAATTGAATTAACCAGTTGAACCATTTCATTAAGATTAGTAACAAACAAGCTTCTATCAGAAAGCATATACTCTCTTAATTGATCAATAGCCGCTAAGTCTTTTTCAAATGCGCGATCGAATCGCGAGTTTCGCTCAACCTGTTGACGAATATTGTAATCACAGCTCCATGATTCTGTAATAAAATACTCGGCGCAAAATTTGTCAGTCAATACCACTAACTCATTATAACTTAAACGATTAGCATACTCTTTATCAAGCTCGTGAAGATATTCGCCACTCGCATAGTATTCTAATCGGCCATGGTAGCTGTGGGCTGCCCAATACTCATAACCATTATCGAGTTCCATAATATCGAGTTTACGAGAACTCACTAGTTTTGTATTTTGCGGTATTTCAATCGTCACATAAACAGATTGACCACGGTTGTAGGCACCATCTTTTAGTGTCCAATAGCGATTCATCTTTAACACGCCACTTTCGAAGGTGAAGAAAAAATCCACCGCATGGGCATTGTCAAGCGCATCTTTTTCATCCGACCCGCTACTAGAGTAATCAATGAGTAGATTTAACTTTGACAAAGATTCGTTGGTTCTGACTTTAAATTTAACTGAGCCAAAGAATTCACCTTCCGGATAGAGATTGTCAATGTCTAAGGTTACTCGTTGCTTTTCAACGGTAAACTGTTTCTCTGCGATCTCATGAATATCTTCACTTTGCTGCTTTATCATGTAGGAAGTAGCCATCACGATAATCACAGCAGGAATAATGGCCGCAACCTTAAGCTTTTTTTCCACTTTGCGAAGAGAATTGCTTAAATAATACTCTCGAATGTAAATCGCAAGTAAAAGGATCAATAAATAAAGCACACTCAAACTCAAGATAGTTGTGACTGGTCTTGAAAATATATGACTGACATAAAACTCGGCAACTCCGACGCAAATCATCACGCCAATGAATAGCAAAAATGCGGCGAATAGATTTTTGACGATCGTCAGGTAGCCTCCTTTTCGGTTGACAAAATGATTACCGATAACCGATGCCAGCGTTCCAATAATACTAATGGGAAGAAAAAGTATTCGTTGTAGCTGAACCAGAGTCGAATCTTTCGGCGCTTCAAAGGTCGCTATTTGGCGAGCTGTTCTTGCCTTTCCATGAGCTTCAAGTGTTGAGTTTCGGTCACTGCTGGTATCCAACGATATCCAAAAGATTAAATACAACGCAATGCCAATTCCAAACAAAGCGGTTAACCCCAAGAATGCCAAACGAATGATGAAGGCTGGAACTCCCCAACGAACGGCCAAGCCAGCGCAAACACCACCCAAGATTTTATTTTTCGGATCTCTAAAACTCTTGCGTGGCAACTCCACCTCTTGCCCTTGTTCTTCATCATCGATAAACCCGACCTGAGTCAATACTTCATCGAGCTGAGTGAGCACAATAGCCTTTTGTTTATCGCTGTTCAGTGCAAATAGTAATTCAGCGATTCTCAGTTCGATATCCTGAAAAATTTCATCGGCACATTCATCTTCAGATAATTGGATTTTAATTTTTTTAAGATAATCGCGAAGCGCGTCATAAGCTTCTTCTTCAATCCAGAAGACTTGTCCTGCGATTTCTATACTGACAACTTTATTCACTTTGATTCCCTCTGCGGATAGTTTGAACTGAGCTGGTAATATCTTGCCAAGCTTTGTCCAACTCGTTTAAGTAAGTTAACCCCTTGTCTGTTAATGAGTAATATTTTCTGGGAGGTCCTGATTCAGATTCCGCCCAGTGATACTCCAACAATTCACCTTTTTGCAGGCGATTGAGCATGGGGTACAAAGTACCATCCGTTACGATTAAGTTAGCCGCCTTTAAGCGATCGATTAGCTCTGCGGTGTAAATCTTTTCATCGGCTAATAAGCTGACGATGCAGAACTCCAATATGCCACGCCTCATTTGCGTGATTGTGTTTTTAGCTTCCATGGTAAAACTATATCGCATGCTACCTTGTAACGCAAGGTAGCATGCGATAATAATTTCTAAGCCTATGAAGATACAACTTATTGGGAAGGATTTATTGTTTTAAATTAAAGAGTTAGCAAAGATGTTAAAAAATATTAAATTGGCTTGAGGAGGCTTTAGTCAGCTCACACAGACCGATTTACCATTGTTTTTGTCTTAGAAATCCAAAAAGAAATTAAGGTAAAACAAGAAATTCCAACAAAATCAGCTAACAGATCTTGGCTGTCGAGAGTCCTATTATCGATCCATCCCTGACTGATTTCTTCGATGACTGCAAAACTTGTCACTAACAAGGTTCCCCAGTAGCAATGAATTTTTTGATAGCGCAGCCCGCTTTTAGCATAACTCAGCAGGGTGAACGATTTGAAACCGCTTGCCATATTAAACAATAGAGTCAACACGCCATACAATCCAAAATGCCCGAGTTTATCGCCATAAGGAATGCCACGAATTAACTCAAAAAAGATACTTGAACCGCCGGTATTTGCCAGATAAATAATCCATAGAATAAACCCAAAGAACGAAATAGCTGCAATTTGA
This sequence comes from Kangiellaceae bacterium, assembly GCA_039969155.1. GTDB lineage: Bacteria > Pseudomonadota > Gammaproteobacteria > Enterobacterales > Kangiellaceae. The sequence continues at coordinate 34,664 of JBDVOJ010000046.1, forward strand.
ACGAACTTGCTTTGCATAATAATTACCGTTCAATCAGCTGACGGTGTGGATTTAAGTAGAACATCTTTTTCCAACCCTGCGCGTCAAGATCAACACGCCAAAGATAAGGTAATAAACTAACAATAGAATAGTGAACATGAGGTTGCTTACCCGCCGCATTACCAGAATCGCCTACGGTACCAATTTGCTCTCCGGCACTCACCAAGGAAAAGCTGTCGCTTGAAATGCTTTCTAAATGAGCATAATAATGAAGCCGCCATTTTGGTCCTAGTACCACTACGACTTTGCCCCCTAGCTTTACATCGCCTGTAAATAGCACAATGCCTTTGGTCGAAGATAACAGCGAGGTATGCTTTTTGGCGAAAATATCAATTCCTTTGTGCACACCAGAAGCTCCCCAAGGTTCATACCAAAACGAACGATGATTCCAGTCAGATGTAGTGGCCCCAGCCACGGGAATTTGTGGGCGCTCAGGGATCAGAAAACCGACTATTAATAAGATCAATATAATCACTGAGATTCGTTTTAACAAACTTCGTTTGGCTTTTATGGTTGGTTCGTCTAATCGTTCAAGTGGTGTTTTCATGATCTTTCTTTCACTTTTTTGTGGAACTTTTTCCAGCTGGTTTTTTCGTATTGGAATTCTATTTTAACAACAACTTATGCCTTACCAATGTCCAAATCTGTTCGAATTATGGCAATGACTATGAAACATTAATGATTCAAGAATACTGCGAAAAAATCCTTTAAAACAATCAAGCTCTTGAGTTGGTTTGCTTAAACCGTTGTAAATAGCGTCTCTTTAGTGTTCTAAAGGTTATCTTTTATTTGAATTGGCCAGACGTCGCAATAACATCTCTCTAAGCTGGTCATTTGGTGCTAAATCAAGCGCTTGGTTTTGATATTGATCCGCTACCTCTTCGTTCCCATTTTGCTTATGAAGATCAGCCAACACCGCACTCCACATAAAAGAGCTTTGTGACCAGCTAGGTGGCTTATATTCACTTAAAAAATCGAGTGCGGCCATAGGGCCTTTCCATTCAGCGATTGCGACGGCATGATTTAATCGGTGTATCGCAGAAGGTGACTTCTTTTCAAGCAAAGCATAAATTTCTACAATTTCTTTCCAGCGGGTTTCTGCATAAGTCTTTGCGAGGCAGTGCTCAGCCGCGATCCCTGCCTCCGCATGATATCTGGAAAAGTTATTTCCAATCGATGACTTCTCTAACCATTGGAATCCACTAAAAATATTGGTTTTATCCCATAGAGAACGATCTTGTTCTTGCAGTAAAAGTAAACCTCCAGAATGATTCTGTCTGGCAGTTAATCTAGCCAAGTGAAAGTACATTAGTGCTATCAAGGCATAAGTTTGTGAGGTGTTCGTTAATAAATTCAAGTCAGTTACTTTGCCTGATTGTTTTGATAAGAACTCGGCGACTAACAGACATAATCTTAAGGCTTCGCAGCATAATTCTTTACGAATGCTTTGGTTGTGATGAGTTGATAAATATCCTTCCGTAAATAATAAGTAGAGCACTTTGTTCACTGCCAAAAGCCGATTTACAAGCTCTACTATTGAAAGCTCGTGATAGGAGGGATTAACTTCCTCTAGCTTTTTACGAGCTCTGGAAAATCGTTTATAAGCATTCTCTTCACTAATAAATAATCGAAAAGCAATTTCTTTATTGCTAAAACCACAAATCAACTTTAAGGCAAACACCAGCTGAGATTCAATTGGCACTTCTGGGTGACAACTCTTAAACAATAAATCTAATAGATCATCGTTAAACTGACCAGATTTAGGGACACTATTTGAATTTTCAAGATTTTCGATAAACCGTTGCGAGTTTTCAATTAAAAGCCGCTCTCGATTACTCTTTTGCCTTAAGTCATCTAAAAGATAGTTAGTGGCAACTTTGAATAACCATGCAGAAGGATTGTCTGGAATCGACGAGTTGGGCTCATGATTAGTTTTACTACGCTCGACAGACCATTTTTCTAAACCTTTGAGCAAGGCGGATTGAGCAGCATCTTCAATCCTGTCTAAGAACTGTATTCCGACACGCTTAGTTAAGGCAGCAACTAACTTACCGTACTGGTGTCGGAAAAAGTTTTCTGTTTCGAGCGGCTCAATCAAGGCTGACTTATTTCCCGAACTTCGACACTCGAACCTGGAAAGACTCCAGGGCTTTCTTGTGCGACTAGCACGGCTTCTTCCATGGTTGCGGCTGAAACAATCATATAACCCCCGACCACTTCCTTCACCTCCATAAAGGGTCCATCGATAGCTCCTTCCGTGGTAACCACTTTGCCTTCTCCTAACTTCCCTCCCATATCGATAATGTTTTCTTTAAACTTATCTTTCCAAGCATTAAATTTGGCGTACATTTGTTCCATTTGATCAGGTGATGGAGGTTCGCATTTTTGGTTTTCACCTTCAGGTTTGCGCATAATGCACATATAAGTTTTATTTGACATGATCTTTCCTTCGATTAATAGTTTAAGTAGGGTTTTGGCTGAGATCCGTACCGAATACCTCATCTCAACACTACTATAACGATTAAGCGTGTTCAAATTGGACAGGATAAATAAAAAATTTAAGAGCCGTTTATGACAACTCATCGGCTAAGAAGTCGTAAACCGTTTTAACTCTGCGATTCATACGCAATTCGCGATGGGCAACTAACCAAATTTCACCTTCGTAAGGCTTCTCATTGGGCAGTACTTTAACGATACTCGGCTCAGCGTTTCCAGCTTCATCGGCAAAAATGCCAATACATAATCCTTGTTTAACTAACTCCCAATGCACTAGTCGATTGGTACTATACAATGGAAAATTATCTTGAGTTAGGTTTATCCCCATTTCCGATAACCTTTCAATCATTTCTTCATTTCTTTCGAATCCGACAAAGTCTGCGTTTTCTAGTTGCTGATAACTAGTGGGATGACCAATACTTTCGATATATTCAGGGGTAGCGTAAAAGCTGGCTGTTACTGGCTTTACTTTTCGCGCTATCAAGTCGTTTTGAGTCGGTCTAAATCCGCGAATCGCAATATCTGCTTCATGTCGTAACAGGTCAGTTTCTTCATTAGCAGCAATAATTTCAACCTCGATTCCGGGGTGAATTTGCCGAAGCTTTTTGACGATTGCAGGTAATACAAATATTGCCGCATCTTCAGTTGCCGTAATGCTGATACTTCCTTCAATATTTTGTGATTTACCTGACGCGATCAAAGACATTCGATTAGCGGCTTCTCCCATTGAGCGAGCATATTCTAGTAACTCTCCACCATTTGCCGTTAAGCTTAAACCTCTACCCTGACGGACAAACAACGCGACTCCCAGTTCGTTCTCTAGCTGAGTAACTTGACGCCCTAAAGTAGGTTGACTCATGTCCAAAGCTTTAGCCGCGGCCGATAGCGAACCTTCTTCAGCAGTCACTAAGAACGCTCTTACTCTATTCCAATCAAATTTTACCGTTCGCCAATCCATACATTTACGCATACTTCAAATACAGTTATGGCTATATTACCCTAGTTTAAGCCAGCATATAATGCATAAAAGCATATATTTGAACTAGCAGACATCGCTCAAGATACTTGTCTAGCTTGTCGTCATCATCAAACATAAGGGTTATTAGGTGAAAATAAATTTCAAAAGGACGCTACTTTGCGGGTTATTGCTACTATTTGCTGCGCCGACGTTAGCCAATGATTTAAACTTCTCGATGGGTGGTGGCTATCCATTTATCGCGGTACCTGAAGTTTCCATTATTAACACCGAACAAAACAGTCGATGGCATATTAATTATAAAGTCGGGCTAGACGATGGCTTTGGCCTTGGATTTGAGCAAGCCATTTCCGAAAATAACAAGCATGCGGTGGGCGTTTTTTTAGGAGCGATTGGCGTTCATGAAGAAGACTCACCTTGCTCCGATCAAGCGCAGGCTATCGACTGCCTGATTGGGAATCTATTCGATGAGGAAGTAACCAACGGGCTAGGGCTAAGCTATGCATACTACTTTAGCGCCATTAACAACGACGGATGGCATGTAAAACTAGAGGCTGGATACGGCGAAGGCCAGAAAAGCGAAACCAGAAGAAGCGATGCTTCAATTCGAATCAGTTATCAATTTTAAAGGAAAATACTCCATGAATCGTGCAGCAAAATTTTGGAATCGTTGGGCCGAACGCTACTCAAAACAGCCAGTAGCTAACGAAGAAGTTTATCAAGTCAAATTGAAACGAACTCAAGCGCATTTTGATCCATCAATGACAATTCTTGAGTTTGGTTGTGGCACAGGCTCTACCGCAATCACACACTCGCCTTTTGTGAAAAAGATTCGAGCAATCGATGTCTCCAGTAAAATGATTGAAATAGCCAAAGCTAAAGCGGCTAAGCAAAACATTAACAACATCGACTTTGAAGTGACAACGCTGGATGATTTGGTGTGCGAAAAGAATAGTATGGATGCGGTGTTAGGCTTAAGCATTTTACATTTATTGCCTAATTGGAAAGAATCAATTGCCAATGTTCAGCAACTGTTAAAACCCAACGGAATCTTTGTTTCAAGCACGCCGTGTATGAAACACCTTTGGCCTCTTCGTTTATTGGCACCAATAGCTCAATTTTTTGGATTAATACCTTCACTTAGCTTTTTTAATCCTGAAGAACTTAAAAACGCTTTGACTGAAAGTGGATTTGACATCGAGCATTTTTGGCAACCAGGTAAAAATACCGGAGTATTCATTATTGCTCGAAAAAAGTCATAGAAATTAGGTCCATCTTAAACCTCGATTTATTTTAGAGGCGATGAATAGCCTATCTAAAATAAAAGTCTATTATGAAACGGTCCTCTATTTAATCATTTATTTTTGGGTGATTCCTTCGCTCCTAGTTGTCAACTTTAACATTCAAACCTAGTAAGGACGTTTAGCCTTATTAGGTTTGAGCTCATCAAAAGTCCGGTTTTAGTTAACTTAGATTCCCTTCATTTGTAAATAGCTACCAAATTCAGGATAAAGCTTATTTAAAATCAGCGACTTCGGTCATTTTATACACAAAATGGCGATGCTTAGCTAACTATAATCTGCTAACCTACGAGCTCGTCATGGCAATCACGGTAGATACCACCTAACTATTTAACAGAGGTCGAAAGGAATGCGTAAGCCAATAGTCAAATCAGTTATTTTAACCCTGCTTATAGGTTCACTTATGGCCTGTAGTGATAGTACTCAAGAAGCTCCTAAATCAATGAAACCAAATCAAGATAATAATAATCCACCGATTGCCAAGAAAGTCGACCATATTATGTCGATACACGGCTATGAACGTAACGATCCTTATTATTGGTTACGTGATGATAAACGTGAAAAACAAGACGTTCTGCAATACCTTAATGCTGAAAACGAATACACCCAAAATAAGCTCGCTCACACCGAAGAATTGCAGCAAAAACTGTATCAGGAAATGACAAGCCGCCTTGAACCTAACGAAGAGTCAGTCCCTGTATTTGAAAAAGGCTATTGGTATTCAAGCGTCTATAAAGAAGGGAAAGACTATCCGGTTCATATTCGTCAAAAAGAGAACTTATCTGCACCTCAAGAAATATTGCTCGACGAAAATCAGCGTGCGGAAGGCTTTGAATACTATCGCCTAGCTGGCGTCGAATTAAGTTCCGATCTCAATCTGTTAGCAATTTCTGAAGATACCGTTAGTCGGCGGCTTTATGAAATTAGGATTAAAAACCTGACGACAGGAGAATTCTATCCAGATGTCATCAAAAATACTTCCGGACAAATTGTTTGGGCAAATGATAACCAAACGATATTTTATGTAAAAAAGAACGCGACCACCCTACTTCCATTTCAAGTTTATAGGCATCAATTGGGTACCTCACAACAAGAGGACGTTTTAGTTTATCAAGAAGATGACGCAGAATATTATACGGCGATTTATAAGGCTCGCTCTGAAAAGTATATTGTTATGGGTAACTACGCAACTGATAGCACTGAAATTCGGGTCATCGAGGCTGACTCCCCAAAACAAGACTTTCAATTGTTCTTGGCGAGAGAAGACGAACACGCATTTGAGGTCGAACACATTAACGATCACTTCTATATACTTTCAGATTTTCAGGCTCCTAACGAACGAATCTGGAAGGTAGAACAAGAAAAAATTGGTAACAAACAACATTGGCAAGAGATTTTGCAACATCGCGACGACACTTTAATTCAATCTTTCGAGCTCTTTAGTAATCATATGGTAACTAGTGAGAGAGTCAATGGTGTCGAGAAACTTAGGATACGCGATTTACATGGTAAGCTGCTCGACGAAATAAAATTTAACGACGCAGCTTATGATGTCAGTTTTGGAGATAACCCAGAGCCTGCATCCAATCAATTCAGATATTTGTATTCTAGTTTAACCACGCCTGACTCGACTTATGACTACGATACCACGACAAAGACCAGTCAGCTAAAAAAACAAGACACTGTTATCGGCGATTTTCGTCCAGAACATTATTTGTCAGAACGAATCATGATAGAAGCGCGCGATGGCACAAAAGTACCTGTGTCAATTGTTTATAGAAAAGATAAGTTCAAAAAAGACGGTAGCAATCCGCTGCTCAACTACGCATACGGTTCCTATGGTGCCACAATCGACCCAAATTTTAGTAGCGCTAGACTTAGCTTACTAGATCGTGGTTTTGTATTCGCAATATCACATATCAGGGGCGGAAAAATGTTAGGCCGCCAATGGTATGAAGATGGAAAGAAACTCAATAAAATGAATACCTTTACCGACTTTAATGATGCAACTCAATCGTTGGTTAAACAAGGTTATGGCGACCCCAAAAAAGTGTATGCTCTTGGTGGGTCAGCAGGCGGTATGTTGATGGGGGGAATAATTAATATGCAACCCGAACTTTATCACGGCGTTATCGCTGCAGTTCCTTTTGTCGATGTAGTCACAACCATGTTAGATGAGTCCATTCCATTAACTACCGGAGAGTTTAACGAATGGGGAAACCCACAAGATAAGAAATTCTATGAGTACTTATTGTCCTATTCGCCCTATGATCAGGTCAAAAAACAAGACTACCCACACTTATTAGTCACTACAGGACTGCATGACTCTCAAGTTCAATACTGGGAGCCGGCAAAATGGGTTGCTAAACTCAGAGATATGAAAACCGACAACAATTTACTATTACTTGAAACCGATATGGAAGTTGGTCACGGTGGCAAATCTGGGCGTTATAAAAGCTATCGAGATGAAGCTAAGCGGTTTGCATTTCTACTCGATTTAGCAGAAATTAGAGAGTAGCTTAAACTACATTCTGCCTTGAATATTTGCTCTTTCGAGTTAAATGTTCAAGGCTTTAACTGATATTGATTAAAGCTTCTTGAAAGCAAAAAAGACCTTAACAAGGTAAGCCCACGTTTTTATCAGGGCCAATTTCCCAGAATAAAACCATAAATGAAAAACTGAAGAGTGTAGTAGCCAGCATCAATTAGTAACGCACGACTGGGACGATTGGCAAATTGATTTCAAAGCTACAAAACACAAATCCTAAGCCAACTTTTAGCCCTAACTAAACGCCAGCTAGAATCCCCTCGCCAACAACCAAAATACCAGACTTTACAATGTAACCAATAGTGCTGAAAACAAATGCCAGCTTAAACACTTTTGCAGTATGACCAGCCTTATCTGTTTCAATATTCATATCGGCAAGCCAAGCATTTAAAAACAATACTGGGGAACTTGCGTTTATTTGAGAATTAGCATTAATGCCGAAAAATTTAGTCTTTTTGTACAATATAATAGGTATGTAATTCCGGATATTGATCGAACTCAAAGTGCTTTAATTGGCAGCCGGATTCCATGATAACTTTCAAGAATCCGTTAACACCGAGGGAGGAATAATAGACTTTAGGTCCCATAGCGTTGTTTTCATGTTCGCCGGCTTCTGATACTCCCCCCGCAGAAAATACGCAGACTCCACCTTTCTTAAGGCTAGCGAATAGCTTTTTTAATAATTCTAATTGTTGCGATAATGGCACGTGCCAAATGCTGTCCCACGCAGTAATAAAGTGATACTTCTTCGGCAGTGTCCATTGACAAATATCTTGCAAATGAAAAGTGATTTCTGGATGACGAGTTCTAGCAATTTCCAGCATTTTTAATGATATATCAACTCCCTCCGGTTGAAACCCCGAATCGAGTAGTAAATCAATAAACCTACCAGTACAACCACAACCGACATCCAATGCACTGCCCGGCTCATTGACAAAGGCTAGAGCTTTTTGGTGCGCCAAAATTCCGTTGTCACGATTGAAATTCTCTCGTTCCCATAGGTGAGTAATTTTATCGTATGCCTGCCCGATCTCTTTTGGCTTCATAAAAAACCTATCCTGTGCCTATTAAACCTTACCTATTGGTATTCTTGCTGGCGATTCAATTTCTATTTATTTAACTCAATCCGCTTGAGACGACGAACCAAATACATATCGACCGTTGCTCACTTCTACATTCGGAGGGACTCTATGTGTTTCGAAGTAATCGAAGCCCTCTTTTAGGTTTAACCAAAAGTTATACCATTTATGCTGACGGAATTCTTCTAATTGCTTATTTTCAAGTTCAAATGGAAATACATGTACTCTAAAAAAAGGCTGACCGGCCTTAAGAGCAGCAACACTCAAAGCATAGATCTCATTAATCAATGGATCAGTCATTGCATAACAACCAATTGAAACGCAATTGCCGTGCACCATCAATGCGCTACCGGTGCGCCCATGAAATCTCTCGTAAGCATTAGGATAACCTAAGTTAAACGAGAGATGAAATTGACTCCAAGGGTTTAGCCGAGATTGATTAACAAAATAAAAACCTTCAGGACTTTGTCGATCACCTTGCCTCAGCTTAGGACCTAATTCACCTGAAAAAGTACAGATAGGATATTCTTTAAACAACTTGTATTTACCGTCTCTGTTTTTCATCCATACTTCTAACTTACTAGAAAGTTTGAATATTCGAATAAAGATCGACGAGCCATACTCTAGCTCCTTCTGCTTCAATTGTTTTCTCAGTGAGTCTTCAACCAAAGCGATCGATTTTTGCGCTCGCTCACTGGTCGGAAAATTTGTAGCCATGGCATTATCGGTAACAAGAAAAATCAGAAAAAAAATAGTGTTCCTTAATAGCACTTCTTTTGCCTCTATTCCTTATTCAAAGAAAAACTTGCTAAAAACTGAATGAATAACTGTTCTACTTCGTTGATCGAGGTATTCAAGCGATGATCACCAGAAATTAGATGCAAAAAACAATCTCGCTGTTGGGCGAATCGCACTGAGTGATTAAATGGAATGACTTCATCTTCCCATCCATGAACCACTTCAATACGAATACTTGAGTCAAGTGTTTTACAATAGTGTTGTACTTGATAATCGGGAATGTATAATGCGGGCGCTAATAAGAATAGACCTTTAGGTGTAGCCTGCTCTGCCGCTACCAACGAAACATAACCGCCCATACTTGAACCAACTAGTAAGAAGGGTTGGGTTTCACTTTTAAGTAAAGTAACTAGCTTGGCGGCTCTTTTATCAGGATCAAATGTATCGGTATAGTCAATGCTGTCGACGGAAAAACCTAAAGTAAGCGCTTTGTCCGCGAGCTTTTTTATTTTGGATCCCCAAGGACCACTTTCCTTACCGTGAGAAAAATAAACCTTCATGCTATTTCCTAATTAAGTCAACTAGCTGAGTCTTATAGAACCAAAAACCCTTAATAGTTTACTCTGAAAGGAGTGGATTGTGTAACTAATAGTAAAAGTCCGGTTTGATTGAGAATTCTTCGCAACTAGCAACTAGCAACGCTAGACTCTTTCGTACTCTCGTTGTTTTAGAGGTGCCAACAGGATATAAAAGATCCACGCAAACCACGAGATAAAAAACATTCCCAATAACCAGGCTAATTTCTCACTGCCGCTTGTACGATCAGAAGTCGCAACGACCAAGAAAGGTGTTAGCCAAATTGCGAACAATGCAGCGATAATAATAAATGAAATTTCCATGTTAAACTCTCCTCCAAAGGGTAGTCGTTAGGTATTTTTTCTTTCGTTAGGAGGTTTAACGTTTAGATGAATGCTTTATTCCAATAGCGTCGACATCCATTCCGTTGCACTATTTTTCATATAAGGAGATGTTGTTGAGGTGATGAGTTGGTGTTTTGCCTAAACCTTCAGAAGGTCAAAACAACTGAAGGCTGCTGAGAATTATCAATCTAAAAAAGTTCTTAGATCTAATTAGCTTTCAACAAAAGCTCTTTCAACCACGTAATCTCCTTGAACGCCTTTCTTGCGACTTTCCTCAAATCCCTGTTCATCCAATATTGCACAGGTATCAGCTAACATTGAAGGGCTACCGCACAGCATCACTCGATCGTGCTTAGGATCTAACACAGGCAAGCCAACATCCTGACAAAGTTTGCCAGTTTTCAGCAAGTCAGTAATTCGTCCTTGGTTCTGATAACGTTCTCGTGTTACGCAGGGGTAATAAATTAGCTGCTCGGAAATCATGTCGCCGAGGTATTCATGATTCTTAAGATCTTCGCTGAGCATTTTATGATAAGCCACTTCGTTCACAAAACGCACACCATGAAACAACACAACTTTCTCAAATCGCTCATAGGTTTCTGGATCTTTAATAATACTTAGGAAAGGTGCTAAACCGGTGCCGGTTCCGATTAGAATAAGGTTTCTGCCATCTCTTAAATCATCAATGACTAATGTTCCAGTTGGCTTACTACCAATTAGTACTTCATCACCCTTCTGGAGATGCTGTAGCTTTGAGGTAAGCGCACCATCCTGAACTTTGATACTAAAGAACTCTAAATGCTCTTCATAGTTAGCACTGGCAATGCTGTAAGCTCTCATAATCGGCTTTTCATCACCTTGCGCTAAACCAATCATAATGAATTCGCCATTCCTAAATCTTAGTCCTGGGCTTCTTGTGGTTTTAAAAGAAAACAAGGTATCGTTCCAATGAATTACTTCGAGAACGGTTTCGGTATTATGCTTTTTACTCATGATAACTGCGCTTTTTTGCTAATTGTAATATTACTTGATTAATGGAGGTCGAATGCTTCAATTCAACCGCTAGTCTTTGAACAATCCTCTTTACCAGATTCCATATGATGACAATCCGAAATTCTTAGCTGTCAAAGACTAATTGATGGCGGCGATTATACCCGAAATGGATAGCTCCGATACACAAAACACCGCTAAAAATCAGTAATGCGAATGGAAATGCCGTTCCATCGAACAACAAAGTTAGCAGCGGACCGGCAAGAGAGCCGCTTCCAAAGCGTAAGGTGCCGATAACAGCGGTAGCGGTACCCGTTTGTTGACCAAACTTAATTAGAATTAGGGAGTCTGCGTTGACGATGATCCCCATCAAACACCCCATAATTGGTAGTAGACTCACCACCACCATCCATAGCTCAGCTTGAAGCAACACCGATGCCCCTAAAGAAATGGCAGATAACAAGGCGACAACCCAAATCATCCCCATCATTCTAATCGCTCCTAACCGACTAGAAAACTTAGAGTTAACCAAGTTTGCCGTCATTAAAACCAAAACGTTTAGACCAAATAGAATGCCAAAGGTCAATTCTGAAACATTGAATAAGCTAATATAAACGAATGAAATTCCGGTGACATAAGTAAAGAAAGTGAACGAGCCGATCATCGAAACCATCAACAACCCGCGTGTCTCGCGACAAGCGAGAATTGTTTGATAGCTGGTCAAATAGAGCTTTTTAAAACCACGCACTTTTTCGGTCGTAGGTTCGAGATTAGGGAACGCCCTTAAGCTAATGATTAGGACAAATAAAGAGTATCCGAATAAGAATAAGAAGATTAAACGCCAGTCTGATAGCTCCAATAAAGCCCCCCCGATAGTTGGCGCTAGCATCGGTGCAATCATCATGATTGAGGATACATAAGACAATCCTTTCACGGTGTCTTTACCAAATAGCAGTCGAATGGTACCGGGTATTACCAAAGTTGCAGCGCCACCGAACACAGCCTGTAATGAGCGAAAAATTAAAAATAGATTAATCTCGCTAGTCAAGGCTAACAGCAAACTGAAAAGGCTATACCCAGATAAACCAATGATTAGCATTTTCTTGCGTCCAAAGCGATCGGCTAATGGGCCAAAAAGAAACATTCCTAGTGCATAAAAAAATAGGTATAAACTCAGACTGTTTTGTAAAGTCGTTATATTAGTCAGCAGGTTGCCAGCAATTTGCGGCATCGCTGGTAAATACATATCGATCGCCAAGGGCGTTACTGCAGTGATGGCAGCAAATAAAGGTAAATAACGATTAATCGAATTGCGGCCAGCAGCCGAAGGTTGGGTCATCGTTGAACTCTCATAAGGTAACTCACTCAATTTCTTTCTAGAGATTTTAGTGGAACATACAGTCATGAGTAAATGCTATATAATCAATAGTAGGTATTCATATCAAGAATAGTTAGAACCCGATGCTAAACGACTTCAACTTATTAAAACACCTACACGCGCTGCTTAGCGAACGAAATGTCTCAAGAGCAGCGGAAAAGATGGCGATGACTCAATCTGCTATGAGTCGCTCATTTGCCAAACTAAAAATTGAACTACAAGATCCATTGATGGTTCGAGTTAACAATCAATATGCATTGACTGAGCGCGCCACTCAGCTAAAAGCACAACTTGACCAACTCATGCCACAACTCAGTCATTTTGGAGTGCCAGAAAGTTTAGAATTAGCTTCAATAGAACGAGAAGTTCATTTGGCCGGAACTGATTTGGATATTTTGTATGTAGAAAAAGGCATTAAGAAAATTCAACAAATGGCTCCCAATTTACGCCTATCGATTAGGAGTAACAGTTTAAGGATGATTGATGATCTGATCACTGGCGAAATCGATTTTTTGATGACCGCTATCGAAGACCAGCGTTCCGGTTTATATCGACGAATGGTAGCAAAGGACGAATATGTCGCGGTAACGGGCAAGAAAAATAATCTGACCGCCAAAAACTTTACTACCGAAAGCTACCTTCAACATCGGCACGGCATGTTCTCGTTCGCAGAAAAGAGTAGGGTGAAAGTGGATGATGCTCTTGCCAAGCTAGGCAAAAAACGCCAAGTCACTTTATCCTTGCCCTCATTTTCCCAAATCCCGCCCTTTCTCGACGATGGACAATTGATTTTTTCTGTACCTAGAGGGTTCGCCAGTCACTTGGACAAACATCTGCCAATCAAAATTCTGCCTCTACCTTTTAAGGTCAAGCCGCTGCAAATATACCTATATTGGCACGAGAGGCATCAGTCCAGCCCGCTGCATCAGTGGTTAAAAGATTGCCTTTTGAACTAGCTTATGCGAACGACAGAATCGACATCTTACTATTAACCATTTTGCTTCGATGTTACTGCATAATCGCAAGAGCAAAAGAGTCGGCTTGTAATTTGACTCGGCCTGATCTTGATGAGGTCTTATTGGGTAAGCTAATTCCTAGCTCCGAGAAAGTCGATTTATAGTCAGGAAATTCGGCGCTATTCGCCATTTTCCAATAAGATGGCAAGAAAATATTACTCTGTGCCAACTCATCGAGTTTCTTTGCCAACTCGGCACCGGTCCAAATCTTCTCGGCAGGAACACAGCATTGATTAAGTTTGAGTAGTATATCGTTGAGTCCAACTTTACCGTTTGACTGCTTTCTTAATTGTAGGTCGGCATTTAAAAAGTAAGCCGCCCCGCTCCAATAGATACGCATAGTTCTTCCAGCTCGACCACCGCTTCGCCTGCGATCGGCTGCGAACTTAAGCTTTTCTTCACCAACATTTTCGGTGCCTTTTTCACCGCGTTTTAATCCTTTGTAAATTCGATACCAAGCTTTATCAATTTCCAGAGTACCCGCCTGTCCCATCAGCACATATTGCAAATAGGAAGATAAGCCTTCTGATAACCAAATATCGTCATAATTTAATTTAGGCAATAGCTGGTGGCTAAACTCGTGAGTCGCTGTCCAATCAGCATAGAACTCTTTAATCTCGTAGCTGGGAACAATCACAAAACGAATACCAAAACCATTGCCTCGACTAAAATCCCCCCAAGGTACAGGTCCGTGCTTTTGTTTAGTTTTTTCAATCACAATAACTTGTGTTTGCTTAACAGGATAATCACCTAAATAGCGTTCAACAGCCTTAGCTGTATCGACAAGCCAGCGAGTAATTTCTTCTTTATTGGCTAAGCCTCTGACTGTAGCAATATTCAAATAATGTCCTGGGGAGATAGGATAGAGTTGCTGAGAAAAATCACCGATCAGCAAAGTGTAGCCCCAATCTTGCGGTTGATGTCCCATCAGAAACTCATAGCTTTCAAGACTAGTTTGATACCAGGGCGCTGAAATAGCGGCCCATTTCGGTAGCTTAAATGACAGTTTAATATCATCATGTTTAGAGTGAGCTTCAGGTAACCAAAGCCAAGTGTTGGACTCGATGTACGCGACATTCTTTCGCTTATTTGCTGTTTTCTTGGTTCGCTTAGCGTGATGACGCTCGATACTTACTCGGTATGACAAGCACGCATTGTTAGGTAGGTATTTAGTTTTCCAATATCGGCCTTGGATTTCAATTAAACCATGCTCCGATTCTGGCAATTTTAATAAATCTCGATTGGCATACTTACTATCTACGGTTAAAAAGTCAGGGGCTTCGCCGTCAAAGCAAATCTTAACTGCCGCAACCGCAATGCTTTCGTCAATTTCAATATCATACTGATGAGTCGCTGCGCTTACGAACAGTGACATGGTTACACTTGAGACTATCAAGAGTAGCAAAAACAGCAATTTAAACATTTTCAACATAAGTATTTGTCGCGACAAAAACGACTGTTTCAACCTTAAATTAGAGGACGAAGAGTAGTTGTATTCAACATTAGATGAGTCGCTTAAATAAGTCGACTTGAGAATTGTAAGTAATTTATTCTAGTTGGATCGGCAAACTAAATAAGAGTGACAGCACTTTAAAACAGAGCTGAAATAATCGCTTGTAAATCGCTCACTGGTTTCTGAGAAACGAGCTTCTTACAGGCTAAATGAAGCTCTTTGGACTGTGAGTTCTGCATCTTGTCAATTCTGTTCTTTAGGTTGGCTTCTGACATTTGAATGGCGCTTCTATCGGCGTGATTCTTTGCTTTTAGCTGTTCAAACAAAAATAGAAAACGACCCATGACAACATAAGGAAAGTTTAAATTTTTAATCGGTCCAAAACTCGCCTGATAGCCTCCTAAAGGCAATCCTTTGACAGCGGTATTAGCCAGTTTATCCGCTCCCAACCAGGCACTTGCAAACCCTAGTACACCCCCGCCAACAGCACCCAACATTAAGCTGTGACCGGCAACCGCGGCATCCAGAACTGCGCCGGTGAACGCACCAGTCATGGTGCTGACGGCTGTCAATTGCCTTTTATTTAGCCCCCAAGCGTACCACTGCTCACTATCAAATAAATCTGGTGGTAACTCTATTTGTATACTTTCGAGCACACATTGGTGATGCGAAAATAATTCACTCAACTGCTTAAAAGCTTGTTGTTCTCTATCGCGCATCCAATGTTGATACTTTTTCTCTAGGGCTGGTCGGAGTGTTTTGGCCTGTTCTTCAGTAAGTACTTTTTGCTGAACTTGATAGCTACAAAGTTCGACTAATAACTCTGAAAGTAACCATTGACTCTTTAGAAGCCTGTTTTCTTGATGCTGTTTTAAATCGGTTACTACTTGATTTAAAGTTGTTTTCCACTTGGGCTCTAAGTGTGAAAAGGCTTCTAACAACTCCAACTGTTTGGCGAAGTCTGCCTGCATCGGATTAAAAACTCGCACGATCTTAAAAAACTGTTGCAACGCATTTTGCCAAGACTCAACATGACTTTGATCTTCAATGGGATTAATCAGTGCCATGCTAGGTCGGCCAGTCCAGCGTAAGATTTCCATTTCTGCTTCATACTCCATTCCGTAGGGTCGAGAGCCATCCACTACATAGAGGATCGCAGAACCCTTGACTAACGGTGTTAGCAACTGCACTTCGTCTGGAAACTTTTTTATGCACTCAGGATCTCGTACAAATTTGTTCACCGCTTCGGCACGTTGATCGGCACTTTTTGCATGTTGATTTAACCACTGTAAAACTTTACGAGGTCGCTGAAATCCAGGTGTATCAATTAACTCAAATCCAGCATTTCCTGTATCGATTTTATAATGATCAGAATGAGTGGTTGTGCCGCTTTGCTGGGAAATAGCAATCGAATCATCTCTAGCCAATGTAGAAACAATCGATGATTTGCCTTTGTTTGGATGCCCGACTACTGCAAATGAAGCACGAGATTGATTGAGTTTCATAACTTACCCTTCTGGCTGCAGCACTTGCCAATGATTTATCGAGTTTGCAAACCGTCGCCATTCATTAAGGTGATGTGCCGATAATGGCTGTAGCTGTCCTCGACTCCAATCCAACGGTAGTAAATAACCTCGACCATTTTGCATATAGTCTAACAATTCTCCCAACGGTGGTTCCCATCCTTTTACTACCAATAATTGCGGCTCTTGCCAACGTTCCGCGACCAACTGCTCTGGATAGGAAGCCAAGGGCCCTGCCTTTAACTCTGCAATAGGCTGATGGGATAGTTGCGAAACGATGCGATTTAAATCGTTAGATTCAACGCCTCCCCAATTAGTGGTTGCAAAGTCCGACTGCGTATCAGTGATTAAATCAGCGAGTGGTTGGTCTTGGTTGACTCTATTGGCTGATTTTCTTTCTGTAACCAGTTGAATATCCGGTTGTTGAGTTTGTTTGCGATAAAAAAGAATTTGGCAAATGATAATGGCAATGCCTCTTAATCCAAATGCGTAAACAATTTGTGTGGCCAAGACAAATTGCCACCAATGTCCCAGTTGATTGGTTAGAGAACTTTCAGTTAAGCGCGAATCTTGAGTTGCGACTAGCAATTCAAGATTGGGCTGAGCCGAGGGCCAAAACTGCCAAGGCCATGCTAAAGTTGAAAGAGCAGGATAAATATCGTCGGCGGTCAAAATAGTACTTCGCCAAATAAAATTAACATCCGTAGTTAATAATAAAATGATCAGAACCAAAATGCTTGCTGCGCTAAAGCTTAGAGCTGCCAGCTGACTCTGGTAAAAAAAGCTTAACTTAGACATAGGCGCTTGCTTTTGTCTGAGAAAAGCCATTTGAATCTTGTTTGACCAAATAGGCAACACACTTGTTAATTTGGCAAGATTCAAGCCACCGCCCATCAACAACGAACTACTTGAAATGACTATACTAAAAATGGGTAATGCGACATAAACCAATAGCAGAAAAAGGATGTTAACTTGTCCATGTTGATTGCCGGAAAGCAATCCCCAGCTAGCCACAGCCCCAACGAAAAAACCAATCCAGAGGATTGGTTTAGTGGTACTTTTTTCAATTGCTATTGGCATTCTAGTTAAACCACGGCCAATTAGTATTTGGATGAAGACCCATAAATTCTAAACTATCTTTTTGTTAAATCTAAGCGGCTTGGTTGGCTGCTAAGACCATTTCTTCTAACTTATCTAGATCAGGTATTGATGCTGCAACCGTATCCACTTCAACTCTCATTTTTTCCGCTTCAGATAAGTTCTCATCGGCTACGTAACTAATATTGTCTTGTCTCACATGAGACAAACGTGGGATCCCTTGTACGACTAGAGCCAAATAGGGTAATTCTCTATTTTCATTTAGTGTATGAGTAATCGCCACACGAGAACGCTTGTTTGCTTGAGCATCGGATTCGCCCTTAATTAAATCAATTGAGATTAAGGGTATGTTAATGCCTCGCCATAACAAGTGCCCAAGGTACCATGAAGGCTTTCCTTGGCTGCTATCAAATAGCTCCACGTTACTGAAAGGTACAACTTCTGCTACATTAGTGTTGGGTAGCAAAATATTACTGTTAACAGTTGGGATCATTAAACTATAGATTTCTTGATTTTGCTCAGCCATAATTTTATCTCGTTTTAAGTCACTGGTGAAAACTCAGTATTAATCTACTGAGTTGTATTAACTCGCCAAATGGGCAGCGAGTTGCTCGGCTAACATTTCTGGTGAAGCAACCACATCGGTTAATTGTTCACTGATTACAGCATCTGGCATTGAAGGATTAGCACAAGTATCGACTGACTGTGCCCAAACCTGTCCTCCTAAGGCCTTCATTTTTTTAGCTCCATTCAAACCATCTTGTCCCATGCCGCTAAAAATAATCGCACCGCTTTTCTCTTTATAAACGGCAGAAAGGGATTCGATTACATCGTCAATGCAGGGAGAATAGGGTTCACTCCATTTTTGAGATCGATCAACAAGCATAGAACCATCTTGCAAGAAAATAGTTTTGCCATTGAGAGGTGCCAAATATATCTGCCCAGCAGTCATAGGGTTACTACCATTTGCTACCTTAACTTCGAACTGACTACTAGTCGTTAGAATTTCTGCAAGTACGGGAAGAAAATTCTCGTCAATATGTTGAGTGATAATAAAACTAGCATTAATATCTTTAGGCAGACTTTGTAAGAACCGCTTTACCGCGGCGGGCCCCCCCAGAGAGGCTCCGATAACCCAGCAAGGACAAAGCTCAGTTTTTTGCATTACGGGCTGGCTAGGCTCTTCAAAATCTAGTCCGGTAGCGGCATCATCTAACATGGGGATTTCAAAAGACTCTGGTTCACTTTGATCCAGTAGATCGTGATCTATATCCATTAAACCATCCGACAACTCAGCCGCATCATCAGTCATTGTCACTTCCGATTGTTGCTCTTCAGAGGTCAACTCTAACGGGCTTTCTAAATTATCTACGACATCTTGACTCTCTAGTGACAACTCTTGATTTTCCAATGATAATCCATGATTTTGTTCATCCGCTTGCGGTTGAGAATCACTTGGTTGTTCAACTATTTCTGTCGCTGGCGAATCGGTCTCATTATTGGTTGCTGAAGATTCGAGTGGAATATCGCTCTCTTTAACTTCATCATCAATGACAAATTGTGCCTTACCAGTCGTTGGTGTAGGTTCATTACCAATCGACTCTAAAGTGAGTCCACCATCGGAAATTTCAAATTCAGCAGCCGAATCTGATTCAACTGATTCAACTGATTCAGTAACAGGTTCTTGCTCTTGTTGCTCCTCAATAAATACTGCTTTGCCAGTTACTTTTTGTTGAGCACTTTCCTCGATTGATTCGAGCTCCAATCCGCCGTCAGCAAAATCTATTGGCGCATCTTGCGCGTCGGATACTGCATCGGGTTCGATAGCAGATTCTAACTGTGTCTCGGCATCAGACAATGCAAGATCTAATTCTTGCTCTGATGCAAACTCTAACTCAGTACCCAAATCTTCGTCTAACTGAGCAACTGGTTCATGCTCATCTAACAAATTAGGTTCATCGGCAAGTGAAAAGTCTAACTCTGAAGAATCCTCTTCAGAAGAAACGGCATCGTCGGTAGTATTGGTGACTGACTCAAAGTCTGACAAGAATTCTATCGCTTCTTCTCGATTCTGTAGCTCCGAGCCTTGCTGGTTAGTCTCTGAGTCTTGAAGGTGATCTTGTTCTTTATCTTGAAGACTGAAAACTGAGCCACTCGGTTTACTGTTACTTTCTCTTACCGACTCTAGTATAGGATTAGCTTCGACTGATAAATCTATCTCTTCAAAAGTATTTTCAACTTCTGATTCTGAGGAAGTATTCGAATGATCGTCATCAGCTAGCTGCATTATTTCATCAGATATATCGGCTGTTTCTGATTCGATTTCCTCAGGCTCAATTTCCTCAGGTTGCAGACTATCGTCTAAAACATCACTCGCGATATTTTCACTAGTGCTTTCTAGTTCGAACTCGTCAAAATCGAGATCTGAATCATCTAGCGAGCTTGAATCAAAATCATCGAGTAAATCGATTTGTTCATCAGGACTACTTTCTAATGATATTTCTAATTCATCAGTCGATTCTGGGGCAGTAGGCTCCGTTACTTCTGGATCTATTTGCTCAAGTTTTATTTCATCGTCTTCGAGGATTAAATCAGTTTTCTCAAGCTCCATCTCGACTTCTTCGACCGCCAAGTTAACTTGCTCCATCTCTGCCAATTCTTCACTTGCCAGCGATTTATCTTCAATACTCGATGTTTGTTCAATGTCGGTAATTTCGGGTTCTATGACATCAATAATTTCAATGGTTCCTTCATCGGGTGAAATAGTTTCGTTATGGACTTTTTTTAGGCCTTCATCTATCGCCGATGATTCTTCAATACTCGCTTCAAGTTCAGGTGAAATGGTTTCAAGTTCTGACACCAAATCAGCAGCGATTTCACTCGGGATCCCAACAGAATTAGTTTCAAGTTCATCAAGAGCTGAGGTTAAGCTGTCACCTTGTGGTTCAACTTGCTGAGCTTCGGAACTTACTTTATCACTCGCTTCTGGGCTCGACTCGTCAATGCCCGTCAACTCATAAAGTCGACTGACTAGATTTTTGCACCAGTATTGTGGATGTGATTGTTTAGAAAGGTTACCAGGCTCATTGAAATAAATCGATGCTTCCGACTCATCTAGCAGCTGATCAATGTTGTCGTGCCAATCATCGTCATTAACATTCAATAGCCAAACATTGAGATTTTCGGCTTGAATATGTTCTGGTTTTATTTCATCTGGGGATATATGGTAGGTAATTTCTATCCCCAGTTCCTCCAACAGTTTTATTAACTGATCACTCTCTTCGCTTGGTGACGTCACCAAACCAATTGATAATTTGCTCACTTTCTTCCTCAGGAATTATCAGTTAATAAACCGTTAATAGTTTCCAATAAATCGACCTCGTTATAAGGCTTACCCATATATCGGTTAACACCGATTGCTTCTGCTCTTTCTCGATGTTTTTCACCGGTACGAGAAGTAATCATGATAATAGGTATCTGTTTCAAACGCTCATCATGCCTGATAATGGTCGCTAATTCAAAACCATCCATACGCGGCATTTCAATATCCAGCAGCATGACATCTGGGACTGTATCAGCAAGCACAGTCACTGCATCAACACCATCTTTCGCTGTTATAACCTCAAAATCGTAGCGCTCAAGCAGACGAGTCGTTACTTTTCTTACCGTAATAGAATCATCCACAACCATAACTGTAGGGACTTTCTCTTCCGTAATAACTTCTTCGACACTAGCAGTATCAATAATATGCGCATCTACTCTTCGAATTAACGCAGGCATATCAAGAATCAATACAACTCGACCATCACCCTGAATAGTCGCTCCAGATAATCCGCTGACTGAACTTAACTGACTACCAATCGATTTCACGACGATTTCTCGAGAACCTAATAGGTCGTCGACTTGCAGTGCAGTTGGATGATCCGCTCCATGTAACAGTAATACTGGTAATGGTTGTGACACCCCAGCTAAGCTTGCACGACTTGAGTGATTCAGCATCTGACCGAGATAATACATTGAATAGTCGATACCTGCATAGGCAAATTTTGATTCTGGATTAGAATAATATTCTTCTAATTCAAACGGGCTTACTCTTACGATACCTTCAATGTTTGAAAGAGGAATAGCGTAGACTTCTTCACCAATTTGAACCATCAGTGCGTGATTGACCGATACCGTAAATGGTAGTCTTACGGTAAACGTAGAGCCAAGTCCTTGCTCGGAGTTTATATCAATCACACCACCGAGTTGCTTGATTTCGCTGTTTACCACGTCCATACCAACCCCTCGTCCTGAGATTTGGGTGACTTTTTCTGCCGTACTAAATCCAGCTTCAAGAATTAGTTGGTGTAATTCGTGACGGCTTAAATCGGAATCTTCGGTAATCAAACCACGCTCTGTTGCCTTCTTTCTTATCGCTTCTAGGTTAAGGCCTCGACCATCATCTTTAATTTTTACGAAAACCTCTCCACCTTCTCGATAAAGAGAAATAGTGATTTTTCCGGTTTCTGGCTTGTTAGCGTTTTTTCTATCCTGAGGTGATTCAATACCATGGTCCATCGCATTTCTTAGCATATGCTCTAATGGTGCGATCAATCGGTCAAGAACACTTCTATCCATCTCACCATCTGCACTAATTGATAACTCAATGGTTTTACCTAGTTCGGTACTAATTTGCCTAACCATTCGGCGCAGTCTTGGTACTAAGCTTTCAAACGGTGTCATACGAGTTTGCATCAAGCTTTCTTGCATTTCGGTATTAACTCGGCCTTGTTGTAACAACAGAGTCTCTGAATCAGATGTAAGGAAGTCTAATGTTTCCTTCAAGTTCATTAAATCGACCGCACTTTCCCCAAGGCCACGTGTTAGCTCTTGCTGACGGGTGTATCGATCCATTTCAAGCGGATCAAAATCTTCGTATTCAGTACCACCACTGATTTCTCGACGATAAGAAATTTGCGCTTCTGTTTCGATATCAAGATTTCTTAACTGGTCTCTCAAACGCTCAACGGTCGAACTCATTTCATCCAGGTTGTATCTCAACACCGTCATTTGTTGCTCTAGACGAGATCGGAAAATAGAGGTTTCACCTGCCAAGTTAACTAAGTTTTCTAACTGGTTAGAGTTAACCCTAACAGTATCAACAGTCTGTTGTGCTGGTTTACGGCGATCTTCATCTTGCTTCGCTTTACGTTTTTCAAAAGATACAATTTCAGCGGAAGTCTCTTCTTTAACTGGCGCTTGTTTCTCTGGTTTAGCTGCTTCTGGTGTTTCTTCAACTGGTTGAGCTGCTTCCTCTTGAGTAGTTTCTTGAATACCTTTACCAGCAATCAAATCTTTTAGTTGTTCGAAATACTCCACCGGCAAAGTCATTTGATTTTGCTCTTTGACTTCTTTAACTAGATTTTCGATAACATCATAACCACGAAGCATAAAGTTCACATGTTCTGGTTTAGTTTTAATTGAGCCATCATTTACTTTTTCGAAGTAGGTTTCCATTTCATGAGTTAAGTCACCTAATACGACCAAATCTGCTAAGCGAGCTCCACCTTTGAAAGTATGGAAGTTTCGTTGCATGGTATCAATTGCATCACTATTGCTTTGATCTTCACTCCATGCATGCATCGCCTCGTCGAGTGATATTAGTAATTCATCTGCTTCTTCAAGATAAATTTCTAGAACCTCTTTGCCATCCTCATCGAGATCAATCGGATAGACGTTTCCTGTTGCAACAACAGGAGCAGCAGGTGCGATAGTATTTTCTACAACAACAGCTTCACTACTCGAAGGGGCTTCTTTTTCAATTAAAGATTCCAAAACCGCTTCGGATTGAGATTCTTGTTCAAACGATTCGATAGAAGTCGTCTCTTCTAAGCTGCTTTCTTCCAAGCTACTTTCTTCTAAGCTGCTTTCTTCTAAGCTACTTTCTTCTATGCTGCTTTTTTCTAAACTACTTTCTTCGACTGTACTTTCTTCGATTGCTTGTTCAGTTACTTCGGGGATATCAACTTCAACCGATTCATCTTCGGCAGAATTTTCGACTTCCAAATTGACATCTTCAACAGGTTCATCAAATGATATTTCTTCAGCGCCAGTGGAATCAATTGCAAAATCGATGTCACTAACATCAGTCAGATCATTGGCTGAAGATTCTTCAAACTCGGCCTCTACAGATAATTCTAGCGAGTCATCAACTTGATCCAGAGTTGGTATTTGCTCTTCCGATACCTCAGTGCCTTCCATTGACGTTGTCAGCTCTTCGCCTTGGTCAACTTCTGCTTCTTGCGGTAGCTCAAACTCTATTTCTTCAACCGCATCCAAACTCGCTGACTCTGCTACCACTTCAGCTTGACTATCAGTCGTTGTTTCGCTGATATCTTCTAAAGCAGCATTTGGATTAATATGAATTTCTAATAGATTAATCTCATCATCTGCTGCACCAGGCCATTGGTAAGCACGCAATACGTTTACCATTTCTACCAATTTTTTAGTCGCTGAATTCACTAATGAATAGTCGGCATCGGATAGTTTTCTGCCAAAATCGATATGCGTATTAAAAATATTCTCAACCGCCATCGCTAGGTCGCCGATGGACATAGCTCCCGCCATACGCGAGCTGCCTTTGAAGGTGTGATAAATTCGTCGTAATTCTTTGGTGATCTGCGCGCTTTCAATATTGTCTTTCCAGCGCACCAATAAACCTTCAGCTGACTCGATTAACTCGTCGGCTTCTTCGACAAACAATTCGACCAACTCTTGGTCCATGTCATCCGGAGCACTTTCCTTAGATGCTTCACTGATCCAGTCCAAGATTTCTTGATTTAGTGCCACCGGAGATTGAATATCTTCTTCGGAAACTAGGTGGCTTAGCATTTGTGATAATTCATCAACTCCCGCTGACAGTAAGCGTTTGTATTGTTGTCGATCATCATCAGATGAAACTTCGACATTAGCTAATTGTTCACAAGTTGCTGCGAAATTTTGAATATCCTGAATTCCAACCATTTCACTACCACGCATAAAGGCGTGTAGCTCAGAAGTTATCTGTTGTTGGTTAATCGGTGCTGGGGAATCAAGAAGTGACTGAACCTCAGCCAATATATCAGAACCTTCGGTTAAGAAAATAGAAACTAACTGTTGATCTCTTTGTTGTACAGCACCATCAACTTGCTCTCCGCTTGGTTTGCTTCCGCTGATAGTATTTAAACGATTAAGCAAATCGTCAAGAGGTGAGGAGTCAACACTCTGAGTTTGTTTCAGTTGCTCGACAACGTTGTTTAAGAAAGTCGCGCAATCGTTCAAGAACGAAACGGTGTCAGAGTCAAATCGGCGATTGCTACCTTTTGTCATTCTAGCAAATTTTTCGATTGGACCAGTCAACTTGGCGATGGCTTCTACTTTAGCCATGTGAGCGCTGCCCTTCAGAGTGTGCAGTGCGCGAATTAATCCATCGCTAACAACGACGCTAGCGTTATTGGCATTTTCACTAATGAATTCATTGATCGCTTTTAAATGCACTTGCGCTTCAGTGACAAAAATTTCTAATAATACTGGATCGATTGGTTCTTCTTCAGGCTCTGTAGGCAACTCTTCGGAAAGAGTTGGTATTTCTTGCATGGCTTCAGTTGCATCAACCGGCTGTTCATCGGATGCAAATGCGAAGTCGGATAAATTAAGCCCTTTAGAGACATGTTCTGCCCTAGCTATCAGCTCTTCAATATCTTGTCCTTGATGAGCCTGATTGTCAGAAAACTCTTTGACTAAGATGGGAAGCTTTCCAAGCGTATCATTTAACACACCCAATACGGCTTGCTCAGCAGGAATGGATTCTTCAATGACTTTATTGAGCATATTTTCAACGGCCCAACTTAGCTCGCCAATGGTAGCTGCTCCCACTAATCGTCCACTTCCCTTCAGAGTATGAAAAGAGCGACGAATGGTAGTTAATGCATCTGAATTATTGGTATCGTTAATCCATTGCGGCAAAGTGTTTTCTATAACTTCGATTTCTTCTTCGGCTTCTTCCATGAAGATTTCTAAGACTTCGTCATCAATAAGTGATTCATCGACTACTTTCTCAGCCGAAGCTTGGTTTATCGGAACAACAACTGCCGAGCTTACAGCTTCTACTGGCGCTTCTTTTGGCGATTCCTCGACGGTGGTCTTTTGGTCGACTGGTGCACTAGGTTGCGAAGCAGCGTTTTCTACTGCGGCATTTAATAAGTCAATACTAGATTGTGCACTTTTGAGAATCGAAGTAATCGCTTTGCTATTACCTTCCTCGGTACCTTCTAAGTAATAATCGACACTGGTTACTATGTCGGCTAGTGCATCCAAATATTCTTCAGTTGGTGTGGTTGAAACGCCTAATAAACAATTAGCAACATAAGATTCTGCAACTTCTAATACTTCCGCAGCGTCACGATATTCAACAATGCGCATCGCGCCAAGAACTTCAGTTAACAATTCTGGAACAACTTCTAATTCTGCCGGATTAAATGACGAAGCGATGTAATTGATCATGCCATCTTTTGCTAGCTGTAAATTCTTTCTAGCCACACTAACTAAAGCAACAGTAGCATCGTCAACTTGGCTTTCAATGGAGCGCTGTTCGCCCACTTCTGCCGCATTTTCTGCAGTATCGCCTTCGGCTGCAAATCGTTCAACGTCGAAATTACTTAGATTAGCGTCGACAAATAACAATGCACCGGCAATATCCATAATCGCTGCATCTGTTGGTAACTCACCACTCTTGATAGCTTTCTTAAGTGTCTTAGTTTGCTCGCGTATGACATCTCTCGGGATAGGCAGTTCAAGCACCGTTAAAGTATCAGCGATTTTATCTAAAGAATCATTCAACGATACTAGCTGGCTTTGCTCCTTGGTACTCGCTCGAACGTATAAGTCCAATTGGTCTTTGACAGACGCGAGTTCTTCGCCAATAGCTTCTATAACACTTTGCATAGCGGCTGAATCAGGTCGAGCTAACTGCTGCTGTTGCTTTTTAATCGTTTCGCTTTCAGGCAAAGACTCTTCTAAGTTGAACTCTTTCTTAAGCGACGCAACTCTGGCATTTTTTGAACTTGATTTAGCAACAAAATAGAGGAGCTTAGATAATAGCTGAGCAGGAATCTCATCATTTCGCGCCGGTTCGCCTTCGTCAGCCAATCGTTTTATTTGTCGATCGACTTGGGCAAGAAGTGCATGCACTTCTTTCATTTTATAATAACCCTTTTCTGCGATAGAAAATATGAATCCATCAGCAACCCACCAAAGGCGAGATACTGGAGAGCCTTCAGTCAAAGCTTCTAGTCTAATTAGAACTTTATGGATTCGTGCCAAACTCTCCTTAACCGCTTTACCTCTGATAACACCGGTTAGGCCTTTTTGAAAATGCGCACGAAGTTTTTTACAATTGTCCTGAAATGAGACTGTTCTTTCATGTTCAGAAACTTGCTCATTCGGTTTTGGTGGCTCAACACTCGTTGTGTCTGCCGAGAAAAACTCGTTTTCATTAACTGGTGGTAAATTCGATGAAGATCGGAGCTCATTAATGAGAGGTAAAAGTATAACTGGTATATCTTTTTGACCACTTTCAACTCTTTCGAGATACCCAGGCATTTGCATTAAAGCACGCATTAGGACCTCAAATGAGGACTCTTGAATTGGGCCATCTTGCTTCGCCATTTTTTCGGCAAGCACTTCCATCTCAGACGCTAGTCTCGCAGCACCATCAAATCCAAGCATTTGTAGCGTACCTTGCACTTGATGTAGGCAATTAATACAAAACTGAATTTGAGTCTTATCTTGATTGTCTTCGACGTAAGTTTCTAACCCTTGTCGAGCTTGCTCAAGCGTATTATTAATTTCTTTTCTGACCCAACTTAAAGCCAATTGGTCATAATTGTCAGTCATGCCAGCTCCGAATTCTTAGTTATATTGTGTTCGCGTTTAATAAACGCTAAACAATGTTTATTATCTACTCTGGTCAAATTTTCATTGTCCACGCTAGTTACCTCACCGTGACCTAGAATCAAGATTCCACCAGGCTTTAGCCTTTCTTCAAAGTCTTTGATAATGGCTGCTTTTCTTTCTTGCCTAAAATAAATCATGACATTTTGGCAATAGATGACATCGAATAATTGCTTCGGCTCTTTATCCAGTTCAAGAATATTTGCCTGCATAAAACATGTTCTTTTTCTAATGTCATCTTTCACTCGAATATGATTGTCTACCAATTGATCGAAAAAATTATTAAACGATGTCGATGGTAAAAAATCTGAATTTTTGTTGGAGTAAATTCCTTCTCTCGCTACAGCTAAAGATGGATAACTCACATCGATACCTGTTACACCGTAATACATTAAGTCCTTTTGATTAGTCGTTAAGTTGGCGCTCAACTTTTCCATTTCCATTGCCAAGGTGTAGGTTTCTTCTCCGGTAGAGCAACCCACACTCCACAACTGAATATCTTGGACTTTAGTTGGATTTAGTCTGAAGCCTTGCGAAATTCGGTTGCGACAAAAACTAGTTACCAGATTTAATGAGTCTAGATCTCTATAGAAGCAGGTTTCATGCACAGTTAGTGAGTCCACCAACCTAGCCCAATCTAAACTCGAAACCTGACCGCTATCTAATAATTCATAAAAATCCCGATAACGTTTAATTCCTTTTTCTCTCATGTGACGATTTAAACTGGTCACCAAAAAAGCCTTACGAGTCTCTGGTAACCATAATCCTGTTCGTCTTTCCAGCATCGATTGCCAAAGGATAAATTCCTGTGGTTCCATTTCTGGAATCATAAAAGCAGACATTTAAATCCTTAGCGCTTAGGCTTCGTCTGGCAATTTAAATCCGGCGATTGAGTCATTCAATTCGTCTGCTAGCTCCGCCAGCTTACCGATAGAGTTTGCTGTATTCGCTGTACCTTCAGACGTTTGGTTTGTGATTTCCTGGATGACATTCATCGTATTTGACACATGACCCGCTGACGCCGCTTGTTGACGTGCCGCGTTAGAGATGTTTTGGATTAAGTCAGCCAAACTAGTTGATACTCGCTCGATTTCCTCCAGTGCCACACCCGCATCTTGTGCCAGTCTTGCCCCATGTACCACCTCTGCGGTACTTGATTCCATCGAGATAACCGCTTCGTTAGTATCCGTTTGGATTGCTTTTACCAGTGCTTCAATTTGGTCTGTCGCATTACCCGATCTTTCCGCCAGTCGCTGTACCTCATCCGCAACAACCGCGAAACCACGACCGGCTTCACCCGCCATCGATGCCTGGATTGCAGCGTTAAGTGCCAGGATGTTTGTTTGGTCAGAGATGTCATTGATAAGCGATACGATATCCCCGATTTCTTGCGATGATTCACCCAGTCGCTTTATCCGCTTAGATGTTTCTTGGATTTGCTCACGAATCGTGTCCATCCCTTGGATAGTATTTCGTACAACCTCACCACCTTTCTTCGCGATTTCAACCGACTTTTCCGCAACCGTTGTTGATTCAGATGCGTTTGCAGATACCTGCTCGATAGAGACAGCCATTTCGTTGATCGCCGCTGAAGCTCCGGTAATCTCTTGTGCTTGATTACGCGATGCTTGCGCTAGTTCTATCGAAATGCTTTGAGTTTCTGTAGTCGCGTTAGACAGTTTGCCAACCGAGTCTTTGATTGTTGCAACCAGGTTTCTCAATTGGTCAATGGTAAAGTTCATCGCATCGGCAATCGCACCTGTAAAGTCCTCGGTTACGGTTGCGTTAGCGGTCAAATCACCATCAGCCAGTCCTTCCATTTCATCAAGAAGTCGAATGATCGCTTGTTGGTTTCTTTCATTTTGGCGTTTTTCTTGATCTGCAGTAACACGTGCTTTTTGCGTTCGAACTTCATCATCACCACGTTGACGTCGGTATAAAAGAATCAAAAGTATAATAACGAATCCACCGGCTATCGCCGAGTAGAGCCAGTGGCCTGGTCCAGTAATTTTAGTTTGTCGTGAATAAGCATTCTGCAAATTTGCAGTTAAGTCCAACATCGCGTTTGCTTGAATGAAGATTTCATCCGATGCTTCATGGACTTTAAATAATTCATCTTTCGAACCGATTACAACGGCCACATTGTTTTTGAGGGATTCGTAGAGACCAGCAATTTCATTCAACGAATCGATGGCTTCTGGCGAGGTAATTTTACGTACACCCAACATTTCATCGCCTTCAAGCATACCGGTAAGAATTTCACCGAATAAATCCACATCTTGACCGAAGTTTTCCGATGCGATTTCCGCATCTTCACCACCAACCAGTACTTTTTGGAAACTTCTGATGATTCTTTCTAAATAAGTTGACTGTCTAGTTGCATACATTACTTGTTCTGCGGGAGCGCGCGCATCAAGTAGAATGTCTTGAACATTGGTATACAAAAATTCCATCTGAGGTACTGATGAAGATAGCTCGGTAGAAATTTGATAAAGCCTTACTACAGTTTCTCGACCAGCAGAAATCTCATCAGCATTCGCTTGCATATATATCCATAAATCACCCACTTTCTTAACTTCATTGTTAAGAATTTGTTCTGGCGAGATAGGCAATCCTTCTGATTCGTTACCTCGAGCAAGATGATTAAATTGAGCTTGAAACTCCTTCACCCGCTCCTCTAACAAGTCAAAAGCCGCAGGGTTACCGGTAGAAGCCTCCGCCGAGTTTTTCGCAACCTGCTGCGAAAGTACTCTTAAGTTACCCGCTTTAGTTAATCGCTGTTGGTTTTGTTGACCTTGGATTACTCCATAGGCAAGATTTAAAGCACCAAACAAGATTGCCAAAAATAACAGCGCGATATACTTACCAGTGTTAGATTTTGTAGCTACCTGTTTGTCGTTTTTTTCTGCTGCGCTCATAGTTAATTTCCTGAAAGCAATATTTTATAAAAATGTGATAAAGTTTTCGCTTGATCTAAAAACGTCATCATTTATAGAGCAACTTGTCGAAAAGTTGGTGTATCAGCTAAGGTAAACAGACTAAATACATTCCATAACTTTTCTTCATTGTAAAAACCACCTTTTAAATAAGGTTTCATCGCCTCGTCGGGTATGGCGACATCTTCAACCCAGTCTTGATGCTCAAAGTGATTTAGGCCCAAAATTTCATCGACAATCACACCGCAATGGATGCCTGCATTGTTTACAACTAACAAACGTTGTCTACGCAGTGACGATGAAGGTTTTTGTCCCAAAAAACCGTGAAGGTCCATAATGGGTAACAAGGTTCCACGAATATTTGCTAATCCTTTCACCCAAGATTTAGCACCCGGAACTTTTGTATGCTGTGGAATTGACAGTATCTCGGCTACCTCATTTAGGTTTACCAAATAGTCATTTCCTGCCATTCGAAATCCTACTCCCGTCCAAAAACGGCTTAAGTCTTGTTCTCTAGTAGAAAGTTGCGCATTTTCAAAACTGCGCTTTTCTACATCTTGTAGAAATTCGAATGCCTGTAAATTAGTATAGTCAGCCATAGCTAAAATTAGCTTCCTAAAATTGCTTGAATAGTATTAATTAGGTTTCCTTCGTCAACAGGCTTGGTCAAATAGTCCTTAGCCCCTTGTCGCATTCCCCATATTTTGTCGGTTTCTTGATCCTTGGTAGTCACAATAACTACAGGGATATGAGCGGTTGTCGGCTCTTTTTTCAGCTGTCTTGTAGCTTGGAAGCCATTTAACCCAGGCATTACCACATCCATCAAAACAAGATCAGGCATTTCCACCTTGGCAACTTCCACCCCTTGCTTACCACTTTCCGCGGTGACAACCTCGTAGCTGTTTTTCTCCAGAATGGTGGTTAGTACATGCGTCTCTGTTGGCGAGTCATCGACAATCAAAATTTTAGACATTTAAGTTCTTCCTCATTTATCACTTAAGCGAAATTTATTTACAAACTGGTCTTCGATCTTTAATTAGGCTTTCGCTACATGCTGCGAAATAGCGCCTAATAACTCGTCACGGCTAAAAGGCTTGGTTAAATATTGGTCAGATCCAACAATCCGCCCCTTTGCGCGATCAAAAAGTCCATCTTTACTCGACAACATAATCACCGGAGTTGATTTGAATTCTTTATTATTCTTAATGAGCGCACAGGTTTGATATCCATCAAGCCTAGGCATCATAATGTCGACAAAAATTATATCGGGCTTGTTATCAGCGATTTTGGCTAACGCATCAAAGCCATCGGTCGCTGTCACCACCTCACAGCCCACTTTTTTGAGTAAAGTTTCGGCGGTCCGTCGGATAGTCTTACTATCGTCAATTACCATTGCCTTTAGGCCTTCAAAACTATTTTCCATTCAACTGGTCCTCATCGAACGATTTGTCGCTCGTTCATACTTAATTTGCGTTACGGGTCCCACACTCTTGTGTGCCATTTAAATCTGTGGGTTTTTTATCACAAAAGGCCGCTATCTACCACACAGATATCCCGAATTTGCCAACCTATCGTTTTTTTGTACTCATTGAGATATTAGAAAATAAAATGATAAGAATCAAACTTTTATACTGCTTGTTAATTGTAAGACTTTAAAAAGAATACCTAAGCTGTTGATTATTATGATTTTATAGTTGTATATTTAATTCGATATCCTATAATAGATTGAACGAGTAAAATACAATTCCTAACTAACTATAGTAGATTTCTGAGATGACGCACAAAATTGCAATATTAATGGACCCAATTGGTAAAATTAACATCAAAAAAGACTCCAGTTTTGCGATGTTAGTCGAAGCAAAGAAGAGAAAACACCAGTTATACTATTTAGAACAGTCAGATTTAATGCTGAAAGATGGCTGTGTGCATGCGCGAGTTAGAAGGCTAGATGTTTTTGAAGACCCAACAAAATGGTACCAGTTAGAAGAACCTGAGATTGTTCCTCTGCATAGCATGGATAGTTTACTGATGCGCAAGGATCCACCGTTTGATATGGAGTTCGTATACACCACTTACTTATTGGAACTGGCACAAAATCAAGGACTATTGGTGGTGAATGACGCCAGAAGTTTGCGCGATCACAATGAAAAACTATTTACCGCTCTATTTCCTCAATGCTGTACAGATATGCTAGTGACAAGAAGTGAATCAGAACTTCGTCAATTTATAAGTCTACACAAGGATGTCATTTTAAAACCACTGGACGGAATGGGAGGAAGCTCTATATTTCGGGTGAAAGATAATGACCCTAATATTGGCGTAATTATCGAGACATTGACACAAATGGGTCAAGAAACAACCATGGCACAGAAGTTTATCCCAGATATCAGTAATGGTGATAAGCGAGTATTAATGGTGGATGGTGAACCTATACCTTACTGCTTGGCAAGGATACCTGCTAAAGGTGAAACTCGCGGCAATTTAGCTGCTGGAGGGCGTGGTGAGGCTAGACCTTTAACTGAAAGAGACCTTTGGATAGCTAAGCAAATTGGCCCAACACTGAAAGAAAAGGGACTGATTTTTGTTGGACTAGATATAATTGGTGACTATGTGACTGAAATAAATGTCACAAGTCCTACTTGTATTAAGGAAATTGATGCAGCCTATGGAACGAATATCGCGGCAACACTGTTTGATGCCATTGAACGTAAGCTAGCGGCTAGATAAATTGTGACGACTAAAATTAGAGAGAATTAACTCGAAAGCCCGAGAGAAGAAATAAAGCTATGCAAAACCACGATGGAACCATCTCATTGGATTCCCAACCAAAGATCAGTCAAAACGACAAACTACTGTTTTGTCTGTTTTTGGCGGTGGCATTTCATGCGCTACTATTTTTTGGCGTAGGATTTAAAGTGCCTGATTTGTCCAGCACTCCAATGAATAAGACATTTAACGTGGTACTTGCTCAATTTGAAAGCGAAACCAAACCAGAAAAAGCTGATTTTATCGGCCAAGCGAACCAAGAAGGTGGAGGAGAATCAGAGGAGATGCTGGCTCCCAGTGCTGTTGAAAAAGCGCAGTTCGACGATCCAAACAAAATTTCAAGCGAGCCTCAACTTCCGCCGCAACAACAAGCTGAGTTAAAAACTAACCCTGATCTTATCGCCAGCACCGCAGGTAATCAATCCACCAGCCAAAAAGTAGAAAAGCAAGCTGAAAAAAGAGAAGCCCTGCCCGATACAAATTCTTTATTACAAAAAAGCTATGAGCTTTCTGGATTAATAGCAAATTTGGATAGCGAACAAATCAATCAAGCCAAAAAATCCAATCGTCGACAGGTGTCCGCAGCGATCCATCGTTCTTCCGATGCGCTCTATTTAGATACTTGGCGCCGGAAAATCGAACGTATAGGTAACCAGAATTACCCTGAACGAGCGAAGGTAGAGAAGGTCTATGGCAATCTAACTCTAAAAGTTGCGATCAATCAAAATGGCACTATCAATGAAGTCACTATCATGAAGAGTTCAGGTAAGAAAATGCTAGATGACGCAGCGATCCGAATTGTTAGATTAGCGGCCCCCTTTAGTCCACTTAGCGAAGAAATGAAAAAGGATACAGAGATTCTTGAAATCATCCGAGTATGGCGATTTGAGGAAGACAACCGCGTACACACCAGCTAGTTCACCGGCTGCTATTTAACCTGCTTGCTCTTTCCCACTATCACTGCATTACTAAGTAGGTATCAGCTAGTTCGATATCAGTCTAATTAAAAAGCCAAAGTAAACAATTCTCCAAAACGTAAAGGTTTACATATAAAAGTCTAATATTTCAGGAAGTAAACAAACGCTGTCACTACAGACCTGCACAGGTAATTTTAGAAATCTTCGTTGGTTGTCAGTAACGGTTCTGCGCAAAGTGATTTTGAAAGAACCTTCAAAGAGGCTCAATTTTTCAGGTTGGAAAGAAAGTGATTTTTCGATCGGTTTTGGGTAGCTCACTTGCCAATTTTTTGGAACTGTAACCTGTGTCGCAATCAAATGCGACTGCAAAGGATTGTTTGAGTTTAGATGCCATCCCTCTTCTAAATCAAACTGAATACTCATGGTTTGACAAATTCCTTCACCAAGCTCAACGCAATCGAATTTTATCTTCGCCTTTCCTCTAGCGGCGAATCTAATCGGGCGCATACTTTGGTGAATTTGTGATAGCGTCCTTGCAGAAAACAAATGCCCCTGTGGCATTTTTGCAACAGCACTTTTTAGATAATCTATTTTTCTGGCCATTTTTTTGGCTGGCTGAACTTCTCCATCCCTCTTAGCTATCATCATATTAGTTTCGATGAAAACCGCAGCGGCCGGAAAAACCTCGCCATCCGATAGTTTACCAACACTCGGCAATAGAGTTTTCCCACTAGTGGACTTGATCAAACCACTTGGCTCAACAAATATCTGGTTGGCGGCTTGATTTAATTCACGAGCTCGTTGTAACCAAATTTTATTGCCACCAACATCGAAAAGTGCGACAAACGCCGAACTTAAGAAAGCATAGTCTTCAAGAAAAACAGGTTGGTTTTGGTTGTCACTTTTTACCCGTTTCAATCGTCCCAGATGGCGATCAAATCTTTCTTTCCAAAGTACTTCAGCGATTTCTTCTGCCACTTTGTAGTACTGCTTATTTTCGGATACCTGAAATAAGTCAACTAAAGCTTGGATGGCAAGACCGTTCCAACCTGTAAGCACTTTTTTATCGAAATAAAGTGAACCAGACGAAAACTTATAATTCTGGAGCTTAATCAACCAATCATTAAGTTCTGTAGCACCTCCCGCAAAATTCTCGTCTGGAATATTCCTTAACAACAAACCTAAGCGTTTTGAGTTAACAGGATATAGATACTCTGGGGCGATATCGATGGCTAGCTGTTCTAATTCTGTTTTATTCCATAAATAATAGCCACCCTCCTCACCTTTAAAATCAGCGTCTAACGCGGTGATAAAACCGCTCATCATTTCTGAGTTAACATCAGAATTCAGAAAGATATCAATCATCGCATCGGCTGTATCGACGGCAACATCCAGATATTGTTTGTCGTGAAAGACTAAGTAGGCCTGGGTATAAATTTGGATCAATTGAGCTTGGTTATAAAGCATTTTCTCGTAATGCGGTATCATCCAATCGGATGTAGTTGAATAACGATGAAATCCACCAAACAGATGATCCCGAATTCCTGATTTGGACATTTTTTCGAGTTGCAACTTAACTAATCTTTCTAAGTCTTTGTCGTCATGGCGACTCAGCTGATCAAGTGAATATGACAGCATGGATTCGGCTGGAAACTTTTGTTCTCCAACATAGCCACCATGTTTCGAATCCAAATTCATTTTTAGACGTTGGTTGATTTCTTTATAATCTAGCTGAGTTCCTGCAGTTTTCGTCACATCATAATTTTTCTTAACCAGCTTGTCGATGCTCTTAGCGGATTGAATTAAAAAGTCGGGCTGTTGTTGCCACACCTGATTAACCCGCTTTAACATCCCCAACAATTTCTCTTCAGTTAAATAAGAATCAATAAAAATAGGCAAACCATTTCCGTCAATGATTGCGGTTATCGGCCAACCTGCCTCGCCCTTAACTTGCTGTAAAGCCATCATGTAATAATCGTCAACTTGCGGAGCGAGTTCTCTATCCACTTTGATCGCAAGGAAATTTTCATTTAAAAATTCGGCGACCTCCAAACTGCTAAAACTTTGTTTGTTCATGACATGACACCAGTGACATGTGGAATAGCCAATTGATAATAGGATTAGCTTATTTTGAGCTTGCGCAGCTTTTAAGGTCTTATTGGACCAAACTTTCCAATTAATTGGGTTAAATGCATGTTGCAATAGATAAGGAGATTCGCTGTCAATTAAACCGTTGATAAATTGGCCGTCGCCATGCAAGTTGACGTCTGCTTTTTTCTGCCGATAGCTGGCTAACCAACCTTCAAACAACTTCAACTCTGCAGCGTCTAATTTGGGTGGTGCTTTCATCTCTTTAGCACATACCCAATTTCCCGCAGCAAATAAACAAATGACCAGAATGATTCTGCTAAGTTGAATGATAGAAGTGCTCCTTGTTAATAGTTGGCTTCAAGCTATGAACTACGTCCTAACCAACTTAGGACAATGGCAGTAAAATCTTTTAAGGTTGAACGATAGTATGGGATTGATTAACTTGCAATTTAACAACTTGCTGCAACTGCCCATTGGGCCATACAATATCAACGCTATCGATTGTTTCATTCGCTAAGCCTAAGTATTGTGTCTTTGGATGACCGGTCATATAACCCACCGAACTATGCACTTCTCGCCACAGCTTGTTACCACTTTCGGTAGTTACCACTATACGAGCGCCTATGGCATCTCTATTCACACCTTTAGCAGGGTTCCCAATCAGTTTTATTGCGACCCAACGATGCTCTGATTGCAAGTTATTTCGAAATAAGTTGGCCGCTTCATTAAAATTGTTGACCGCTATATCGAGATCACCATCATTGTCAAAATCTAAATAAGCAGCACTTCTAGAATTTCCAAAAAAACCTAATCCCGAGCTTTCAGATTGGTTTTCGAATTGTCCATTGCGGTTTACAAAGAAAAGGTTTTGCTCTTTTTCTGCTACCGGAATGTGAACGTTCTTTTTTTGGTTAGAACTATCGGTAAAATAGGGATTGTCACTAGTATAGAGATTATACTCATTCATCCCATTTAAGACATAAAGATCGTTATCGGTATCGTTATCAAAATCAAAAAAATCCGCCCCCCAAGACCAACCAGTCGAAGAGTACCCTCGTCCCACTGCGTTACTCAGAGAATAAGTTTGCTTTCCATTTTGTAACTCCGAGAGAAAAAGGTCATTTGCTTCAATCACTCGCATAGTAGCAAGTTTATTGGAATCAAACTTCATTGGAGTGTTTTCATTGGGCAATACATATTTTTCGTCTTTATTCATCACCACGATATTGGAAATGTAAAAGTCAGGTAACAAATCCTGATTAAGATCGGCGATGCCGATATTCATTGAGTATGAGGCTTTATCAGTGCCAAACGCTTTTGCTAGATCAGTAAATTTAAAACGACCATCATTGCGATAATAAGCGTTAACCCCAAAATCATTACCAAGAATAATATCTTGATCACCATCATTATCAAAATCCGAATGACTGACCGCTTGTGACCACCCTTTGTTATCGACACCACTGTTTTTTGTGACGTTTTTAAATTCAAACCCGCCTAGGTTTTTAAATATTTGATTCGGTGTCGCGTTGTTATTGTTACGTTTTAGCGTTGGTAAAACACCTTGAGTAAAAGGGCCAAAATAAGTGATGTATAAATCAAGATTTCCATCATTATCGAAATCTGCTGCGGTTGCAGGCCCACCAATTAATCCTTGCCCTCCCAGATTTGCCAGTTCGGTCATATCTTTAAACTTAAAGTCCCCTAAGTTTTTGTAGATACGATGCTGATCGCCGGCATAACTTATAAAAATATCTTGTAGACCATCATTATCGAAATCGGCGATGATGGGCTGCCGAGGTTCTCCAGGCATATTATCTTGCGGACGCAACCAATTTAACCCCGCTGTTTCAGTCATATTGGTAAATCCATTTCCTTGTTCATTCTTTAGTAAATAGTTACCCCTGCCACTAAGAAACAATAAATCAATATAGCCATCATTGTTAATGTCTTCGGCAGCCACTCCGCCACCACCAAAAGCTGGTGGAATAAAAACGACTCCTACATTCTCACCTTTTTGCAGGTAGCTTCTTAATAATCGACTTAACCAATCTGAAGTTCGGTGTTGCACCTTTTCGTTTAATAATTTAGTAACATCTGAGAAATAGTCTTGCTGTTGGTTTTGCTGATCAGAATTAACCGTTTGACTAGAGTAAATTTGGTTTTCATTCTTATTGAACTTAGCCGCAACGCGGTTCTGTTCTAATCGCTCCGATAAAGTTAACAATCCCTTTCGATAGTGTTCTGGCAACAGATAACTTGAATCGCTTTGCTTACCGACGATGCCTGACATTTTAAGAGTTAATACGGCGAACAAGGCAATATTCTCTGCCATTAATTCAAGCGCAAAAGGATCGGGTTGCAACTGTGGTTTTAAATGACTCGAATTAATCGCATTCTGCAGGAATCGCCAATGAGATGAGTTATCTCGAAACGCGTCTGCGTCATAGGACTCAATCACTAACTGCTGTTCTTTTGCAAGGTTAGCAAAAAACAGGGTATCTTCGAATTCATCAACTTTATGGGGAATAAATTGCTGAATCAATTCATTGACATCTTTCTCGCTAATGGTTTTGTTGTTATTTGATAACGCAATTTTTTCAGACTCTTTGTACACATCAAACGCAAATTGGATCATGGTGTTGTTAAATAGAGTCGAAAACTCTTGCTGTTTTTTGTGGTCTTTAGTCAAGTTCATTCGCGCGAAATAGACTTGCAAATTGCGGTTAAATATTTTGCTTGATAGTTCATTGTATGATTTATAGGAACTAATTTTTTGCTTAATTATTTTCTTTAACAACGATAGGTCAATAGGCTCTTTGTTGACACTACCATTGTCGGCAACTTGCCTTTTGTTCTCGGAAGAAAGCTTTGAACCTTCATATTGCAATACCGCAGCCCAAACCTTGATAAGATCTTGCTGAGCAATTTGCTGCTGATTGTTATTGCGCGCTTGCCTGTCACTTAGCTTAAGTACCGCCAAATTAAGAATGTCTAAATGTTCAGTAAGGGCTTGAAGTGCGAGTTTGTCCAGAGGTAATAACTCTATTTCAAAATCCAACAAGGATTCCTGTTGAACCGCCAAAACAGCTCGTAGAGAATAGGCGATGGTTGAATATTGTCGCTTATCAGTTTGATTGATAACAATCGAGTTATTCTTAGCGAATTTAATTTTCCAATGCTTTTCTGGCGTTTGCTTAATACTGAAATGGCGATTGATAATTTCGCGAACTTGCTCGGCGGAAATTTGTGTCCCGCCATTAACAGCAGCCAATTTAGTGGCATGCTGCCAAACCGATTTTACCCAATCACTTTGCAGTTTATTTTTAGAAAATCGAGCTTGATCCGATAAAGGCGTACCGAACATAAAATCTTCAAGACGAGATGCAGTGGCATAACACTTAGGATCTCGCTCACTTTCTAAGAGCTTGATCTCATTCACTATTTCGTCTAAATAGCTATCCGCAGAAAGATCAGTGGTGAAGCTTAAAAAGCTACAAAATATAAGTTTCTTGATAAAGTTCACGAAATGGCCAATGTTATTTTAGGTATCTCAGAATTATAGTAAGCAACCAATAAAACCACAATAAAAGGCGCATTTTAGCTATACTAATAACTAGAGAGCCGCCGAGTTATATCTACAGAGAAAATACTGCTACGACTTGAATTACTCTCTTCGACACCCAATTATAAGATTATGAATGAGTTTCCCAGTTTAAAAAATCAATTGCTGATAGCAATGCCATCACTTCAGGATGCTGACTTTAGTCAGAGCGTCACCTTAATCTGTGAGCACAACGAAGACGGCGCAATGGGAATTGTCATCAATCACCCTCTGCAGATTTCCACACTGGATTTGCTGGAGCACATGGAAATACCCTGTGAAAAAAGCCACAACGTCAATCCAGTACTAGCCGGTGGCCCCGTGCAAACCGATCGCGGCTTCGTAATTCACCGAGCCGACAAGCTCTGGAAATCCAGTATTTACCTAGATAATGATGTCGCAATCACCACATCACCTGATATCTTACACGCAATGGGACGACAAGAGGTTTCCGGAGAGGCCTTTGTAGCTCTTGGTTATGCGGGCTGGGGACCAGGGCAACTAGAACAAGAATTGCGTTCCAATAGTTGGTTAAACACTCCGCTGGTTGCAGAGCTTCTGTTTGAAACGAACATAGAGGCTCGCTGGAAAAAAGCCGCTAACTCTCTTGGCTTCGATATTGAACAATTAAGCTTCTTCAGCGGCAACGCTTAGATCCAATATGTCGCAAACTCTCGCATTTGATTTTGGTTTAGCCCGCATAGGTATGGCAGTCGGTCAGTCAGTTACTGGCACCGCCAACCCTTTAGAAACTCTTTTAGCTAAAGACGGCATCCCCAACTGGGATAAAGTAGAGAAAGTAATCAAAGAATGGCAACCTGCATTATTGCTAGTTGGTGAGCCATTCAATATGGACGATTCGGATCAAACGATTACCAAATTGGCTAGAAAGTTTGCAAATCGACTTCATGGCCGCTTCGGATTACCCGTGCAAATGGTAGACGAGCGCCTTTCTAGTGCGAGCGCAAGAGAAGAGATTTTCGAATATGGCGGTTACAAGAAACTAAAGAAAACTCAAATAGACAGCATTGCAGCAGCGCTAATTTTAGAAAGCTGGTTCGCCTTACAATCTAGCTAATTTAAACCTTACATTTGTAACAGCAGGTCCTTTGGTATATACTTTGTAGAATAACGATTCACAAAGAGACAAGCCAAGGAGGCCAGAGTATGTATCGAGCTAACGCCATACTACTGCAGGTCAAAAAGTTAACCAAGCCCAGTATTTTAGTCACTCTCTTCAGCTTGAGCTTTAATTCTGTGCTTGCAGGTCAAAGTGAGCACTCACCTTCAATCTTTCTAAAATCATGCAAAATAGATATCCGGGCAGATAAAGTTTATGACCGTTCAGGTTATACAGACTATTACGGCAACGTTCAGTTTTTATACGGCTTAGCAAACGTACGTACCGATCGAGTCACCTTAATCAAAAACAAAGACGGCAGTTGTAAGCTTGTAGCCAACCATTGGGGAACAAAGAGCGGCGGTCAATAAACCTTGCCTTATTGAGTCGCAAGATTAATATTCCTAGTACATCCCTCGGAAACTTATTTATCCTCTGTATGGCGAGATTTCGCAAACCAAAAAATGACCAAAAGCATGACGATCAGAATCGGGAAAATGACATAGATTAGTCGATTCCAGCCAAAATTGAATAACATCCAACCAGCCGACAGTGATGCCGTCGCTTGCGTAAAAAAGATTGAAAAATCGTTAAAAGCCTGGGCCTTAAACCGCTCATTGGAACGATAAGACTCCGGTAAAAGAACCGTGCCACTGGTGAAAAGAAAATTCCACCCAATACCCAACAGAACCATAGCCCACCAATAATGCATCACTTGTTGTCCAGACAGTGCGATAGCGGTGACAGCAAGATAAATTAACGTCCCAATAGACATCAGCTTGACTAGCCCAAAGTAACGAATTAAAAATGCAGAGAACAATGAAGGTAAATACATCGCAATGATATGACTTTGCACTACCCACTTTGTATGCTCTAGTGCGTGACCTTCGATTTTATGCATACTCAGAGGAGAAGCCGTCATTACGTAGCTCATGACCGCATAACCAATGGCGCCTGCGCAAACAGAAATGATAAAGGTCGGTTGCTTGATTATCTTGGACAAAGGTCTGGCGGATTCTCGCTCGTGCTGTTCCGCAACACCAATCGGTTTTAGACTGAGTACCAACACAATCGCAACCAATAACATCGCTGAAAGCCCTAGAAAAGACCCAACAAACCCATACGGCGAGTCCACCCACTCTTTGCCCACAGCAGCGACTTCCGGCCCCAATACTGCCGCGAACATACTGCCTATCATTAACACTGAAATCGCTGCAGGAATGTCTTTAGGACTTGCCAGACTTTCAATCACAGCAAATCTCATTTGAGCGAC
Source organism: Kangiellaceae bacterium (assembly GCA_039969155.1). Classification (GTDB taxonomy): domain Bacteria; phylum Pseudomonadota; class Gammaproteobacteria; order Enterobacterales; family Kangiellaceae. Next base: position 76,898 of record JBDVOJ010000046.1, read on the forward strand.
AAACGCCATGCTAAATCCGAGGAATCCCGCAGCTACAATCAACAAATTAAAATTTGCAATGAGTGCAGAATAAGAAGCTATCAAACTGCCTAGAACCGCCATACTCAAGCCCATTGCGGTTCCGACTCTGCGACCAAATTTTTTCATCGCCATAGCCGCTGGCACCACGCCAGCGGCAGTCATTAATATCATAAAAGTCAGTGGTAACGTCGCCCATTGAGGATTGGGCGCTATTTGTGCGCCGAGTAAGCTGCCGGCTAAGACTACCAATGAAGCAGAAGATAAACCAAGTGGTTGAGCAATAAAAAGTATCCAAACGTTGGATGGTAGTTTGGACACTCGATTTCCGATCAGTGCCACCACGACCAAGGTCAACAATGTTATTACAAGAGTGGTTGGCATCATCAGATTATCGCCCGCTAAAAACTACAGGCTGCATTATGCCACTTTTAAACGGCAACGCCATAGATTAGCTAGGTGGATATCAGAATTTATAGTTTGGTGTTAGATATTTAGCCAGTCGATAAAAAACAAGTGATTGGTGCTGATGATTAGAAGCAGGTATTGGCTTTCAAACCCTTTCAAAAGCCAATAAATGAATTGATGACAACGACTAAGGGCGCTCGTGGTTTAGCGAGGCTCTTGTTCTTCGAGAGACATTCCACCAATCCCCGAATCGAACACGGGCTCGCCATTCTCGGATGAATCGAGTTTGATCATTAATCGCAAATCATTTGGAGAGTCAGCATGATGCAACGCGTCTTCATAGGTAACTTCGCCTGATTTGAACAGAGTAAACAACGATTGATCAAATGTTTGCATGCCTTGTTCATTAGATTTACTCATTAAATCTTTCAACAAATGCAATTCACCTTTACGGATATGATCCGAAACTAATGGCGAATTGATCATAATTTCAATTGCAGGCCGCCGCCCCTTCCCATCGGGTGTTGGGATCAGTTGTTGCGCCACAATCGCTCTTAGATTTAGCGATAAGTCCATCAGTACTTGATTGTGCTTTTCCTTGGGGAAGAAATGCAAAATTCTATCTAGCGCTTGGTTGGCGTTATTAGCATGTAGGGTACACATACATAAGTGACCAGTTTCAGCGAAAGCTACCGCGTAATCCATAGTCTCACTAGTACGAACCTCACCAATCAAAATTACATCGGGTGCTTGTCGTAGTGTGTTTTTTAGTGCGGTATCAAACGACTCAGTATCAATTCCTACTTCGCGTTGAGTAATAATACATTTGTCATGGTTGTGTACAAATTCAATTGGATCTTCAATCGAAATAATATGACCAGTGGTTGAACGATTTCGATAACCAATCATTGATGCAAGCGAAGTCGACTTACCGGTACCTGTTGCACCAACAAATATCACCAAACCACGCTTGGTCAGTGATAATTTTTTAAGGATGTTGGGTAAACGCAATTCCTCGATGGTTGGGATGGTCGTTTCAATTCTTCTTAAAACCATGCCAACATGGTTTCTTTGCTGAAATGCACTGACACGATAACGGCCAATACCTGCGGCACTGATTGCAAAGTTACATTCATGACCTCTAGCAAACTCACGACGCTGTTCTTCATTCATAACACTTAACACAACTTCACGTGCTTTTTCGGGGGTTAATGCACGTTGAGTCACAGGCATCACCTTACCGTGAATTTTGATACTTGGTGGCACGCCTGCAGTGATAAAAAGATCCGACGCCTTTTTGGTCACCATTAATTTTAAGAGACCTTCAAAATCCATTAAAATTCTTCCTTATTCTTAGCTGAGTGACGAGCATCTTCTCGACTGATTAAGCCCTTACCCAGTAAATCTTTTAAACATTGATCCAGAGTCTGCATTCCAACTCCTAAACCCGTTTGAATGGCACTGTACATCTGTGCCACTTTATCTTCTCGAATTAGATTTCTGATGGCGGGCGTACCGATCATGATTTCGTGAGCTGCAACTCGACCGCCACCATTTTTCTTTAATAATGTTTGCGACACTACCGCTTGCAATGACTCAGATAACATCGAACGAGTCATATCTTTTTCAGCCGCAGGGAAAACGTCGATGATTCTATCGATAGTTTTTGCCGCAGATGATGTATGCAGAGTACCAAAGACTAAATGCCCAGTTTCAGCGGCTGTTAATGCCAAACGAATGGTTTCTAAATCACGCAACTCACCAATTAGGATAATATCGGGATCTTCACGAAGTGCTGAACGTAGGGCTTCACTAAAACCTAAAGTATCGCGATGCACCTCACGCTGGTTCATTAGACATTTTTTACTCTCATGAACAAATTCGATCGGATCTTCAATTGTCAGTACGTGGCCGTAGTGATTGTCATTAATGTAATCTATCATCGCCGCAAGCGTGGTACTTTTTCCAGAACCCGTTGGTCCAGTTACTAATACCAAACCTCTTGGATGCATACACATTTCTTTAAAGATTGATGGCGCCGCGAGCTCTTCTAGAGTAAGTACTTGCGATGGGATGGTACGAAATACCGCAGAAGCACCGCGATTTTGGTTAAACGCATTAACACGGAATCGAGCAATTCCTGGTAGTGCGAACGAGAAATCGGTTTCTAAAAACTCTTCAAAATCCTTTCGCTGCTTATCATTCATGATATCGTAAACTAAGCTATGCACCATCTTGTGATCCATTGGCGGTACGTTAATTCGTCTTACGTCTCCGTCTACACGAATCATCGGAGGTAATCCCGCCGATAGATGTAAATCAGACGCTTTGTTCTTTACACTAAATGCTAGTAATTCAGTTATGTCCATTAGGTCTCACCCAAAGAAATTTTCTTTTTTGTTTTAAAAATTCATCCAATGTTAAAATACTAGTAGAAAACTCTGGATAATGAGCAGAGATTTTGTATTAAAAGCGATAGTTTTGGTGATTTTTGACCTATTCACACAAATTTGGTCAAAAAATGCCCTAAAAGAGTGATAAAAAACACCATGAGCATAGCCAACCGAATCGTCGAAATTCGAACAATAATGAAGCGCCACGCTAGTAAATATCGCATTAACATCAATGAGTTAAAACTATTAGCAGTGAGTAAAACACATCCGGCAGATGCAATTCAAGCCGCTTATGATGCAGGTATCACAGAATTCGGAGAAAGCTATCTCCAGGAAGCGTTGGATAAGATATCTCTGTTAAGTTCCTTGCCGATCACTTGGCATTTTATCGGCCCTATTCAAAGTAATAAAACCAAAGATATCGCTGCGCATTTTGATTGGGTACAAAGCGTCGATCGGTTGAAATTACTTAACAGACTTTCTCTACAAAGACCGTCAAACAAGGCACCTCTACAGATCTGTATTCAGCTCAACTATTTTGAAGAACCTCAAAAGAAAGGCGCTAATCTGGATGAGCTACCGGAACTGCTTGAATTAGCAGCAAATCTGCCCAATATAGAGCTAAGAGGTATAATGGCAATCCCACCTAAAACCGATGACTTTGAGCAACAATTAGCTCAATTTCACAAAGTTGCGGCCTGCTTTAACGAATATCGAAAGTCTTACCCCAGCATGGATACTCTCTCTATTGGTATGAGTAACGACTTGGAAGCCGCGATTGCTGCGGGTTCTAATATGGTAAGAATCGGCACAGCACTGTTTGGACCAAGAAACTAATCAAATAGATCAACGGAAACGTTTAATGACAATTATCAAGCAAAACTATTTTTCGCAAACAGACATTGCATTTATCGGAGCTGGCAACATGTCCGCGGCGATAATACAGGGTCTAGTCAGTAGTGGTGCCGATGTCGCTAAAATTACCGCGAGTAATCCCAGTCAATCAAAGCTTGATCAGCTTAAACAGCAATGCGAAATACGTACGACTAATGATAATTTAGAAGCTGCGAAGCGGGCTGACGTAATCGTATTAGGAGTTAAACCGCAGAAACTACCAGATGTTTGCAAACACTTGAGCCAACAGGACTTGACCGGAAAACTAATTATTTCGGTCGCTGCGGGAGTCACCGTCGACGCAATCGCAAACGACCTTAACCAACCACTGGCAATTGTCAGGGCAATGCCAAATACTCCGGCAACGGTGTCTGCAGCTGCCACTGGTATGTACGCCAACGGTGCTACCAGTGAGTCACAAAAGCAGATTACTGAATCAATTTTTGCATCTATCGGAGTGACCGAGTGGGTTGAAAATGAATCACTGATTGACGTAGTCACCGGAATTGCTGGCAGTGCTCCAGCCTACATTTTCCAGTTTATCCAATCAATGGTCGATCAAGCTATTTCGGAAGGCATGCCAGCAGAATGCGCTAGGAATTTAGCCACTCAGGCAGTTCTTGGAGCGGCCAAATTGGCACAAGCTAAACCAGAATCAACGTTGGAGGAGCTCAGAATAGCGGTTACTTCTCCCGGAGGAACAACCGCTGCAGCGCTCAACAGTTTTGCCGAAGACGGCTTTTCCAATATAATTCAAAAAGCCGTTGCTGCAGCAGTCAATCGAGGAAGAGAACTTGGAGAACAAGCTTAGATGAATCCTTTTGCGCAAATTATCGACATTTTAATTGGTATATACATTACCATCATCTTGTTACGTTTTTTCCTACAATACTTTCGAGCCGATTTTTATAACCCGCTCAGTCAATTTGTGGTGAAAGCAACTGATCCGTTAGTTAAACCCTTAAGAAAAATTGTTCCAGGGTTTGGTGGGATTGATGTCTCGACCATGTTACTAGCTTATTTAGTCACACTTTTTAAATTCTTATTTATCTATTTGGTAATGGGACAACTTGAATTTAATATTTTGACTTTGGCACTGTTTTGCATCCTTGAGCTTATCAAAAGCATTTTAATGCTATTTATGTTTCTGATATTTGTTCGAGTAATTTTGAGTTGGATTTCACCGGTTGGCCCTAACCCAGTTTTGGCGGTACTAGGGCAGATTAGCGAGCCTGTTGTCAGTAAATTTAGAGGCCTGCTACCAGCAACCAGCGGATTTGATTTAGCACCGATGATAGCCACTTTAGTCATATTCTTCCTATATTCTTCGATCAATTACTGGATTGTTCCGTTACTCCGCTATGTTGGTTAGCGTGACGACCCGTTTTGTTGAAATTCCTACTGAAAAGGTTGGGCAACCATAAAAGCTCAACCATCTCAATCTGTTATAACACAGGGCTTGTAGCCAACTTCTGAGTTATTTTGCCGCTGCATTTCACTAACAAAAACTGACCATTAGTCGAAAAAACGCTCTCTAAATGAGATATATCTCTAATTTTGAGACCTATAGTACGGATTTTTCTAGCTTTTCTGCTAACCTTTTTCTAAAGATTGCCGATAAGGTTAGACTAACTCTCGCTATTTTCATTGACTCGAGAGACTCACATAACAACAAAAACGACGACTCATGACAAATAACTTTTCAGAGAATATTGATCAATTTAGCGCTTGGAAAGCTGACATCGGAAAAACCATTAGTAAGTTCCGGATGTGGCTACGCCGCAACGATTTATTCAATGACGAAATCGACAACCGCCTTTTTAGGTTGCAAGACTCATTAAGAGAAGAATACTTAACCATTGGATTTGTTGGGGAGTTTTCTCGCGGAAAAACTGAATTAATCAATGCCCTTTTCTTCGCTGAATATGGCCAACGGATTCTCCCTTCTGAAGCTGGCCGCACGACCATGTGCCCCACTGAACTGTTTTATGACAAAAAAGAAAATCGGCCTTATTTGCGGTTACTACCAATAGAGACAAGATTAGATCACACGACTCTCACCGAATTCAGAGATTTACCAAACCTTTGGACTGAAGTACCACTAATGACCAGTTCGGCTCATGAAATGACCTTGGCACTACACACCATTACCCAGACCAAACAGGTTTCGATAGAAGAAGCTAAATTATTGGGATTCGATCCTGAAGTATTAGAGAAAAACGGTGACGAAGATAACATGGTAGAAATTCCTGCGTGGCGTCACGCAATTGTTAGTTTCCCACACCCGTTACTGAAACAAGGCTTAAGAATTTTAGATACTCCCGGTTTAAATGCCCTTGGTAGCGAGCCCGAGTTAACTTTAAAACTGTTACCCCAAGTACAAGCTATAGTGTTCTTACTATCCGCCGACACGGGTGTTACTGCATCAGACATGGCAATTTGGGAAGACTATATTCAGAACATTGATGGTGGTAAAGACTTAGGTTTGTTTGCCGTTTTAAATAAAATCGATACCTTATGGGACGAATTGACCAGTCGAAAGAAAATCGACAAAGCCGTTACCAAAATGGTTAACACTACCGCTCGACAATTACAGATAGACCCAAGAAATGTTCTACCAGTATCAGCACAAAAAGGCTTAGTAGCTAAGGTGCGTAAAGATAAACCGCTTTTAGTTCGTAGCCATTTGGAAGAACTTGAACATGTTTTATCCAACAAACTGTTAGAAAACAAGGAGCGGCTACTGACAGGCTCCTTGTTAGAAGAAATCAAAACCTTAATTCATCAATCCTTGCAAGTACTGAACAATAAGCATGATCAATTAACCTCGCAAGAGAAAGAGCTGAAATCGTTAACTGGTGTTAACAAAGATAAGATCCACGAATTAATAGAAAATAATCGCGTTGCCATGATCGAATTTCAAAAGAAATCATTATCGGTCAAACCGAGCCAACGCTTACTAGAAAGACAAACAAAGATTTTGCTTTCTGTGGTTAGCTCAGATGCCTTAGCTACAGAGGTTGAAACCACATTAGATGAGTTGGTCAATAGTAAAACCACAATTGGTTTATTTAGACAAATGAAGCTTTTCTTTGTTGCTATAAAAACAATTATGACGGAATTGAGCCGTGAAGCAGAATTGACTAATAAGATGGCGGCTTCACTTTATAAAAAGTTTTCTAAAGATTTTAACGTCGAACTATTCGAACCAAAACCATTCCCTATCGTTAGACTTAATCGAGAGCTTAACGAAATTATAAGACGTTCAGATAAACTCGATAAAAATGTTTTCACTACTTTTACCGAGCACTCTGTTGCAGTAAAACGATTCTTCTCGGGAACGGTTACTGATGTTATGAACTTCTTTAAGAATTCTCGTAAGGAAATGATTGATTGGAGTCAGAGTATTATAAATCCTCTGAATCAACAATTAAGAATTCACCATCATATGATTATTACTCACCGAACAGAATTAGACTCGCTTAGAAAATCTGAGTCGAACATTGTTGGAAAACTTAAAGCGGTCAATACTCTTTTAGGTGATTTAGAAAACGAACGACAAAAGGCCCTTGAGCTTTCACATTCCCTAGAGAACTCGAAGCTAATTGATGAAGATCTAGACCAACCTGACAACATCGTTCCTCTTTCTGCTGCTTCCAGAAGAAAATACTAAGTAAATTCAATAGACCACTAGGTTGGTCCGAGTTTAGCGGACCAACTTTAACTTAGTAATCACTAGTAATAGCTGGTCGATAGTTCTAAAATACCCATCTACCTATCGCATTTCTGCTAAACCATAGCAACTCAATTGATGCGTACTCAAATCTTCTGGAGGAAACCAGTGATGTCTCGCACTACATTGATCTTAACGTTTTTCTTAGTCGCTCTATCTTTTTATTCATATTCTAGCCGTGCCGAACAACATACCGTTGGTGAGTTTACCGTGCACTACAGCCTAATTAATTCTTCATTTCTGGAGCCTGAAGTGGCAACACAATACGGAATAAAGCGGAGTAAAAATATCGCCATGCTCAATATCAGTGTGATTAAGAAATCTGATAGTGAAATGGGAACACCGGTCATTAGCAACGTTTTTGGTAATGGTAAGAGCCTATCAGGCCAGTTTAAAGAACTGGCATTTAGAGAAATCAAGGAAGAAAACGCGATCTACTATATTGCTACTTTTGCCATTGGCAATGGTGAGCGGCTTAGCTTTGATCTAAAAGTACAACCTGAGAAACAAGGCAAGTTGATCCCAATAAAGTTCAAGCAACAAGTTTATACTAACTAGCCAGAACAACAGTTATTACCTTGTTGAATGGGTGGGCATTTTACCGTGCCGTAAGAGCAAAAAACACAACAGTCGCCTTTAAGTGGTTTTAACAGTGTTTGACAATTTTCGCATTGATAAAACCACTGACACGCATTGGTCGGCATCAATTCAGTCTTGCTATGTGAGCACTTGGGGCAAGTTAGTTTAGACTCTAATTTAACCAGTATCATCTAACGGTATCTCGTAGGAATAATTATTTCTAAAAAAGACATAATAATCATCAGGCTTAAACCTGCATAAAAAAGATAATTGCTCCAGGCGTACTGCCAAAGTGGGTACAAAGTTAACAATACCAAAGAGGGTCCAAAGACAGTTAAAAATCCTCGAATATGGGATTGAGTTTTGTGCCATTTATAGAAGCCCGCTAGTAAACCGATTGCGGCGAAGATCGGCATTAAAATGTTAATCGCCATTCCCTCAAATTGCGAAAGGAACCCCAACCCTAAAGCTGAAGCAATCCCGCCAAGTGCAGGAAAACAAGCCGTACAACTTAAAGCAGCAAATAGTACTCCACCTGATCCCAATTTTTCGATTAGTTTCGACAACATATGATTCGTTTATTAATAACAACTGAGGTAGATTATAGACTCTGTACCTTGGTACAGAGTCAAGTCTATTTTAGTGAGTTGATAATGGGGCAATCGGATGGGTTTTGATTTTGATGGCATTTTCTGGTCATTTCAGAAATGACTTTTTCTAATTGCTTTAAGTCTGCTATTTTTCTACGGATTACTGCTAGTTTTTTTAGCCCCATCAATTCTACTTGCTGACAATTCCCATCCATTGATATTAATGCTTTGATTTCTTTCAAGCTAAACCCCAGAGCCTTTGCTTTACCGATAAAGCGAATTCGAGCGGCAATGGAATCACTATATAAACGATATCCACGGGTGGGCTTTTTCGGTTGCTGAATTAGTCCCTCTCGCTCGTAGTAGCGAATAGTTTCGCTATTAATTGCCAACTCTTTGGCTAGTTTACCGATTGTTTTCATTATGATTTGATCAACCCAAACGCTCTCACTGGAAATGTTCCCATCCCCTTCATTTTTACTGGTACAGCGAAAAACTTAAATCCGGAAACAGGTAATTCACTTAGATTAGTCATATGTTCACAAATAGCAATATCATTGGCTAACAAAACACTATGGCACGGCCTGGTATCACCATTGGTATCATCGATATTGTGACTATCAATACCAACAAATAACACCCTCTGCTCAAGCAAATAGTTGGCAGCCGCTTCACTGACAAAAGGATGATTCTCGAAATAATGCTCAGTTCGCCAATGTTTAGACCAACCAGTATTTAATAATACGGCCTTGTTCCTCAAATCAAAATTCTCAAGATGCTCGACTTCAATCGACTTCACTGAACTTGATATATCAATTTTGATCCCATCAAGATTAGCGAGTCGATTGAGTTGGAATTCCGACAAATCTTTTCCATCTTCATAGCGATGGAAAGGTACGTCGACGTAGGTTCCTGTGTTAGATGCCATAGTCACTGTGCCAATCTGGAAACTGGTGCCTTTTTGGTAGTTCTTTTTCGAGGCCTCCCTGCTTAAGTAGTCACAAATAATTGGTGCCGGTAAGCCTTTGTAGGTAATCATCCCATGCTCAACGCTGTGACTGACATCAATTAAGGTGCAATCTGCTTGCTTATAACTGCTCACTCTCAGTTCCTCTTTTTATTCTAAATAACATACCACAACCAATGGCAATCCATACCAGATTAACTGCAACAGATGGCAACGCACCGTAGTAAAGTGAATTGATCACTAACAAAAAGCTACCAACTAAATTGCTCATTTGAAACGAAACAGAGTTGCCTTTGATTTTACCAACAGACACGAGAAAATAAGGAAGCAGAAGCCCGATAGCTCCTAACCAACCTAAAATATCAATCAATATCTCAATCGTCATAATACAATCTTCTGTGCCTTGTCTTTTAATGGTTGATAGTTATTCTACACTGACTTAATATTCACATATATTGAAATAGTTTGAATTATCATTTTAATTTATTCGAACGTAAAAATATAAAAGGTTCCCTAATATGAAACTAGCAGCGGTTAGAAGTTTTTTGGAAATAGTTAGTTTAGAAAGCTTTAGTAAAGCGGCATTGAGCTTGCACTATGCACATTCAACGGTAACTGCTCAGATAAAATCTCTAGAAAGCGAACTAGGAGAACAGTTATTTTATCGAGACAATAAGACAGTGGTCATCAGCGAGGCTGGCAAACGTTTTTTACCCTATGCACGACAACTCATTGATCTAGAGAAAGACGCTAAACTAGCTACCCATGACTCGCCTGTGCTTCACGGCCAGCTAAAAATTGCTGCGGTTGAAACAGTCAGTACCTATCGGCTACCAAAATGGTTAAAAAAACTTCGGACGGAGGCCCCTGACATTAAGATTTCATTTCAAGTTATGCGCGATCAAGAGATTCTCGAAAGCGTTAGAACCGGTACTCTCGACTTTGGCTTTATGGTAGAAGAGAAAATACAAGTCAAAGATATTGAAGTGAATAAGTTATACCAAGAGAAGGTTTCTCTTTACGCTCACCCAAAAAATTCACTAGCAAAAAAGAATAAAGTAACCGCGAAAGATCTATCTAAGCAATTTCATTTACTCTGGAGTTTAGGCTGTAGTTATAGCAATGTGTTTAATGACTTGATGCAAAAAGCCGGCTACCATGATTTTCGCTATATGGAGTTTAGTAACACCGAGTCAATGAAACAATGTGTATTAGAAAACATTGGTATTGCAACACTGACTGATATTACCGTCGCCAAAGAAGTGTTAGAAGGGAAAATCAAACGTCTTAACTTCGATTTTCCACAGCGTTTTAACTCAATGATGTTGACCAATACTCACAGAAGAAATAGACCCCTTATTCAATATTTCCGGAGACTGATATGTGATGATATAAGTATGACAAAAAAGCTAGCGTAACAACACAATCGCTTTAGCGCGAAACTAGGTATTGTTTTTAAAATCACTAAGCTCAATACGTCACAGTGAACCAGCTACTTTTCCTCGACCACCTTAACCGCATTCTTACAGCCTTTTCGATAGTACATTTTATTGCGATAAGTTAAGAACTTTTCTGGCACGTCAAACTTAAAACTTTCAGCCCAAGTTAGGGTATGCGCTAACATCACATCCGCCATAGTGAATTCCTCTCCGGCAACGTAGCCTTCACCATCAAACAAGTGTTCGAGGGTCGCCATTGCTTTATTGAATTCGAACGTTGCCGTCGTTAGCATTTCCTTAATTCGATATTCTTCTGGCAAAGCGAAACGATGTTTTCCATTGCTCCAAAGCGCTTGCTCTAGTTCCGTTTGAACAAAAAACATGATTTCGTCATATCTAGCACGACGCTTAAGCGAATTAGATGGGATCAGTGTTAAATCAGTACTATTACCTGCAATGTAGTTAAGAATGGCACCACTCTCTGTGAGTACTAAGTCACCATCGACTAAAGTTGGGACTTTACCCTGCGAGTTTAGCTTTTGATACGCTTCACTAAGTGCGCCATTTTCCTCGGAACTTGCGAATTCTACCGCGACATACTCGTATTCTACTCCAGCCTCTTCGAGGGCCCACAAAGCTCTAAATGAGCGAGACTTTCCCATTCCGTATAGTTTCATATCAATTGCCTTAGGTCTTTTTAAGTAATAAGTTTAAAGTGTCAACTGAGCGGTTATTTCAATTGAGCTTTAAAACAGCTAGAATCTTGGTCTCACACATTAAACCAGATTCAATCAGATGCCAACCTCGGATAGTACAAATCTTGATAACGATACAGTGGTTCTTGCAAGCGGGAACAAAAAGAAACTTAAGGAGCTATCCGAAATTCTCTCTCGGTTTGAAAAAACCTTAGTACCTCAAGCTAACTATCAGGTGGAAGATGCTATTGAAGATGGCTTAACTTTTGTGGAAAACGCCATTATTAAGGCTCGACATGCTTGCAACAAAACGGGATTACCTTCAATAGCAGATGACTCAGGTATCGAAGTGGATTATCTGAAAGGTAAGCCAGGAATATACTCCGCTCGATTTGCTGGAGAAAAAGCTAGCGACCAACAAAACTTAGACAAGCTACTAACAGAACTTAATGGTGTACCAGCATCTCTTAGAACGGCTCGCTATCAATGTGTCATTGTCTATATGCGACACGCCGAAGATCCAACCCCAATCATTAGTCAAGCAAGTTGGGAGGGAATCATTCTGGAATCTGCTGTCGGCGATGGTGGGTTTGGTTATGACCCCATTTTTTACTGTCCGCAATCCAGTAAATCGGCAGCGCAAATGCAACCGGATGAAAAGGCGAAAATCAGTCACCGAGGCAAAGCATTGCAGGAATTTGAGCAAAAATATCGAAACCAATCTGCCGCTAAATCATTAAAATCCGGCGGAGCTAATCACTAGTGGCTATTACCGAACTACCGCCGCTATCGCTCTATGTACATTTTCCTTGGTGCGTACAGAAATGCCCTTACTGCGACTTTAATTCCCACTCCATAAAACAATCGATTCCAGAAGCGGATTATATTCGAGCGCTGTTAAACGATCTGGAACAAGAACTACCGGCCATTTGGGGGCGCTCCTTAACCAGCATTTTTATTGGAGGAGGTACACCTAGTTTGATGAGTGTGGAAGGCATGGATCAACTACTGTCAGGGATCCGAGCGAGACTGCCTTTTTTAGCGGATACGGAAGTCACCATGG
>JBDVOJ010000047.1:0-2125 GCA_039969155.1 Kangiellaceae bacterium
TGGTGACCTGTGATTTGCCGTTGATGTGGTCATACCCTTGCACTGAAGGGGTTTCCTCGATGGAAGATTGATGATCGACCGACCCCCAAACAACAGTTCTGTTGCGACCCAAATTTTTAGCTGCATCGAGAGCTTGTCTTGCCTTTTTCAGAGCGGTTTCTTTGGAGTCATTAGCTGGCACAGAGCACGCACCTAGAGTAACTGAGACGTTTAGGCTGTTTTCGTTATGGGTTACGGTTAGCCTTGCGATTTTCTTTCTTATGGATTCCGCTATTGTTTCAGCTTTTTCAATCGGAACCTCATGCAAGAAAACACCAAACTCTTGACTGCCTAAGCGGCCAAAAATAATGGCTTCATTTTCGATTGCCCCCGCAAGAGCGACAAGCATTGCATCACCAGCCTCATAACCATATTTTTCATTGATCTGTCTAAGATGGTCAACGTCGAACGTAATCATTGAAGACGCTTTTTTCGCAGTAAACGACATCATCTTATTATCTATGCGCTGGAAAAAATCGCGACGATTGCTGATATTTGTGAGGTCGTCTTTTCTCGCCAAACGTAACAATTCGTTTTGAGCCGAAACTGTCCGTTCTGCTGCTCTTATGCGGGCATTGAGTTCTTGTTGGAGGAACGGTTTCGCCAAGAAGTCATCTGCGCCCGAATCGAGCGCTTCCACCAAGGTCTCTACATCTGAGGAGCTCGACATGACGATTGAGTAGTTGGAGGTTCCATTTTCTGCACAAGCGTTAGCCGCCCAACACAGCTCCAACCCTGAAACGTTTGGAAGTTCAAGTGACGTTAGGAGTATCTCAAATGGATGACCAGCTGTCACATAGTCATAAACGTCTTGGCCATCTTGAAACGTGGTGACTGTATTGCCACGGCTCACGACTTGTTTCGACACTATATCTAGGATTGATCGACTATTATCCGCTATCAAAATGTGCATTGTGATTACCCCTAAATTCTCTCAATATTGGTAAAAAGAGAGATACTAAAACTGTATGTAAAAATACGATATTCAACAAAACTGTAGAAAAGGTTATCGATAATTATAAGATTTTACGATGTTATTTACTAAATTTTGTATTTATTTTTTTAGCAATTTAAATTAAAATAAGGAATTAAATCACAATTGTATTTCGAGTAAATATAAGAATATATTTTGTTTAGCTCACGTGTATTCAAATATGTTTCACTGTATATGTGAAGTATTATCTATATATGGGGTTTATTGATTTTTAATAAAGATTTAACCATTGAGGAAGAATGTTTGTTTGAGTTGTATTTCAGGAGTGGATTACATGGTTGCAAGTCTAGAAAAGTATCTTGCGGATATAAGCAATATAGAAACAGGCTATGACGCCTTCAGGTCGTTGCGGAAAATTGCGGCTGACTATGGCATGGAAAGCTTTAGTTTCATGGGGCTGAGTGGTCAAACACATCAGCTTTGCGAAACTCTGGTTGTCAACAATTGGAACCCAGGCCTTGTGCAAGCTTATGATGAGTACAAGCTTGCAGAGCGAAGCTGTGTATGGGAAAAATTGCGTCATTCGACAGTGCCCTTTTATTGGGATATCGAAACGCTAAGCCAAGTTCGGCCCAAGGATGAAGCTAAGATTACCAATGAGCTGTTTAGTGATTATGATATGACGAAAGGAATATTCCTTCCGGTCCATCGTTGTCATTCAGAGCCATTGGCAATTTGTTTTACTTTCAATGAAGGCCGGCCAGAATTATCGCAACTCGCTGAGCTACAATTTTTGGCTTCGCATGCGGGTGCGGTTTTACATCCAAAAGTTATTGCAAAGGGTAAAGCAACCCCTTGTCTGTCGCCTCGTGAGAAAGAATGTTTAAAGTGGACTTCGGATGGTAAGACGAGTTCTGAAATCGGAAAGATTCTCTCCCTCTCAGAACATACAGTCAACCATCATCTATACGGTGGAATGCAAAAACTAGATGCTACAAATCGTATACATGCAGTCGCTATTGCTGTTCGTTCCGGTCTGTTAAATTAATTTGCCAAAAATTAAAGGCTTGCTCGGGCAATTATGTTCGGGCATTGCGTGACTAAGATCATTGCATACAAGGTATCTTTGGCGTTTTTAAGCGTCGTGAAATC
>JBDVOJ010000048.1:0-110445 GCA_039969155.1 Kangiellaceae bacterium
CCAAAACCGGGAGAAATTTCGTTGGCTCATCATGGTGTTTTATTCTTGGATGAATTGCCGGAATTCGAACGACGGGTCTTAGAAGTCTTAAGAGAACCGTTGGAGTCTGGTACAGTGACAATATCTCGTGCAACAAGGCGCGCTGAATACCCGGCCAAGTTTCAATTTCTAGCCGCAATGAACCCCTGCCCTTGCGGACATTTTGGCAATCCACAAGGAGTTTGTCGATGTACTTCGGATAAAATTCGCCGCTACCTATTAAAGCTTTCTGGTCCTTTCATAGACCGGATTGATATGCATGTCGATGTTCCTGCGATGACGCAAGATCAATTACGCAATATTCCTGATACTAGCTCTGAATCCTCAGAAACGGTTCGTAAACGAGTGGTCGCCGCCATGCAGCATCAAATAGAAACTAGAGGAAAATGTAATTCGTTTTTGAATCCAAGGGAACTGGAAACAGCAATTAATTTTGAGCCTGGGGCAGAAGACTTCATTTTGGCTGTTTTAGAAAAGCTGAAATTTTCTGCTAGGGCTTACCATCGGATTTTGAGAGTCTCTCGAACTATTGCCGATTTAGAAAAAAGCGAGCAGGTTAAGCAAAGTCATTTGGCTGAGGCTTTGAGTTATAGACGATTGGAAAGGATGTTGATGCAAGTGGCTTAATCTAATTTTTCTCGAATGATTTACGAAATTCACTGGGTGTCATTCCAGTTTCTTTCTTGAATGCTTTATAGAAAGAAGATCTTGCGTTAAACCCTACTTCATACGCAATATCTAATACAGTTTTTTTATTGTCTAGGATTTTGGGTTTAGCGCATTCAATCCTCCAGAAATTTACATAATCAAAAAAACTTGTCTCCATTGTTTCATTCAATGTTTGGGAAATATAATTAGGTGAAATCGCTAGCTGCTGAGATAGTTGTTGAAGCGTTAAACTAGGCTTTAGATATAACAATTGTTCTTTCATCGCGCTATTTAATTTATCTTTGATTCGCTCTGCTTGAAGTTGATCCAATGCCGAGTTCTGATATTTGATTGAGTCGTTTGAATTTGACTCTGCTTCCACTACCGAATCTGAAGTTTCGTTCAAATAGTGCCCCTCATAACCAGGTTTTTGTTTGATTCCGCAATAACAGATAGTCCAAACCAAGATTAAAACCAGACTAGCTCCAACCCGATAATCAAAAATGGCATATTCTGTTGCTAGTGTAGTAACAAGGTTAACGAACGATAATCCCCAACTAACCACGATAATCAACAATAGCCAATTAAACCAACGTAAACTGCGCTGTTCATGGTTTGCAAATTGATCGTTAAGTTTTTTTCGATATATCACTAATCGTTTAACCATTTTAGCAACATAGTAACTCGACTGAATCGCCCAGCCAATCATCAGTAAGAACATGGATATGGCGGCAAATTCTGCTAATCCACTATCAATATTATGGCTACCAGCCGCTTGTTCCATAAAGAGCCCTTCCCTGGCTTCGCTAGGAAGGACTAACAGCAAGCAGGTCATTGACACACCAAATAGTAAAGGAAGGTAAGTCAGCAACGGAATTTGACTTAACTGCCAAGGCGTCTCTGAAGTTAGCCCTTGAACATAGAGCCATAATGACGGAGATAACACCATCCAAGCTGGAAATATAAACGCAATGTAAATGGAGTAATAGCTAGGTAAAAAGTAGCTGACAGAAGAATCTAAAGCAATAACCCCCATGCCCAGTAAGAAAACCGCTAATGGCCAGTAGGCTGGTATTTGATTTGCGCGAGACACCAACAACGGCAAACTCAACAAGATTTGCCCGAAAGCCAGCGTGCTAAGGACCAAGATAAACTCTTCTACCAATCTGCATTCCTTAATCTGTAATAGTTAAAATTAAATCTTAACATTCAATTTTTTCTAGTAGCTAAGTTAAGAACGAGTTTCGCCCATTTATACCCAAACTAAGCCTTTTAAGTGTCCGTCCTTTTAGTTTCGGACGACAAAAGCTGAGACAACCCAATATTATGATGCGAAATCGCTTCCAATGAAGATTAGCGTACGAAAACTACACACTAACCATATACGAATCATAACAGGAAACTCAGATGTTCAAACTTGAAAAGCTTGGCGGAATTGCCGCATTTTCATTAGCACTAATCTATATATCGGCTTTTGTATTCTACTTTACTATACTCGATTTTCCAGCATCTGAGGATATCCAGCAAAAAATGAACTTCCTGCGTGAGAATCATTGGCTATTATCATTGTTCAATTTAATCGGCTATGTGATTTTTGGCATCATACTCGCCCAATTAACTTTGGCTATTCATCAACGCTTGCAACATTCATCCGCCAATTTATCAAGGTTCGCATCTGTTTTTGGATTCGTTTGGGTTACGCTAGTGATTGCTGCTGGCATGATCGCTAATATCGGCTTAAACAAAGTGACTTCCTTATCTATAGAACAACCCGAGCTGGCCATGACGATTTGGACAACGGTCAATGTAATTATTGAGGGAATTGGCGGAGGCAATGAAATAGTCGGAGGAATTTGGGTATTGGCCATCAGTATTGCGGGAATAAGTGGGCGAGAGCTTAACCGAAGTTTGAGCTATTTCGGTCTATTTGTCGGAGCAGCAGGGATTGCGACCATATACCCCGATGAACTATTCACTGAAGTCTTTGGCTTATCTCAGATCTTTTGGTTTGTTTGGATTGGAATTTGGCTGTTGAATGCTAGTGACAATAAATGACTGATGTGCGTCAACCGATAACTTTAAAAGATTATCACTATTAACAAATATCTTCTAAGTAGAGATACTTGGAAGGTATCCTCTCTAAGATCGAATGCTTTTATAGTATTTAAATTGATGAATTCCTTCGTTCATCAGAACTGAATTTACTCATTATTCATATTTCATTAAAAACTCTAAACTCTTAGTAGTGACTTATAAGAGGAGTAATTAATGACAACCATTGAGTTTTTTCATGATGCAGTATGTGGCTGGTGCTACTTATTGTCACCTCGTTTGCGCGAGTTAGTTGGTCGCTACCAGATAAAAATTATTCATAGAGCCTATGTATTACAACAAAACAACGATGAAATGATTGCAAAGTTTAGCTCAATGAAAAACGCTAAGAAAGAGATTCTGGAGCATTGGAAGCATTGCCAACTTTATGATGATCGGCCTAATCGTTTTAATATTGAGGGCATGCGATGTGCGGAGTTTGATTACCCCAGTGGGTTCAATGCTGCGCTAGCTGCAAAAGCTGCTGAAGCTTTAGGTGGTCAAGTTGGTCACTGGAACTACTTCGATGCAGTTCAGATATCCCATCTAAAAGATAGCCGCAATATTGCAGATATAGAAACACTACTTGATGTCGCCGAACACTTAGGTTTTATCCGTGGACAGTTTGCTGATGTCATGTCTAGGCTAACAACTCAAGAGGCTTTGCAACAAGATATTTCTCGAGCTCGAACATTTGGAATTCAGAGTGTCCCTTCTATTTTGATAAACGATCAACGAGTAGTTTCGCAAACACTTTCTATACCTCAGCTTGAGGCTCTATTTAAAGAACTAAATATCAAATCCAATTTTAAGGAGAGTACCAATGCTAATTTTTAGATTCTATAAATTCCTTTTTCTTTGCTTTGTATTGTCAAGTTCTTACACGCAAGCTGAAGTGTTTGAAAGACAATCAGTAGGCACAAGTCCATGGGGAAAACAAGACGAACTCGGTCGTTTAAATTTAATGACTGCCAATAGCCGTCAAAAAATCATGCGACGAGCTAATTGGAACAAGGTCTATGATTTATCGGTTGAATATTTTGTAGGAATGCCGAGCTGGCAGGCCGTGGGAGATCCTCAGTATCAATTTTGGATGACTCACACACCGCGAGGAGCTGTAGTAGACAATGTTTTAAATATGGGTAAAGAAGTTAACCAACACGTCAGCTATACCGGAAGTGCCATTTCAATGTATACACACACTGGAACACATATTGATGCCCTTAACCACTTTGGTTTAGATGGTGCCATTTATAACCATTTTACCGCGGATCAATATCTAGGTGACAAAGGCTGGAAGAAAGCCGGGGCCGAGACTATTCCGGCGATAATCGCTCGCGGTGTTTTACTAGATATTCCCGCTGCGAAGAACTTGGATAGCTTACCAGACAACTACCGTATCACTGTGGAAGATATTCAAACTACATTGGAGTTTCAGAAGACCACATTAAGGAGTGGCGACGTGGTACTTATTCGAACCGGTAAAATGAAAGATTATGAAAGTGCTCAAAAATATATGAATAACTCTCCTGGTTTAGGCATGTCGGCAGCGGCCTACCTTGCCAACACGGCGGGTACTATGATCGTTGGTGCAGACAATTTAAGTTTTGAGGCATTTCCCTCGGAAGTCAAAGGAAACTACGTACCTGTTCATACTTATTTATTGGCGCAGCATGGGATCCCGATCATCGAACTTGCCTATTTGGAAGAGCTATCAAATGACAAAATCTATGAATTTGCCTTCTTAGGAGGGTCACTAAAATTACGCGGAGCAGACGCAGCCCCCCTAAGACCAATCGCTATCCCGTTATCAATTGAGGAGTAATTAAACATGAATATATTAGAGAGTTTAAACTGGCGCTATGCAGTACGTGAATTCAGTGATCGCCAAATAGAAACTACAACGATTAACGAACTTATTGAGGCGGTGCGATTAACTCCATCCTCTTATGGTCTTCAACCCTATAAATTAATTGTTGTTAGCGACGAGAAAACGAAAGAGCAACTGCTAGCCTTCTCGATGGGACAAACCAAAGTGCGCGATTGTTCTCACCTGTTTATTCTAGCGGCAAAAACATCTTTGAATGACAAATTCATAGATGAATACTTTGAAAATCTCGAGTCAAAACGCGAGTTAAAGCCGGACTCTACTCAAGGATTTAAATCGCATGTAAAACAAGTCATATTAAATAAGTCAAAACCAGAACAAGTGAGCTGGTCTGAACAACAAGCTTACATTGCTTTGGGAAACCTCTTAACGGTTGCAGCCGCAAAGAGAATTGATGCGTGCCCAATGGGCGGCTTTGAACCTGAGGGCTATAACCAAGTTTTAGGTTTGAATACACTCGGTTTACAGGCCACTGTAATTTGTGCACTAGGTTATCGTGACAATGAAGATTGGTCGGCTGATGCTGTGAAAATTCGAATAAGCCAAAATGAATTTTGTGTAAAGGTATGATGTCATGCTACCGCTACTCTCAATTATCGCCGGGGCACTTATAGCCATTCAAGCAGGTATTAATAGTCAACTAGGGGTGATACTAAAAAACTCATTGCTAGCTACCGTTATCGCCTTTATGGTTAGTGCCTTAATTAGCCTTATCGGTCTATTAGCGATTTCGAAAAACTTACCCACAAATGAGGTCATAAGAAGCGTCCCTTTACATTTTTGGTTCGGCGGGGCAATTAGCGCTTTTGGCGTTGGGCTTTTCTACTTTTTAATTCCCAAGATGGGTGTAGGTTCGATGATGTCCTTGGCACTCACGGGTCAACTAATCACGGCAGTATTAATTTCACATTTTGGCTGGTTTGGACTTCCTGAATCAACACTCAGCCTCTCAAAATGTTTAGGAGTATTCGCAATGATTAGCGGGATACTCCTAATCAATCGGTAATTATTATGAGGTATATTGAACAGATTAATATTGAAAATATGCTCGCTCTTTGGCGTAGTTACGGTGCTAACGAGATTCCATTGTCTAATAATCAATTGTTCTCCAGTCTTAACTGGCCAAATAAGATCTGGGTCAACGATTTTGATAGCTTGAGAGAAAGCGATAGAATGAAAACACTGGTTATCAATTTTTTAGCGACACATCCGCAACATAAACTTGTTACTTGGAGTAAGAATGAACATCGCTTCGCTTCTTCTTTAGAATTGGCTAGCGATGCTAAAATAAAGCACAATAGTTCGTTGATTGGGATGTCACTAGATATCAGTGGCCAAGCAGAAAACGACCGTGTCCAGCAAACACCTTTAATCGACAGTCACCTTGTGACACAGCAAGATATTAAATTTTGGTGTAATCTCTGTGGTAAGGGCTTTGGATATACGCTGGATTCTCTGGCCGCCTTATCTGCCAATAAGCATTGGTATAATAACCTGTACTGGTACTCGGTAAACGATAGACCGGTTGGAACAGCGCTCACGACCAGTAGCAGAGACGTCATGGGATTCCACCAGATCACAGTGTTACCAGAATGGCGAGGTAAAGGAATTGCTCTGGCGATTGTTAATCAGCTGATAAATTGCGCAATATTCTCGGGAGCGCATCGAGCTGTTTTACAAGCGTCTCCGATGGGTTTAAGTTTGTATAAGAAGCTTGGATTTTCTGAGGATTTTGAGCTAAAGAACTATGGTTATGAAGTCTGATTGTCTACAACTGGGAGGCGTGTTGTGAGTAAAATTTCAATCGAGCAATGGCGAATGTTTATCTCTGTCGTTGATTGTGGAGGATTTGCGCAAGCAGGTGACGCACTATACAAAACTCAGTCAACAGTTAGCCATAGCATTAAAAAGCTGGAGGGAACTCTAAGTAATTCCCTATTCGATATGTCTGGGCGTAAAGCGGTCTTGACACCGTTCGGCGAAAGCTTGCTTGACTCAGCCAGAACTTTAGTTAGTCACGCTGATATGTTAGAAAAAGAAGCGATTTCCCAAAAATGTGAAGTAAAAAATACCGTTTCGGTAGCAGTAGATACTTTGTTTCCACGCACCTCGCTCTATAGAGCCATCGATAAATTTATGCTCTCCTACCCTGAGTGGAATGTACAGATCTATGAGACCGCTTTGTCTCGCTGCGGAGAACTATTAGAAGATGGAACTGTAGATGTAGGAATCGCGAGTGCAATTCCTAAAGGGTTTATCAACAAACTTGCCATGACAATTGATTTGCAGGCTGTTGCAAACTCTTCGCACCCGCTAACAAACAGTCGTGATATTGAATTAGTTGAACTTGAAAAATATCGACAAGTAGTTGTTAGAGATTCTGGGCTACGTAGCAATATCAATTCGGGCTGGCTCGGAACAAATTCTAGAATTACGGTATCGACCATGCAAGAAGCCTATTTTGCTGTTTTGTCAGGTCTCGGTTTTGCTTGGTTACCGACTTGGTATCTCGATCAAGAAAAATCATCATGCTCTGGTAAGCTACATAAATTGTCTGTTCAACACGGACAGATTCGAACCGTGGCACTACAATGTGGCGTCCGACCTGAAATTGCCGATCAAACTTGGGTTGAGGTCTTTAAGCAACAAATTGAAAGCTTAAATTCGTAAGCTATTGCTTAAGCTGCACAAGGACAATTGAGAAATAAAAATAGACTACCTACCCTCATCCTCAAAAATACACACAGTTATTCGCATTTGTCTCCAATCATTAACACCGAATCAATGCTAAAGAAATAATTGATACCTATGTTTCTAATTATCAATTTACTCAAAAAAGATACATGAAATATTACGATTGGATAGATTAGAAAATACCGTTGGATCGTTGCCCAACGATATATTATTTTCATTACAAAAGATGCTTAATGCTACTCCAATATCCTGTCATAAATGGTCAATTTATAGCCTCTATGGTTATGGTTAAACGCGGGCTGGGTAAGAGTAGCTTTCTAAGGAAAAGCATACTTAACTTATGGATCATATAATCTACAGAATTAAGGAGTGGCAGTATTATGTTTAGAGTTATATATCGATGGTCAGTGAAAGCCGAGGACTTCGAACAGTTTGAGAAAATTTGGCTCCAGACCACCAACACAATTTATAACAATATAAAAGGTGCAATGGGTAGCTTATTAATGAAGTCTACTAATGAAAAAGATATAGTTATTGGCATTGCTAGATGGCGTTCCATAAAAGATTGGGAAAATTTTTGGAATGATTCCACTCCGTTAGAGATGGAAAGCTTAAGCGACTATGCTATCAGAATATCAGTCGAAACATTTGAGGAAGTCGAAGATAGAACAGTCTTATAGTGAATGTGGATTTCGGAAATATTCATCGAGTAATAAATATTTAGTAACGAAATGATTCGAATCAGCAGACAGAGAAATAAATGAAAATTTTACCAAATCCAAACTTAATCTTAAAATTAATAGTGTTTATTGTATTCTATCAAGTCCCAAGACTGGGACTCTCGAATAACTTCGACGATTTCAATCTTTTGATACAAGGTAGTAACCAGATAGCAGGAACATTAACTGTACCTAGTCAAAGAAAAACCACTGCACTAGTAATTATGATTTCTGGCAGTGGACCTCAGGATAGAGATGAAACTTTAGATGGATTCAGAATATTTGGGGCTATATCAAGTGATTTCGCAAGCAAGGGAATCGCGACTTTTCGGTTTGATGACCGTGGAGTAAATGAAAGCACCGGTAACTTTCAACAAAGCACTTTTGAAGACCATGTGAATGATATAGAGAGAATTATCGATTTCTTTAAGACACATGACAAACATCGGTTTGATAATTTCGTTTTGCTTGGTCATAGTCAAGGCGGAATTGTTAGCACGCGAGTTGCCCTAGAGCGAAACGAAGTTAAAAAACTAGTTTTGATGGGCGCACCTTCCGTTCCACTTATTGATATCGTACTTTATCAACTGCGACAACAATATACTTCAGCCAATCTCGATAAAAGACTTATAGAATCTGAGGTTTCATCACACAATCGACTGATGAGAGCTATCCATGATGGAAAGAAATTAAAGAGCGTTTTAATCGCGCTGAAAAAAAGTCATGAAGCCATTTTAAAAAGCACTTTACTATCCAATTCTAGCAATAGCCTTCTCATCAAAGAAAAAGCAGAAGATATGGCGAAAGAGTTGGAAATTATCTACGCTCTACCTGCTCTTACTTCGTTTCTTTATCACGATACCTCACAAGAGTATGAGCAATTAAAAATACCCGTATTAAGTTTGTTTGGTGGTATGGACTTACAAGTAACTATTTCGCAAAACAAGGATCGAATGGAAAATGCTTTCTTAAAAGGTGGAGTTAACTACAACTTCGTCACCTTTAATAGTGCAAATCACTACTTTCAAAAGGCCCGTACTGGTAAAAGGGATGAATATGCTAAACTTGAAAAGAAATTTGTGGATGGCTTTCTAGATAGCATTTCGTCTTGGATAATAGAATAATGATACCAGTGATCTTAACTAACCGATTCAAACTTATTCCGCCATCGAAAGAATGTTTCGATATATATGAGAGATTTTATACTGATGAAAACGCTTCTAAAATGTACGGAGGTCCTCTAACAAGAGAACAGGCATGGGCTAGATTAAAAGCTGATCTGGGTTCATGGTATTTATTGGGCTATGGAGTTTGGGTCATTCAAAGAACATCTGACGAAAGCTTTATTGGGACATGTGGGTTCTGGAAAGGGAATAGTTGGCCTCGAGAGCTTACTTGGTGGGTCTTACCAGAAGCAAGAGGTCAAGGTGTTGCAACAGAGGTATCTAAAGCGGTTTTGTCATATGCTTATGAAGAGCGAAACTGGGGATCGGTTGAAACCTATATGAATGATGAGAATATCGCAGCTCGCTCGCTAGTAGAAAAGTTGGGAGGAATATTAGTAAATAGACAACTATTTCCAGATGGATTATCAAGAAATATTTATAAAATACCTTCTCCCAATTAGTTTCTTTTTAATTGTCAGTTGTTAAATGACCTCAACGATTGATTAACTAGCCAGCTCTTGTTGACTGGTTATGGCATGTTCTTCGCGTGCGCTATTAGTCATTTTTACAAGAACCTTTCGAACCTCGTCACCTGTCATAGCCAATTCATCAAATTCAATATAAATTGGTTTCTTATTGTCGGCTCGAATAAAAAATCCGTCCGGATTGATAGCTAGCATTTCGACTTTATTTGGATAGAAACCTCGTATTTGAGAACAAATAAGCTGCATCGCGATTTGATGGTCTTGATTCATGTGGGTGATCATATCTTGCTCATTATCCAGCCATAGAGGAGTTTCTAGATCCCACTGCTCTTTACTGATCCAATTTATATCACCAAAGCCACCTATGTATCTAACCCGCTTAGTTTTTAGTATATAGAAATTAAAGTCATGCATTTTCTGATATTCACGACTATCAGGATACAACGCAAAGAAGCGTTGCTTAACTGACTCAATGTCAGCCTCTTCAACTAATTCGGCTTCTCCCATAATACTTAAACGAGCACCTGCATTCGGATCATTTTGATTGCCTTCAAATACGGTTAAGCACATTTTAGGATTGTTCAAAATATTACGAGTGTGTTGGGCAAGATTACTGATATAGAAAATAGTTTCGCCTTTAACACTTGAAATATAAGTAGTGACTGAACCAAAAGGATATTCAGGTGTGCTTTTAGAATGGGTTGATAGAACTGCAAGCTCTTGTTGTCGCAGTAAGTTTCTTGCTTGATGAATGAGTTTCTTTTCTTTGTTAGTTTGATCTTTCATTTTTTACAGACCTCTAAATGGATTGATTAATAATAATGGGTGAATGAGAAGTTGGATGATTAAGGATATGTACATCTACACCGAATCCCTGTTTTATTGTGTCATGATTGAGCACCTCCGTTGGTGCTCCCATCTTCAATAATTGACCTTGTTGCAACAGAAGTATCTTGTCACAGTACATGGCCGCTAGATTGATATCGTGAAGAATAATGAACACGCCAATATTGAGTTGACGTAACGAGCGCAACATTTTCAAAGTTTCAAATTGATGTTTCATATCAAGTGCCGAGGTCGGCTCATCCAAAAATAGATAGCGAGGAAGCTCGCTGTCTAACGAAATCTGCGCCAACACTCGCGCTAATTGCACTCGCTGTTTCTCACCCCCGGAAAGCGTCGTGTAGTCTCTATTTTTTAAGTGGAGGGTGTCAACTTTTCGCAAACATCGTTGCACCGCTAGCAACTGCTGGGATTGACTTAGGCACGAAAGCGAAAGCCCTAAACGGACAACTTCTGTCACGGTAAACGGGAAAGTTAAATCATTTGATTGAGTGAGTACCGCGCGCATACTGGCTAATTCTGACAAGGAGTAAGACTCAACCGGTAATCCATTGATACTGACACATTTTTGACTGAAACTACCGCCGGTCAAGCAATTGATTAAAGTCGTTTTACCGGCGCCGTTCTCGCCGACAACAGCAATCATTTCACCCGCTCTAAATTCAAGCGAAATGTTACTAAGCAACTTTTTATTGGAAACTTTCATAGATAAATTTTTAACAAGAATACTCATAGGGCAAGTACCAACTTTCGTTTTTGTTGCAATAGCAAAAGAATAAAAAACGGCGCTCCAAGAATGGCTGTCACCACCCCAATAGGAAGTTCGGCGGGTGTTATTAGCGTTCTAGACAACAAGTCGGCGAGTACCAGAAGCCCGCCTCCGAGTAAGCCACTATTTAAGATTAGGTAACGATAATCCGCTCCGGTTGAAACCCTTAAGATATGTGGAACGACCAAGCCTATAAATCCTATAATTCCGCTGCACGCGACCGCAACACCCACCACAATGGCATTAAGCCAAAGCAAATGATGTTTCACTCTGTCAACATCGACTCCGACATAACGCGCATTGGCTTCACCTAATAGGAGCAAATTGATCTCCGTTCTTTTTTTATGAATAAAATACATACCTAGAATTAACACCGGAGCACTGATCGCAACCATAAACCAGTTAGCACTGGCTAAACTGCCCATCATCCAAAAAGTCATTAACCTCAATGACTGGTCATCGGCAACATAACTGAAAGCGCCAATTATCGCTCCGCCCATCGCGTTAATGGCCACACCTGCTAATAGTAAAGTTGCGATTTGCACCGTGCCGTTGACTTGTGCCAATCGATAAATCGTAAAGGTCGTAATGGCTGCACCAACAAATGCCGCAATGGGAATTAGATAAGGTTGAATAAACTGAGGTACTGAAAGGCTGTTAGCAAATATAATCACGGTCACTGCGCCGACCGCAGCCCCAGAGGAAATGCCCAATAACCCTGGATCGGCCAATGGGTTGCGACAAACGCCTTGGAGACTAGCCCCACTGACTGCTAAGGCGGCACCAATTAGGATCGCCAAAATAACTCTGGGTAAACGAATTTCGGAAACAATCATCATTATTGAAGATTGGTTTTGGCCACTTGCTATCCATTCGCCGATTAGCTTAATTGGGAACAGCAAGTCTGATTTAGCTGCACCAATTGAAATCGAACACCAAGCAGCCACCAACAAAACAAGCGACAACATAGACGTTTGTACGACGCGGCGATCGATAACAGGCAATCGTGTAGTAGTCAGTCTTAATACTCGAGTATTCATTGGACTGCCAAAGTAAGCCGATTAGCAGAGTGGATGACTTTTTCAAGCGCTAAACTAATCCGAGCCCCCATTCCCATCAATAGCAAACCATCCATGACAACGATATTGCAGTCTTTCCTCAAGGCTAATTTGATCACTGGACTATTGCAGATAGCAGCCTTACCTCCCAACGCTTTTTCCATATGAGAGGGGATCAGGATGAGATCGATCTTTTGCGTAATCAGTGCTTCGTTGTTAATCGGTTTATATCCGTCTACAGCCGCCCCCAAATTACGTAGCCCTGAATGATTAAATAGAAAATCTGGCATGGTATTTTTGCCAGCGACCATCGGTCCTCGCTGACCAATGCTTAGTAGTGAGACAGCATTGATTTGATTTAATTGGTAATTGCGCTTCGACTTGAGCTGCTCAAACTGTGTAACCGTTGATTCGATAAGTCCTGCAGATTTTTCTATAGCGCCGAAGTATTCCCCCATTTCAGTGACTAACGATTTCCAAGAGGCCAAATCATAATCAAGCTGATCAAACAGTTTTACTCGTACTCCAACACTTTCAATTTGTTCTAGAACAGCCTTGGGGCCCGCACCTTTAGCGGCCACCAACAAATTGGGTTGCAACGACAACACACCTTCGGCCGATAGCGCTCTAAAATAACCTACTTTTGGCAGCGACTGGATTTCCGCGGGATAGAGACTTGATGTGTCAATCGCAATTAACTGCTCCGCCATTCCTAGATGGTGCAAAATTTCGGTAATGCTTCCTCCGGCACTGATCAGTCTTTTGCTTTGAGAGGTTTCTAACTTGGTGGGAAAGCTAGGTTCGGCGTGTAATCCGCTACTCAAAGTTGTTAACAGACAAACCCAAGCAACACCTAGATTTTTGAATAAACCCGTTACTAGTGGGTAATTACTTTCTTTAAAAACCCCAATATCCATGATAATTGCCTTCGCCTCTATTTGATAATTAATCTTATATGTAAATGAGAATCATTTGTATTTGATCATATTATCAATTATATTCTGCGACCTTGTCAACGTCATTAGAGATAAAAAACGATTATGAAACTTACTAAATTGAGCCTCAGCATTGTGCTGGCCCTTCAACTATCGCCGCTTAATGCGGTCGAAAATAGCAACGATTCGGCTTTAGACGAATCCGATTACCAAGTTATTACCATTACTTCTAGTCGTCTCGCGCGCAATACCGATGAGGTGTCTAATACGGTTTCGGTTATTAGTGCGGAGGAAATGGAAAAGCAGTCAGCCAAAAATATTAAAGATCTGGTGCGTTATGAGCCCGGTGTATCTGTCGATGGTGGTGGACGATATGGTTTATCAGGATTCAAAATTCGCGGTATCGACGGCGATCGTGTATTGACTCTTATCGACGGTTCGCCAATTGCGGATGAATTCTCCTTCGGTCCCAACCTTTCAGCGCGACGCGACTTTGTTGATCTTGATGCGCTAAAAGCGGTTGAAATTGTCAGAGGTTCTAGCTCCAGTCTCTACGGTAGTAATGCGGTAGGCGGAACGGTTAGTTTTATCACCAAAGATCCAGAGGATTTTTTTGCCAAGGATCGTAATCATTATGTTTCTTATAAAGCCGGATTTAGCTCGGTTGACGAAGGCCAGCATCACACATTAACCCTTGCCGCAGGTGATCATCAATTGCAAGGAATGCTGATTGGGACTTTTCGTGACCTGTCTGAAACAAAAACTTATTTTGATGATAACTTAAGCGGCAGTGAAAGAAAGGCCAGCGATCCGATGGACTCCTCGGTCAGAAATTATTATGCCAAGTTAATCTACCGCCCGACAGAGCTTCACCAATTTAAACTAATTGCAGAAAACTTTGTAGGAAAAAGCGAAAGCGATATTCTTTCTTCATCAGGCTCAATCGTTTTTGGTACCCTTAAAAGAGGCGTCTTTTCAGAGGACGAAAGAAGCAGAGACCGGTTTAGTTTACAGTACACTTATGAAAACCCATCGGCTCTATTTGATCAGCTGAATTTGAATCTGTATCAACAAAACTCCAAAACAAACCAGATGACTCTTGAAGATCGATTGGCGCCAGCAAACATCAATCAAACCCGCCATCGAGACTCTTCATTTGAGCAAGAAAATTTAGGTATTAAGTTGCAATTAAACAAAGAGATTCCATCGCAATCCGACTTTCAACAGTTCATTAGCTACGGCATCGATTGGGATAAAAGTAAGAGTAATACCTTACGAAGCGGCTCGACTATTAATAGCGATACCGGTGAACCAATAGCCGAAAGTAGTAACTTTCCAACGCGAGATTTTCCCAATTCAGGCTACCTTAGTAGTGGCTTGTTTATACAAAATGAAATCCATTTGTTAGACGGCTCGTGGCGCCTCATTCCATCACTAAGATATGATCAATTTGAATTAAAACCAAAGGTAGACGCGATCTACCTCAGTGGTAATACCGGCTCGCCTACACCGGCTCCTTATCAAGAATCTGAAGTATCTTTTAAACTTGGAAGCGTTTACCAACTAAACCAACAATGGTCTTGGTTCGCACAGTATTCAGAAGGTTTTAAAGCGCCTCCGATGGATGCAGTTAATACCGGCTTTACTAACTTTTCAGGCGGATATACCACACTGCCCAATCCCGATTTAAAAGCAGAGATCAGCAAAAGCTATGAAACAGGCATTAGGCGCTATTCCGATAGCGGATTCTTTGAAGCGACGATCTACCAAAATAAATATGATCATTTTATTGAGAGTTTATCGGTTAAAGGATTTAACCCAGCGACTGGATTATTAGAATTTCAAGCGACTAATTTGGATGAAGCCACCATCGAAGGACTGGAAATTAAAGGGCAACATCAACTGTCCACATTATCTGATTCACTCAAAAACCTGAGCTTTAGATTTGCTTATGCGTACAGTCAAGGAGAGCAAGCAGAAACGGGAGCACCGCTAAATAGCATTGACCCACAACAGCTGGTGAGCGGTTTAAGCTATGATGCCAATGATTCGAGCTGGGGAAGCAGTTTGATGTGGACTTTAACCCAAGCTAAAAAACAAGCTGATATTGATGCTAGCGGGATTCAAGCTCGAACTCCGGGAGCTCCTGTAATAGAGTCATTCGAATCTCCAAGCAGTAGCGTTATCGATTGGATTGGATATTACGATTTTAACTCAGAAATTCATCTGACCTGGGGTATTTATAATTTAACTGACAAGAAATACTGGCAATGGGGCGAAGGCTTAGTTCAAGATCCGACGGCTTTTAATGCGGATCGTTTGACTCAACCAGGTAGGAACTATTCGGTTAATTTAAAAGTAGAATTTTAATCAATTTCATTGGCCAATCGACCGCCGTGTTTAGTTGCGCAGATCGATGTTACTCAATCGAAGAATCATGGAACGCTGCTCTTTTCCATTGGTTCTTCGATCGAACCCAAACATTACTAAACCGGATTTTGCTTTTGAACTTTTCGGCATTTCGCGTGCCACTAGAGATCACTATACCAGTAACAAAAGCGGTGTTTTCAAATATTTCTATTTGCAACGCACTTATTTGGTAGTGCTCGACCACCTCTTTTTTAGTGGCAATATTTTTTTGGCGTGACTTGTTCCAATTTAGCCAAGTCTGTTTATCAATGACATTTCCAGAACGACCGTTAATATGAATATAGTTATCGGTAATCAAAGACTCTAGAGTTGATATATCAGCCTTAGAAAAAGCAACGCCCAATGCTTCGACCGCTTGCTTGAGTTCGAGTTGTTGATCCTTGATAGTATTTGAATAGCTGTTGAAACTTACGAGCAAAGAAAATGCAGTCACTAATATCAAAAAAGTTTTTATGTTACTCATCTCGGCTTCCTATTATTTATTGTAAGTAGAATAATTTATTCGGGTTTTACAAGTTCTTGCCCATTTTGATCACATGATTGTCAGCACCGTTGGCGCCAGATGTTACTTCACGACTGATCTCGGTATACCCCATCACTCTATACAAAGGCTCTCCGGGTAAGGTAGAGCCTAGTTCAATGGTTTTAAAGCCGGCATTTCTGGCCGCATCTTCACCTAATGTGATGAGCAATTTGCCAATACCCCGACGTGTCCAATCCGGGTGGGTGTACATTGCCCGAATTCGTGCAGGCTCAGTGTTTGGGTCGCTGAAGGAATCGTCTCGACCAAGGGTATGATTACCACCATAAAGCGTGCGTCGTTTGCCCCATCCCCCGCAACCAACCATGACTGACTTCTCCGCAATTAAAGTTTCGATAACAAAATAAGTACCATCATCAATTAGAGTTTGGTCGACTCCCATGGTTTCTTTAGCAGCCTCAATTTCCTGTTTGGAAAGAAAGGCTTTCATATTGTGTTCGATCGATGCTTGCATCAGCGCAATGATGCTAGGAATATCAACCTGTTTTGCTATTCGATAACTAAATTCAGTCTTGTCGATTTTCTTTGTATTCATGTTTTTTCCTGAATATTTTTTGGCTTATTAAACAAGTCGTCTAAGTCGAAGGTCATTCGCTTAGAATGCTATTAACTCTGTTAAAATAATTGGTAACCTAATTCAATAAAACGATTAGTCGTCTGCTCGTCGGGAAACCCAAAATAGCCAGGCTCACCTTGCTGACTTTGAGCAACTAAACTGTGCCCTTGTTGCAACTGACTCACGGCATTCGCCATTATTTCAATTCCAGGTAAATAAATCCCTAGTAAGTTTTCTAAGTAACTTAGTTTAAAATTGGTGTCGATTGGTGACTGTTGAATTATGTCGCCGGCATCAATTCGTTTATCCTGAATGTAGTGAAGGCAACATCCTATTTGACCCTCTCCATTGAGCATTGCCCAAAAGGTTGCCATTATTCCTTGATAGCTCGGCAGTAAGCCAGAATGCAAGTTGATCACGCCTAGTTTTGGGATATCGATAACCGGTTGCTGAAGAATTTTACCGAAACGTATGGATAGTATTAATTCTGGCTCTAGCTGTCTTACGCTCTCAATCCCTTCAGCTGAATTGATTTGGTTCATTGGATAAATAGGAGAACTCGCTTTTTCCGCAAGCTCCGCGAAGCTGATAATTCTCTGCGTTGGATGAGTTTGCAAAACTTTGCCAAATAATTGTATAGCTTGCTCAGAGTTTAACTCGGACATTATTTGTTTTTCATGTGCTATAAGCGCCTGAATAGCGGCAGGATGATTTTGGGTAGAGCCGACCTGACTCGATTGACCGAATAGCACCCGATGACCACGCAAGGCCGGTAGCAATAGATTAACAGCGAATAAACTCGCTAGGTCATTATTGCATAGGACTAATATTTTCATCACTGACCTTTCTTGATGTTTTAAAAGTAAAAATTAAATTTAACTAGAATTTATCATTTTTGGATTCGTTAGGATAGAATTACTCAATGCATTAGCCTTTGGAACACCCACTAGATGACTGAATCGACTGATCAACCGAATATAACAGATGAATCTAATCAAGACTTGCTTCAAGATGGTGTTAACGATCATGAAAGTAATAATTCAAACAGCAACGCTTTAAGCCCTATTCCGTTTCAAGCCTTATCGAAACACTATCCAAAGTTGAACGCTTTTAGTAGCTTTATTGGCTGGGCTATTATTTTGATTATCATGTTCGTTGTTGATTTACTAGTCGATAAAATCAATCTCCACTTCTTGGTTTTACCTGGTTTATTGTTCTTCTCATTGTTATCTGGCGTTGTTGGTTACTTTTCCGCAAAGGCCTGCGGATATTACCAAGATGAATTTGATATCTACTTTAAACAGGGATTATGGTGGAAAAAACAAGTCGCGTTGAATTTTTCTCGGATTCAACATATCGATATCTCTCATGGCCCACTAGAGCGGCGATATCAAATGGCTACGATTAAATTTTTCACCGCCGGTGGTGCAACTTCTGACCTTAGAATTTCAGGTCTGCCAAATTCCCAAGCAGAACAAATAAGAGCCGATATTCTTCGCTATGCAAAAGAAAATATCATTAACGATGAACTAACAATCGTTGAAGACGACTCTTCTCAACAGACAGCTCACTCTGAATCAAGCGAAATCATAGAATCAAAATTAGAGGATTCAGCGAGCGAAAGAGAAAATACCACCAGAGGTAATAAGAATGACTGAGCAGGCTAGACAATTTGGCGTGCAAGAGTGGCAAAGACTATCTCCAATGTCTATCGTGTTTTTTATCGGCAAGTTTGTCACTCATTTAATTAAAGATTCACTGCCTAGCTTGGCGCCAGTAGCCATTGTTATTTTTAACTCTGAGAATAAAGCGTGGATAACCTCACTCATTGCGATTGCCGCAGTAGTTTTGTTGTTAGGTGGATCATTCTTACAATATTGGTATTTTAAGTTTAAGATCGAAGGCGAAAAGCTACTAGTGAATGATGGTGTATTTAAAAAGAACCATCGGATCATTCAATTTGATCGAATCCAAAATATCAACATTCTTCAACCGCTCTATTTTAAACCTTTCCAGCTGGTAAACCTTCAAGTGGAAACTGCCGGCGCTAAGGGAAATGAAGCTGATTTAGCAGGTATTCCTGGCAAGCTCGCCGAGTATTTACGTGAGCACGTTATGCAGGCCAAGCAACATGCAAAGCTTAACGTCGCGAATACCGGTGATACTGAGGCTGATCACCTGCCGGAGTTAATTGCCGAAGCGTCGATGCGGGACTTGGTAAACTATGGAATGTCTAGCAACGGAATTTTTTGGTTTTTTGTTTTAATCGCACCAATTTTTAGCATGACCGATGAAATTATTGAAAAGTGGATCACTAAGGAAGATATCAATTACCTCGCTGATTTATTTGGGGGAGGAATAGCAGGTAATATCGTACTAGCTCTCTCGGCTATTTTACTGACTCTTGCGCTTATGTTTAGTTTTTCCATTTTGGGAGCGATTCTACGTTATTACAAATACCAATTAACCATTAATAGTAAAGAGCATGGCCAACTGAAACCATTGGCTAAACAAACGCTTAAACGTAGTAGTGGACTCTTAACGTCTTATCAAGAGTCTTTAAAACTACAAAAAATCCAAGCCTTTATCAGTCAATCGAATTTTATAGGACGTTGGTTAAAGGTTGAAAATATCACCTTAGGCCAAGTATCGAGTGGTCAAAATACACCTAAAAATCGAGCCAGTTTATTTGTGGTTCCAGCGCGCACCAGCGAACAATCCTCGCAATTAAAATCTCAATTAATGGAAGCGGTACCAGGAAGCATTGAAACCGTAGGAATAGACAAGCGATATGTCTATAAAACCCTAGCGCTGAAACTTTTCTTACCGTCACTGATTATTTGCACAATCATTTATCTTAATGTTAACCAATTAGTCATTTTTGCCGTTCCGGTGTTGATTAGTTTGATTTTTCTACCATTGGTTCTAAGACGCTGGAGAGCTTACCAGTTTGGGATGAAAAAGGGTTACGCTCGTTTTGAGCGAGGGCTATTCGGATTTAGACACGTAACTTTTCCACTATTTAAAGTGCAAAAGGTGGAAGTCATTCAATCCCCATTGCAACGTCGAAGAGATTTGGCCACACTAAAAGTATATTTGGCGTCTAATAAAATCCAAATGCAATACATACCGATGAAAACCGCGCAACAGTGGATGGCGGTGATTGTTGAACAAATTCAGCAGACTAAAAAAGCTTGGTATTAGGTTAGCTCTAATTTAGGAATTATTTAGCTCGATACAAACACGATTTCGACCTTCTCGCTTGGCCTGATAGAGTGCTTTGTCTGCCTTTAATACAAGACTTTCTTTTGTATCACTGGTTTTCCATTCTGTCACGCCGAAACTAGCCGTGATCCCTTGTGCGGGAGAAAAGTCATGAAGATCGATAATTTTGCGGAGTTTTTCAGCTGCCAAAGCGGCAGAACTAACTCCTATGCCACTGCAAATAACTAAGAACTCTTCTCCACCCCATCGCCCCAACACATCGTTATCTCTGAGATTCTCTCGCAGTAATTTAGCAAAGGCCACCAGAATTTCGTCGCCCGCCACATGCCCAAATTCATCGTTAATGTCTTTGAAAAAATCAATATCCAACATAATCAGCGATAACTGGTTAGAGTATCGATTGGCCCGAGCAACTTCTTTATTGATATCACTATCTAATTTATGCCGATTATAGGTATTGGTTAGTGAGTCAGTGATTGATAGACGTTCTAACTCTTTAGTTTTTTGCTTTAGTTTGGTTTGAATTCGAGCTAGTCGAGTATTTAACCCTCGCAAATATTTGATCCACCATAACAGCCCTATTACCACCAGCAACATGGAAAGGCCTACAAACCAATACTTTCGATAGTCAGTTTCAGTACCACTAATAAACACCGCACTGCGGTTTAAGAAATCGGTAACTGCTCGATGTTCTGTTGTTTCTAAAGCTTTATTTAGTATATTTGCTAGAATAGTATCTGGCTTTCTAGTCGCTAGCGAAACCACGTCATCAAATTCCTCCGGCAGTTGCCCGGCGATTTTTAATTCACTAGCTTCAGGACGATTAAATAGATTACCTACTGAATATAGAGACGCAATGCTCGCAAAAGCCTTACCTTCAGCAACAAGTTGTAATCCTTGTATAGTATGTTCGACTCTGACCGTAATTAGGTTTGGAAATTGCTTTTTTAGCTGTTCAACGACATGATTGTTTTTTTCGGTAACGTAGACTTTATCTAAGTAGTATTTGATGTTACTTATATAAGGTTGCTCAATTCGGGTTACTATGACTCGAACCAATCGGGCGTATGGCTGAGTAAAGTTCATCGTTTTACGCCGTTCTATAGTATCTGTGGCCCAGGGTAGTATGTCGCAAGTGCCACTGGCTAATCCCTGAACGCCTTCCTCCCATGCTAAAGGAGCGCTAGCGTCGACTTTAATGCCTGTTTTAGCCGTCAGCATTCTAATTAAGTCTACTGAAGCATTAGAGCCGATAGCTTGTGCAACACTACAAACTGTTAAGGTATCAAGGTTGGCTAGATATTGTTTTTCTTCTAGAGTCAGCAGTGAATCAAAGGTTTTCGACTGCTCTGAAACTTGAGCGAAGCTCTGATCCGGTGAGCAGATTGATAGACTAATTAATAAAACTAAGAGCGTTCTTATTAGGCGCATTTTTATTGTTATCCCTGAAGCGCAAATTCTACGATTTAACTTCTGCAGTTTAAATGAAACAACAATAAAGCCTGCGATGCAAGTCACAATTCAAATTAATAGGACAAGCCATAACTCGAACCAATTTTTTTTCTTAAATAAATCAGTTCGAGTTTGATTGATTTAGTTGGTCATTTCATCCCAAAAAGTCTTAACACCGTCCCACCAATTACTTGATTTGGGACTATGTTGCTTTTTACTACCGTTTAAGTAGTCATCAAACTCCTTGAGTTTTGATTTTTGTTCTTTGTTTAGTTTAACCGGAGTTTCTACCACAACTCGACAAAGTAAATCCCCTTTCATGCCACCTCGCATCGGAGTAATACCTTTTCCTCGTAGTCTAAACATTCTCCCCGTTTGAGTTTCTTCTGGAACTTTTAACTTCACTTTGCCATCTAATGTTGGCACTTCCAAGTCTCCGCCTAAACAAGCAGTAGCAAAGCTAATCGGCATTTCACAATACAAATTGTCGCCGTCGCGTTCGAAAATGGCATGTTGTTTAACATGTGCTTGAACATACAAGTCGCCAGGAACAGCGCCCGGACCACCCGCTTCACCTTCACCGGTAAGTCGAATTCTATCTCCGGTATCTACTCCCGCAGGAATTTTAACCGACAGCGTTTTTTCTTTTCTAACTCGACCTTGTCCAGAACAATGAGAACATGGATCCTTAATCACAGACCCTTGACCATGACAACTTGGACAGGTTTGTTGCACCGAGAAAAAACCTTGTTGCATCCTAACTTGTCCAGCACCTTTACAAGTATCACAAGTGGACGAACTAGAGCCTTTCTTGGCTCCACTTCCATCACATGGATCGCAGTCCACGTAAGTTGGAATTTTTATGGTTTTCTTAACGCCTCTTACTGCTTCTTCGAGAGAGAGCTCCATGTTATATTGAAGATCTGCACCTCTTCTTTGACGTTGTCGACCACCTCGGCCACCACCGCCGCCACCAAATATATCGCCAAAGACATCTCCAAAAATATCACTAAAGTTTCCAGCGCCAGCACTGTGACCGAAACCACCTTGACTTGGATCGACTCCAGCGTGACCATATTGATCATAGGCCTGTCGTTTTTGAGGATCATTGAGTATTTCAAATGCTTCTTTAGCTTCTTTAAAACTTTCTTCAGCCGCTTTAGAGTCGGGATTTCTGTCAGGATGATATTTCATCGCAAGACGACGATAAGCTTTTTTTAGCTCTTTTTCATCGGCTGACTTATCAACACCCAGCACTTCATAATAATCTTTCTTTGACATTTTCTTTTCTCACCTACTTGGCAGGTTTCTGTTTAATGCGTCATTCAAATCAAATGAACTAACGACCCACTTTGTGATTCGGAAATTGTTAACTATCTTCAACAACACCGTTTTAATAACTAAACGATTAACATTCGGCTAGATACAGCAACGCGGGGTAATCCCCGCGCTGCTTTGTTGCACCTTCTCAAACAGTATAGAAACTATTTGAGCACCTCACCGATAATTACTTCTTATCGTCTTTAACTTCTTCAAATTCAGCATCAACAACATCGTCGTTGCCCGCTGAGTTACCTTCAGCTTGAGGTTGTTCTGCAGCGCCTTCAGCTTGACCCGCTTCAGCTTGTGCCGCAGCGTACATACGCTCAGCCATTTTTTGTGACGCTTTAGTTAACGCCTCAGTCTTAGCAACGATGTCTTCTTTATTGTCGCCTTTCATAGCTTCTTCTAAATCAGTAATCGCTTGCTCAATGGCTTCTTTTTCACCGTCTTCGAAAGTGACTTTTTCTTCGCCCATGGTTTTCTTGGTCGCATGAATTAATCCATCGGCTTGGTTACGAATTTCAACCATTTCTTGGAACTTCTTATCATCTTCTGCATGAGCTTCCGCATCACGAATCATTTTTTCAACTTCTTCATCGGATAAACCTGAAGATGCTTTAATCACGATCGACTGCTCTTTACCAGTTGCTTTATCTTTTGCAGAAACGTTAAGAATACCGTTTGCATCAATATCAAAGCTAACTTCAATTTGTGGCGTTCCACGTGCAGCTGGTGGAATGTCTTGCAAGTCAAATTTACCAAGTGACTTGTTTTGTGCAGCCATCTTACGCTCGCCCTGACAAACATGAACCGTTACCGCTGATTGGTTATCTTCTGCAGTCGAGAATACCTGACTAGCTTTAGTCGGAATAGTTGTGTTTTTGTCTATCAAGTTAGTCATTACACCGCCCATGGTTTCGATACCTAAAGACAGTGGAGTAACATCAAGTAGTAATACGTCGGTCACGTCACCAGCCAGTACCGCCCCTTGAATAGCCGCTCCCATTGCAACAGCTTCGTCAGGGTTAACATCTTTACGAGGTTCTTTACCAAAAAAGTCAGTAACGGCTTGTTGAACTTTAGGCATACGTGTTTGACCACCAACAAGAATAACATCGTCGACTTCTGAAACACTTAAACCAGCATCTTTAATCGCAGTTTGTAAAGGTGCGATAGTTCTTTCAATTAAGTCATCAACTAAAGACTCTAATTTGGCTCGAGTAAGTTTGATGTTTAAATGCTTAGGACCACTCGCATCAGCTGTGATATATGGCAAGTTAACGTCAGTTTGTGAACTAGAAGAAAGTTCAACTTTGGCTTTTTCACCCGCTTCTTTTAAACGCTGTAAAGCTAGTGGGTCATTGTTTAAGTCAATACCACTATCTTTCTTGAACTCTTCTACTAAGAACTCAATCACTCGCATATCGAAATCTTCACCACCTAAGAAAGTATCACCGTTTGTCGCTAATACTTCGAATGTGTGCTCACCTTCAACTTCGGCAATTTCGATAATTGAAATATCAAAAGTACCACCACCTAAATCATAAACAGCAATGGTTTTATCGCCTTTGCTTTTGTCCATACCGTAAGCCAATGCTGCGGCTGTTGGCTCATTAATAATACGCTTAACTTCTAGACCGGCAATTTTGCCAGCGTCTTTTGTTGCTTGACGCTGTGAGTCGTTGAAGTAGGCAGGAACGGTTACCACTGCTTCAGTGATTGTTTCACCCAAGAAATCTTCAGCCGTTTTCTTCATCTTTTTCAATACTTCAGCACTTACTTGCGGAGGAGCCATGGCTTTACCATTTCCTTCTACCCAAGCATCACCATTGTCAGCTTTAACAATTTTGTACGGAACCATTGCGATATCTTTCTGCACAACATTATCATCGAACTGACGACCGATTAGTCGCTTGATAGCGAACAATGTGTTTTTAGGGTTAGTTACCGCTTGGCGTTTTGCTGATTGACCAACTAATACTTCACCGTCTTCTGCATATGCAACGATGGAAGGCGTAGTACGCGCACCTTCTGAGTTTTCGATCACTCGTGCGTCTTTACCATCAAGTACCGCAACACAAGAGTTGGTAGTACCTAAATCTATACCAATTATTTTACCCATTTTCTATTCTCCTAATATCTTTTGTTCAAGTCTTATCGGCGTTGGCTCGATTGCTGACTCAATATAAAACTATGTTAATTTGTTTCGTTGCCCTTTATCTGGGGGCGCTTATTTCTAATTCAAGCTAGTTGTGTGACTATTTTTTGAGCAATTTCTTTATCAAACTGTTTATGCTTTCTCATCAATAGAAGCGACTTTACCTTTTGCAACTATCACTCGAGCCGGACGGATCAATCGGCCGTTTAGCTGGTAACCCGTCTGCACTACCATCATTACACTATTTGGTTCATGCTCTTCACTCTCTTGCATCACCATGGCTTCATGAAGCGCTGGATCAAAGCTTTCACCGAGAGGCGAAACTTGTTCTATATTGAATTTTTTAAGAGTATCCAAAAACAATTTGTGGGTTAATGAAATGCCTTCATGCATCGCTTGTTGAGCGTCGTCATCCGCTTTGGTTTCTAGCGCTTTTTCTAAGCTATCTACCACAGCCAAAATTTCTTTAGCAAAACGCTCTAAGGCAAACTTACTGGCATTACTAACTTCGCGTTCTGCTCTTCGTCTGATGTTATCCGCCTCAGCCTTTGCTCGAAGCGCTGCGTCTTTTTGGCTTTCTGCGTCTTTTTGAGCAGCATCCAACTGCTCTGTAAGGGAAGCAACCTGTTGCTCTGAGTTCAACTCTTCTGACTGCTGAGTCTCATCAGTTTGTTCTACCTGCTCTTCAGGTTTTTGCTTTTCCTCATTTTTACTCATACCGATACTCCTAAAATCGAATTATCTGGGTGATTAACCCTATATTTAGTGTGTTTTATAAATGATGCAGTGAATATGGGGCTTAGTCATTTAGATTCAAGCCTAAAAGGCTATTTTTTCACCATTTAGTCGAAAAGTTTCAGTCAAGGTGTAAAAAGCAATGTAATCAAGTGATAAATCGGAGGTTATACGTAAATAAACGTGATATTTGATTTTGATCTGTAAAGAGCGATAAAAAGCCGTAAATAACATCAAACTTCGTCAAATCTACCGTACTTTCGGCTTCATTTTGGAGCGCGTTAAACAATCGAAACAACAATTAATTTAGAAAATATCTCAGTTAAATGCCCGAAATATAAGGGAAAAGGTTTGACTAAGGGATTCTAGAGTATATAATTCAAACAGCTAGAAAGTACGTTCGATATTTATGCACAAAATTTAGAAGATTCACCTTTGGTCCTTCATTCTGTTTTTCATAAGTAATAGCAACACTTCCAGCAAAACCGCTTTTTAATAGCGAAAGCTAATTTCAAAGCATCAATTACTTTTTTAAAATAGGATACAAACATGTCTGATACTACTACTGGTACAGTTAAATGGTTCAACGAATCTAAAGGTTTTGGTTTCATCGAGCAAGAAAACGGACCTGACGTTTTCGCACATTTCAGTGCTATCAACGGTTCTGGTTTCAAAACTCTTGCTGAAGGTCAAAAAGTTGAGTTCACAGTAACTCAAGGTCAAAAAGGCCCTCAAGCTGAAAACATCACTGCAGTTTAATTAATTGTAGCGATAGGCTGGCAGTCAGCTGCTAGCCAATCAAAAAAGAGCATTTCTTATGGAAATGCTTTTTTTTTGCCTGTTAACTCAAACCCCCTCCACTTATCTCAAATTACCATACTTATATTTTACTCCAACTCAGCATTAAATTAGCGGCGGTTTAAGTTATTGTAATTTGCTTACAATTTGCATTTC
This sequence comes from Kangiellaceae bacterium, assembly GCA_039969155.1. Classification (GTDB taxonomy): domain Bacteria; phylum Pseudomonadota; class Gammaproteobacteria; order Enterobacterales; family Kangiellaceae. The sequence continues at coordinate 26,710 of JBDVOJ010000048.1, forward strand.
GCTAGTCACTTTACCAAGTAGAAATGATTTGAAAAAGTATGCTATTTTGCCTGCTTGTTTTGATCTAATTTGGACAAAGCGACGTTAAATGAGTAATGCTAGAGAAATGATAACAACCGACAACACTTGCTTTGAATAAGACTCCCATTTCCACAACCTGAAGAGAGAACAATATGAATAATACGAAGATGCTAATAATAATCTTGCTTACGAGCTTGGCGAGTATGGCTGTTAATGCTGATGACAAATTAGATGAAGCTCTAGACAAAGCACTGAAATCAGAGCTAAGAACTGAAGCTGACACTGATAGAGATAGAAATAGATTACCAAAACAAACTCTTAAGTTTTTCGGCCTTAAAACGGATATGAAAGTTATCGAACTACTTCCCGGTGGTGGTTGGTACACAAAACTACTAGCTCCAACTCTAGCCGAAAATGGTAAGTTTTTTGTAGCTCTAGGAACAGGCCGAGTCAGCAAAAACTTACTTGGAAAGCCAGGAATGGAGTTTATTGAAGTCATCGATGCGGCTGCCAATATTCGCAGAGAAGAAGGCGCTCGCTTTTATACTGTTGATGATTTCGACTTAGGCCAAAAAGATGTCGATATGATCTTTACTTTCCGCAACTATCATAATTTTGACGAGAAGGGTCGTATGAGAATGAACAAAGCGGCATTTAATGCACTAAAATCAGGTGGCATTTATGCGGTTGTTGACCATACACGTCGTCACATGCAGAAGCTAGACAATGAGAATGGCAGACGGATCGATCCTGTTCTTGCTATCAAAGAAATACAAGCAGCTGGATTTAAATTAGTAGATTACTCCGATCTACATTACAAAGCAGACGATGAACTTAAGTATGAAGTTGGCCGTAAATCAGTCACTGGTAATACCGATCGGTTTACCTTGAAGTTCGTTAAACCATAGCTTTTAGGATTTAAATTCCTACCAATAAAAAAGCGAGCATTAAGCTCGCTTTTTTTGTTTTTCTGAAAATCTAAACTAACTGACTTATCGATACTCATCCGGTGAAGGACAACTACAAATCAAGTTTCTATCACCGTAAACATCATCAATTCGGTTAACCGTTGGCCAGAATTTATTGATCTCTTGACCAGCTACAGGGAACAATCCGTCTTTAATCGAATAGGGTTTATCCCAGTTAAGTAAATCAACTTTAGTATGTGGCGCATTGCTTAGCGGGTTATTGTCGGCTTGCCACTCACCACTTTTTACTTTGTCGGTTTCATTTTTGATTGCAATCATGGCGTCAATAAATCGGTTGATTTCGCACAAAGGCTCGCTCTCAGTTGGCTCAATCATAAAAGTGCCGGCAACTGGGAATGACATGGTTGGCGCATGGAAACCGTAATCCATTAAGCGTTTAGCAAAATCGACCTCTGTGATGCCAGTGTCTGCTTTAATAGGGCGCAAATCGACAATACATTCATGAGCCACTTTATTATTCCTACCACGATATAGAATCGGGTAATGTTCGCTCAGTTTATTCGTTAAATAATTAGCATTTAGCAGTGCCATTTTGGTTGAGTTAGTGACACCTTCCTTCCCTAACATTGCAATGTACATCCAAGTGATCGGTAACACACCCGCACTGCCATAAGGCGCAGCAGAAACAGCGCCGTTCTGTTTTTCAACTCCGTCAACGCTTGTCACTGCATGATTAGGTAAGAACTCCGCCAAATGCTGTTTGACTCCAATTGGACCAACACCAGGGCCGCCACCACCATGAGGAATTGAGAAAGTTTTGTGTAAGTTTAGATGCGAAACATCGGATCCCATCAGTCCCGGTGAAGTAATACCCACTTGAGCATTCATGTTGGCACCGTCCATATAAACTTGGCCGCCGTGTTCATGGATAAGATTGCAGATATCCATAATAGACTCTTCAAAAACGCCGTGAGTCGATGGATAAGTGATCATTAGACAAGATAGATTATCAGACACTTGTTCTGCTTTAGTTTTTAGATCTTCAAAATCGACATTGCCGTTTTCGTCACAATTGACAATCACAACTTTCATGTTTGCCATTTGCGCACTCGCAGGATTAGTACCGTGAGCGGAACTTGGGATCAAACAAATGTTTCGATGACCTTGGTCGCGAGACTCATGATATTTTTGAATGGCCAATAATCCAGCATATTCACCTTGAGCACCGGAATTCGGTTGTAGTGAAACCGCATCATAACCGGTAATTTCTGCCAACCATTGTTCCAAATCTTGGGTCATCTGCTGATAACCTTTGGTCTGATCCTTTGGTGCAAATGGATGAATATTTGAAAACTCAGGCCAAGTGATTGGTAACATTTCTGATGTCGCATTGAGTTTCATAGTACAGCTACCCAGTGCAATCATGCCATGTGCGAGAGAAAAGTCTTTGTTTTCCAGTTGCTTTAAATAACGCAACATTTCGGTTTCTGAATGATGAGTATTGAATACCGGATGCGTTAAGATTTCATCGTTACGGATCAACTCGCTCGGTATTGATTGAGTCGCGGAAACCTGTTGGTCGAGTTGTTTAACATCAAGACCATTAGTATCGCCAGTTATCACGCTGTAAAGCTTTTCGATTTCCGCATCCGTGACAGTTTCATCGATTGATAATCCAAACTGCCCGTTGGCATCAATTCTCAAGTTAATATTAGCCTCAGCAGCTCGCTTAGCAATGTCATCAGACATCCCTTGAAAAGTTAAGGTATCGAAGAAGTTTTTATTAACCTGAATAAGACCTTTAGCGGTTAACGCTTGAGAGATAATTTGGGTGTAACGATTAATTCGATTAGCGATTCGCTTTAGGCCTTCTGGCCCATGATAGACTGCATAAAACCCAGCGATATTGGCAAGCAAGACTTGCGCGGTACAGATGTTAGAGGTGGCTTTTTCACGGCGGATATGTTGCTCGCGAGTTTGCATTGCCATTCTCAAAGCTGGGCGTTTATTGCTATCAATTGAAACACCAATTATTCTTCCAGGAATCGATCGTTTGAATTTGTCACGAGTCGCAAAGTAAGCGGCGTGCGGGCCACCAAATCCCATTGGCACACCGAATCGTTGCGAACAACCAAGTACTATGTCGGCGCCTAATGAACCGGGCGAAGTCAGCATAATTAGGCTCATGATATCTGCCGCCACCGCAACGATCGCATTGTTAGCTTGTAGACCAGGAATAATTGAGGCTAAGTCCAGTACTTCACCGGTGTTACTGGTATATTGAATAAATGCACCAAACACATCATGCTCAGCGGCTTTTGAGGGCTCGTCGATGATTACTTCAAAGCCGTAATGTTCAGCTCTCGTTTTGATCACATCAATAGTTTGTGGAAACGCGTTTTGGTCGACGAAATATTGATTGGACTTTTTGTTTTTAGATACTCGCTTGGCCATTGCCATGGCTTCGGCTGCGGCCGTCGCTTCATCTAATAAAGAGGCGCTAGCCAACTCCATGCCGGTAAGATCAATGGTCATTTGCTGATAATTAATGATCGCCTCTAAACGGCCTTGAGCAATTTCCGGCTGGTAGGGGGTATAAGCGGTATACCACCCTGGATTTTCTAACACGTTTCTTAAGATAACTGTTGGGGTAACCGTTGGATAATAACCCATTCCAATATAGTTAGAATAAAGCTCATTCTGTCCGGCGATTTCGGCTAAGTCTTGTAAGGCTTTTTGTTCGGTGCGTGCCGAAGGTATATTTAACTCTTTCGGTAATCTAATTTTATTAGAGACGGTTTCAACGAGCAAATCATCCAAAGAATCGACACCAAGAGATTCCAACATGCTTTCGGTCTCTTGTTGATCAGGGCCGATATGTCGTTGCTGAAATTCCTGAGGGTTTTGTAGTTGATCTAAAGTTGATTTCATCATCATTCTCAATTGCAATAATAATAGTTAATAGAGGTTATACGAGCGTAATCTCAGATACCGCCAAATAGACATCAATAGGTTGATTGAAATATCGTCGTTGCTGATTGATTACCGAGCCAAACAAAAAGCCCCAATCAATAATTGAGGCTTTATTAAATTACTTGGAAGTTATCGATGAATTAATCTTCGATTTCGTTCTGGTAACTTTCTGCGTCCAACAACCCTTCTAACTCAGAAGGCTCTGATGGCTGCATTTTAAACATCCAACCGTCGTCATAAGGCGATGAATTAACGGTTTCTGGCGCATCTTCTAGATCTTCGTTAACCGCGATAATCGTTCCAGATAGAGGCGCATAAATATCAGAAGCCGCTTTGACTGACTCAACCACCGCGATTTCGTCTTCTAGCGCAACTTCACTATCGACATCAGGTAGTTCAACATACACCACATCACCCAGTAATTCTTGTGCATGGTCAGTGATACCAATGGTAACAGTACCATCGTCTTCTTCTCTAACCCACTCGTGTGAGCTGATGTATTTTAAATCACTAGGGACATTACTCATTTTCAATTCCTCAATAATCTGAACGAAGCGTCTTATTTTAGCGCGGTATTTTACACCAAAGCCTTACCCATGCGAACAAAAGTCGCTTTTACAACCTTTGCAGGCACCAATTTTTTTCTAATTTCAACCATAACCGTCTCACCGGTTGCCTTAGGCACTCTAGCAATACCGATACTCTGTTTTAGGGTTGGTGACATTGTGCCACTGGTGGTTTCACCTTCACCCACGCCTTCTGCAATCACTTTCATGTGAGAACGGATCACGCCCTTACCTTGCAGAACCAAGCCGACCAACTTGTTTTTTATTCCAACTTCTTTTTGCGATAGAAGAGCCGATTTACCAATAAAATCTCTGTCTTCTGGAGTCCACGTTATGGTCCATCCCATATTAGCTTCTAGGGGAGAAACCGTTTCATCCATTTCATTGCCATATAAATTCATACCCGCTTCAAGTCTCAATGTGTCACGCGCACCCAACCCACATGGCCTAACTCCCGCATCAACTAGCTTATTCCAAAATTCGCCTGCTTGGTCTGCCGGAACCATAATTTCGTAACCATCTTCACCGGTGTAACCCGTTCGAGCGATAAAATAACCTTCGCTATCCGCGGCAAAGAACACGCCGATTCCTGCAACAGCTTCTTGTTGAGCTTTGCTGAGTACAGAATTAGTCTTTTCAATCGCATTAGGCCCTTGAACCGCCAACATTGCAAAGTCAGTGTTTTCTGTCACCGACACTTCAAAGTTTGAGGCTTGCTCCGCCATCCAAGCGAGGTCTTTTTCGCGAGTCGACGCATTCACTACGACGCGATAATTGCTTGAATCGATGAAGTAAACGATTAAATCATCAATTACGCCACCTTCATGGTTCAACATCCCGCTATAAAGCGCTTTACCTGATTCTTGAAGTTTCTCGACATCGTTCGCTAGTAAGTAGCGCAAATAAGGTTTGGCTTCCGCCCCTTTGACTTCGACCACAGTCATATGAGAAACGTCGAACATTCCTGCATCCTGACGGACTATGTGATGCTCTTCTAACTGTGAGCCATAATGCAACGGCATATCCCACCCGCCAAAATCGACAATTTTAGCGTTGGCTTTCACATGACTATCATAAAACGGCGTTTTTAGGCCCATGAGCGGTGCACTCCATGATTGCAATCTAACTTAATTTAAGTAACTAACTTTGCATTAGTCGCTGATAATTTGCGCGAATTATACCCAGCAAATAACAAGAATAGAATAGTTTTCAGCATTTTTCGACTAAATATATACGGACAAAAAGCCTACTTATCGCGCTATAGACAATTTAATTCGCTTAAGACAGTTTAAATCCGCCATTAAAAACCAATACCGGATAATATTCGAACTGCGTTAATTACCAGCTACCGATGCTCGGCATACTTGCCCAAGGTTCTTTTTCTGGCAATCGTTGTCCCGCTTGAAGTAATTCGATTGAAATATTATTAGGGTCTTTAACGAAGGCCATATGGCCATCTCTTGGGGGACGATTAATAGTCACCCCCATCGACATTAAATGTTCACAGATCTGATAAATATCCTCTACTTCATAAGCCAAATGACCAAATTGATCACCGCCAGTGTATTCTCGCTCTCCCCAATTATGGGTCAATTCAACCATAGGCCCATCAGCGCTTTCACCAAGGAAATAGAGAGTAAACTTGCCGGCTTCAACCTTTTTTTCTTTAATGAGCTTTAATCCTAACCCCTTGGTATAGAATTCGATGGAAGCTTCGGGCTGATTAGTGCGTATCATCGAGTGTAGATATTTCATTTTGGTTTGTCCTCTTCTTGAAACTCCCCTTCTATCACCCTACCACCGTTATTTTTGGCAGGGCCATTTTCAAAAGAGTCATTTGGGTCAGAATAATGTTGATGTGAATGATAAAAACCTTGGCTGTGCTTTGCTTTAAACATACCTTGCGCGATTAGCATCTGAGCCAGATGCAACCTGACCTGGGGAACCATTAACAAAAAGCCCACTATATCTGTCACAAAACCCGGTGTTAGCAATAAACCACCTGCAAATAATAACTGCGCTGCAGCGGCCATTTCAACCGCCGGTATTTGGCCTTGAGCAAGGCTAGCTTGAATTTGCTGCCAAGCTCTAAATCCTTGTTGTTTGAGCAGGTTCACGCCCACAACAGCAGTTAGAATCACTACCAATAGGGTCCAACTAAGACCGATTTGCTCTCCTACCTGAATAAATACCGCAATTTCTATAATAGGGACTAAAATAAATAGGACGAGAAGAATTCTGAACATCGATACTCTCTTGCAGGGTTTGCATGCTAGTTTGTTGAGTAAAATTACCCAATATCACTTTGTATTTGGGCTTTATGTGTCGAAAGCAACAGAAAACGCTCTCAAATAGCCATTTTTTGGCTATGTTAGCTGCTGTTTAGGCTTTTTTCTAGCCAATTAAGTGTTATCCGAGAGTTAATTTACCTCGGTTAAATCACACTTCTCTGATGTTTATTTGATTTAGCAATAAGATCTTCGATAATTGATCTAGATAGTTATTAAAAACAAGTAATAGGTTCTAAGGCTCCGCATGGTAGAAACGATAGAAAAAACTAATCAAATTCCACCTGAAGTACAGCGTCAGTTCTTTCGGCGTACGCCGATCAAACTAAAACAGTTCTCAAGACTATTGAACGATATGATCGATCAACAGATCGATAGTCTAAGAATCAAGGCACTGCTTTCACAAGTTACGAAAACGCGTGAAGCTTGTGTAAAGCAAGATTTTGAATCCACCGGTCGATTATTACATCAGCTAATGAAGCTGCTTTCGATGAGTCAGGAAGCGATTGAATCGCAAAAGCCTTTACTCAAACGGCTCTCTCGCAAGCTAATGGAACATGCAGAAAAATTGGAACTTGGGGTTAAACCCCAAAAAGAGCAAGCCCCACCAACACCAGAACCAACCGCACCTACGAAAGAAACGGCTAAAACGCCAACATCGCAGGATGAATCGCCTACCAGTCAACAACAAAAGCCATCTGAAACTTCAGATGCCGATTCGACTGATGTTAAAGAAGATACCGACGAAGCTCCATTTGGTATGTACTTAGACAGAGGCCAGTTAATATTTGTTTCGGACAACAAGCAGACTGTTGGATTAAATAGCAATGAACTATGCGAACAATTTGACTCCATGGGTATTGAGTCTTCTTTAGCCGACAACCTACCCAGTGCTTTCGCTTTAGCAGAAAAACAACCTAATAGTATAATCATTGCACCTTTATCTTGTGTAGAACCTCTAGATGTTCGTGCTGATGAAGAAATAGAAACCGCCAGAGCCCCTCTCATTTTTATCGCTGATGAAGATAACCAAGAAAACCGAGCCAAAGGCATAAGAAATGGCGGCACTGGCTTTGCAGTAGAACCGGTTTCTCTATCCATGGTGTACGACCAAATAGAACGAGTCCATGATGTTCAAGCTGAGGCACCAAAGCGCGTTCTGGTGATGGAAGACTCGAAAGCGCAAGCTCGCTATTACCAAAAGGTACTCAGTAAAGGCCCATTTGAAATTAGAGTTGTCAATAACCCTTCAGTGTTTTTAGAAGCACTTCGTGGCTTTGACCCTGAGACAGTATTAATGGATATGCAAATGCCCGACTCCTCTGGCATAGAGCTAACACAGATGATCCGGCAAATGCACCGTTATGCTCATTTGCCTGTCATATTCTTATCCGCCGAAGAAAACTTGCGAAAGCAGAACCAAGCACTGATGTCAGGTGGTACAGCATTTATCGTTAAGCCTGTGCAAAAAGAACAACTGATGTTTATGGCTAATTTGTTTACCCAACGATATCGCGACTTAAATCCTCAGATTGAAATCAATCCAGACACAGGCTTGCATTATGCACCCCAATTTAAGCAAGTAATATCCCTTGAGTCCGCTCGAATGAGTCGGAATCCTGGCTCAATCGCATTGGCTTTAATTTGTTTGGACGATGCCGAAGAGTTGGCTAATAGTGCTCATTTCTCTTTTATTAATAGTGCAATCCAGCAACTCGCCACTTTGTTGAAAAAGCGTTTAAGAAAAACCGATGTGGTAGGTCATGTTGATAGTAATAAGCTTGGTGTCATACTGACATCTGGTAAACATCCAGATTGGGTGAATATAATGCGTGCAGTTCAGCAGCAATTCGCGGAAATTCTGTTTCACTTGCAAAACGAAGATAGAAATCTAACCGTGAGTATTGGGATTTCTACTCTAAGATCGAACTTTAATGCCCATCAATGGTTAGAACGCAGCCATAGAGCCTTAAACGAAGCTATGGAATCTGGCGCATCTGGCTTAGAATGCTATGACTCTGAAGACAGTTAACGCTAAAATATTGATGAACAGCAAGAACCAATCGACCGATGGTGAAACAAACGGAGTAGTTCTCAGTCAAACACATTCAGAGGTCGCTATTTAACCCGATCTGATTAAATCATTTAGCTTAACTTGTATCAATGCGGCTAATACTAATTAATGGTTTCGTGCCAAATGGGCACACCCTAACGAGATTTTACATGAGAAATTTTTTATCAACCTTTTCCGCTTTTCTGCTTTCTCTGAGCCTTATAGTTTCTGCTCCAGCAGCTGAAGAGCAAGACCTATCGAAATTATTTGGCGGAAAATCTGAATTCTTGAACGTTGATGAAGCATTTATTCTTGATACCGAAATTGTCGATAATGAAATTATTGTTCGATTTGAAATCGCCGACGAGTACTACATGTATCGTAGCCGGTTCCTGTTCAATGCTGAAGGCGCGACATTAGATAAGGCTTACATTCCAGATGGCAAGAAGAAGGTTGACGAATATTTAGGAAATGTAGAGGTTTATCATCATAACTTAGAAATTAGTATTCCTTTTGTAGCGCATCAAAAGGAGTTTACTTTTATTATCGAGTATCAGGGCTGTGCTGAAGCGGGATTATGCTACCCACCCGAAGAAAAAAAGGTTCTACTAACAGCTAGCTCCATTACAGCTGCCAGCGCAGCAGCAACAGAATCAAATAACCAAAAGCCTACTTCGCAGACCAAAACTACCGAGTCGGCTAATACTGATATAGCCTCAAGTAAAAAAGAATTTGTTCCAGAACAAGAGAAGCTTTCTAACTTCTTATCAGATAAAAGCTTGGTCGAGATCGTGTTGTATATGGTGTTGCTTGGAATAGGCCTCGCCTTCACTCCTTGTGTACTACCAATGGTACCAATATTGTCGAGCATTATCGTTGGTCAAGGTGAAAACATTACCACTCGTAAATCATTCTTCTTGTCGCTCTCCTACACTCAAGCAATGGCCATACCCTTTGCTGGTATCGGCTTATTGGTCGGTGGTGCAACACAACTGTTTGGAGTCGATATAAATAGTAATACTTTGCAAGCTCCGTGGTTTGTTATTCCGGCCGCGGTCGTGTTTTTACTACTTTCACTTTCCATGTTCGGTTTTTATGAGTTGCAATTACCGGCAGGAATGCGCAACAAGTTAACCAACCTTTCCAATAATCAAGAAGGTGGAACTTATGTCGGCGCAGCAATAATGGGTGCTCTTTCTGCGTTAGTAGTTTCTCCCTGCGTCACTGTACCGGTTGCTGGAGTATTACTTTATATCGCACAAACTGGTGATGCGACTATTGGTGGAGTCGCTCTATACTCTCTGGCCGTGGGTATGGGTATTCCCTTATTACTCGTTGGTGTCGGTGGCGGCAAATTATTACCTAAAGCTGGTGCTTGGATGAATAATGTTAAAGCGGCATTTGGCGTAGGAATGATAGCTATGGCGTTGTACATCACTAAGCACATCATTCCAGATACACTTAACTTAATATTATGGTCCATTCTACTTATCGTTACTGCAACCTATATGGGGGCTTTTTCGGCAGTCGAAAAAAACTTCGAGAAACTTTGGAAAGGGTTGGGTATCTTTGTATTTATCTATGGACTTCTACTTCTTGTTGGCGCGGCAATTGGTAATGGTGAACTACTAAAACCACTTAAGGGATTAACCCTTGCGCAATCTAGCCATGGCCAATCACAAGCTGCTTCTGGTCAAAGTCATACTCGTTTTATTAAAGTGAAAACCATTGAAGATGTTCAGCAACAAGTTGCAGCTGCGAATGCGGAAGGAAAAACTGTTATGTTCGATTTCTTCGCAGAATACTGCACTGCTTGTTATGAATTTGAAGAGCTGGTTTTTCCCGAACCTGCGGTCGTCGATGCGTTAGCAAATAGTGTTTTGATCCAAGCTGATGTCACTGCGGATGACGAACACGATAGAGCCTTAATGAAACACTTTGGTATCATTGGCCTACCTAGCATCTTATTTTTTGATAAGAACGGCTTCGAAGATAAGCGCTTAAGAGCAACCGGATTTGAAAACGCGGAGACATTTGTACAAAGAATAGAAGCGGCTTATACCGTTAATTTGTAATATCCAAAGGCTAAATTATCGATGTGAAATTGATAGGCCAACCTTAGCGAAACAGCGCCTGCTATAGCGAGTTAGTCAGTTCATTGATAACTCGCTCACCACCTTACCTTCTATTAAAAACTTGACAGTTTTAGCAATTCCTTATTTTTCCTATAGAATAAATCTCAAAGCTAAATAGTTTCATTACAAATTCAATCTTAGTTCAATATTGAACAATTGAATCATGTCGATTTTAAGCGGTATCATCCTTTAATGCATCGACTGAATCACTTAACCAAAGTCAAATATCATTTGTTATCAGATGGACGAATTCTTGCCTATCAAGAGTTTGGGGATCGTAATGGTATTCCAGCCTTTTATTGCCATACCTCGACCGGTTCCAAAACAGAAGGCGAATTCTTTCACGAATCAGCACTCAATAATGGTATCAGGCTCATTTGTATCGATAGGCCTGGGATAGGCGACTCTAGCTATTTGCAAAAGCGAACCTTGCAAGACTACCCAAAAGATTTAAACGAGCTAGCCCACGAACTGGGGATTTTGCGATTTGGTTTAATCGGTTGGACTGGTGGCGCAGCCTATGCACTCGCTGTTAGCCACGACCTGCCAGAACAAGTTTCCTTTTGCATTATTATTGCAGGATTTTGCGACTTTCGTTCGAAAGCTGATTTTTGTGATCACATCGATTCTGGTATCGAAAAACTAATTGCCTATCATCACCGTCAATTTCCAAAACTGGTTCGTTTCTATTTAAATCTGGTCAATATAACCACTCGAACCTTTTCTCAGTTTAGTATTAGAAATTTGATGCGCTCGGTTAGCTCTATCGATCAAGAAATTGTTTCCAACGAAAGAATTCGATCGATCATTTTGCGCACCCAGCAAGATTCATTTAAAGAAGGCCCGATGGGACCAACCAAGGAGATATTGATTCATTACTCAGAATGGGGATTTGACCTTAAGGATATTAACGTTTTCGTTGATATATTTCATGGTGCAGACGATCAAATAGTCCCTTTGCTTTTTAGTCATCATATTCAAAAAAACTTACCAGAGAGCAAACTCAACATTGTCGCCGAACAAGGTCATTTTTTTCCTTGTGTTATCAGTGAAAAAATCTTCTCGTTAGCAGCGAAGAGAGCGACTTACTATCAAAGTAACCGACCACTTTCTCACGGAATACAAAGTCGACAATAGTTTTGGTTTGGAATACCTCGAGCTGAACTAACAATCAAAAAAAGTTAATCGATGGCACCGTTGGATTTTAATAGCTGAAAAATTCTTTCTGCTAGCTCTTGATACCCAGCCTGATTAAAATGAACGGAGTCTGATTTAAGCGAAGGGCTTTTAATAATGTCTGATATCGATTCATCGTCAAGTACTAATTGGTATTCATCCGCAAGTTCTTTATAAAAACTAGCTGATGAGGAAAACAAACTTTTCTTTGGAACTCCTATCAAGACAATGGGAATTTGCTTCCCTGATGCATGTTTTATCATACTGGCTAAATTTGCTTTGGTTTCACTCTCAGGATAATTTCTCAAAATGTCATTACCGCCTTCTAACAAGATGATTAAATCAGGGTAGAGATCATCAACTAGTGTTTTAAATCTTGTAACACCTTGTCTGGTTGTTTCGCCAGAAACGCCTGCGTTTATGACTTCAAAACGGCTCATACGTGATAATTGAGCAGGATAGCTTTTCTCCTTATTAGTTCCAACACCTGCCGTAAGACTATCGCCAAAAGCCAAGATAGTTGCACCTTGATCCAATTTAGGTAACCTGTCATCCGAACAGCCTAACAGCATTAGTAAGAGAAGAATCGATACAATTATTTGAAGTTCTTTTCGCATCTATTGTTTTAACATTTCCTTAGCATGTGAAATCGTTTTGTCAGAAATAGTTTTACCACCTAACATGCGGGCAATTTCTTCAACTCGTTGTTCCTGGTTGAGTTGGGCGATTGTGGTCGAAGTAGAGTTGCTTGCTTTTGTTTTGCTCGCCACTAAATGTTGCCCACCGTATGAAGCCACTTGAGGTTGATGAGTCACACAAAGCACCTGCCGGCCGTCGGCTAGTTGCTTTAATAGTTGACCGACTGTATCGGCTGTTGCACCTCCAATACCGACATCTACTTCATCAAAAATAATACAAGGGATCAGCTGATGTTCAGAGGTGATGGTTGAAATCGCTAAACTAATTCTTGATAACTCTCCGCCTGAAGCCACTTTGTTCATCGCCTGCAAAGGTTGTCCGGGATTCGCCGAAACCAAGTATTCAACTTCTTCCATACCCAACGGTGAGTAGTTTTCTCTGGCTTTGATTTGGATCGAAAACTGACCACCCTCCATCGCTAAAGGTTGGATTTTTTGAGTGACTAACTTTTCTAATTTTCGAGCAACTTTTGTACGGCTTGATGTCAATAACTTCGCTTGACATAAATAGGTTTTCACTGCTTCTTCATAATCATTTTGAATCCGCTCTAACGCAGCATCATCGGACTGCAATTGTTTTAATTCATTTTGCAATTTTAAAAAGTGATCCGGCAACTCAGTTAGATTAATATGATGCTTACGAGCCAAGTCATGAAACTGAGCTAACTGTTGGTCAAGTAACTCTAATTTTTCTGGGTCACAATCTAAGTTTTCGCGATAGCTTTCAAGTTCATGAGCGGCATCTTGCAGTAACGACTCTGCATCAGTCAATGTTTCCGCAACGCCATGTAAGCTAGGGTCAATGGTAAGCAACTCACTCACTTGAGAAATGACCACGCTTAATTTGTCTAGACTTGATTGACTTTCACCGTTTGCTAAAGCTTCTATAGCAGCAGATGCGATAGACAATCGATCTTGTGAGGTAGCTGCTTTTTTATGTTCTAATTCCAATTTTTCTAAAACTGACGACTCTGGATTGGCAAGCTCTAACTCTTCAACTTGATAGGTGAGTAATTCTCTCTGCGAGTCTCTCGCTTGTTTTTCCTGTTCTAATCTAAGCTTCTTAGATTTGATTTCAGCCAGTTGCTGATGGGCTAAGGTAACATTGCTGACAAGATCCTGGTGATTAGCAAAGCGATCGAGCAGGCTTAGTTGCTCTTTGGTTTTTAGTAATGTTTGATGAGCATGTTGACCATGAATATCGACCAAATAACCGCCAAGGTTTTTTAATTGAGTTTGGGTGACGGTACGACCATTAATATAACACTTAGAGCGCCCGCCTTTGATAATGACTCGGCGAACAATGGCTTCAGTTTCGACACCATCACCGTCTAACAAATCATTTTCGGCCAACCATCGATAAGCGCCACTTTTTTCGGTTATGGCAAACACCGCGCTTACTTCAGCTTGGTTGGCACCAGCAGAAACAACGGTTTGTTCTGCTCGTTCACCCAAGGCAAGCCCTAGGGCATCGATCACGATAGACTTACCCGCTCCTGTTTCACCGGTTATCACCGTCATGCCGCCATTCCAATCAAGTTGAAGTGACTTAATAATGGCGAAATTTCGAATGTCGATAGATAGCAGCATAACTGGACTAAATGTGGTTAAAGAATAATTAGTTTAACCCAACAAATACACAAAAGCTACTTGTATAGATAGTAGTAATCGCTTTAAATTAATAGCTCAAATTCCAAAGTTGTAGACTTCAACAACAGTCAACCAAACACCGCCTATCGATTAAACGACTTCCATATTTTTAGAGAATAAAAAAAACGATTAATATAACTCGTTCCAATATCATAAATCTTGGTTGATAGTTTTAACGAACATCCGCTAAAAACCGACTAGGCCAACTAATGCCGATATTTGGACTATAGTTAATAGAACTGATTTAATGAATCATATGGTGTTAATGCATGTTACAGCGCTACTTACTGTGGGCGATTGCTGCTTCTCAAGTTGCCATGAGTTCAAGCATTTCCGCTGAGGATAGCGAATTAAATGTATTAATCGTCACGGCTCAAAAGCGGCAACAGTCGGTGCAAGAAATTCCCATCGCTGTGACGGCGATTGACGCGGAGGCGCTGGAGCAATTTTCAATAACAAACTCCGATGAGATAGCCGAATTAGTACCTAACCTGAACGTTTCGCGTTCCTTTAACGGCAATCTCAACTATTTTATTCGTGGAATTGGTATGGATGACTTCAACTTGTCCTCAGTACCAGCCATCGGCTTATACTTGGACGACGTTGCAATCCACAATCCCCTTTTGGCCAATTTTGCAATTTATGATATTGAGCGAGTGGAAGTATTAAGAGGCCCCCAAAACGCTTTATTTGGTATGAACACCGCGGGGGGCGCTATTAACTTCATTAGTAATTCCAGCCGACAAGGTGATAACTTGAACGGCTTTGCTAAATTAACGCTTGGCGACTATAACACCCTATATTTTGATGCTGCCAGCAACTTATTGGTGAATGAAAATACCCAACTGCGCTTTTCAATGTTTAACCATCAACGAGAGGGTTGGGTTTCCAGCCGTTTGCAAGACAACAACACTAAGTACAACGATGTTTCTCGATGGGGCATGCGCGCCCAGTTAAACCATCAGTTTAGTCAGCAACTAGAGCTTCATGCGAGTGTTTATGTTGGAGAACAAGATCAAATTGCAGAAGTAAAAACCTTATTGCTACCGGTCGACGGTGAATCGATCATCGATTTGGATAATGTCGACTTAGAATCCAACGACTCCGCTTTGATCAACCCGATAAATGATATCTCATCTAACGGTGGTTACTTAAAACTAAAGTGGGAACTTGATAGCTTTAACCTGGCTTCAATCACTTCGTTTGAACGTGCCGAAAGCCAACGAACCGATGACTGGGGCTCTCAAACGCTACCTTCAAATGTTGCCGAGATCATAACTTTCCACGCGACTGATACCAGCTATTACAGTCAAGAATTTCAATTGGTATCGAAGCAATCTTCAGAGCTAAATTGGCTACTAGGCGCTCTCATTGATAGTGAAAATGGCGACATTTTACAAACGGCTTTTATCGACCCTGGTGGTCCAGGGCGGCCAGACGATGCCATTGACGATGCCGGAATTGGGCCGCTGTTTGACCGAGGCGCTTGGCTAGAGCTCGACACTCTGAGCTATTCCATTTATGGCCAAGTTTCAAATAAGCTAACTCAAAAGACTACATTGACCAGCGGTTTACGATGGACTCGACAAGCTTTAAACCCCACTGTCAACGCGGCCGGAATGATGATGGATTTACCAGATACACCCTTCCCATTAGGTAGCTTTGGGTGGTACAGCCTAGGAAATCCAGATTTTGATATATTGCGAGACCACGCTGGCTTTTCAGCCATCAATAATTTTGTAGAAGCCAATAATGGCTTTCCAGCCTCCGTTGATATCGATGAAACCTTTACTGAATGGGGTGGAAAACTCGCGTTAGACTATCAATTTGAGCCTGATTTATTATTCTACGGCTATTGGGCGCGAGGGTTTAAAATGGGGTCGGTTAATTCTAATCCGACCACTGCCTCGTTTCTTTCGTTATTGGATAAAGTAGTAGAACCCGAAACCCTAACCACCTTTGAACTCGGTGCAAAATCCCAATGGCTATCCAATCAATTAAGATTAAATGGCGCGCTCTTTCATAATCAATGGAAGAACTATCAGTTTTATCAAGTTTACAACCCAGGAAATCCGGCTAATTTATTTGCTACTTTAGTTAACCTACCAGAAGCGCGCTCATACGGTGCGGAAGTAGAACTTAAATGGCTGGTTGATAACAGCTTATCTTTTAACTTAGCGATGGGGTGGCTTGATACCGAAGTCATAGATGGCACACTTAACACTGATGGCATACCTGCTCAATTACAACAGGATTTTCAAGCTCAAGTTGAGGCAGGTAACAAACTGACCAACGCACCAGAGTGGGTTTACAACCTATCAATGATTAAGTCATTCTATTTTGAGCAGAGTGAACTCGACGTCATTATCCACTATGATTTTATGGATGAACATATTCATATGTTGGCCGGCGACAATACCGATATTTGGCAGCAAAATTTTTCAGAAAAATCGGTTGGTTTGCTTAATTTTAATGCCTCCTACAATTTCGGGGCGCTCAGGCAATACAAGATTGCGTTGTGGGCTAAAAACTTAACCGATGAGAAATATTGTCGCGAGCGATCGACTATTCCTGGGGCGAATACAGAAATCACTCGACTTTGTGTTCAAGGAGAGCCTCAAACGATGGGGCTAACAGTTAGTTATCTGTTCGACTGATCCCCATGACTAGACTCGATAAATCATTCTTTTATTCTTTACTCATATTTATTACTGGACTATTGGTAACTGCATTTTTCTATCAAGATAAACGCCAAGAAAACATTTATGCCGCCGAACAGGACTTTAACCGACATGCGACCTTAAGAGCGAAAGACATTGAATCAGAACTTAGTCGATCATTTTTTCAAATAGAATCCGTTGCAAATTTATTCGCGTCATCGAATTGGGTTTCCAATAGTGAGTTTGCTGGATTTGTCAATCGAGTGTTCCCTAATTTCCCACAAGGTCGTCGCATCTCATTTGTTAGTTATAAGGCCCGCGATGAACTACTAACAAATACTGCTAAACTAAAAGACAACCCTGAAATCTATTTTCAAGACTTTACACTGTACGATTTTAATCAAGGTGTAAGAAGTACTCCTGCAACAGCTACCGATGATTACTTCGCATTTATTCAATACACCTTCCCTACCCCTAAGGGCAATAATTTTTTTGGTAGAAATATCTTACCCAATTCCGCCATTGGACCTCAGTTGTATCAAATTATTCAGCATAAGAAGCCACGGGTAAGCACCTTGTTACCACCCATTAAGAATGTGGTCGCAAAGCCTTTTTTTCTTTATATGAGCCCAATACTAAAGCAGAAAGAAGCGAACTCACTCGAACTCGAAGGCATTGTCTTGTCCAGTCAGTTCATAGAGGATGTCTTTGCAAATAATGCCTTTAGTCAGTATGAGGGTGGGTTTCGATACATTATTGAAGATGCAGATGGAAATCAATTTCACTTTCCCGAAAAATACATTTCGATGAGCTCCAAAAGCACAGTTGAAGTTCTAGGTCAATATCGTTATCAACAACAAATCGAAATGCTTGGTAATACATGGAAGGTTATAGTGTTACCTACTGCTGACTTTTCGGATGGCAGAAGTGATTTACTTTTCAGTATTGGAATCGCCGGAGTATTGATTTCGCTACTGATAGCAATTTTAGCCAAACAGTTTTTATCACAACAGGTCACCCTTGAAAAAGAAGTCTTCAAAAAAACACATGCGCTAAATCGAACCAATCAAGTCTTAGCCAAAAATAAAGAACAATTAAAACATCGAAACCAACAATTAGAACAAGCCTTAGAATCAGCCAATGCTGCGAGCAAAGCTAAGTCTGATTTCCTTGCGACGATGAGTCATGAAATTAGGACACCGATGAATGGGGTTATTGGCGCTATCGGACTATTACTTAAAGGCCAATTACCAAAGCAGCAATCAAATTATGCACAGCTGGCGCAATCCAGCGCTCGATCACTTTTAAATATCATAAATGACATCTTGGATTTCTCCAAAATAGAAGCTGGCAAGCTTGATTTTGAAGCGATAGATTTTGACCTTTTAGAATTCTTAGAGACTTTCTCCGAAACTATGGCCTTAAGGGCATACGATAAAAATGTGGAATTTATTTTGGATACTTGTGAGTTGCAAATTCACTGGGTCAACGGCGATCCAAGCAGGCTTCGGCAAATCCTAACCAACCTAGTGTCTAATGCAATAAAATTTACTGAGCATGGTGAGATCATTGTGAAAGCAAAACTTGTTCAGCAAGAAAAATTCTTAACGCTGGAGTGTTGCGTCAGTGATACCGGTGTCGGAATTCCAAAAGATAAAATGGAATCATTATTTGATTCTTTTACCCAAGTAGATGCCTCTACGACACGAAGATTTGGTGGCACAGGACTTGGACTTGCCATTGTTAAACGGCTTTGTGAAATGATGGATGGACAGGTAACCATCAAAAGCAATGAAGGAGAAGGCAGTGAGTTTAGTTTCGTTGTGAAACTGAATGAAGCCAACAAAAGAAAAGCTCAAACTGATCTCGAGCTAGACAATTATGAAGTGTTAATCATTGAGAGCGACCCCAAAGTAGCACAGCTCTTAGAAAAGATATTAAATCGCTGGCATGCAAAAACGAAAATCGTATCGGAGCTATTGGAGGCTGACTTTGATCAATATTTAATTTCAGAATTATCCTGCATCTATTATCAACCGTCGGATTTTAGTGGCAAGCAGATGAAACTCGCCACACGAATTCGTGCTCACTCTTGCTATAATGGCTGCCCAATTGTGTTAATGCATCGTATAGGACAGTCTTTCGATAATGACACACTAAACAATCTAGGATTTACTAATAGCTTGATAAAACCTATTACAGAATCTAATTTAAGATCAAGCATTCAATTGTCCGCAAATAGCCCAATGAAAAGCCAGCTTTCAATCATTAATAAAGGCATTGCGGATTTCGATGAGAAAAGATCAATTAAGCTTTTGTTAGTCGAGGACAATCAGGTGAATCAAATGGTCGCTCAGGGAATTTTGGAGGAGTTTGGTTTAACCGCCGATATAGCAGAAAATGGTCTTGAGGCAATTAAACTGCTAGAGAATAATTCAAATGATCAACACTACGATCTTATTTTTATGGATTGTCATATGCCAGAGCTAGACGGATATGAAACCACTAAACAAGTTCGGGCTGGAAAAGTAAAAGGATTAGAAACCACTATTCCAATCATTGCAATGACCGCAAATGCAATGAAGGGCGATCGTGAAAAATGCTTAAATGCAGGCATGGATGATTATATTTCAAAACCAGTTGAACCAGAGGTTATTTTGGAGAAATTGAATTTTTGGCTTGAAAAAACGTTTCAATAGCTTTCGGAATCTATTAAATTAGTAGAGGGATCAAAATTTTTTCACTTGCCATTCCTATCTCCGAGTACTATTTCGGCCCTCCACTAACTATAATAGTTAGTTTTATAAGTGAACGAATTATCTCAATGAAAGACTAAATCAGTATCCAAAAGGCTCTGTGACTACCTAGCATTGCATACCGAATTATTAAGGATATGATGTTAGTTAGACTAAATTGTCAACTAGAATTCTTAATTTGGAGTATTGGTTTAAGATTAATCAAAATTTTTCCGACAATATACAATAGCTCTACCAACGAACCAATAATTAATGAGAATGCGATAAACTAACTATGATATTTCTCAGTCACGCCAGCAAAGACAAGGAATTTGTCAGAAAGTTGAATCTTTCTTTCATGTCATATGGATTGAGAACGTTCTTTGACGAAAGAGATATATCTGTCGGTGATTCGATACCAAAAAGAATTTACGAAAGCATTGATCAGTCAACTCATTTAATCTATGTGGTATCAAGCCATTCCGTTCTATCAAACTGGGTGACTGAAGAGCTAAGCGTTGCAAGAATGAAACAAGTCAGTACTGAGGGAATCATGGTCCTACCGGTTCTTATTGAAACCGTCGAGTTACCTGCGAGTGTCTCGCATATTAAATACGCAGATTTTACTGATTGGGAAAATCATTCATCTTATGAATCTGCGTTTCAAGAATTGCTTAAGCCGATAAAATCAGCAATCAAAACTATGGCTTTTAATGAAATCAATTGGTATGTCACTCATTCGGAAAAGTTAAAACAGTGCATTCATTGGTTAACCCGAAATATATTCGAAATCAATGGTGGACTGGCGGCTGGCGCTCATTACATGCCAACCAGAATGGCTTTTGAAGATCAAAAACTAATGAACGACCTGTTGATGATCGTAACCTTGATGCCCAAACAATTAGACGCTGTCGATGATAAGCTGTTAGTAGAGTTACTCGCTAGCACAATTTCAGCAATAGAATTTGCTAAAAATGAGCTTGATTTGGGGTCTCGTCAGAAAATAACGGAACGAAGTAAAGTTGATAAATTTAGACTACTAATTAGCAAAGTGTTGAACTTATTAGAAGAAATAAGAAATAGAGCGGAAACGGTTATTCTCCAAGACTGGGGAAATAATAAGTAATCGATAGACAAATTTACTCGAGGTTTACAGCATGCGACAACTAAAAATGCTTTTAGTATTGCTTTTTCTATTCTCTTTTCACATTGTGGGAATTGCAAGTCAAAAAACAAGTTGGTTGTTAACCGATATTTCATTGATTGATGTGTCTACCGGTAAGGTGACAACCAATTCAACTATCTGGATAAGAGATGGCAAAATTGCTGCGATTAACCCTATTTCACCTCCGAGCGAACTTCAGTCTATCTCTGCCGGCGGTCGCTATGTGATCCCTGGCCTTAGCGAGATGCATGCGCATATTCCAAATAACCCAGAATACACCGATCGCGTCCTCAAACTCTTTATAGCCCACGGTGTCACCAATATCCGTGGGATGCTAGGACATCCATCGCATTTGGCGCTAAGAGAGCAACTCAATTCTGGCAACAAACTTGGTCCTTACTTGGTGACTTCTGGCCCATCGATTAATGGTAATAGTGTGCAATCCCCTCAACAGGCCATCAAAAAAATTACCCAACAAGTAAAAGCTGGTTATGACTTTCATAAGATCCATCCTGGACTCTCAAAAGAGTCTTACCGGGCAGTAACAGAAACAGCGAGCAATCTAGGTAGTTTATGGGGTGGTCATATTTCTACAGATGTCGGTATAGTCGATACAGTCAAAGCGGGCCAAGCAACTATTGACCATTTGGATGGCTTTATCGAAGAATTAGCGGTTCGAAATGGTGGAGAGATTGCAAATCGAGGATTTTTTGGATTCTCTTTGGCTCATCAAGTAAACGACGACTCGATTGCCAAACTGATCACGGAATTAAAACCGTATGATTACTCGGTAGTCCCGACCGAAACCCTAATGCAAAACCTTGCAGGTAGTGGTTCAACCGACCAATTAATGAAAAACCCTGCGCATCGCTGGATGCCAAAAAGTGTGGTTGATGGATGGAAGAATTCTCGCGATAACTTTTGGAGTAATCCGGCCATCACCAAACAACAAGCCGATCGTTTTTTGCAGGTCAGACGAATATTATTGAACGAATTTCAAAAACAAGGCGTTCCTATTTTACTCGGCTCAGACGCTCCACAATGGTTTAATGTGCCAGGTGATTCACTCCATAAGGAATTAGAACTAATGGTTGAATCGGGATTAACTCCGCTTCAAGCGCTACAAACAGGCACTCACAATATCTTTGCGTATTATCGTGGAACACATTCTGTAGGAATCATAAAAGAAGGCTTACGAGCCGACTTGATCTTACTGAATAAGAATCCCTTGGAGTCCATCAGTCATAGTCGGTCTATTCATGCGGTGGTAGTGGCCGGTCAATTCTTAGATCGTGATCTGCTAGACTCTTTATTGGCAGATTTAGAATAAGAATTTCAGAAACTATTGCAATCAATTTAATTGAATCCGTTTATTCAGTCGATTGGCTTACATCCACCAAAACCGAACGATTTAAGATTTTTTAGTACAACTAACTGCAATTATTGAAGAAGCAGGTTATAGTTTTGATTGGCAGCGCCTTAAACCCGAAAAAATTACAGATGAGCTTAAGCTAGGATTGATAGATGACGGAAATACTTAAAGCCATTTTTATAGCCGGTTTACCTGTTGGCTTAATGGGGTTCGGTTTAGTACTCTGGTCAATAAAGAAAAATTACATCGGTGCTGAAGATAACATTAGCCTACTTAAAGAAAAAAAGAAGCAGAGTGATGACAAAGAATCTGATTTCAAATTAAACCCAATTCACCAAAAATGGTTATTCTTTGGTGGTGGCTATTACGGCACTATGGCCTTTATTACTTATATTCACATTGAAGTGCTCGAAATCGTAGAGTTTTTCTCAAACTACACATCGTTTTCCAATCTTGTCGATCAAATAACCTTTGGAGCACTGATTAACCTAGTGATCGAGAGTTTTCTAAACATTATCCCTGCATTTGTTTGGTTTTCTTATTGGCCTGATGTTTTTAACATTGGCAATGGCTGGTACTGGCTAGTCGCTAGTTACCTCGGATTTGAAATTGGAAGCTATTTAGCCAAACACTACGCCAAAAACATCCTTACCTTAGAGTCTGTATGAATATTCATTTAAGAAACGTTTTACTGGTTTACATCATTGTCGTTGGCTCTTTTTTTTCGCTAAAAGGTTTTAGTGATTCTGCACCGATTAACGCGGAATCACCGCAACACCAAGAATATTTGGGTTTGTGGCAAACTATCGACGATGAAACAAATGAGCCTCGTTCATTAGTTTTGATTTCAATTAATAATGGACAACTTTCAGCCAAAATCACTAGGATATTTCCTGCTACAGGAGAATCAGACGATCCGATTTGTGAGC
Organism: Kangiellaceae bacterium; assembly: GCA_039969155.1. Lineage (GTDB taxonomy): Bacteria > Pseudomonadota > Gammaproteobacteria > Enterobacterales > Kangiellaceae. The sequence continues at coordinate 50,060 of JBDVOJ010000048.1, forward strand.
AATGTAAAGGCAAACTAAAAGATGTCAAAATTATTGGGATGGACATTCTAAGTGGGATGGCCTTTGAGGAAAACGCCTGGCAAGGCGGTGAAATATTGGACCCCAACAATGGAAAATTCTACGATGCCAAAATTTGGTTAGAAAATGAACAGCTGCAAGTAAGAGGCTACATCGGATTCTTTTTTCGTACTCAGCAATGGCATCGATATCGAGATTCAGAGTAAGAAACTAATCTATCGCGCGCCAAGCCCCCGCCGCTTGGATCGGCTGCAATCGGTTAACAGCGGTCACCCAAGTCACATAGGCTAGGCGCGGTTTTGGATTAGTTTCCAATAGAAAAGACTTCTGCTGGAAAATTTCTAAATTTGGTATTTTAATTTGCCATTGGTATAAACCATTTTGTTCTTCGGCGACTTGCGAGGCTCGTGCTAAACTAACAAACTCATGCTTCAATATTTTTCCGCTATTCTCTCCTCGCTTAACCCTCGTGGTAAGGTCAAATCCCAATATCGAGAAGTGTAGTTTTAGTTTTTCTGCACTGCTTTGCGATGGGTTAAAACTCACTAGCGCATTTTCTCCAACGATTTTTACTCTTAAATCACCGACTTCCAACCAATTGACGTTGGGAATTTTTTTTTCAAAGTACCAACTCTTCCACTCATTGCCCATAAAGACAAAACTGGGAGTATAAACTCCCTTAAGGTTGCCTTCTTGCTTATATTGTCGCTGTCGTCTGCTGTTGCTAGCACTAGCAAAAGTGTCCTTCCACCCAATGTAGTCCCAATAATCGACGTGAAAGGCGATCGGCACAAACTGGTGCCATAGTCCCTTATGATCGGCTAAGGTGTTGAGCCATTTTTCAGCTGGCGGGCAACTGCTGCAACCTTCTGAAGTATAAAGCTCAATTAGTGGTGTTTTCTTCGGCCCACTACTAAATGTCTGGGCATGCACTTCGGATTTGTTCGGCTTCATCATCAATACTATGATAATCACAAGATTTCGAGCAAAGATAGACATTTGAATCAATAACCGTATTTATAAATTTGCTAAGGTGTCATTAGCTGACCCAGCCAATAATAAGAATGTTACAACTTATTATATGAATAGGTTTGACATTAAGACCTGAGTTCCGATAATGGGTTTTTGTTAAAACTTGGGGTACATCTATGAACAGAATCTATACGGCTCTATTCGTTTTATTGTTAACGTTCAGCTTGAATGGCAAAGCTCACGATAAAGTTGAGCCGGTTGACTCCCTCGAAAAAATATTAAACTTCCATTTTGTTTCTGAACAACTAGCCAGCTCAGGACTACTCCACCTCAAAGACTACGATTACATTAAAGAATATGGGTTTAAGCATGTAATTAACCTGATACCGGGCGATCAGGCTGATGAGCGCAAACGTGTTGAATCATTGGGGCTCAGCTATGACCAGATAGAAATTATTTGGAATGATCCGACGTTAGAGAACTTTGAAACGTTCGTTGAGTTAATGAAAAAATATGGGAATGATAAAGTTTACGTGCATTGTCAGATGAATTGGCGCGCCTCTTCATACTTATATCTATATCGTGTCACTCAGCTCGGTGTTCAAAAAGAAGTCGCCCTAAAAGACCTACACCGAGTTTGGAAGCCCTCTGAAACTTGGCAAGGCTTTATCGATAAAGTTGAATTTGCGTACTCCAAATAGTTCAATATTAGTGGGTCTCCGTCGCATATCGTAGATATGACTATTGGCATACTTTAATTGACCAATTTTAGTATGCTAATATCAACTAAATTCACTTAGGTATAATGGCTTTAAGCATGCAAATATATCCAAGATGCCACTATTTTAGGATTTAAGCGACATCCAAGTTAAGTCTATACCAAACCCGTGAATTCGACTCACGGTCTTACATTTTTTAATTTTTCGAGGAGTTATTTTGACTAAATTATCCAAATTTACACTTTCCACCTTATTCGTTGCGGTTATTGCTGGTTGTGGCCAACAAGAAGCACAGTCGCCAGCTACTGCTGAGACTAAAGCCAACACTCAAGCAACTGTTACGAATATGACCGAGTCGGAAAAAGCCAATGCTTTGTTCGAAGAAATATTTATGCAAGGTGTAATGCGTAGCCCAATCTTTCAATCATTCTTGGGAATTAAAAAAGATCAAGATAAATGGGATGACCTGTCCGATGAAAGAGCACAACAAGACTTACAAATAGCCAAAGACAACTTAGACAAAGTTAACCAAATCGATGAGTCTAAACTAGACGCTCAGACCAAAGTTAGTTTGGATATAATGAAACTCAACTTACAACAAGAAATTGCGGACTTCAAATGGCGTTTCCATAACTACCCTTTGAATCAAATGTTTGGCATCCATTCTCAAGTACCGTCACTTTTAATTAACCAACATACTATATCTGAGTTGGCTGATGCGGAAGCTTATATTGCTCGACTGGAAAAAGTCGCACCGCTGTTTGACCAAGTCATCGACGGGATTAATACTCGAGCTGAAAGAGGTATCATCGCACCTAAATTTGTCTATCCTTATATTATTAGTGATAGCAAGAATATCATTAACGGTGCGCCTTTTTCTGAAGGCGATGATAGTACTTTGTTAGCCGACTTTAGCGGAAAAATTGCTCAATTAGAGATTTCTGATAATGAAAAACAAGCCTTGATTGATAGAGCGACCGCTGCTTTAAAAGCAAGCGTAAAGCCAGGTTATGAAAAGCTTATTAGCGCGGTAGAAGTCATTCAGGCAAAAGCCGACGACAAGGATGGCGCATGGAAATTCCCTGATGGAGAAGCATTCTTTAATAACGCGCTAGCTCGTACCACTTCAACTGATTTAACAGCGAAAGAGATCCATCAAATCGGACTCGACGAAGTTGCTCGAATTCATAAAGAAATGAAAGCCATTAAGGATAAAGTAGGCTTTGAAGGTGACTTGGCAGCATTTTTCGAGTTTATGCGCCATGATCCACAGTTCTATTATCCTGAAACTGAACAAGGTCGTCAGCGCTACCTGACTGAAGCAACTCAACTAATTGATACCATGAAGTCGCGTTTGGATGAATTGTTTATCGTTAAACCAAAAGCTGATTTAACGGTTAAAGCGGTAGAAGCATTTAGGGAAAAATCTGCTGGTAAAGCCTTCTATCAAAGTCCGACTCTCGATGGTAAACGACCCGGTATCTACTACGCTAACCTTTATCGTATGAGTGATATGCCGACCTATCAAATGGAAGCATTGGCTTATCATGAAGGTATCCCAGGGCATCATATGCAGCGAGCAATCTCAGTTGAGCTACAAGGACTACCCAAGTTTAGAAAATTCTCTCGATTTACTGCTTACACCGAAGGCTGGGGACTTTATTCTGAGTTGCTTCCTAAAGAAATAGGAATGTACAGCGACCCCTACTCAGATTTTGGCCGCTTAGCGATGGAACTATGGCGCGCCTGTCGCTTGGTGGTAGATACCGGAATTCATGCGATGAAATGGGACAGAGAGCAAGGCATCGAATACTATGTAACCAACACGCCTAATCCAAAACCTGACGCAGTAAAAATGGTTGAAAGGCATATTGTTATGCCTTCGCAAGCGACTGCTTATAAAATTGGAATGCTCAAAATTCTTGAATTACGCCGCAAAGCCGAAACCGAAATGGGTGACAAGTTTGATATTCGCGAATTCCATGATGTTGTTCTAAAAAATGGACCAGTCCCATTAAGCGTATTGGCTCAATACATTGATGATTATATCGCCAGCAAATAAGGCCGGAAAACTAAAGTTTATAGGCTAGTTGTAAACTAGCCTCTATTTTGCAATTCTAATTCGGAGAAAACCGAGCAATGAAATTTACAGGCACGGATCAATACATTGCCACCGAGGAGTTACAAATGGCGGTTAACGCTGCCAAAACTCTTGAACGGCCGCTTTTGATCAAAGGTGAACCCGGTACTGGTAAAACCATGCTTGCCGAGCAAGTGGCGGAGTCTCTAGGAATGCCACTAATTCAATGGCATATAAAGTCTACCACTAAGGCTCATCAAGGACTCTATGAATACGACGCAGTTTCTCGTTTACGCGACTCACAATTGGGTAATGAAAAAGTTCACGATATTGGCAATTATATTAAAAAAGGTAAACTCTGGGAGGCATTTGCTTCTGAACAGCAAGTCGTTTTATTGATTGACGAAATTGATAAAGCCGACATAGAGTTCCCAAATGACCTATTGCAAGAACTCGATAAAATGGAGTTCTTTGTTTATGAAACGGGTGAAACCATCAAAGCAAAGACTCGACCAATTATTATCATTACCAGTAACAATGAAAAAGAATTACCAGATGCTTTCTTGCGTCGATGTTTCTTCCACTACATCAATTTTCCGAATAGAGAAACAATGCAAAAAATTGTGGCTGTCCATCATCCGGATATTAAAGCTAATTTGTTAAAAGAAGCATTGGATATTTTTTTCCAAGTACGCGAAGTCCCTGGATTAAAGAAAAAGCCATCAACCTCCGAGTTGATCGACTGGCTTAAATTACTTTTGGCCGATGATATTCCGGACGAAGTTCTTAAAGGAAAAGACCCTTCCAAAGCGATACCGCCGCTATATGGTGCTCTGTTAAAAAATGAACAAGATGTTCATATGTTAGAAAAGTTAGCCTTTATGATCCGTCGAGAAAACCGCTAGTTCGATGTTAATTAATTTCTTTTATCTTCTTAAGCAGGTTGGAATACCTGTTTCAATTAAAGAATTAATGACGCTACTAGAGGCCCTAGAAAAAAAGCTGGCCTTTTGTAGTCTCGATGAATTTTATCTATTAGCTAGATTATGTTTAGTCAAAGACGAAAAATATTTTGACCGCTATGATCGGGCATTCTCTGCTCACTTTAAGGAGCTAGATAATCTTGAGGATATTCTCGAAGCGTTAATTCCCGAAGATTGGTTACGTTCTGAATTCATGAAAACACTCACTGAAGAGGAAAAAGCTCAAATAGAATCCCTTGGAGGATTGGAAAAACTTCTTGAAACATTTAAGCAGCGTTTGGAAGAACAAAAGGAAAGACATGCAGGTGGTAACAAATGGATCGGTACCGGTGGCACATCTCCATTTGGACATAGTGGTTACCATCCTGAAGGTATTCGCGTCGGTGGAAAAAGTCGAAATAAGAGCGCTGTAAAAGTTTGGGAAAAAAGAGAATTCCGAGACCTTGATGACTCAGTTGAGCTGGGCACCAGAAACTTAAAAGTTGCTCTCCGAAAGCTTAGAAAATTTGCAAGAAGCGGTGCTGAAGATGAACTTGATCTTGATGATACAATTTCTAGTACGGCTAAGAACGCGGGCATGCTCGACATTAAAATGGTTCCCGAAAAACACAATGCTGTTAAAGTCCTAATTTTTTTTGATGTTGGCGGGTCGATGGATCCTTATGTGCGAATATGTGAAGAATTATTTTCTGCCTGCAAAACCGAATTTAAGCATCTTGAGTATTATTATTTTCACAATTTTATCTATGATAGTGTTTGGAAGAATAATGCACGACGTTACACGGAAAAGACTCCGCTTAATGAAGTATTAAGAACTTACAACAAGGAATACAAAGTAATTTTTGTCGGAGATGCTTCTATGGCGTCTTACGAAATATCTCATGTAGGTGGAAGTGTTGAATACATGAACGATGAGCCAGGTTATGTTTGGATGCAAAGACTACGTGAAGTTTTTGATAAAGTCGTTTGGCTTAATCCGGTTGATCCACGTTATTGGGATTATACGCATAGCATTGGTATGGTAAGGCAACTGGTTGACGATAAGATGTACCCATTAACCTTAAAAGGATTGGAGCAAGCGACGCGCTCTCTAAGCTAATCATCCATGATCTTAAAAAATAAGTGGAGAAAACAATGTCCGAACAATCTAAAGTTGGAAAAATAGAATGGTGTGACCTCACGGTTAACAATGCTTCTGAACTACGAGATTTTTATTCCAAAGTTGTTGGTTGGGAGTCGGCTCCGGTTTCCATGGGAGACTATGATGACTATGGAATGAACTTACCAGGCAGCGATCAATGCGTTAGTGGCATCTGTCACGCCAAGGGCCCAAATGCCAATATGCCCGCGCAATGGTTGATGTATGTTAGAGTCCAAGACATAGAGCAAAGCGCAAAACAGTGTATCGATGCGGGTGGAGAAGTTATCGAAGGACTGCGTAGTTTGGGTTCTAGTAATTTTTGTGTGATCAAAGATCCAGCTGGTGCGGTACTAGCGCTAATATCAGATTAAGGTAAACCGATAAGAATGATCCCTTTCATTAGCCGTAAGCCTCTCGAATACCAACTCACCTGGTTAAAACGATTTGAACAGTTGTTACCCAACGAACAGGTTTTGCTAGCACAAGATATAGCTCCAAATGAAAAACAAGATTGTGATCTCGCCATAGTACTAGATCCTGACCCTGAAATGGTTGCTAGCTTTAGCCAATTAATTTGGATTCAAAGTTTATGGGCTGGAGTGGAAAGTTTGGTTGATTTAGCTAAAACTCAGAATATCAAGTTGGTTAGAATGGTCGATCCTAAGCTTGCTGATACTATGGCGGAAGCCGTACTCGCTTGGACACTTTATATACATCGTCAAATGCCTAGTTACGCTGCTCAGCAACATAATAGGGTTTGGCTACAACTTCCTTATCAACCCGCTGAAAATTGCAAAGTGGGAATTTTGGGCTTGGGTGAACTGGGTATAACCAGCGCTAACAAGCTTATGTCTAACGGGTTCAATTTACTAGGTTGGAGTCGAACTAAAAAGAACATTCCAGGTATTCAGTGTTTTGATACGCCCGCAGGCTTAGTAGAAATGGTAAGCCAATCCAACATTCTTATTTGTCTGTTACCTCTCACCAGAGAAACTGAGGGAATCATCGATAAAGCTTTACTACAAAGGCTTCCTAGGAATGCATCGCTGATAAATTTTGCCCGAGGACCGCATGTCGTAGAGTCAGACTTGCTTGAAGTTCTCGACAATGAGCACTTGTATCATGTTGTTTTAGACGTCTATCATCAAGAGCCGTTGCCTAAGAACAGTCCGATATGGAACCATCCTAAGATCACTGCTTTGCCTCACATCGCGGCTACCAGTTATCCGCAAACTGCCGCCGAAATTGCCGCTGAGAATATTCGTCATTATAGGCAGACTAATCAACTATCTTCAGTTGTGGACTTGACGCGCGGTTATTGAGTTTGCATTATTTAAGTGTAATTGGCTGAGATAGAAAAGTTATGGGTATGCAAGACTAGAATTAACAACTAAAACACAATTTGTTTAATTTATAAACTAGCAGCACACTGTTGTAATTATTCATTTAACAATAATGAGAATACTCAATGAATCATTTAGTGATAGGTAATAAAAATTATTCTTCTTGGTCATTAAGACCATGGATTCTTCTTAAAGAGAAGGGAATAGAGTTTAAAGAAACTAAAATTCCACTTTATCTTCAAAATTCTCGCGAACAAATTCTCAAGTATTCTCCCGCGGCTAAGGTGCCTGTTTACTTCTACAAAGAAACTCCGGTTTGGGACTCGTTGGCAATCTGTGAAACCATAGCAGAAATTTATCCAGAAAAGCATTGTTGGCCTCAAAGTTTTGATATGAGAGCGATCGCTCGGTCGGTGAGTTTTGAAATGCACTCTGGATTTCATGATATTCGTGATACATTGCCAATGAACTGCCGTGCAAAATTGAAATTTGCACCGATTAAATCGGAACTCCAAGCTGAAATTGATCGCATATGCGACATATGGAAAACCTGCCGTAAACAAAATCCAAATGCAGGTGAGTTTTTATTTGGTGAATTTTCTATCGCTGATGCGATGTATGCACCAATCGTGATCCGGTTCGATCGTTATGGAATAGATGTCGGCGCGGTTGAAAAACAATATATCAAATCAATATTGTCTTTAGAGTCCATGCAGCAGTGGATTGACGAAGCGATTAACGAAAGAGAGATAATCGAGCAAGCTGAATTGGGATGATATATTAGTTTAACTAATGTAAGTATCTCTGTAGAAATGCTTCTATTTTAGAAAGAGTTAGTAGTCTATTTTTCTCGATTTCTAAATAATGATTTCCATCGGTAAGCTCTACATACTCAACCAATTTGCCTTCATCCTCTAACTCATCAAACATATTACGACTATGGGTGACATCCACGACTCGATCATTCTCTCCATGAATTAGCAATAATGGTGTGTTAATTTTTTTTACATAATTAATTGGAGAAGCTTTTTCTAAAAAGTCGCTATCTGAGCCAATTTGTTTCTTTACAACCTTGTAGTTGGTAAATTTACGAGCTTTTACCAGTAAAAGTTCTAGATCCGAGACACCAGCAAAGCTGGCAGCGCATTTGAAAACATCTTGTTGTTTTACTGCCGCCATCATTGCAGCATATCCACCGTAACTTGCTCCTACGATACATATCTTGTTCTTATCAATTTTTTGTTGATCAACTAACCACATTGCCGCATCAGCAAGGTCATCTTGCATGACCCCGCCCCAATTCTTGATGGATGCCATTTCAAACTCAAATCCGTAGCCTGAAGATCCTCTAAAATTCGGCTCAATAATAGTGTATCCCCTACTCGCAAAAAACTGTGAAAACCAATCGAAGCCGGAATAATTGCGAGCCATGGGACCGCCATGAGGGATGACAATAGCGGCATTTAGGTCCTTAACGTTTTTCATGGGTAAAGTAACGTAGGCCTCTATTTCGGTTCCGTCTTTGGCCTTGTAAACTATTTTTTGTTTGATTGAAAGTTCGACTTCTCTTAGTAAAGGATATTGTTCACTGACGAAATCTAAAGTACCTTTAGTACGGTCGCCAATGTAGTAAGCACCCGGCGTTTGCCAATTACTTGAGAAAAGTATGTATTTATTTTCGTCACTACTAAAGCTTGAGATATTGTTATAGGAATCCGGAATCGCTTTATTGAGAGCTTTTTGAAAACTAGCATACGACTTGTCGAAATAAACTTTTGAGTCATCGGCTTCACCATGATAAACGCCAATAACGTCATTAGTTTTTCTTGAATAGATTAATGATCCTTCAACGTCATAATCTGGATCAGAAAAAACCAGTTCTCTTGAGAGCTTGGGATCAAGTAGGTCGACTTTAAAAATTGCGTATCGACCATTATGGTCAGCTCGAATGTACAACTCATTTGGATTCAGTCCGAACCCGAGGGGCGAAATATCCGGCGCATCAAATATTTCATAATGCCAGATGTTTCGCCATTCTTCAGTTTGTAAATCATATAACCTAAAAAATATAGAAGTCTCGTCTCGTCCAATTCCTAAACGCACTCTATGCTGACGATCGGTCAACCAATCACGAATATTGGATTTACTCGAATAAATTAACTTTCGTATACGCTTGGAGTTAAGATCTATCTTGTATACGCTAGGGTAGTTAGGCGATTTAAGATCAAGAGCCATCAAGAAGTGGTTTGGCTCGTTTGGCAAAATATCGATGATGTTATCTTGAAACTGCGAAATATGCTCATTCTTTTTTGTAACGACAACAGGTTCTATTTCTGCACCCGCTTCGATCCCTATCTTCATTAATCGAGTTTCAGTGTATTTCACCCCACGTCGACTAACAGGATAATCCGAGCTAATTAATAAAGTCTGATCATTCGCCCAACGAAACCAACCGATCTTAAATTTTTGATTATCCGTTCGAACAATATAGTTGGACCCACCATTAACTAGATCGGCAACACCAATCAGGGTTTGTCCTTGATGTTCTCGAATGAACGCTAGAGACTTACCATTGGGTGATAACTTTAGTTGTTTGGTTTGTGGTAAATTGCCAAATGCCTCTACCGGTAATAGCTCGCCATGAGCGAAAGAATGAAGTAAGGCGAAGCCAAGTAAAATGATAACTCGATAATTTGGCATTCAATTAAATTCCTTTTAGAAGAAGTATTCCGATAATTTTATTATACTTAGAAGTGCTTCTATCAATACTAAATCAATCGTGTGTTGTAATCAAAAAATTATCAATTCTAACCACTAGCCATTCAGCGATGACCCAGAAGAATCATTATGGAGAATATCGGCCTCATTAGATGCAACAGACTAAAGATAAAGCCTTAAATTCTTGGTAAACTAATTATTAATTCTTGTTGATGGCTATTTAAAATGACTCAAAGTAAAAAACTTCGACTTGTTTGGGATCTTCCATTACGACTTTTTCATTGGCTTTTAGTAATCGCTATCTGTGGTGCTTGGTACACCTCTGAACAACAAGGCGAAATGGTTGAACTGCATATGCAGATTGGCTACTTTATATTGGGTTTAACCTTGTTCCGCTTGATTTGGGGATTTTTCGGCACTCGGTATTCCAAGTTTAGCCAATTCTTTCCGACCCCAGCTAGGCTTTCAAACTATTTTAAATCATTGAAAAGCTCATCTAACGATTCTTATGTAGGTCATAATCCTATTGGTAGTTTAATGTTATTGTTAATGATTTTTTTGATTCTAGCTCAAGCCATCAGTGGGCTATTCATCAATGATGATATATTCTCGTCGGGTCCTTATTACGGAACAATCAGCGCAGAAATGGAAAAAGTCATGAAGCTAATCCACCACAATGCTTTTGACTTTCTTCTTGCAGCAATTGCATTGCATATTTCTGCCGCCTTCTACTATCGTCTAGCAAAGAAACAAGATCTAATAACGCCTATGATAACCGGTAAGAAATCGGCGGAAGAAGTAAAAACGGAGGAGGCTATTCCACATTCGAAATTGCTCGTTGCAATTATTGTGGCGATTTTGGTGGCAGGGTTAGTTTATTGGTTAGTGGTTATTAATGCCCCAGTTGAAGAAGAATACTTTTACTAACGGAGATACTCGACAATTATCCAGACGACTATCCAAATTACGATACAGTAAGTTTACACATTGCCGGTGGCTGAATTATATAAAACGTTAACTCTGCCATCAGCAACTAGCATCCTTCGACTCCACTCAGGACACCGCCTAGCAACTAGAATAGCCTAATCGGCCTTATAATCATCATGACAACTACCGCAACTACCACCGACATTTTTGATAGCCATTTTGATAGCCTTTTCGTCTCCTGCTTTTGCCGCAAGATACAAAGCGTCAGATGACTTAGTCAAAGCCTCAATTTTATCTGCAAATTTGTCTTGTTCCGACCATATCTTGTCCAAAGCATCAGTCTTTAGTTTGAACTTGGAGGTATCTGTTTTCAAATAGTCTGCCATCATTAATGAAAGCTGATTAATTCTTAGGGCATTTTTTTCTACGACTTCTTTATTCAGTGGGATTTTACCCTTAGCCATTGCTCCCATTGGTCCCATATTACTACCTAAAAGCGAAAATACCGCTTTACGCATTTTCAGTGCATTGTCAGCATGCTTTTGAGATTTGGCACTGTCAGCCATAGTAGAAAGTGCTGTTAGTGACAGCCCAATAGATATGGCTAATTTACTGATTCGTTTCATTTTAGCTCCTTACACGCTTTAGCTCGTTGTATGATTTTAAGACCCGAGCCTGTTTATATCTAAAAAAGCACATGGTTTCAATTCTTTAACGTATTTTTATAATAGGTTCCTCACCAAACAATGAAATGGCTAGACATACTCGCCAGATAAACTAGCGCACGCCATTATTTAAGTTCAAAAACTGTACTAGCTCTCTTTTCAAGCGGTTGCTAACATGATTTGCCCCTCTAATAAGGATTTTTACTATGAGTAAACCCAGTTACCAACAGTTTTGCCCCGTCGCAATGGCGTCAGAGATTCTATGCCGTCGCTGGACTTTGCTTATATTACGAGAGTTGGTGACAGGTTCCACGCGCTTCAACGATTTAAGACGAGGTTTGCCCAAAATGTCACCTAGCCTCTTGTCGCAACGGCTTAAGGAACTAGAGGAAGTTGGGTTAATCGTTAAACAAGCTATGAACGACCAACACGATACCTATGAATATCATTTATCCAAATCGGGTAAAGATGTTCAGTCAGTTTTACATGCTGTTGGCGTTTGGGGGCAAAAATGGGTGAAAGCCAGTGCAGCTCTAGAAAATGTTGATCCGAGATTGTTAATGTGGGATATGCGTCGCTGCATAAACCCTGAGCCATTACCCGAACGAAGGATCGTTGTTCAGTTTTATTATCCCGAGGTCGCTGATGGCAAACAAAAATGGTGGCTCGAAATCGATCGACAGGGCCGTGTAGATCTATGTTGGAGCGACCCAGGTTACGAAATAGACCTTATTGTAGAAACGGATCTTCAAACGATGACTTCTGTCTGGATGGGGTTAACTAGCATCAAAGAGCAGCGAGATAAGATAAAGATGATGGGAAGCAAGCAATTGGCAAAAACTATCCAGACTTGGTTAGGTTTAAGCCCGTTTGCAAAGTACGAAAAACTCGCCTAATCATTCAGTTCAAGCGACGAACTCTATACCATTCCTTGCTATTTAGAGAGCTTATTGGGAATATGGAGTGAAGTGAACTGATCAATCTTATTGCCGATGATGAAAGCCGCCGTCTATACCGATTTTGGAAAGCCTCTTTCAATAGAGTCCGTTGCAACGCCAGTAGCTGAACCGGATGGTGTGGTAATTCAGGTGGGAGCTACCGGATTGTGTCGCAGTGATTGGCATGGCTGGATGGGACACGACCCCGATATTAAATTACCGCATGTGCCTGGGCACGAACTTGCGGGAACCATTGTCGAGGTCGGAAAATCTGTTAACAATTGGCATATCGGCGATCGAGTGACAACACCATTTGTTTGCGGCTGTGGTCAATGTGGTCAGTGCCATTCGGGCAATCAGCAGGTTTGTGATTTTCAATTTCAACCCGGGTTTACACATTGGGGATCGTTCGCTGAATATGTTGCGATTAATTACGCGGACACAAACCTGGTTAAATTACCCGAAGAAGTTGATTTTGTAACTGCAGCTAGCTTAGGTTGTCGTTTTGTCACTTCCTATCGAGGTATTGTCGATCAGGGCAAGGTATCCAGTGGCCAATGGGTTGCTGTTCACGGCTGTGGGGGTGTCGGTCTTTCAGCAATTATGATTGCTCACGCCTTTGGGGCAAATGTGATCGCTATAGACATCGATGCTAAAAAACTTGAATTCGCCAGATCTATTGGGGCAACAGCTACCATTAATGCGATTAACAATAATCAGCTAATCGAACAAATCATCTCCTTATCGAACGGCGGTGCTCACATATCGGTCGACGCACTTGGAAGCCAAACAACCTGTTTCAACTCGGTGTCCTGCCTAAGAAAACGGGGTAAACACATTCAAATTGGCTTAATGGTAAATCAAGATGCATGCGCTCAAGTGCCGATGGCAAGAGTGATAGCCAACGAATTGGAGATTATCGGTAGTCATGGAATGCAAGCCTATCGATATCCCGATATGTTAAAGATGATTGTTGAGGGAAAATTGGCACCTAAAAGACTGATTGGCAAAACCATTAGCTTAGAACAGTCACTTACTGAGCTAACTCAAATGGATCAATTTGTCGGGACTGGGATCACGGTCATCGATCGATTTTAGAATTGCAATAAAATTTTCCGAGTGACTAATTTAGTGGCAATACGATGGTAACTTTTAGGCCGCCATTAGTACGATTCGCAATCGAAATTTTGCCACCATGAGCTTCAACAATTTCTCGACACAAAGGCAAGCCTAAACCAGTCCCCTCAGCCTTAGTTGAGTAGAAAGGAAGCAAAGCATTAGTCAAGTTAGCCTCACTCATTCCCTTGCCTCGGTCTTTGATGATAAGGGTAAAACTTTCAACCGAAACAGAAAGCGATAACACGACTCTGTTCTCCACCTCTGAATGTTCATCGGTCGCCTCACTTGCATTTTTGGCTAAATTGATAATCACTTGTTGTAACTGAGCCGGGTCGCCATAGATTGGGCGTTCATCCGGTCGACAATCTAGCTCAAATTTTTGAATCTGTTGCAAGTTACTCAAGAAAGCATAACTATCTATCGATTGACATTGCGGATTAGGTAGTCGAGCAAACTTGGCATAACCTTCAATAAATGACTGCAAGTAGCGTGCTCGCTCTCCCATTGTCGAAAAAATATCCGCCAATTTTTGAGCATCTTGGCGTTGACTTAATAACTCGCCAGAATGAGCCAACGAAGTGATTGGCGCGAGCGAATTGTTTAACTCATGGCTGATTAACCGAATAACCTTCTTCCAAGTGTTGACTTCCTGACGATTGATTTCTTTAGTGAGGCTTTTAAACAAATACAGCTGGTGTTTTCTGCCGTTAAGAAGGAACTGACTTTGGGTTAAATGATAGGTCTCCGATCCTTCTTCCTTGGGAATGGTAAACAACCCACTTAGACCGGAATTCACTGCGTCAGTAAACGGCTTAGGTTTATCGTTTAGTAGCTTTGAAAATGACAATCCATTAATCGCCTTGCCGTTAAATACTAGCTGTTTGGCAGCGCTATTACTGTAAATAATAGCGCCTGAATCATCGACCAAAATCAGTGCTAAAGGGGTAGTTTGAATTACCGTGTCCAATAATAATTCACGTTGGTAGAGATTAAGCCGTTCATCTCTGAGTACCCCGCCCACCTTATTATAGACTTCGACTAACTCTCCCAATTCATCTTCGCGAGTTTTTGCTAAAGAAACACTGAAGTCGTTATCTAGAAAATTATGAAATCCATCGTTAAGAGCACTTAGAATTCGATTAACTGGCGCCATATAGCTGCGAATAGCAATGATTGATAGCGGAAAAATGATCGCCGCTGTCAACAAGGAAGCAATTATAAGGTCTTGAAGCCAGTAATTAAAAAACGCAGTAGCGATGATGATAAAGGTAATTATAAGAGTTATAAATACCGTCAGTTTTGCTTCAAGGCTCAGGTTGGATTTCAATATGAGTATGTCTTTTTTAGTACTTTGACTCATTCTACTTAAGCTTTAATGATCAAACAACTAAGCCCAATCGGATAAGCAAGTATTTGAATCATTTCTTTATGAAAGATGTTGCTAACAATTTATCGAGGAATCCCGAATTTATCCATCCTTCGATAAAGTGATTGTCGACTCAATCCAAGCTCTCTGGCCGTTTGCGAGATATTTCGCTTATTTCGATTAAGCGTTTCAACTAAGATGTCTTTATCAGGCTCTTGAGTAATGATAGGAGCAACAACAGGATTGTTTGACTGCGGTAAGCCTAAATCTCGCACTTCGATATTTCCTGCTTTCGCGAGCAGACTTGCTCGTTTAATCACATTTTCCAATTCTCGCACATTACCCGGCCAATCGTGTTGCTGCAAGGCCATTTCCGCTTCGTTAGAAAGGGTTACGTCATCGGGCATAAAATAAAGCGCTAACGGCAATATATCTTCAACTCTTTCAGCTAAAGGAGCAACTTTAATTTCGATAACGTTAAGTCGATAGTATAAATCCTCTCGGAATCGTCCTTCTTTAATATCATTCAACAAATTGGCGTTAGTCGCGCTAATCACCCGCACATTAACCGTTTTAGTTTCCGAGCTGCCGAGTCTTTCAAACTGGCCAGTTTGCAAAACTCTTAATAATTTTACCTGTCCTGACAATGGAAGGTTGCCAATTTCATCTAAGAATAGAGTCCCTCCATCTGCGGCTTCGAATCGTCCGACCCGTTTTTTTTGTGCACCAGTGTATGCTCCTGCTTCCGCGCCAAAGAGTTCCGCTTCCAAAAGCTCCATAGGAAGTGCTCCGACATTGACTCGGATAAAGGGTTTATCCTTAACACTTGAGTTGGCTTGAATTGTTTCAGCTATTTTTTCTTTTCCACAACCATTAGGACCGGTTATAAGAACCGGAATATCTGAGTGAGCAATTTGTGTAGCCATGGTCATAGTCTGTAGCATTGCAGGGCTGTTAAATATGGTATTACACAAATCAAAGTCCTGCGCTAAATTTCGAGCAAGGCTTGACTCTTGGCTAAGCATACGATTGGTTTGTTGGCGTAATTGTCCCAACTCCATTAAGTTGGTAACCGTAGTCATTAACTTAGTATCGTCCCAAGGTTTGGTTAAATAATCACTAGCACCAGCTCGAACTAATTCGACAGCAGTTTCTAGATTTCCCCAAGCTGTTAGTAAAATAACCGGAAGGTCTGGAAATTCACTGTGGATCTGTTGAAATAACTTGATGCCTTCTTCGCCCGAAGTGGTATCTTCGGTAAAGTTCATATCTTGGATGACCAAATCAATTTGATTGGACAGGATATATCGTAATCCTTCTTGCGGATCACATGCGTGCAAGGTTTTTATATCATAGATTGAAAATAGAACTTCAAGAGCCGTCGCAATTCCTTTGTTGTCATCAATCACTAAAATTTGATTCATAGGGCGCTTTTTTCCTAATGGGTAGGATGGTAGTTTAATCTAGCCAGTATAAAAAAGTAATAGTGCCAGATGAGTAATTAGCTGGCACTAACAAGTTCAGTTATATACTTTGAGTCGCAATAGCTGGCGATACCTTTGAGGCTCGACGCGCAGGTAGCCAAACTGAAACAATTCCAATGAAAAACATAATTAGAACGCCGACCGGAATTAAATTCCAATTAAATTCTGGCATTTCAAACTGCTCCGCTAAGAAAACATTGAAGCCAATCGTTAACGTAATTCCAACGAACAAGCCTAGTGAGGTGATTAAAATATTTTCGGTAACAAAATAACGCAGTATATCCATTCTAGTGGCACCTAAAGCCCGACGCGTACCGATTTGTTTGACTCGTTGATTAACGTTAAAACTCACTATCCCAACAATTCCCAGTGCGGTTATAAGCACTAGTAGAATTACCACGACCCAAAGAATGGTTGTCATGGCTGCGTCATCTGCATAAATCCTTTCAATTAATTCATCCATTGATCTGACGTTGGTGATAACTCTTTGCCGATTACGGTCAATTAACAACTTTTCAACTTCTCCAAGCAACCTGGTGACCGTTTCCTGATCTTCTGCTTGTATAAGATAACGTTGAAAGTCCCTTAATGGTACAAATGGAGTAAGCACATTGTAATTAAAATTTGACCAGCTTGGCCACGATCCAGACATATGTTCAACGATACCGACAATCGTCATTTTCAGATCCCCCCCCATAAACAAGGTACTTCCTAGCGCGTTACCTTCGGGATAAATTTGATCTGCCAGCGCCTGTGTGATGATCACAGATTTAACGTCTGCTCTTCCTCTTGAATAAGTTATTTCTTCTGGAGTAAACAAACGCCCTGCGGCCAATTTTACTCCTAAAGTGTTGATCATATGACTGTCACCATGAAACATTCCTGTGCCCGTCATTTCTAAATTATCAACCGCTTCTTGCGAGCCCGCCACACCACTTGAATCGCCACTACCACTGAGAGGAATTTGATTCATCGGGGCTGCCGATACCACACCCGGTAAGCTTCGAAGCAACTCTAGGTCAGCTCTTAAATTAGACTCATGGTCGTAGTCCTCACCGAACGCATTAACATTAAAAGTGATTAACCTGTCATTTACCAACCCGGTATCTCGCGACATCAGCTCAATTCTTTCTTTAATAATGCTGGTCGAATTAACAACTACAGCAAAAGTGATCGCAATTTGGAGAATGATTAACAAAGTACTACTCTTATGCCTCAACAGTGCACTTAATATCGGTTTTATTTCTAACATGTCACTCTCCTATTGAATTTTTAAGTAGACTGATGGATTGGTTCTACAAATTAGCCAAGCTGGATACATGCCAGCTATCACGCTTGACCCCAAAGCGATTCCGATGGCTAATACAATTAGAGTTAAATCCATATGGACTAATTGGCTATAGGATGAATAGAGAGTCTTAACTCCCAGCAAGCCAAGTTGTCCAAGCAACAGTCCAAGCGCCCCTCCCAAGATTCCGATGAAGGCAACATCGACCAAGTGTTGAATAAAGATTTCGGAACGACTCGCTCCCAACGCTCTTCGTACACCAACTTCAGGCGCTCTTCTTAAAAATTTTGCCAGCAACAAGCCAATAGTATTAATCATACAAACCGCCAAGAACATAAATGATAGTCCAACTAAAATCGAGTTATCACTCGGCACCACTTGATTAACCTTCATCCACTGAATAACATTCTTGAGCGAAGCGCCGGCCTTTTCATTTTCAAATCGACCCAGCTTTTGTTGCTCACTGATATAGCCCTCAAGCCATTGTTGGTATTCTTCCTTTACTTCTTTAGTTGGTAGTTCAACCCAGTACTGATTCCACATTTGTTCTGAGGCTAATTTTTCTTGATAGTTGTTGATCTTTTCAGTCTTCCATCCATTATTATTTCCCCAGCTCGGAAGCTCGTGAACAGGCAATAAAGAAAATGGCACAAAAATAGATTCGCTTTCATTAAAGTTGCCATTGTTAAGATCATAAAACCTAGGCGCAGGCTGCCATGTATCAATCACCCCAACAACAGTGTATCTAACCGATCCTAGATTAACGGCTTTTCCGACACTGTTTTCGCCGTTAAATAGTCGATTGTTAAGCTCTTTATCAATGACAACCACTTCTCTTGGTGACTGATCAATTTGCTCATTCCAGGTACTACCGAATATAAAGGGAACGTTAAACATATCGAAGAATTGGTAATCAATTGCTCTTGCCGATTGCATAAAAGGTGGCGAATCAGCGGATTCGGGAATGACAGTAAAACCGGTAGCAAGACTTCTGGTTTTGCGCAGCGGAACTTCAGAGCGGTGAATGTTCATTGCATCAGGATATGTGACCTGCATTGGAAACGCGTCTTCTGTTTGAGAATTCGAATGACCTTTGCCATAACTAAATAGTTGTACATGATAAAGCTGATGACTTTTTTCGGGAATTGGATCTTTATCCATCATATAGTTAACGGTTAGTACAGTCATACTAACGCCAATCCCCAAGCCGATTGCAACAATCATTAAGCTAGTCAATATGGGGGTTCGTTTAATACTTAACCAAGATAATTTTAGATAGTATGAGAGCATTGGTATCTCCTAAGCTTCAGCTACATCAAGAACAGGTTGCAGTTGTTGGTAGTCACTGACTTGGCCGTCGACAATGTGAATATTGCGTTCTGCTCTGCGAGCTAATTCAGCATCATGAGTAACCATAATAATGGTGGTTCCCTGCTGGTTTATTTCTTCAAGCAATTGCATTACTTGACGAGCCATCAATGAATCCAAATTACCAGTAGGCTCGTCTGCTAATAAAAACAATGGCTCACCGGCCAACGCTCTAGCAATGGCTACTCGTTGCTGTTGCCCTCCAGAAAGTTGCGATGGTAAATGTTTCATTCTGGCTGAAAGGCCAACTCTTTCTAATGCATTTTCGATTCTTTGCTTTCTATCTTTAGCGCTAAATCCACGATATCTTAATGGAACATCGACATTATCAAACAGGTTAAGATCTGGGATAAGATTAAAACTTTGAAAAATGAATCCAATTTTCTCATTCCTTAATTTAGAGCGTTGGTTATCATTTAGTTGACTGACGTCCAGGCCATCTAACAAGTAGCTGCCACTGTTAAAAGTTTCTAGCATTCCAGTAATATTTAAAAAAGTTGTCTTGCCTGAACCAGATGGACCAGTTACGGCAACGAACTCACCCTCACTAACTTCCAAACTAAAGTCTCTTAATGCATGAGTTTCTACTAGATCGGTTCTGAAAATTTTCTTGATATTATTCATTTTTAGCATGTGAAAGTTCCTATAAAGATGAGTTAATTCGTTACACTTAAAATTTGTAGTAACTAGTTAATTAAGATTTAAAATTTTGGCATCACCAACAAAATCGGTATTCGAAATGATCACTGTCTGACCTTTCTCTAATCCCGAGACCACTTCGATTTTGTCGATACTTCTAGCACCTAGGGTGACATTAGTTAAGGTTGCTATTTCACCGTCAATAACGAAGGCTTTCAGACCGCCGTGATGTTGCACGAACGAGCCGCGAGGTAGATAAAGAACATTATCCTTTTGTTCAATGATCACACGGCTAGAAACTCGTTGGTTTTGTTTAATACCTGGAGGAGGTTCTGCGGAAAAAGCAACTCTTCCTTTGATCACATTGTTAGTGACTTCTGGGGATATACTGATTAGTGATGCGTCATATTCTTGCGCGTTGTAGTTAACCTTAACCGGCATTCCAATCCCTACCGAGTCGGCATAAGATTCCGGAATATCAACCTCCACTTGAAATGCCGATAAGTCAACCACGGTTAAGATCGGTTGATTAAGTGAAACCGCCGATTTTTGTTCCACCGACCAAGAACCAATAATGCCTGATACCGGCGCCAGCATGTTTAGCTCATTAACTAGACGCTCCGTATTTCCAACGAGCAACTTATATTGATTGTATTCTGATTCTTTAGTTTTCAATTCAAAGGATAAGTTCTCTTGCTCAAGTTCTGCTTGCTCAATGGCAAAGTCATATTTAAGTTGAGAACGTTTTAAATCGTCAATCGCTTTCTCGTAATCAATTTGGCTCAAAGCTTGGATCTTAACTGATTGCTCAGCTCGTCTCTTCTCTCTTTCTGCGGCGTCCAAAACGACTTTTTCTAGCTGGATTTGTTGGCGACTCTTGATTCGAGCCTGCTTAGTGGCAATCTTCTGGCGCTCTAGTTCAATTTGTAGGCTTTCGAGTCGTGACTTCTCTTGTTGTAGCCGATTAGTTAATGATGGACTACTCACTATTGCAACCGTATCGCCTTTATTTACTTGCTCTCCTGGATTAGCTAATAGTGTCACTGTCCCGACGGCCGGTGCGTAAAGTTTTGGGCTGTTAGCGGCTACAATATTTCCTTGTAACGAGAGATCGCGAATAAACATTCCACGTTCTACTTCGGCCACTCTTATTCGAGACTGGCTAACTGAACGGTCAGACGAAGACCAATTTGATATGCTTGGGTATACAATAAAACTGAGCGCCAAAATGACTGCGCTAAAAGCAGAAATCACCCATATTTTTTTGCTTTTTGGCTGAGTTAGGATGACGTCTTGTGATGATGTATCTTTTATCATTATTTGCTCTATTAATATTGATAGTCATAATTAATAGAGCTAGATCTGTGCCAACTTAGCAAAAACCACCTAACTTATTGATATTTAAACATATAATAGACAACTAAGTGCTAGCCGTGGGGAATCGCTAGGCAATGGACAATGTCCGAATTCAATGTTCGGACAGTTTCGGACAGGTTTATTAAAGGCTCAAATAGAGAGCCTTGTTCAATTTTCGAGGCTAAATATGACCAGTTAGCGGCTTAATTTTTTGACTACCAGTTATCTCGTCTGGCTCGAAGGGTTAAAAATACTTTCTTTGCATCAACCTCTTCGGGCAAGTTCAGACTTTGTCTAATATCGATGCTGTCCAGCCGTAAGAATGTATTAAAGCTTTTTTCATCTCCAATGGTGGTACGAACATCACCGGGATTGTAATCTGGAGAATGCACTTTTTCTAACCAAGCCAATGCCTGCTGATTGTGAGGTTCAAATTGTAGAGTAAAGCGCAGATTATTCTCTAAATAATCGTGTCCCGGTAACACAATAATATCGTCATCCATGGTTTGGAATTGCTCAGAAATCGTTTTATACAAGACTTCCTCATTACCGCTACGGCAATGGCCAACACCGGCGTTAAAAAGCGTATCTCCGGTAAATACCGCTTTCGGCCTTTGGCATTCAACCACCAAAAAGCAAAGGTGCGCAAAAGTATGACCGGGGGTATCCAGCACTAACAACGATGATTCAGATTCAAGTTGTATTTTTTCTCCCGCAGAAAGGGTTTTACTAAGCCCTGGTATTTTTCCTTGGCCATTTGAATGGGCCCAAACTTCACACTGATGAGATTCAATGAGTGCTTCATTCCCCCTAGTATGATCCCAATGTTCGTGAGTATTGATTATGGCTTTTAAGCGCAACTGCCGACTTCTGAGCTCCTGCTCTATGACGGATTCGTCCCAAGGGTCAATAACAATCGCTTCACCACTATCAAGCTCAATAATATAGGTAAAATTTCTTAATTCGTTATGAGTATAGAACTGATGTATTTTCATAAAGATAGATGCATGTTTATGTAATGGAGATGAGTCTAACATTGTTGTGCTGGGGAATTGAATTAATCAACGCTAATTGAGATGTTAATCAAGTTTAAGAAACGCTAGAATACTCCATCGTAGTGAGATTTTAATTTTGGCGCGGTTGTTTAGTATCGATGAAAAAGCTTCTTGTAATTGGATATGTATGGCCTGAGCCAAAGTCGTCTGCGGCGGGTTCTCATATGATGTCGTTAATACGATTATTCGCCAAAAACCAATGGCAAGTTACTTTCGCCACACCCGCTCAATCGACCGATTACAATCACGACCTAACGACAGAAGGTATAGAAGTTCAGACAATTTCTATCAACGACTCTACATTTGACTCCTTTGTTAGTCAGCTAAACCCAACGGCTGTCCTATATGATCGCTTTATGATGGAGGAACAATTTGGCTGGCGCGTGGCAGAGGCTGTGCCAACTGCGTTACAAATTCTCGATACTGAGGATTTGCAATGTTTACGTAATGCTCGGCATAACGCACTAAAAGAAGACCGAGAGTTCAGCTTTAACGATCTTAATAGCGAGCTTGCGCGGCGCGAAATTGCTAGTATTTATCGTTGCGACTTATCTTTAATCATATCTGACTTTGAAATAGAGTTACTACAAAACCATTTTAGCCTCGACCCTCAATTGTTAATACGCATACCATTTATGCTCGATTTGGAAAAGTTGAAGGAAGATGCTTTAGCCTATTCCGAACGCAATCATTTCATCACCATTGGAAATTTGCGACATGCGCCTAATTGGGACTCGGTACTTTACTTACAAAAGATATGGCCGTTAATCCGGCGTCATTTGCCTCAGGCAGAATTGCACATTTATGGCGCGTACACGCCTCCCAAAGCGACAGCTCTAAATAGTCCCTCAAACGGGTTTTTAATTAAAGATAGGGCGGACGATGTAGATCAGGTTATGAAACACGCGAGAGTTTGCTTGTCCCCGTTAAGATTTGGTGCAGGTATCAAGGGAAAGTTTATTGATGCAATGCGGATGAAAACGCCTATTGTAACCACAGACATTGGAGCAGAAGGAATGACTTTTGGTCAGCCATGGCCTGGTTTCGTCGCTAATTCACCAGAGGAAATAGCGAATTCCGCTATTGATTTATATCAAAACCAAGCAACTTGGGAAGCTAAGCAGAAACTATGTCACCCGCTACTTATTGAAAGCTACGACGCTGCGAAAATTGGTAAAACGTTACTTGAGCGTGTCGAATCGTTACTTACTGATATTGACGCTCATAGAAGCAAGAATTTTATTGGCGGAATGCTCAAACACCACAGCATGCGATCAACCAAATTCATGTCTAAGTGGATTGAAGAAAAGAATCGTCAATCTGCTAGGGATATCGCGAAATGATGCAAAATGGCAAAAGCAATTATATTAGAAAGTGGGGCTTAGCTCGCTTTGTATACGCTTATTTAATGTTAAAGCTAAATCGCCTTATTGGATTTCGAATTTCTGCTATCCGAGCAAAAGCGATTCAAGACAGCCAACTCGACCAGTTTGATCACGATGGCATCAACTATCGAGCCCTGAGCTTAGAAGATTTTTCAGATGAAGCTCTCAATCAACATTTAGATATCAGCTGCGATTTCGTTCAACAAGCTCTGGCTAGAGGTGATCACTGTGTAGGCGCACTTGATCAAGGTAAAGTAGTTGGTTATGCATGGAGGACGACTTCATCGGTAAAAGTTGATCGTCAAATAGCAATGAAGTTTGGCGATAAATTGTATTATCGGTTTAAGGGGTATATTTTACCAGAATACCGTGGTAGAAATATCTTCAATAATATTAAGCGTGTGGCCGAATCGAAACAACTCGCACTCGGCAGAACCCATGCATTTGGCTGTATAGAAACTCACAACTATCCATCCCTAAAGGCGTCTGAAAAGCACGGTGATATTACAATCGGCTATTCAGCCTATATTGAAAATCGCTTGGTTTCTAAACATTGGCAGTCTAAAGGTGCGAAAATCTGGGGAGTTGCCACTTATCACTTATGATACTCAATGAGGCTGCTCCAGTTATTTTCCATCTTTCGTATGACTGAAGTATAATAGCCAAGATACTCGACTAAATCATGAATTGGCCGAAGAAAAAACGCTCAACACTAAATAATAACTAGTCCTTCAACCTATTTGGGTCAAATTGAACGATGCAAGAAATAAGTGTTATTTTCGATGTTCAACATCTCTATTATCTTCCTCAATACCTACCTGTTGTTGAAGAACTCGCTAGACGGAATATACCCGCAAAGTTAGTTTTTTATAGACCTGAAGAACCTGAGCTTCTTAAAACTTGCCAAGCAATTTGTGAATCACTCGATAATACTACCATCTGGGTGAATGATTGGAATGAAGCCAAAGCCATCTATAAGGAACTGCGACCGGATTGGATTATTTTTGGAAATTTCGTAAACGACATAGAAGAAATAAATAACCTTGCCAAATCAGCATTAATGGAACACGGCATTGGACCTAAAGCATGTTATTACGATGTATCCAAAAATCAAACAACGGTACGATTTGTTGAAGGTGCGCATCGACTTAAACGATTAAAGGCGATGTATCCGCAAGGAAATTTCATCGATAGTGGCTACGCTAAACTTGATCCCGCATTCAATCGCTCAATTCCAGCGATGACATTAGCCAAGATGAATCTCGATCCCACTAAGAAAACAATACTTTACGCGCCGACTTTTTTTCCCAGTTCTATCGAAAGCTTTCCGGTAAACTTTCCGAAAGATTTTCAACAATATAATATCATCTTAAAGCCACACTTCTTCTCGATGACGAAATCGCGTTACAAGAAGCAAAAAAGACGGATTGAAACATGGTCGGAGTATGACAATGTTTATTTAGCGAATATTGAAGAGTTTAATCTGATTCCGTTTATGTTAGTTGCCGATATTATGTTATCGGATGCCTCCTCTGCGATATTCGAATTTGCGGCACTCGATAAGCCAGTAATTTGGTGTAACTTTTATGGCCTTAGATGGGGCTATCGAGGGTTATTTCGGTTTAGGTTAAAACAAAGAATGGATCAAGATATTTCGTTTTTTGAAAAAATTACCTATAAAACCAATCATTATCGCGAAGTCAAACAGGCTGTCGAAAACCAACTCAATGATCCTAACAGCAACCAGCAACAAAGAAAATTAGTAACAAGTGAACTCGCAGGCAAAACCGACGGCAAATGTTCGGCGCGAATCTGCGATTATCTAGTCGATCACGCAAGTTGATTATCTCGGAGAGCCACTTGCATCGTATGTGCTACACACATAGGATTAGACTATAAACTAATATATATGGTGTTTAAATGAGTAAAATAGTTTACGTTTCGGGTACTTTTGATTTGTTCCATAGTAATCACTTAAAAATGATTGAATATGGTCGAGGACTAGGCGATACATTAATTATCGGCGTCAGTACCGACGAATTAGTGTGCACCTATAAAAAACCACCGGCAATTCCATTTGAAGAACGTATAGAAATAGTAAGAGCTCTGAAGTATCCTGATGTCGTCATTCCTCAGCATTCTCTTGAGCATACGCAAAGAACCAAAGACCTGAATATTGACATTTTTGTCGTCGGTGATGACTGGCGCGGAAAATACGACTACCTAAAGGATTTAGGAGTAAAGGTGTTTTACTTCCCCTACGGTAGAGGGGTCAGTAGCTCGAACTTGAAGAAACAGATCTTCCAAGATTATAAAAACCGAGTTGCTGAAAGTGATGAGCATCCCATTCCTTCACCTATTCAAGAAGAAGATTCAAACCTATGAAAACCCTATTAATTACCGGTGGTGAAGGTGACCTTGCGGTCGCCATAAAGGATTTCTTTAAAGACAATTATAGAGTTTTAACACCTTCATCAAAAGAGCTCGACGTTACCAATAGGCAATCGGTTAAAGACTACTTAGAAGACAAAACCATCGACATATTGATTAATAATGCTGGCACGATACATTCAGCAACCATACTAGAAAGTGATATGGAACTTTGGGAGCGCGATATTCAAGTAAATTTGATTGGTGCCTATTATGTTACCAAAACGGTTCTCCACAAAAATAGCAGCGCAGTCATAATCAACATCGCTTCAACTGCTGCGTTTAATGCCTATCCTAATTGGTCATCCTATTGTTCATCGAAAGCAGCTATGGTGACTTTCTCGAAAAGCATTGCGAATGATGGATTTAATGTTTTTGTGTTATGCCCGGGTGCTGTGCGAACTAAGTTTAGAGATGGATTGGGGTTGGATAATTCCAACGAGATGGCGCCTAGCATGGTCGTGGATCAAGTGAGAAAAATTCTAGCAAACGGCTACAATTCGGGGGATGTCGTATTTTTTAGAAAAAACGAATTAAAAATTAATCCGCTTGTATGATTATTCTAACGGCTTAAACGCTCAGAACCTCCAATAACTTAGTTCTCGCCGCATCTTGAAGTTCCTTATAATATTCATCGGTTTCTTCTTCAATGGCAAGTTCTTTCCACTTAACATCAACTCAACATTGTCTAGAATTCTATTACTAGATTGACCATCAGTGTAGGGATGGAACCTATCAACACTCTTTGCTATATTTTTGGAGTTTAGACTCAAATCATTAATCACATGTAGGATAGCATCTTCGAGTTTATTTATTTCTGTAATATTGATAAGGCATTCTTCAACTTTTTCTGTTTGAAAAGTAACAACTGGTTTAAGTTGAGTTAAAAACTCATAAATAATCGAAGACGTATCACAAAGCATTAGGTCGGAGTTTTTGAAACATTCTATCAGTTCCGTCGATTCGACAAATTTAACATTGTGCAAATCAATCGAGTTATAGAGTTTATGAATTTCTCTGTCCATCTTTGGATGCAATGTAACATACCACTGAAAATCATACTTCTTCATCATATCGATTAATAATGGATAGAGTTCTTTAGCTTTAGAAAATCTTGGGCTAAAAGTCGAAGCAAAAAATATTGTAGGCTTCTTCTTGCACCTACCAATATTAACGTCTTCAAAAAGAGGGTCAAGCTTGCTCCAGCCAGTCTCTGCTACTTGAAAATGCTTATATCTACTCTTAAGTTGATTGAATTTTTCGGTAGATTCCGGACCTTGAGTGCAGTAAAGGTCAAACATTCCTCGAATAATATAGTGATAAAGTTGACCATTTTTCTTAGCCTTAGTACTAGGAAGACCATGAAATACTTGAATTTTAAGCCCTGGGATAAATGAGGGAACGACATTGCCGGGAACAAATACTGCATCAGGGTTATATTGTATAATATCGCTTACCGAGCCCAATCTAATCTCGTTCTTTTTCAAGTTGTTTTCGTGAAGCTCGTCTCCAAATAAGAACCACTGAACTTGGTCTCCCCTTTCAATTATTTGATTTTGTATTGGACGAAGAACGGGAAAGCTGTAGTCCTGAGAAATGAAAAAAAGATACTTCTTGGGTATCTTATTATAGCTTTTATTTTTTTGATTTACCGAGCTCATTTTCTTTAACCCATTTTCAATATCTAAACCAAGTAATCTCCCTATATCCGATAAAACCTCTGCTATTCCTAACGTAGGCTCAACTGCTTTTAGATTATTCTTTATATCACGATCAGTACTTTCTTCAAACAGCTTAAGGCTACCATCAACTATTGCTGTTTCGTCACACTTTGATTTTAAAACCAAACCTAGTTTGGAACATTGCTTTAATCTGCTAGGCTGATCTTTGGAAATTGCGATAGCAAGACTTACCAATTTTAATTCAATTACCTGCAATAATGTTGATCCGGCTGATAAAACTCTATGTCTCGCTTTTTTAAGCAAAGCAAGAAAATCTTCAGTCGGTATGTGTGATACGCAAACAATACTAGAGTCGACAGGTAGCGACTTCGGATAGTTCGCACCAAAAACCATAACTATCTTACAATCTACTTTTTCTGCTAATTTCAAAGCGGCTCTATAGAATATATCAGCGGCCAACTCTCCATTTATAATATGTCCTCCGGAACCCGCACTAAATAAAACGTACTGTTCTTCCTTTAAAGAGTATTCTTCCAAGATATTTGAGTCAGAATTAATCTTTGGGACTATCGGTCCAATATTCTTGGGTGGCTTCTTACCCAATATTTTGAGCTTTAGTTGTTCAAACCGGTTAAGTGGCTGAATAGCATAGTTTGGTTGTACCACCCATTGTAGATCACAAAAAAGCAACCTTCTGAGTGTAAGCCCTCTTGCACGCTTTTTTCGATGTTGTGAAATAAAAACAACTTTCGCGCCGTAACGCTTGGCAGTCGCAAATTGCTGCGATCGCCCCGCACAATCAAATATCACTATGTTCGGTCTTATTTTGGCAATGGTTTCATTAACTAGCGGAGTATCTTTAGTTGCTGAAAATTTTGAAAAATGGGTTTGATATTGACAGCCGTCAGCCAATTTCATATTTCTATTGAGAATAAAATGAATTTGCGATTCTGGTAATTTCTGCTGTATTGCATTCGCTATAATCAACGATCGAGTGTACTCCCCTACTCCCTTATCAGAAGACACCGGCACAAAAAGTATAACTGGATTGATCATCTATGATTATTCAGTAGTAAAATAAAGCTCAATTCTATCTTAACTAGCATAATTTAGTTATTAAAAATTGTAAAACTGATTACTTGGTTAACCGCTATCTTGCTAGTTCCGTTACTTTTGCTTATTCGTGCAGGTCTTAAGAAACTAATAGCCTTCGATGGGCCTAAATAACGCCTGCCAATCCTCAGGAGTTAAATTCATAGTATCAAGTGACTCTTGATCATAAAGGCCTTGTGCTAGCTTGTGTTTTTGCTGCTGCATCTGTTGAATTTTTTCCTCAACAGTACCTTTAGTGATTAATTTATAGACAAATACCGGTTTGTCTTGCCCAATACGATAAGCACGATCGTTCGCCTGCTGTTCTGCGGCAGGATTCCACCATGGGTCATAATGGATAACCGTATCAGCCGCGGTTAAGTTTAGTCCCACTCCACCAGCTTTAAGACTAATTAGAAAAATTGGTATCTCGGATTTCTGAAATTGCTCAACCATTTTACCGCGATGTTTGCTCTTGCCCGTGAGCATCAAGAACGGCAATGATAAAGATTCCAGCTCTTCAGCAATAATATCCAACATACTGGTAAAGGAAGAAAAAAGTAAAATCCGTCGCCCTTGCGCTACCATTGTGGGTAAGCGATCTTTAAGCCATGCAATTTTTGCGGATGAATTAGTTTTTTGAGCAGATTCTAGTTTGATTAACTTAGAATGACAACAGACCTGTCTAAGCTTAAGTAGAGCATTGCCGATTAAGAATTGATTTCTATTCTTGGTTTCAAGTGACATCGCTTTATCTACCTGTTCCATCATTGAAATTCTAATGGTTTCATATAGATCAGCTTGGGCTTGCTCTAGCTCAATTAGAGTAACCATTTCGGTCTTGCTTGGAAGTTCTTTGGCAACTTCATTTTTTGTTCGCCTTAACATTAACGGGGCGACTCGTTTCGCCAACAGAGTTTGCCGATGATAATCTTGATTTTTTTCTATTGGCTGACGATAAAGCTGGTTGAATTGATATTCACTACCCAAAAATCCGGGCATAAGAAACTGAAATAGAGACCAAAGTTCTCCTAAGTGATTTTCCATTGGTGTGCCGGTTAAACAAATCCTCTGGTCCGATCGAAGTTCATTCACTGCAGTGGTTATTTTGCTTCGAGTATTCTTAATCACCTGAGCTTCATCTAAAATAACGATACTAAAACGAAATTTTTGTAATTTATTTATGTCCCGAAGTACCAAGCCATAACTAGTTACAATGAGATCCATGTTCGGAATTTTAGAGTAGAGCTCTTGACGTTTTCCACCAGCCAATTTCATAAACTTAAGTGATGGTGCGAATTTTCGAGCTTCTTGTTCCCAATTGGAAAGTAAGGTAGTTGGTGCAATAACTAAACAAGGTGTCTTTAATCGACTTTCTTTTTTCTCGACCAATACATGAGTGATTGTTTGAATTGTTTTACCAAGACCCATGTCGTCAGCCAAAATTCCACCGAGTTGGTGTTTCTTAAGAAACTGCAACCAATTTAGTCCAAAATGCTGATAATCTCTTAACTCACCAATCAATTCTCGGGGCACCGAGATGGTTTTTATTCCTTTATCACTAGCAAGTTGTTTCGCTTTCTTTGCTAAATGTTTGCCACTAACCCAATCGATTTTAGGAAGTTTTTGTTTACCTTTTTTACTCTTTCCAGAACCATTGAACTCTAATAAAGGAACTAATCTTCCGAATTGGCTTTTTGGTAATCTGAGACGACTATCAGAATTTAGGCTCTTCTCATCGTTAAGCTCGACGAATGACGAAAATATTGAATGCACACGCTGTTTTTCTAGTGCTAATGTTTCTCCGCTATCGAGCTTGATTTTTACCTTTTTCTCCTTAGTTTCGTCAAAAGGTGAATTAAAATCCAGCTCCTCGCGTTGAATTAGAGAAACGATATAAGGCATTAAGTTGATCGATCGACCTTTGACTTTTACTCCGACTTCCAAGTCGAACCAATCGTAATCTTGTCTTTCACTAGAAACTTCCGCGTCATTGTCAAATTCAGATAACAAATTGAGTTGGGTTGGTTGCCCCAGATCATCTGCATTTTTCTTTTTGGGTCTTCGCTTGGTCTTAACCGAGGTATCTGTGCCCTCATTAATTTCAATGTACCAATCAACTGTAGAAATTTGATTCAGTCGAAACCCTCTATCGATTTCGATTTTCCAACCAAGCTCGAACATGCCATTTAAAATTGGTAGCATGTGACTTAAATGGCTGTCGAACTCCCTATCACCAAAATGAAATTTTTCGATCAAAGGTAATTCGTACCTTGCCTCTAAAACTTCTAAGTTTTCGATTTGCAATAAGTAATTAGCCAGTTGTTCGCTAAATTCTTTTTTGGCTTCTCGCTCCATCACAAGCGGCAACAAATTTTTCAAAGAGAACTCTTCACCGTTAACCAAGAATGCTATCTTGGCCACATCAAATGATTCTACTTCTTCAGGTCGCCAAGGTACCACTGTTTCAGTACTGGTTACCTTCATTAATGGTTGAATTTCAAAATTCTTTTTATTCATTAATTGGCGAAATAGCTTTTTACTTTTTTCCGCGGCTTCGTCAAATATTTCGATAATGGAATTATGTTTCAAATCTAAGAAATAGTTTTTACTGATTTTTTCTAAGTCAGTAGATTGTGTGTCGCTCCAAAAATTAGGATTTCGCGCAGACAAATTAAGCGCAGCTCGATGACTCGACTGCCAAAACAATCGTTCTGTATTGGCTAGAGCGCGAATTATTTTATTTCCACTTTGATCAAAGTTAATCATAAACTGATTATTTGCTAATTCTAATTTACTACCATCTGAGGTAGTTATACCATCGCTCGGTCTAGTGCAACCGGCATCTTTGCTAACATAATAAAGAATTTGTTGGTCAGCTAAGCTAAAAAATTTGGTTTGCTTTTTACCAAAAATTTCAGAATCGATGGCCTCTTGGATATTGATCGGCCCTTTGGGTTGAAACTCTGACTCTTTAGTTAGATACGCTTTGACAACTTCGACTATCCAATAATCCACCTCTTTATGCAGTAAGTAAATTACTCTGTGCCGCGCCATAGCAGGAAATGGATCGAGCTTTTGCTTGCTTAACCAACGTTTGATGTAGCGCTTGCCTGAAACTTGTTTCATCTGCTGGTTTGTGGAAGGAGGCAAGCGATGCAAACGGGTTTTTGATTCAATCGCCAAAGCCGCTAGATGAGCGCATGGAAACGCTTCCAAATTTGATAAGGATTGAGACTCCTCACAGCTACAACTACCGACAGCTTCTGTCATAGGCCAATACAAGATTTGTTTAGTGAATTGACCATCACATAAACAAGTACCCTTAATGTATTTTTCGTCAGCAATGTTTTGCCAATTGACTAAATTGGTCTCGAGCAGAATTGACAAACCTTGAATAAGGCTTTTCTCAGAAAAAAAATGCGTTAAATGATCGACTGGCCCTTTATAAGCCAGCGGTCGATTGATCATGAAAGTATCCGCGAGTTGTTTTAATTATTATAAAGCATTCCAGTCTACCAAAAATGTTACGCTAAATAAAAGCACTTTATGATTATTTTGCAGTACTTTGTTTATCGCAGTTTGCTATTTAGTCGGCTGTAATGATTTAATTTAACTACCTGTGGGATAAACTGGTAAAAATAGATTGTTGACTCATGACTAAAATTTGATTCTAACTCCTGCCCCTAAGCAAGTTGAATTGTTCAATCACCCGCGTATAAAAATTAACCCATAGGCAAAGCGTCGAGATTACTTACTGATTATTATCGCTTTTTTTAGCGTGATAAATCCTGTCGGTACATTTTCCCAGAATAGCTTAGGGTGGGTATGCACTGGTGTTTCAGCGATTAGCTGCAACACCTCTTCCCCTTCTAACACTTCTCCAAATACCGCATAACCCCAAGTCTTGCCTGGATCAAGTCCTTCATTGTCAGCAAGATTAAAATAGAACTGACGTTCGGCTGAATGTGGGTCATTATCTCGAGCCATGGCGATGGTAAACATTTCGTTTTTTAGACCGTTGCCGGACTCATTAAAAATGGGAGCGATACGATCGCGCTCTTTATAAGCCGCGTCATATCCTCCACCTTGTATAACAAAATCTTTTTCCACACGATGAAAAATAGTACCGTCATACGAATTATTTTTCACATAATAAAGGAAATTGTTAACCGTTATTGGCGCTCGCATTCGATCCAGTTCGACTTTTATTTTCCCAGCAGTGGTTTGTAACTCAACAATTGGGAACAGTTCATTGGGTAAAATATCCGCTCCCGGTTGTTTTGCAGATAAATAGCCTGAAAGAAGAAAACATAAGAATCCAATGAGTATTTTATTTAACATGCTTATTCTATTTCCTTGGCGAGAATCAATTGACTTGTTAGATTAAAAAGCTCGCCTAAGCGAGTCCCGAAATAGCTTTGATTTCTAGGTAGTCCTCAAACCCATAGGCGCCCCACTCGCGGCCATTTCCAGATTGTTTGAAACCACCAAAAGGCGTCATAATGTCGCCGCTCTGCCCATTAATACTAATATTTCCGGCCCGTATGCTTGCAGCAACTTGTTTTAATAATTCTGGGTCAGTTCCTTGCACGTAACCAGCCAATCCATAAGGAGTATCATTAGCGATTTCAATTGCTTGTTCAATAGATTGATAGGGAATGATCGACAAGACCGGTCCAAAGATTTCTTCTTTTGCAATGGTCATTTGATTAGAAACATTTGAAAAAACTGTTGGCTTAACAAAGTAGCCTTTAGTTAGCGATTCTGGCTTGCCGAGCCCTCCGCAAACTAGTTTGGCATTTTCATCGAGCCCTTTTTGAATGAGCGCTTGAATCTTGTTGTATTGAACCTCGCTAACCACCGGCCCCATGGTTGTCCCCTCTTTATCGGCGGGCCCAACCTGAACTTTGCTGGCTACCTTAGCGGCAATTTCTTCTGCTTCCGCCAATTTATCTTCAGGAACCAACATTCGAGTCGGTGCATTACACGATTGTCCGGAATTTGAAAACACAGCATGAGTGCCTTGTTTAACTGCTTTTTCAAAATCTGCATCCGGTAGGATAATATTTGGTGATTTTCCACCTAACTCCTGTGTAACTCGTTTGATTGAAGGTGCAGCATTTTGAGCCACTAAAGATCCAGCTCGAGTAGAACCGGTAAAGGAAACCATATCAACTAAACGATGCTTACTTAATGCTGTCCCAACACCTGCGCCGTCACCGTTAATCATATTGAATACCCCGGCAGGCACTCCGGCTTGATGCATCACTTCGGTAAATACATAGGCCGATAAGGGAGCAATTTCAGAAGGCTTTAGAATAACGCTACACCCCACCGCTATTGCTGGCGCGACCTTACAAGTGATTTGATTAATCGGCCAATTCCAAGGAGTAATTAGCGCGCAGACTCCAATCGGTTCCTTAACTATTCGACTAGCGCCTTGACTGGATTCAAATGAAAAGTCGTTTAGCAGTTTATGCGCCGCTTTGAGATGGGCTAGTCCAGCCCCTGTTTGGGCTTTAATCGCGAGCTGAGTTGGAGCTCCCATTTCCAGCGATATTGCATCTGCAATATCATTATATCGTTTTTTGTATTGGTCAATGACAGCAGCCAGCAAATCTTGTCTTTGAGCGGTGGATAGTTTGGCAAAGCTTGGAAAAGCGTCTGCAGCAGCATTCACGGCAATATCGACATCAGCCTCGCTACCCAATGAGATCCGTCCACAAACTGATTCATCAGATGGATTGATTACATCTAAAGAGCGGGGCTCTACAGGATTAACCCAGCAACCGTTAATATAAAATTGTTCGAAGTTTTTCAATGTAGCTCTCCAAAGAATAGAATTAGACGATGACTTTATACAGAATATTCAGGTTATAAACCCATCGCTTTTTTAATTATGCCCTGTTTGGCCATGGAAAAGTTATTTAGTGCGGTCATTGCAAAATTTCTGATCAGAGTGACGGGCATCGATTGATTAGCAAAGAGATGTTTGAAACCACTCATTGCATTTTGCATAATCAAGTTTTCAGTTTTTCTCTCTCGCTCAAATGGTCGCAAATTTTCTATTAAAGAATAGTCTCGTCCCTTAGCGATTAATTGTTTAATTAGCTCCGTTAGACAGACAACATCTTGAAAGCCAATATTAACTCCTTGACCTGCTAATGGGTGAATCGTGTGCGCGGCATCGCCAATCAGCGCAACTCGAGGCGATAGGTAGCGTTCGGCATGACGCTTAACCAGAGGAAAACCTTGATAGTCAGAGACCAGTTCAATGGCGCCTAGCTTGGACTCAAATGCATGTTGTAATTTACTCGCAAATTCTTGTCTAGAAAAAGATTCTAACGATTCAGCTTTCGATTTATCTAACGACCAAACAATAGAGCAATGATGGCTCTTAGGTAATGGCAAGAATGCGACTGGACCAATTGGAGTAAATCGTTGCCAAGCGGTATTTTGGTGTGGAAGTTCTGTTTTCACATTAGCCACAAAAGCTGTCTGATCATAATCGATTTGCTTTGATTGAATGGCGAGCTTTTGTCTAACGTCCGACAGGGCTCCATCAGCGCCAATAAGAAGTCGAGATTGATACTCTTGATCATTGTCCAACAACAGATCGACCTGATCTTCACTCACTGAAATATGACTTAGACTTTGGCCGGCAATGAAAGTCACATTACCAAATGACTGAATACGCGCGAGTAATGCTGCTTGAATAAGTCTATTTTCAACAATCACACCCAAATCTGGATGGGCTATATCTTCTGCTGAAAATTCTATATAGCCAGTTCCATCGCCGTCCCAAACTTTCATCCAATCGTAGCTTGCTTGGCATTGTTTCGGGATCATTTGCCAGGCTTGCAAGTCAGTTAAAAACTGTCTATTCGCCGGACTTATAGCACTAACACGAATATCAGCATCATTCACTTCAAATGGTTTGTTTTCGAGCAGCTCCTGGAAGCTATCCAAATCAATCGCTTGCTTTTCGAGCAGTAAAATCTTTAGTCCGGTTTCGGCTAGAGCAGCAACAGCAGACAATCCAACCATGCCGCCACCAACCACTGTAATATCAAATTTCCTAGACAATTTATTAATCCTATTTATTTCTGTGGCTGTTGATTCACTCGAGTCAACCCACGAGTTAGCTTGGCAGACTTATCGGCAATTCCCATTGCAGAATAGGCCAGTTGGCGTTTTAAGAATGGTAATTTATCGATTAAGTTAAGCGCCTTATCTCGTGCTATTACAACGGGTAAAAATTCATGACTAAAAATTCGTACTAACCAGTCGGTGGCAGATATCGTTCTATGCCAATCCTTTTCTCGACTAGCTTGATAGTTTTGTAGAAACTCTAGACTACCGATATCTGTCGTCTTAGTCTCCATCGCTCGTTCAATATGATCCGTTAGTGCAGCGACATCTCTGATACCAATATTGAACCCTTGTCCTGCGATAGGATGCAAGGTGTGCGCAGCATTACCGAGTAAAAGCACTCCCTCAGCAAACGGTTTTGCCGCGACTCTCAATGCGAGCGGGTATTGCGCACGTGCCCCTACTTTGCTGATGGCACCGAGTCGATAGCCAAACGCCAACTGTAACTTTTGGCGAAATTCGTTATCGTCACACGCCATTAAAGCCTCAATATCGTCTTCTTGATTACACCAAACTAAAGACAAACGGTTCTGAGTCAGCGGCAGTAGAGCAAGCGGCCCACTGGAGGTAAATCGTTCAAATGCTCGGTTGTCATGGGCATGTTGGGTGGCAATATTCGCAATAATGGCATGTTGTTGGTAATTTGTACTTTCAATATCAATTCCAGCCAATTTCGCTACGCTGGAAAAAGTACCGTCTGCACCTAACAATAACTTAGACGATATTACTTGCTCTTGATTATCCTGTTTATTTTTTAAAGTAACCGTAACCCGTTTGAAGAGTTCATCCGATCCTAATTGGCTGTCAGAAAGGGTAATCGTTTTGACTAATTCAAACGGTGAATAAACCTCAATGTTTTCGCTCTGCTCTATCGTCTGCCACATTTTTGGTCCTGTTTGGTCCAAAGGAATGACTTCACCAAGAGCTTCAACCGCGTAATCAGCCGACTTAATCCTCGCGAAGCCGAAATGGCCTTGATCAGATACATGAATATTTTGTATCGACTCCGCAAATGGCTTGATCGAATCCCAAATTCCGAGCGACTTGAAAATAGATACTGAAGCTGCAGACAGAGCTACAGCTCGCTGGTCGAAACTGCTATTACTCGTATGCGCAGGAGGATTTGATTCAACTAAAGCGATCTTTAATCCCAACTGTGATAAAGCAATGGCGGCACTCGCTCCGACCATCCCTCCTCCAGCAATGATTAAGTCAAAAGTTTTCATTTTAAGTCTTCATTCTATAATCGGTTAAAACTAATCGTCATTATTTGAAGCTATCAACAATCAATTGATAATTGGTTATTAACGTGCCATTAGTTTTTCGATGGCTTTAGCTTCTTTAATGGCAGATTTCGATAATATTTCATGGCCTTTTTTGGTGACTAACACATCATCTTCAATTCTAATCCCTATTCCCCACCATTTTTTATCTAGACCTTTGGTCTTAGGTGCGAAGTAAAGACCGGGTTCGACTGTTAACACCATTCCAGCTTCTAGAATTCGAGGCTCTTTATCGATCAAATAGTCACCGACATCATGGACGTCTAAACCTATCCAGTGTCCCGTTTTGTGCATATAGTAAGGTTTATAAGCTTCTTGATCGACTAACTCTTCAATCTTTCCACTAAGGATCCCCA
This sequence comes from Kangiellaceae bacterium, assembly GCA_039969155.1. Classification (GTDB taxonomy): domain Bacteria; phylum Pseudomonadota; class Gammaproteobacteria; order Enterobacterales; family Kangiellaceae. The sequence continues at coordinate 87,622 of JBDVOJ010000048.1, forward strand.
TAGCCACGAGCCCTTCGGTTAGTACATACACAGCAGCGTCATGAGGCGCTGTCCAGGGATTACCGGGCTTGACTGCCTTAATAGCTTGCTTATTAGCCTTCAGAACCCATTTGTAGGCTTCTAATTGCAGTTCAGAAAACTTCCCATTAATTGGAAAAGTTCGAGTAATATCCGACGCATAGCCTTGCAACTCTCCACCGGCATCAATTAGCAGTAAGTCACCATCATTTAACGGTTGATCGTTTTCTACATAATGCAAAATACAGGCATTTTCGCCTCCGGCAACAATCGAATTATAAGCTTCGGCTCGTGCACCGCGTACGGCGAATTGGTATTTTAGCTCAGCTTCGATCTGATACTCATTCATACCAGGCTTACACTTTTGCATGGCAATCATATGTGCTTGAGCAGAAATTTCAGCGGCTTCTCGCATGATGGCAATTTCTGCTGGGCTTTTAAATAGTCGCATATCGTGTAACACATGGCTCAGGTCTATTAACTCACCCGGTGGATGTGCTCCGCTCTTTACTTGAGAGCGCAGCGAATTAATCCAACTCATGATTTGGTTATCAAATTCCGTGTGATTACCGAATTCATAATAAATTCTCTCGCGACCTTCCATAAGACCGGGCAAAATATCGTCGATATCATCAATTGGGAAGGCATCGTCGCAACCAAATTTTTTAATCGCTCCTGGTTGACCAAAACGTCTACCATGCCAAGTTTCCATCACTGGGTCATTTTCACGACAGAATAATATGTACTCACCTTGTTCTCGTCCCGGCAATAATACGATGACAGAATCAGGTTCAGGAAAACCGGAAAGGTAATGAAAGTCACTATGTTGTCTAAATCTAAAATCAGTGTCCCGACTTCTAATCACTTCTGAATTAGAGGGTAAAATTGCGATTGAATTATTCCCCATAAAACTCATTAATTTTTTTCGACGGCGGGTGTATTCTGCTTTCTTGATCATTGAAACTACTTTTCTCAATTTAACGGGTGGCGTAAACGGATTGAACCAAATAGAAATTAATGTACGGTTTGGTTGCCAGCAATACTGCTTTTTGCTTGTTCCTGTCCTTTTAGGACAATTTCAAGATAGATCATTTTTACCGCAACTCTAATATGTTCGGTGACGGTTAACAGTGCCGATTGTGATTCTTCGCTATCATCACCCTCGATTTCCAATTGGGAAATCTCACTAATGTCCTGCAAAGATTCAGCGACCTCATTACTATCAGTCGACCGACTGCCGAGCTGTAGCCCGAATCCTAGCAAGAATCCTTGGCACCATAACGATAGTGCTTCTAATCGATCGACTAACGGATATTCGTCACCAGGCAACAATATTGGCGCTAAAGCATCTTGTTGTTCAAAGGCTTGCAGGCTCTCTCGAAACAATTCGGTTAATTGGTCACGAGCCTCGTCGGGTAATAAATTGCCATCATTAGCGACTTCTAATATGGTTGATAACCATTTTTTATCATTGCTTTTAACTCCCGCAGCTATCATACCAGCTAGAATACCTTGAAATTCCGCGGCATTCAGTTCACAGTCGGCTTCAGCTAGGGATTCTTCAAAAGATTCGTACCACTCAGCGGATTTTTCTTCGAATTCACTCATTTATACTGCTCAAATACTCAATATTGACTAAATTATTTAAATTTTACGCATTATATCATTGACCATTGCTTGGATGCGCTCTATATTAAAATCATACTAAAAAACAATAGTTTGCCATGACAACCTCAAATCTTTCGCAACTTGAAGGCAGTGTTTCTAAGCTTTTAGAGACCTGCGATACATTAAAAAATGAGAATCGACAATTAAAGCTCGATAGGCAAAACCTGCTTGAAAAGAATAAATTGGCAAGTTCTAAGATCGAAGCCATGATCGAAAAACTCAAGGAAATCAGCTAATGGCGGAGAGTAAACCTGTCAGCATTCATATCATGGGTAACGAATACCATGTTGCAAGTCCAGCTGATGAAGTTGAGAAATTGGAGCAAGCTGCCAAGGCGCTCGACAAACGAATGCGCGAAATAAAAGAAGGCGGTCGTATTATGGGACTTGAAAGAGTCGCTGTAATGGCCGCGCTAAATCTTTCTTATGAACTAATGCACGGCGAAAGTATTTCGGCAGAAGAAACCAACGAAATTAATCAGCGAATCAAATCATTGCAAGAGAAAGTCGACAGCGCGCTTGCTAGTACTGCTCAGTCAGAACTAATCTAGTACCATCCATACTCCCTCACACACAAATCTTCACAACACTACACCTTGTAGCAGAAGGGGTATATAATTCAGTTTCTGCCTGCCTTGTTCGCCAAGCTGTTGTAGTCCTTGAGCCGATAATCTCTTCCCAGGGTGTTCTTGTTGATTTTTGGTGAGCATGTCCGAGCAAGTCTCAGGATTTGGATCGGAAAGCCTAAATTAAATCGCGGAACTCCCACCTGAACCTTCGGGTTCATGGGCGAGACCAGCAAACGGCAAGGTGGGTAGACTCTCCTTAATGAATAACAAAATCACAAAGTCGCAAATTAGACAACGCATTCGGTTAGACCGGAATCTGTTATCTGAACTCGATGTAGCCGGTGCAGGGGAGCAGCTATCAGCACAACTAAGCAAACACCTTATCATTCAGCAAGGAAAGAAGGTCGGCTGCTTTCTATCTTTTGATGGCGAGATTTGCACCAAACAGACACTCTCATTAATCAACCAATTGGGAGCACACTGTTATCTTCCAAAACTGAGACCCTATAAACCGAACCGATTATGGTTTATGCCCTATGACTCGAGTGTACCAATGACTAACAACCGGTTTGGTATTGCGGAAGTCAATCTTCCTGTTAGCCAAGCAATTGCGGTTTCAAAACTCGATGTGGTGTTACTACCTTTGGTCGCATTTGACTTAAAAGGCAACCGGCTCGGTATGGGGGGCGGGTTTTACGATGCCACTTTCAGTCACTTAAGGTCAAACAAAAACAGACCAGCCTTTATAGGACTGGCATACGAACTACAAAAATTAGAATCGCTACCTAGCGATAGTTGGGATTTACCTTTAGACGGGGTTTGCACTGAGTCTGGTTTTTACCAATTTACTCGTTAGAATTATAGGAGTTAGTAAGGTTGATTTTCTCAATCGAGCGCGCACAAAAAAGCCTTCATAAATGAAGGCTTTTTAAATCAGGGTCAAATTAATCTGTTGATCAATTTGTCTGATGTACTACATGTCCCACTTAGTGTGGTTTCTTGCTTGTTATTTGGTTCTAGTAATCTTTACTTCTTGTTCCGCATCAGCCGCGTTAACGCCGCTAAAACTAGAGAGAATCATACCAAGTCCCAATAACGCTGCCAGAACAACTAAAATATCTGGTTTACGTTTCATTGTGGTTCTCCAATTTCGCACCTGTATAATTTAAGGTAGCTCTTTTTATTATTAGCTGGAGTCCATAGCCCTACTTTTGTCTTCCCTGTTCCAATCATTCAAACCAAAATTTAAACGAGAGGGTCAGCTACCATACTATCATTATAGTCTGTGATCAATACTAGCAAGTAAGAAAACGGTTAAATAATACCCAGTTCACATTAAACTCAATTATTCTTCAACATAAGACCTTGCTCGTCAGTCTTTTGGAATGAATTGAGAACCAATTCATGGTTTAATATTGTCACTCTAAATACGTTACCTAATTGAACCAAATGGATAAACAGCAAGAATTAAAGATTGAGGCCGCCAAAGCCGCTATTAAATATATTGTAGACGACGAGATTATTGGGATTGGCACAGGTTCAACCGTCAATTGCTTTATTGATTTACTCGTCGATCATAAGCATCGAATCAAAGCTGCCGTTTCAAGTAGCGTTGCTTCTACCGAGAAACTTAAATCCATTGGCATTGATGTTATTGACTTAAATGATGCTGCAGAAATCCCGGTTTATATTGATGGTGCCGATGAGTCGAATCATCAATTAGAATTAATTAAAGGTGGCGGTGCAGCATTAAGCAGAGAAAAAATTATCGCCGCAGTAGCTGATAAATTTGTCTGTATCGCTGACGAGTCCAAATATGTGAAGACGCTTGGCGCATTTCCACTGCCAATCGAAGTTCTGCCTATGGCACGAAGTCACGTTGCCAGAGAATTAGTAAAGCTAGGCGGCGATCCGGTGTATCGACATGGCGTTATCACTGACAATGGTAATGTGATTCTTGATGTTCATAATATGCAAATTACCCAGCCAAAAATACTAGAGATGAAAATTAATCAAATTACCGGTGTAGTCACAAACGGATTATTTGCAGAAAGAGCAGCAGATCATTTAATTCTTGCGACTAGTGAAGGTATCAAGGAATTCTAGTTTCCTTTTATTTATCTTTAAGAGCAATTGATATTCGCTCTTTATAATCGGCGTGACAAGACTGGCAACCTTGGTACATTCGCAAGTATTCTGTTGTAATCTGCTGAATATCCTTTGCCTTTACAAGGCTGGTGATAGTTAGAGCTGCTTGATGAACAGTATTATCGTACTGCTTAAATAGCGGCATTTCTTTGTTCAGTGTCTGTTTGATCTGGTTTAATGTTTGGCTAGATGGTTTAGGGTGATCTGCAATGCTCGCTGCGGCTAATTCGATCTGTTCAAAGTCTTGAATTAGTATGGCATGGCTCAGAGTCTGAGTGTTTTTCATTAGCTCGTTCATTATTAGCTGCAAGTCGTTCTTTTTGACTTCTGGGCTAGTCGCGCCAATGTTTGTGACCATTAAACATATGGCGATTAGTAAACACCTTTTCATTCTTAACTCCTTAAATGTCCTGTAAGTTAACCCAAGAATAGATTAAATGAGTGCTTTACCAACCTACTCGGATCAATTATTAAGCAAAAACAGTGCTAAAGCTACTTGCATCAACCAATAAAAACGGGGCCGAAGCCCCGTTTTAATTAATACCCTACTAATTGTCTTTAATAGGTTTAATTCCCCCTAACTTGAGGTGACGTTACCTATTATTGGACTTATAGGTAATTACCATTTTCATCAACACCATTTAAACGCATTGAGTCTGGGTTCGTATCACTCGCATCTGGAATCCATTTGGCTAGACAGGCTCTATCCTCAACACAAGGGTCTGTCAAAGCCATTAGAAATTCAACCAATTGAGCAACTTGAGTATCCGACAATGTCACATTTTCGATACTTGAAATGCCTGCTAGACGATTCGCTTCTAATACATCAATTGCTTTTTGAGTGTTTTCAACCATATCCACAGCCTGAATATTCGGTGCAAGTTGGCTGAAGTCATAATTGTCTAGCGCCACTTGTGGATTTAAGTGATGACGAACTACGGCCTCTAGTGTTGTATAACCTCCCGCATGACCCCACGGACCAGTCGCACTAGTATTCAACAGTGACGGCGTTCTGAATGCGTACATATCAGCATCTTCACCAGTCTCTCTGAATCGACCAAAGTCGTCATTACCGTTTGGACCATTACCTTTACCACGACCAATTTGCGGCATGCCTATGACATGGAAACCTTCATCTGTGAAAAAGTCACCAGAGTGACAAGATGCACAATTAGCACCGCCGTCAGCAACAGAGTTAAAGAATAATTGAGCGCCTACTTGGGCTGCAGGATTGATCGCATTATCATCTCCTTCAACAAAAGCCTTCCACGGAGTATCAACGAAAACCTGAGAGTTTTCATAAGTTGCAATCGCATCTACCGCGTTGTTGAAAGTGACTAGTTCTTCAGCTGTTCCTTCTGGATCCTCGAAACCTTCTCTGAACTCTTCTAACCAATTATTGACAACAAGAGCACCACCAAGCGGATCACCGTAACCACCAAGTCTTTGCTCTAAGTTTTCTCTTATCTCAACGTTGTTTGTACCATCGAAATTTCCGAAATCTTTCATTTCTTCGGGAGAAGTCACTGGGAATCGCGCTTGAGCAGCTGCAAGATTAGCACCGGCATTGGGATCAGCTACACCAAAAGCGGAATCTGGAGTACGTATACCTTCTCCATCTCCCCCGCTCATCAAGGGAGTACCACCTAGGCTTTCAAGTCTGCCATCATGAAACAACACTTGATCCCACATTGCAAGATTAAAGGTTGTGGGCGCGTTTCTTGGAACAGTAGGTCCACCGTCAAAATGCTCACCTGAAGGACTGTGGAAACGACCAGGCCCTAATAAATCGTCGGCTACAGCATCAACACCAACTGGTAACGATAAGTCGTCTCCACCGCCAAGAGTCGGGTGATGACAAGTAACACATGCTGCATTCATATCGCCACCTAACGCTTTGGTGAAGAATAACTTCATTCCAAGCTGCGCTTTAGGGTCATCAATGCTGGGTAGATCTCTTCCGGTAGATGGATCGCCTGTTAATCCTAATCCGGCAATTGCTTCTCTTGCTTTAGTGGCTTCTGAGACAACGGGTGGAGGAGTAATAATCTCTTCCTCATTATCGTTATCGCTGCTACATCCAGCAAATACTAAGGCCATAGTGACTGCGGCTGCAGTTCCATTTATTTTCTTTAATAATTCCAATTTAGTGGTCTTCACATTTCACTCCTGGGTTTACATTGAACAATTTGAATAACAAATGCCTGTCAAATTCAAAAATGCTGTATTTTATAGGTGTTCTGTAACATTAATATAGTTTAGCTGTCTAATTCTTGGTGCTATTCGATTATTAAATATAATAACCTGTTTAATTTAACAATTTGATTCAACCTTAGTCTAGTAAAAATTTACTTTTTTACAGGTTTTTTTGCGAGTTTTCTTTGCAAAGTTCTTCGATGCATACCTAGCGCCCTAGCTGAAGCAGATATGTTCCCCTCGTTATCACTCAATACTTTCTGTATATGCTCCCACTCTAATCGGTCTACCGACATGGGTTTGTCACTAATTGGAGTCTCAGCGCCTCGCGTTTCTTGTAGGTTTATACGCTGAAGGATTTCTCTTGCAGTCACCGGTTTCGCTAAATAATCATCCGCTCCCAGCTTAATCGCCTCAACCGCTGTTGAGATACTGGCATAACCAGTTAACAAGGTAATATGGCAGCCTGGATTACAATGTCGGATTGTTTCAATCCAACGTAATCCGGAATCTTCATGAAGTTTTAAATCCAATAGAATTAAAGGCTTATGGGTTTCTTTCAGCTGAACCAGTGCATCCTCTGGTTTGCTAAAATGGGCAACGTTCTTGCCCAGTTTTTCTAAGCTTCGGGCTAGAACCTGACGATAAGTATCATCGTCATCTATTATGATGAAATTATTAGTTTCCATATTACTCACTGACCGGAATGATAATACGAGTTAAAGTACCAGCGTTCTCTTTATTAATAAGTTGAATATTTCCACCAACTCTCTCAATACTGACGTTAGACAAGAACATGCCCCAACCTAATCCGTCTTGCTTATCGGTATCTTGGATAGCGCCTCCCAAGTTTTGCTGTTTCTGCAAAGAAATCCCTTTACCATAATCCAATATTTCGATCACAACGTTGTTACCATTAAGGTCGATAATCATTTCAACTTGCGCGCTGTTGTTCTCGAGACTCGCGTCCGCAGCATTATCCAGCAAGTTAGTAATGGCTTGTTCCACACTAATACTAAACCGAGGCACGCTCATAGAGAGTCGATTGTTCCAAGTTTGCTGTAGATTGATGTTTGGTCTATAAACCAACCAGTTTTCGAGAATTTTCTCTATCTGCTGATGTAAAGTTTGGCTAAACTCTGCTGGTTGCAGATGGTTTTCTTGTTTTAATTGCAATTTGGCATTTTGGCTCTTGTCATTAAGCGAGCCGATAATCCCTTTGCATACTGCAATTTGTTTGGATAATAATTGTAAATCCTCTGAAATTTCCGACGAAGATGCTTCATGTGCTAAGTCGTCAATAATAATAGCCATGGTTGCTAGCGGCGTTCCCAGTTCATGAGCTGCACTTGCCGCCATAATACCTAACCCAAGGATCTGTTCGTCTTGTAGCTGTCTTTCTCTGAGGGAGTGTAGCTGCTTCTCTTTGCGTAACATTGCGTAGCGAGTCACTAAACCAAAAAAAGCAAGTAACGCCACCGTAAGAAAGAAATTGACCCACATTCCAGCCAAGTGCAAGTGAAACGAAGCCAATGGACTTTGCTCGCCTAGCTCTAGCGGCCTTTGATACAAATTGAGTAATGAATACAACCCAAGTTCCAAAAACGATACCAAGACCAAAGCTTTAGCCTCAAGCATAAAAGAGCCGAGAGCTACAAACAGTAGCAGCAGATAGATAAATGGGTTATTTGCGCCACCAGTGTAATAAACCAATAGCGCGAGAATCATCGAATCTAGTGCGATATGCACAAACAATTCATTTTGAGAAAATGGCTTATTCGAGCTTACTTTCCATACGCTATACACCTGCAATAGCAATTCAAAGACAATCACACTGGTTAAAATAGCCAATGGAAATTTGATATCCAAATAGCCGACTGCAAATAAGATCATGCTTACTTGCCCAATAATCGCAATCATTCTGACTCGATTCAGAATTTTAACGTTGTCTATTTGGGGAACGCTGGATAGATGGGTCGACTCTTTAAGCTTTTCGAGGATTTCCGACATTGATTTGAAATTCCTAAAGGTGACTAAGGGTCAAGGGGCCAATTACCGGCGTATCTATTGTTTTAGATAGATAAGCATTAACCACAAGTCTAGCAAGATTCCTCGAGCCAAGCACTGCGACAATTAGTCACATGTCATATTGTTCGACAAAGCATTATTATGCGACTAGAAAGCCGCACCACAACATCAACAGAGTCCTCAGTGGAAAATCATAGGTTTCATAGGCTTTTTTTTAGGAAGTCATCATGGATCTTTTTTGCTAACGAATGCGATCGGATTTTTGATTTGAATGTTGAATAAGGTTTAAGGAAACACCGAATAAAGTCATTGGAGCTTCTCGATAAACTCCAGTTTTTTGGCCCTAGTCTAACTCCTAGCTAGGGCCTTTTTTTTATTCTTTAATCGTTGCGATTGAATCTCTGGCTATAAACTCCGGCTCAAAAAGGTTTTGTATTTCAGCCAAGTTTTTTTGCTTATAAACATTCTTCAAAACCCAGTGAGCTGTTGCTCGAGCCATTCGTCCCAATGGGTAATTAATAGTCGATAACTTAGGATACAAGTGGGCAGCAAAAATAATGTTATCAAAGCCGACAATCGATAACTGTTCTGGTAGTTGAAGCTTTTCTTCCCGCGCCATTGTCATTGCACCTGATGCCATGTAATCATTAGCACAAACTAGACCAGTAAAATCTTCACCTTGTTTTAACAAATGAGAAAGGCCATTCACCCCAGCCTTTTCCGAATAGTCACCTTCAAAGAATAATCGCTCCGAGTATGTTGCGCCGTATTCTTTCAGTGCTCGCTTATGGCCTTTGAATCGTTCACTAGCATCATGTTTCCACAATGGTCCTGAAATATATGCTATTTTTCGGTGGCCCTTTTCCAATAGAGCTTTGGCGGACATATACCCACCCAATTCATTATCTAAACTGATACAGCGATCGGCTATCTCTGGAATATGTCTGTTTATTAAAACAACAGGGATTGAACCTTTGGCTAGGTCAATTAAATACTCATCTGAAACAGATTCAACGTGTAAAATTAGAGCATCGCAACGTCTACCAATAAGAAACTCAATTCCATCGATTTCTTCAGCTTCTTCACTATGACCGGCCGCGATAATTACGTGCTTTTCTGACGCTCTAAGAACTTCCTCTATTCCACTCATCATTTGGCTATAAAAAAGTCCTCGCAATTCAGAAACTAAAATACCAACGCTATCGGAGCGGTTAGAGGCTAAAGAGCGAGCAATGGTATTTGGCCGATAACCGAGCTCTTTCATTGCGGCAAGCACTTTATCGCGAGTTTTCTCGCTGACCCGCGCATTTTTATTCATCACTCTTGAAACCGTCGCTAAGGAAACACCGGCGAGTTCAGAAACTTCGTAAATGGTAGCCATAACTGTCCTAGTTGATTAAAACATAGTACCTAAATCCAGTAATCACTCTAACACAAAACTTACCCCAAATCGGCGGTTTTTCGCCGCTCAATCAGGTCAGTTTCAATCTGCAGCATCTTATTATCATGCAATGGGTACCAAAGCATCAAAGCGGCTGCTACTAAAGCAAAGACGCCAGGAATCCAGCTCATTAAAGATTTGAGTGCCGGTAGCGCTAATTGAATCGTTGACTCATCCGTGCCAATATAGCCATAGGCCGCCAACACGATCACAATAGTGGCGCCTGCAAAACCACCACCGGTCTTATTAATAAACGTTCCCGCAGAAAAGACTAAGCCTGTTGCTCGCCGATGATTTTTCCACTCAGAATAATCGGCGGAATCTCCCAGCATAGCGAAAAAAAGTACCGGCATAATCGCCGCAAAAAATTCAGAGGCAATTCCCAGCCCAAACAATAAACCAAGATCTTCAGGTCCAATAAAAAAAATCAACGAAGTTAAAATACCGCCACCAGCGAGAATGGTAATAAATAGATTCTTTTTACCAATTAATCTAACTAGAAAACCCGTCGACAACGCTGCAATCACCGATACCGTCAAAAGAGCCGCAAAATAGAAACTCAACAGCGTTTCTTTTCCTTCAATATTAATCCAGTTGGTCGGCCACCAACTAATCAACTGTGTAATAGAAATGGTATCGCCCACATAATGTTTAAAATAATAAGCCGCCGCTCCAATCTTGATGCCATTAGACATCATAAACAAGAAACCGATACCCAATAGCACCAGCCAAGGCGCATTGGTTAGTAGATCGACAATATCTCTTTCTTCATCTGATTTGTTCTGATCTGGCTTACGCAATAGCTTTCGAATGACCAATGCTGACACCGCCAACACTAGGGCAAAAATCACCCCTGTTAGTAGGTTTCTATAATAGAAAAATAGGGTGACAGAAATAAGCGGAATCGAGCCGAGCAATACATTAATTGTAAACCTTGTCCAATTAGTTTGTTTATCGTTCAATTGCGCTTTGGGTGGTTTCACTCGCTCTTCTGTGGTTAAGAAGGTCATGATCAATAAAATGACTAGCAAGATTGAGAATACATACATCGTGTATTGGTAACCTAACTGCTCATCGCCACCACCAAAATAACTCACTAAAACAGGCGTCCCTACCATCACCGCAAAGCCTCCCATAAATGCACCGGCAAATCGCCAAGCCGACAAGTGAGTTCTTTCGGTATTGCTGGGTGTCATCACTCCCATTAATGCGGAGTAAGGAACGTTATTCATGGTGTAAGCGAGAGTTAAACAAATATAAGTGATATAGGCGTAAATCAATTTGCCCGTCGGTCCTAAATCAGGAGTGGTAAAAGTCAGTGCCATAAAAAGACCAAGTAATGGCGCTGAAAATAAAATCCAAGGTCTAAATTTTCCCCAACGAGTATTAGTTCTGTCAGCAACCATCCCCATAATGATATCGGTGACGCCATCAGATAATCGAACCACCAGCAACAAAGCCGCAACCGCGAGAGTTTCTAGTCCAAAAGTATCAGTGTAAAAAACCGCTAGAAAAGCTAATGCGCCACGCCAAACTAAGTTGGCGGCAGCGTCGCCAAGGGAATAGCCTATTTTTTCTAAAAAAGGTAACTGATGTGAAGTTTGGGACATTGGCGATCTCTTTTATTTTTATGAATCTTTCAGCGATAACAGATCTTTATTTGATGATAGATCTTCAATAGCAAACCCAATCAGCCTTTTCGAAGTTTGAGAAATTCCCGATAAGCCAGTCCGCTTTGCTTAATAGTGCGTTGCTGAGTTCGATAATCGACATAAACTACACCAAACCGTTTGGTATAACCTTCAGCCCATTCAAAATTATCCATCAGGCTCCAAGCAAAATAACCTCGAACATCGACTCCCTGTAATATAGCATCATTGACCGCGTTCAGGTGTTTTTGCAAATAATCAACACGCACTGGATCTTCGACTGCACCATTTTCTAATTTGTCAGCATCCGCCATACCATTTTCAGTAATATAAATTGGTGGTAAGTCATACAATTTATTCAGTGACAATAGTAAATCAGTAAATGCCGTTGGGTAGATTTGCCAACCTATATCGGTTAGCGGAGGTTGTGCGGGTAACTCCTCAAAACCATATTCATTATCTGCAGCAGAATAAACAGCTCGCGTGTAAAAATTGATTCCGAGGTAATCTACTTTTGTTGATATTATTTCTAAGTCGCCGTCGAGAATATCAGGTTGATATTCTTGAGGCAGTTGTTTGATTAACTCAGGATATTGACCATCGAATATTGGCTTAATATACCATTGGTTAAAATGATCGTCGGCCTTATTAGCCGCTATTTTATCGGCTCTTGAATCAGTGTTCGGATAAGCCGGAGTAAAATTAAGCACAATTCCTTTCTTAATTTGTGGACAATTTTGATTAAGCACTTGTATCGCTAATCCATGCGCCAACAACAAATGATGGGCAGCTTTTTTGCCAAATGTTTTACTTTTATGACCTGGTGCATGAATACCTGCCTCATAGCCTAAATAGGCACTACAAAATGGCTCATTTAGAGTGGCGTATGAATAAACTCTATCACCAAGCGCTTTAGAAACTTGATCGACATAACTACGAAATTGATAAGCCGTCTCCCTATTTAACCAACCACCTTTTTCTTCTAAATGCAGGGGTAAGTCCCAGTGGTAAAAAGTAACAAAAGGCTTTATATTTCGACTGTTTAATTCATCGAGTAAGTCTAGGTAGAAAGCTAAACCTGAAGCTCTTAATTGACCATCTTGATTAATCAGTCTAGGCCAAGAGAGTGATAATCGATAAGCATCGACACCCAATGAGTCAATTAGCTCAACATCATCCTTCCACCGATTGAAGTGATCACAGGCGACATCACCGTTAGAGTTATCGGCAATCTTTCCTGGTTGACTGCAAAATTGGTCCCAAATACAGGGTAACCTATCATCCGCACCACCTTCTATTTGAAAGGAAGCGGTAGCGACCCCGTAAATAAATTTGGGTGAAGTCATGATAGAAGGTTTTTCGATGTTCAGATTCATAGTTCTTATCTTTTCGCTATTTCATTTTCCAAATCATTGCTGTTGATATTGATATCTCTCGATATTAAAAAAAACGCCCCAAGGCCCTAAATTTGGCGATGGGACGACCAATGACAGAGGTCTCTTCAGCCCTCGACTCTTCAATGACAATCAACAGAAGCGCCCTAAATTTTCGCAAAAGCATTGATCTTCGACTCAAATATGATATAAATGAAAGCGCTTACATACAGATTAGATGTTTCTCATTTAAACGTCAACACATTTAAACAAGAGAATTTCAAATCGCGTTTTTAACTCGGAGTCATACTTCCCGTTCAAGAGGAAGTTTTGGCTGAGCAGCCAGTAGAAAATAGATATCGAGACGATCTATCCCTTTGATATCTGGTTGCTCAACCATATTGGGGAGAATTATATGGCCGGTCCAACGGCAGCTGTTCCACCAAAATCAGCTGAAAATCAGCAGCCAGGCAAATATGCCTTTGCCCTCATATCACTGACGTCGCTATTTTTTATGTGGGGGTTTATTACCGCATTAAATGATGTCCTAATTCCCTATCTAAAGGGCATGTTTGAGCTCAGTTTTGCCCAAGCCATGTTGGTACAGTTTTGTTTTTTTGGCGCGTACTTTATTGTTTCCATGCCGGCCGGTGTGTTAGTCAAAAAGCTTGGCTATCAAAAAGGCATTGTCATCGGGCTTGCCTTAGCCAGTAGCGGTTGTCTTTTGTTTTATCCCGCTGCAGCACTAAAGGTTTATTGGATATTTTTGGCTGCCTTGTTCGTGCTTGCCTCCGGAATCACCATTTTGCAAGTAGCCGCCAATCCCTACGTCAGTATACTGGGCGATCCTAAGACATCTTCATCGCGACTTAATTTAACTCAAGCTTTCAATTCCTTAGGCACAACCATTGCTCCAATCTGGGTAGGTCCAATTATTCTGGCTAGTTTTGTTTTTGCAGAAGGGTCCGAAAGCTCACCCGAAATACTCGGTGAGTCAGTGCAAACACCTTATCTCCTGCTAGCCTTCAGCTTAATTGCGTTAGCGGTAATTTTTGCATTAATCAAATTACCAAAAATTGATCAATCACCTACTACAGCCGATAAAGCCGTAGAGGGTTCAGCGTGGCAACACAAGCACCTAGTTTTAGGTGCCGTTGGTATCTTTGTTTATGTTGGTGCGGAAGTTGGAATTGGCAGTTTTATTGTCAATTTTCTAGCCCTCGACAGCATCGCCTCAATGGCTGAAGCAGAAGCTTCTCGGTATATCGGTTACTATTTTGGAGGAGCCATGGTAGGTCGATTTATTGGTGCAGCGGTTATGCAAAAAGTCAGAGCCAATATGGTTTTAGCTGCTAATGCACTAGGCGCATGTTTGCTCTTGATTTTAACCATCATGAGTTCCGGTGCAGTTGCTATGTGGGCTATTTTACTTGTGGGATTATGCAACTCAATCATGTTCCCTACCATTTTCACCTTAGCCATTAATGGGCTTAAACAACATACTAGTCAGGGCTCTGGGATCTTATGTCTGGCCATTGTCGGTGGCGCTATTCTTCCGCTATTACAAGGCATCCTTGCCGACTTGGTCGGTATTCAATTGTCCTTGACCATTCCACTTGTTTGCTATTTTTTCATCGTCTATTACGGCCTTATAGGCTGCATACCAAAACCGATTGAACAAAACTAATAATTATTTTCTAGGAAAAGAATAAGATGATGAACCATTCTAAAACCGAGTTAAATAAAAGGCTTCTTTGGCTGAAATCCAGTAGAACAAAAATCGCTAGCCTAGTCGGCTTTGCACTAGCGAGTTGTTTAGCGCTTAGTTCTTGCGAACAACAGCCCAAGGTCATCGACGAAGCTAATGCTCGCTCATTAGCAGAGACCAAAAAAGCCGCTTTAATCTGGCCAAAGTTGAAAAGCCAAGTAGCCAAAGATCCCGCTATTGAAAAGAGGATTGATTCAATTCTGTCTAAAATGACGCTAGAGCAAAAAATTGCACAAATGATCCAACCGGAAATAAAAGATTTTACCGTTGAGGATATGCGCCGTTATGGTTTTGGTTCCTACTTAAATGGTGGTGGCTCCTTTCCAAACGGCAATAAACATGCCACTCCTCAAGAATGGATAGATTATGCAGAAGCCATGTACCAAGCCTCTATCGACGATTCGTTAGACGGTTCTAAAATTCCCACCATGTGGGGAACTGACGCAGTTCATGGACATAACAATGTCATTGGCGCGACTCTATTTCCGCATAATATTGGCTTGGGCGCGGCCAACAATCCTGAGCTGATTGAAAAAATTGCCGAAGCAACTGCCAAAGAAGTAGTGGCAACAGGCATTGAATGGATTTTCGCACCGACAGTAGCCGTCGTTAGGGACGATCGCTGGGGCCGAACTTATGAAGGTTATTCAGAAGATCCTAGAATCGTCAGGGAGTATTCGGAAGCGATTGTTAAGGGTTTACAAGGCGCAGCCTCTGAAGATTTTTTGAGCCAGCAAAGAGTCATTGCAACGGTTAAACACTTTGTCGGTGATGGCGGAACCGAGGGTGGTGATGATCAAGGCAATAATATCGCTTCGGAAAAAGAATTATTTGAAATCCACGCTCAAGGATACGTTAGTGGGTTGGCAGCCGGCGCACAAACAGTGATGGCTTCCTTTAATAGCTGGCACGGCAAGAAGAATCACGGCAATCATTATTTACTCACTCAAGTTTTAAAACAACGTATGGGATTTGATGGCTTTGTGGTTGGCGACTGGAATGGTCACGGGCAAGTAAAAGGTTGTGGTAATGAGAGTTGTCCCCAGGCGATTAATGCTGGATTAGATGTGTTTATGGTGCCGACATCGGCCTGGAAACCATTGTTAGAAAACACTATCAAACAGGTTCAAAACGGTGAGATTTCTATGCAGCGAGTTGACGACGCAGTCAGTCGGGTCCTTCGAGTAAAACTCAGAGCGGGCTTGTTTGATAGACCCAGTCCAGCCAATCGACAACTCTCGGGCAAAGTTGAATTAATTGGTGCAGAATCCCATCGCGCTATTGCTCGCCAAGCCGTCAGAGAATCACTAGTACTACTCAAAAATAAACGAAATATTTTACCGCTATCTCAACACCAAAATATTTTGATCACAGGTGATGCTGCCGATAACATCGGAAAACAATCCGGTGGTTGGAGTATCACTTGGCAAGGTACTGGTAATGAAAATAGTGACTTTCCAGGTGGAACGTCTGTGCTAAAAGGCATCAAGCAAAAGCTATCTAATTCGGACGGCAGCATAGAGTTTAGTATCGATGGCAGCTATCAACAAAAACCTGATGTGGCGATTGTGGTTTATGGTGAGGAGCCTTACGCGGAAGGTAATGGCGATTTAGACAATCTAGAATATCAACGAAACGCTAAACGCGATCTAAAACTCATACGGTCATTAAAATCCCAAGGCATTCCGGTGGTTTCTGTGTTTATTAGTGGAAGGCCTATGTGGGTTAACCCTGAGCTGAATGCGTCTGATGCGTTTGTTGCGGCTTGGCTGCCAGGAACCGAAAGTGCTGGCATTGCCGATGTCCTGTTTCGCGATCTAAGTGGTAAGATCGATCACGATTTTGTCGGAAAGCTCTCTTATTCTTGGCCGGCAACCCCCACTCAAACAACCGTTAATCTAAATGATCAAGAATACGCTCCGCTTTTTCCGTATGGATACGGATTAACCTATAACGATACGGATAATTTAAAAGACGATCTCGAAACTGAATTTTCCTCCACTAGCCAACAGCTAGCGACCATTAGTTTATTAAAATCACCTTGGCGACCAGCGTTTAGCATGGAGCCCGGAGAAAAACTCATTATGAGTAGTAGCGCCGAGAATGAATTGATCAACTATCGCACCAGCGACAAACTAGTACAGGAAGACGCGCGGACTGTTATTTTTAAAGGCAACGCATTGGCAGGGATTGAATTTAATGATAATTTTCCTTTCGACTTGCGGGGATATTATGAACAAAACGCAGCGTTGTCTTTTGAAATGAAACTCGAGAAAAAGTTGAATCAAGCATTAATAATATCGATGCGGTGCGAGACTGATTGCGATTCAAAAGTTGATATTCGCAATTTAGTGAATGAATCAACGCTAGGGGAATGGCAGCGTTATTCAATCGATTTAGAATGCTTCGCTAAGCTAGGTGCAACTATGGATAAAATTGTTGCTCCATTCGTAATAAGAACTGCCGAAGCAACCAAGTTGAGCTTAGCCAATGTCAACATTGAACCCAATTCAGCGGACAAAGCATCAATTAATTGCCATTAGACAAAACCCCAGTTGGGAGTATGATTAGCTCAAGCGGTTATTAATTTTCGATAACAAAACTAATGATAGGCTCTTATGAGTAAGATTGGTTTTTATGATAAAGATTGGTATTTATGAGTAGTTCGATAAAAAATATTATTATTGTTGGAGGCGGATCAGCTGGTTGGATTACCGCTGGGGTAATAGCGGCTGAACATCACAGCAACTCAGAAAGCGGTGTGCAAATTACTTTAATCGAATCACCTGATGTTGGCCCCATTGGTGTCGGTGAAGGTACTTGGCCGACTATGCGAGAAACGCTCGATAAAATTGGGGTAAGAGAAACCGATTTGTTCAAGCACTGTGATGCGTCTTTTAAACAAGGTGCCAAATTCGCTCAATGGGTCACCGGAGAAAAAGACGATTTTTATTATCACCCACTGGTCATCCCTACTGGCTATACTAAAACCGATTTAGTTTATACGTGGCAAAAATATCGCGATAAAGTGTCCTTTGCGGATGCTGTGAGTTTCCAAGGACATCTTTGTGAAAAGCATCTCGCTCCTAAGCAAATTACTACGCCTGAATTTGCTGCGGTGGCCAATTATGCCTACCATTTAAACGCGCCTAAACTAGGAATGTTTTTGAGGGATCATTGCATTGAAAAGTTAGGTGTTAAACATATTTTAGATCATGTCACTGAAGTTAACTCCTTGCCTTGCGGTGATATAAAATCAGTTTCGACTAAAAACAGTGGTGAGATCAGCGGTGACTTGTTTATTGATTGCACCGGCTTTTCTAGTTTGCTTCTCGGCAAACATTATCAAATTCCTTTCATCAGTAAGAAACATATTTTATTTAACGATAGCGCATTAGCAACTCATGTTCCCTATCTTGATGAAAATGATCCTATCACTTCACATACTGTTTCAACCGCGCAAAGTGCCGGTTGGATTTGGGATATTGCTTTACCTGTTAGACGAGGTGTTGGTTATGCCTATTCTAGCGATTACATTTCGCAGCAAGATGCAGAAACCGAATTAAGAGCATATATAGCAGAGTCCATTGGTGCCGAAAAAGCGGCTGAATTACCCATTAAAAAAATTCCGATTAATCCCGGTCATCGTGAAAAATTTTGGCATCGTAACTGTGTCGCCATCGGAATGGCGGCAGGCTTCTTAGAACCGTTAGAAGCATCGGCGTTAGTACTGATCGAGCTGGCTGCATCTAAAATATCGAAAGAGTTGCCAGCTAATCGAGATGTTATGGATATTACTGCTAAACGTTACAACCAGCAGTTTTTATATCGCTGGGACCGAATCATTGATTTTTTAAAGCTCCATTACATCTTAACTAAACGAACTGATTCAGATTATTGGATAGATAATTGCGACCCTAAAACTATTCCAGAAAGCCTACAAGAGATGCTCAAGTTGTGGAAATACCAACCGCCAACAATCGCCGATTTCACCCAAAACGATGAAGTGTTTCCTTCGGCTAGTTGGCAATATATTTTATACGGAATGGGATTTCATACAGAGCCACGTGAAACGACTCGAAGTTATATGGATGATAAAGTTGCAGAAGGTTTTTTTGATGAGAACCTAGCTATAACTAATCAGTATATTCAAGCACTACCTACCAACCGAGATCTAATCAATAAGATTCTGCAATATGGAATGCAGAAAGTTTAGTTAGAGCCGAAAAATCTTAAACGGCTTTAACGAGTCGTTTCTTGTCTTTTGAATAGTTCGATATACCTGTCCAGAAAAATCCTCTTAACGACCAAATGAGTTACTGTATTTGTGTCGTTACTGCGATGGCGAATCAGGTTAGATCGCTTTAAACATCCTTTTTTATTAGGTAACTCGCTGATTATTAGAGTTTATCTCTCTCAGTAATAATCAGATTATATACACCAAAGCGACCTAACCTGCCGTTGCAAATCAAAGAAATGAATGTATGATGTTGATTTAGTTAAATAATAATATAAAAGGTTGAATATATGTCGCAGTTTAGAGCGCCCAATAGCATTCATTCAACTGTTAAGTAAGCAAGGATACGCATGTACAAATGTCCTTATTGCGAAAGAGAGACTATTAGCTTTTTGGATAAGCTTTTTCATTTTCATTCGGATTATGAAAAGTGCTCACACTGTCGAGGTGAATGGACAATGTCTAAATATAGGTACTTCTATTTCGTATTTTTCTTTTTAACTGCTGGTATATTGTCGAAATCTAGCTTTGGTTTTTGGCTCATTGCTATACTTCTATATTGTGTTGTTGTAGCTTTGTACCCGATAAAAAGAATACATGAGAAGAACTAGACAAGTGTTACTTAACAAGAAAATAAAAATTGAAGCGAAAAAGACGCTCAACTTATTTGGGCGTTAGATTCAGTGCATGAACACTATTAATAACGACGAAATTGCAATTTCTTATAGTAATAGAAAGAATATTAGTGCACTAATGTGGGGCATTATAGCTCTGGGACTAATGATATGTAATGACCAGGAAGAAATCATTGAAAGTGATTATCTTTTTATTTTCTTACTTTTTCTATTCTGTTTTATTATTTATGCTGAAATTACTTTTTATAGAAAACTGTATGTTGGTGAACCAGCTTTTATCTTTAATAAGCAGGGTTTTAGCATACCCGGAAAACCAAAACAAAATATAAAATGGGATGAAATTCATTCAGCAACAATAGCTTCTAAAAGAAGATATGAGTTTGTATTGGTTAGATTAAAAAATGACAAAGAGTATCTCGAAAAAAATGGAATTAGTGCTAGGTTTAATAAGTTATTCTACGATGTACCAATTGTGTTAAGTGATTCACATGTCGAAATTAACAATAAAGAAATATTGGATAACATTCTTAGATACATAGAGAAATATGGCTATAAAAAATAGTCTAACAATTATATAGCCATTGCATTATAGATATCGGAAATTACAATTTTAGGGAACAAAAATGAATATTCTACGATTTTTAATTATCACACTACTAATAAGCTCATGTGCAAATAAAACACCTGTGGTTATTGATAAAAAAGAGTACTTTGTTGTTCAGATAATTTCAGATCAAGAATTCGATCTCGAAGGAACTTTTTCTGATATTTTCGACTTGAAGGAAGTATTGACTAACCTTATTACCGAAAGTAAAAAAAGCAAAATTCTTATCATGGGCTATGAAGAAAGCCAAATGCATGGATTACTAAATATCAGTAATGCTTTGTATGGAACAACGTATGAGGTTTATCTCACAAATGATTCAGGGGCTATTAGTAAAGTTGATTTTCAATAAGTTAGGACACCATAAGCTCACAGTCTAATTATTAGCAAAGAAGTTTTATATCTGATATTGAAGCGGGGCAAAAAGAGATCATGTTCTGTTTTAGCAATAACGAAAGCATGGCTTACAATGTATAGTTACCATCGAGTGCCAAATATTTACAGTGATTAATGATAAAGTAAACTATGTATAAATCAATAATGTCACTAATTTTATTCGTGCTTTTTGCACAAACTTTAAGCGCCATACGAGTCGTTAAAACTTACAATAAAATAACCAAATAGAACGCCTCTTCATTCGGAATTAGAGTCCATTTGACGACAGATTCCCTAATAGTTTGATTACTACCTATTGAAAGCTAGGAAAACTAAGTCAATGGTTGCAGTAAAACCAACATCAGACAAAAATCATAAGAACATCAGGTATTTCCATTTCGATTCAGTTAAGATTTGAATAACTAATCGGTCTGCACTTCCATAACCGAGCCGAATCTGTATATGAATTGATAACCAATTAACGGAACCATAAATGACCGAATCGCGTAATTTTTTTAATGATTGTTTAATTCTCTCACTCTTCATATTGTCGACGAATTCCTACCAATTGAAAGCAGAAGAATATAAATACTCTCACAGAGGGCCACCACGCCAGCTAACCACTCAACAAGCGCAAGTTGCCGAAGCCAATTACAAAAAATACTGCGTGCTATGTCATGGTGAAAACCGACAAGGCCATGTCAATGATCATGCACCGTCTTTAAAAAGTAAAAGCCTATTTGAATCCGGCATCCCACATGCTGTCCTCAGGCCACTTTCTTACGGCCGTGAAGGAACCGCAATGGGTGGCTATTTAGATGAAGTGGGTGGTCCAATGACATTGGATGAAGTATGGGATTTAACCTACTGGTTATTTTGGCAATCGGGTGCGGAGCGAGTTAGGCTGTCAACCAATCCGGTTAAAGGCGATATTCAACTAGGTGAGCAGATTTATCAGAAAGAGTGCTCGACATGTCATGGCAAAAAAGGTGAAGGCATTACTGGCCCAGCCTTAGCAAACCCATCAGCATTGGCTCACAACACCGATGAAGTCATCCGCTACGCGATTAGACATGGCCGCCAAGATACACCAATGCCGGCATTTGCCGATAAATTATCTTCCAAAGATATTGATAATGTCACTGCTTTCTTGCGGAGTAAGGCGAGTGGTTGGACACAGACCAAACCAGTATTAAGGTCTTTGCCCACCCCTGACCAATATATTGTCAATCCTGAAGGTGAAGCCCCAAACTTTAACTTAAAAGATGGCATGTACGTGTTGTCTAAAGACCTCAATCAGGCTTTAGTTGAGAAAAAGAAAATCGTTATGCTAGACACACGAGTTACTTCCGTTTGGCAAACCGCACATATTGAAGGCTCGATTCCATTTCCCTACTATTCTGATCTAGATGAAACCGTAAAAGACTTGCCAAAAGACGTGCAAATAGTTGCTTACTGTTCTTGCCCTCGTGCTGCCGCAGATGATGTCGTCAATAAACTACGTCGACGTGGCTTTAAAAATACCGCGGTACTATGGGAAGGAATTTTTGGCTGGATGCATCAAGGTTACCCCGTAATGCGTGGCGATATTCGCTAACAAAACTCATGGAAAATCTAACTAACAGGAAAACCAATGAAAGTTAACGATATTAGAGTATTCATTCCAAGCAAAGACTATAAAGTATCTCAGTCATTTTATCAGGCGCTTGGTTTTAAAATGAGTTATGTATCCGATGATCTTTCTCTATTTGAAAGCGGTGATTGCACTTTCTTTTTACAAAACTACTATAACAAGCAATTTGCAGAAAACTTGATGCTTCAGCTTTCAGTTTTGGATATACAGGAAGCTTATCAAACCATATCTAATTTGGAAGGGTTCGACATAAGATTTGAGCCAATCAAGCAAGAGCGTTGGGGGAAGGTGGTTTACCTATGGGGTCCAGCAGGTGAACTTTGGCATGTGACTGAATTCAATAACTAGAATAGTTTCTAAGCATTAATTGTAAAAATCAGTACTTCGACTCCGCTTAGCAACCTACTCAGTATCTATGCTTTTTTTAAGGGCGGTTTCGCACCGCTTCGATCTAGCTACGACATATTTTCGTTGAAGACAAAA
>JBDVOJ010000049.1:0-11678 GCA_039969155.1 Kangiellaceae bacterium
TCCTAAAAAGAGTGAGTAGAGCTCATACACAAATTGCTGACAATTTGAATCAGACCGAAAACTTTTATCTGAAATAGCTTGCTCGGCTATATTCTCTAAATAACTAATCCATCGTTTGATCTGCCGAAAGAGTGCGTCTTGTACTGGCCCTGGTTTGTCGCTAAATTCCACAGTTGCCCCCATAAATAGGCACTTTGTTCCGCAACCTTCGTACCAATTAATCCATCGATAAGCGAGGGCGGTAATTCTTGCAACTGGCTCCATTTGAGCACTCACTTCACGAATCACTTTTTCTGCGAAAAGCTCAGCAGCATAATTGACTATGGATACTTGCAGGTTTTCTTTTGAACCAAAGTGAGCATACAAACCACTTTTGGATAGTCCTGACGCCTTGGCAAGCTTACCAATAGTAACATCATTCAAACTCCTGCTCGTCGCCAAAAACAGAGCCTCCGACAAGATATGTTGTCGAGTTTGTTCGGCTTTTGAGGCGCCTGTATCGGGCGATTGTTTGATAGTATCTAGCATAATATTCAATATAATAGTACGTACGTACTATTTTTGTCAAGATCAATCTAATGTTTGTCTTTAAGCTTTTCTTTGAGAGGTAGTCGGTCCTATTCTTCTTAAGAGCAATCATTTGACTGCGATCATTCGGCTTTCGTTGGGCTTGGTTTTTTAAATATAAATATGAAGTTCCGTGAGCTGAGTCGAAGGGTATACATTAATCACGAAAGTCTGTGTTTTCTGCGTTTTTGGAGTTCTGTGGTAAAAGTTTTTCTTATCTTTTCGGCCTAAACTCAGTCGTTAAATTATGATATGTAACGACTGAGTTTACTAATACAAGAATAAGTCGACTTTCTTAATGTCGCCAATGAAAGGTCTCTTGTTTTTGTTTAAGCTCTTTCGCTGTTGCTTCAGGTAAAGATAAAGCCTCTAAGCGTTCGAAGAAAAATGGTTCACGTTTATGACCTTTTTTACGACCAACCTCGTTCATAGTTTTGGTATCGAACAAACGACCATTGATCATGGTATAAACCACTTTTTCTGATAAACGAATATCGGACAAAACATCGCCATCGATAATCATTAAATCGGCGAGTTTGCCGGTTTCAATGGAACCGATGTCCTTATCCATACCTAAGTATGCAGCGCCATCAATGGTTGCGCCTCTTAGTGCTTGCCAAGGCGTAAAACCACCTTGGTTCATCATCCAGATTTCCCAGTGAGCGGCTAGTCCTTCACGTTGACCATGAGCACCAATCACCACCGGAACACCTTTGTCATTGAGTTGCTTGGCTGTTTTTGCGACTTCAAAATGATTGTAGTGAGTATCAGGAGCAGTGGTTCTACGAATCGATCTTGGCTCTACAAAGTACTTGGGTGTGTAACGCATTAGATGATTGTTTTCCCAAACATTGGTTCGGTCGTACCAATAGGTTTCACCAGACAGGCCACCATAAGCAACACCAAAGGTTGGTGAATAGCCGACTTCAGTTTGCGACCAAAGCTGTTTAACATCGTCGTAAACGTGAGCGATCGGTAGTGCGTGTTCAAGTCCAGTATGACCATCAAATACCATGGTCATATTGTGGTAGAACTTAGCGCCACCTTCTGGAACCACCATAATACCAAGTTCTTTACCGGCGGCAATCACTTGCTGTTTTTGATCGCGGCGTGGTTGGTTGTAACTTTTAACCGAAATAGCACCTAAATCTTTCAGTCTTTGAAGGTGGAATTTGGCATCTTCTAAACTATCGATTTTTGAGGTGTAGCCTGGTGCTTTAGCGCCGTACAAAATAGTACCTGTCGAATAAATTCTCGGAGATACCGTTAAGCCTGCGCGTTGCATTTCACTGGCTGCAAATATTTCGGTGGAGTCATTCGAAGGGTCATGAATGGTTGTCACACCAAACGCCAAGGATGAATAGCTCATCCAGTTTTGTTGTGGAGTTATCTCGTTACTGCCTTGGCCACCATGTGCATGCACATCGACTAAGCCCGGTGCAATGGTTTTGCCCGATACGTCGATCACCTTTGCATCTTTTGGAATCGTAACATCAGCCTTGCTGCCAACCGCTTTTATTCGATTACCATCGACTAGTACAACACCATTCTTGATGACTTGTTGTTGGTTCTTGGCATCTTTCATAGTGATAACATCGCCACCCACTAGAGCGATCATTCCTGTAGGAATATCCGCCGCTTTCTTGAAACTTAGATCGATACCTTCTGTCACTGGCTCTGGTAATTTCTCAGGGCTACCCGCAAAAAAGTCAAACGCATCTTTGAGTTTACGTTGGTACAAAGTAGAACCTTGTGCCCAGTTAATTTGTTGGCTATCGGCAGACCAGTGCAAGAATTCGCCACTGCGTTTGGAGACTTGTTTAACCGGCATTGCTTTACCACTTTTAGAAAGCTTTTCTGATTTTCCAGTCATCGCAAAAGGAGAAACATAAGCATTAAATTGCTGAGTGAAAGCAACCCATTGGTTATCCGGCGAAACTTTGATTTCGGTAATGTCTGTACCGCTTAAGTGTTGTCGTTCATCTTTACCATTTAGGTCAACACTGGATAAAGTCATGGCTGATTTAGCACCAAAGTTAGAAAAGAAAATACGTTTGCCATCGGTGCTAAAGCTAGGATTAAATCCGGCATCATGGACTCGACTAGCTGTTCCTTTACCGTTAGCATTGGCGACATACAAACCGGGCTCTAACGAATACTCAGGCGAGGTTAAATAGCCACCGGTAAACCGTCGAAAAACAACTTTGTCACCATCATTTGAAAATGCAGGCTCAACATAATGTCCCGGCTCGTCAGAAATAGTTTTGCCTTTTCCACCGCGGCTTGATGCCACTTTTACGCTACCTAACTTTTGATCATCCCAAGTCACATAGGCGACTTTCTTTCCGTCAGGAGAAAAGGTTGGGTAGAATTCAAAATGATCATTTTGTTTAGTCAGTCGTTTACGTTTACCAGAATCAACATCACGTACGTAGATCTTTCCAAGCGCTTGATAGGCAATTTTATCGCCTTGTGGTGAAAGTTGCGCCCAACGGATCATTTTAACGTCAAACTTTTCCGGAGCTACATCAACTGCAAACCGTACAGCTGGTGTGATTTTCTTTTCAACATCAACTTTGAAAGGAATGCTGTTTACTTTGCCAGATTTTATATCAACACGATGAATCTTTCCGGCGGCCCAAAAGACCAATGACTTGTTATCAGGTGTCCAATCAAACTGAGTGGTGTTACCGTGCGAACCATTGGTTTCTTGAAGATCTCGATCGAGTCCATTATAGACTTCCCGATCGAGTCCTGTTTTCAAATCTTTAATAAACAATGACGTGTTGGTATTCACTCGACGAACAAAAGCGAGGTATTTGCCATCGCTTGAAGGCGAGGGAGCTATCGCCCCACCAGCTCCACTAACAATGGTTGTTTCCTTACCGGTTTCGCGATCTAGTCGAATAATGGTAAAGATCTGGCTGGTTGGGTTTTTGTTGTATTCCCAGCGGGTTCCTGGCGTTGAATCAATTGAATAATAAACATATCGCCCATCAGGAGAGAATGCAGGTTCTGCTATATTTTTTTGGGCATTATCGCCACCAATTCTTTTTCGCAATTGATAACCTTTGCCGCCACTACGGTGGTACATCCAGATTTCGCCAGCGGCGATACTTCTAGAGCTAACAAATCCTCTTTTAGTAGCAATGTATTGACCATCAGGAGACCAATTAGGTGTGTGGACTAAATCGGTTTTCTCCTTGCTGACTTGCTTTACGTTGGTACCATCGCTATCCATCAACCATAAATTATCACCACCATCACGGTCGCTGATAAAGGCAATGGTTTTTCCATCGGGGCTAAACCGTGGTTGCATATTCCAAGCCATTCCTTGAGTCAATGGCTTAGCGTCACCACCTTTGATTGGCATTGAGTAGATATCACCCAACATGTCAAATACAACGGTTTTTCCATCGGGACTGACATCAACATTACTCCAAGTCGATTCTGAAGTACTGATTTTGATGGTTTTTTCTTCTCCGGGCGGGTTATTGACATCCCACTTGGGCTTCTCGTCTTTTTTATCCTTGGATGTTTTCGCCGTTTGGTCGGCGGGTTTTTCTGGTGGGTCCATTGCCAAAAGCGCTGTGCTATTGACCAGCAGGCCAGACAAAGCAATGGAAAGACATGTTTTAACTAATGTCATAAAGATCTCCGGAGGTTGTATATAAAAGTGGTTGAATCTAATTTTATTATGATTTTTCGCACGTTAGCCTATACAAAGGTGCTTGAAAGGTAAAGTAGAGAGATGTTTTAAAATATTACCGCAAACATCGTATGATTTAGCTAAACAAAAATAAGCTACGAATAGATGATTGGTATACGGCGATTAATATACCCCATTTAACCGAGCGAGACTTTGTTACTGCTCTATAACATTCTGAAAATAAACAATAAATTCGTTTTACTCAGCTGAAAGTAGTTGTCGCTTTCAGCTAGATTCGAGTTGAAGGGAAGAACTTACTTAAATAGATCGTGAGACCGAACAGGTCGACTCAATCATTCCTATAAAAGTCTAATTAAAACGGGGCTGTCTGCACTCTGTCGGGTAAAAGTCGTTTCCTATAAATAAGATTTCTGAGATTATTCTAAATCATAAAAACGAGGATTTGTGATGATAGTAAAGAAGTTGAGAGTTCAAAATAATTGGTCCCAGGAAGAATTAGGAGTTCTCAGCGGGCTAAGTGCAAGGACCATTCAGCGGGTTGAGAGTGGTCAAAGCGCAAGCCTAGAAACATTAAAATCACTAGCTTCTGTATTTGATGTGGATATCGACAGACTTAAAGAGAAAATCACGGTGATTGATAAAAAATCTGAAAACTGGTTAATGCAGCCATTGTGGTTTAAGTTTCTATTTGTAGGAATTCGTACACGACGGAAACAGATAATTGCGGAGTTTTCATTGTTAGTATTTGGATTACTGGCACTTTTTTATTTTGAAAATAAATTTGCCGTAGCAGGATTCTTTATAGCGACTTACACAACCGGGCTAGCTATCCGGTATGGAGATAGTAAGAATATTTGGTAAGTAGTATCTACTATTTGCAGCGCTAGCCTTATTTGCTTGTTATGTTTATCACGCTATTTAAATGCATGGATGCCAATTAACAATGAAACATGTCGTAGCCAAAAAGTACTGGTGCGATGGCTGTATCCGTTATTTTTTGCTACTATAATGCAATCGTCCAAAGTAAGTTCAATATACTAAAATGGATTATGCCTTATGAATCAGCAACAGTTTGATGCTTTCCTTTTGCGGGCTAAAGACGCATGGGAGAGAATGGAAATTTACCGACAGGCCTACGCTAGTGATGCGGATAACTTTGAAAAAAAATCTGATCGACTCAAATGGGCAACTATAGGTATCGGATTTTTAACGGGGGTATGCTCTATTCCTGTATTTCTAGAGATTGCGGGAACGGAATATCTCATTGCGATATTTGGTGTAGTAACTGGGTCTCTAACCCTGGTCGACAAGCATTTTAGATGGGATGAACTTTCAACTGAAACCTGGAAAAATCAAAAAGCCCTCGATGGGCTACAGCGTGATCTCTATAATTTTTGCGTCGACGCTGGTCACTCTTCATTAACAGACGATCCTAGTCTTTTTATTCAACAAATCCTAGACAAAGCAGAGAAGTTTACTTCGATTAGAATTAGCAATACCGAGCATTGGGGGAAGCGAGCTAAAGAAGTCCTCATATCGCATAGAATATCTCAAATCACTTATACCTCAGCGGCTAATCAGCCAGAAGAAATTGAAGAATACCCCACAGAAGATGCAGTTGGGATTACTGCTGTGATTAGAGGATAATTCAATGAATGTTACTATTAAACAGAATGTTATTAGAAGTACTGATGGCCGAATTAAGTACAAAAAATTTCATCCAAACGGTAAAGAGCATTATCACTTAGGCGTTTGGATCGATGGCGACGACCGAACTTTAGACGATATAAGTTCTGTTGAGTACCATCTTCACTCAACCTTTAGAAATCCAATTAGACGATCTGAAAATCGTCGAAATGGTTTTTCTGTGACCTTTTGGACTTGGGGAATGTTCGAAATCAAAGTAGTTATTCATACTTATTCCAAAAAGACAGAAACCTTTACTCATCAACTGTCTTTCGACTTACCCGCCGATGATGGCAACTCCTATGTTGATGTCTCTTAAAATATAAAGCAACTTAGCTTTGTATTACCGACAAAAGACTCACCTGCGTCGCACCAAACTATTTTTAGAATACCTCAAAAATAACGATTGAGCCTTTCTTATTTCGGGTCTTTTATGCCAAAAATTTTCCTCGTTCGTCAATAGAACGAAACTTCCTGATAGCTTTTTTCAAAACGAGATAATAATGCTACTCACTATCCCCGCAAAGCTATTAGAATCAAAATCTTTAAAACATTTTGTTTGTAAAGAAATACCAAGTTGATACCTTGGTCACAAAACAAAAATTTGATGCGCATTCTAATCGGATTGAGTTGTCGTCTTTCGAGTTCGCTCTTATACTAAAACAGGCCTAACCCAAAAGGGTTGCATCATTACCAGATATAATTTTTAGAAAAATTAGCCATTTCTACTGTTGTTTATAACCTGGAGCGTAGTATGAAACTAACATCCGATAAATCTTTTTTTAGTCCTTCCGAAAGTGAGCCGTCCGCTGAGCCAGCACGAGAATCTTATCAACAAACCAAACCTATCCAAGAAGTACCCAAACAGCAAAAAAATCAATCCGTCATCGGTGGTAATATTAAGTTTAGAGGAGAATTAATTGGTACCGAAGATATTCATATTGAAGGCACCGTTGAAGGTACTATTATCATGGAAGGGCACAACCTTACCATCGGCACTCAAGGCACAATTGATGCTAATGTTCACGCTAACAACATAACGATTAATGGTAATCTTACCGGTGATGTGCTTGCAGATGAGTTAATATCCATTAGAGAGTCCGCGCAAGTCAAGGGTAATCTGATCGCCCCCAGAATACAGTTAGATGACGGCGGTAAGTTCCGTGGTTCAATGGATATGATTGATAATGATCAAGAAAAGAAAGATTCTATTCTAAAGTTCAAAGAAAAACTGATTCATCCTCATTTGCCTGCAAAATCAAGCACTAATAAAAATGCGACAAGCGCGAATCAGCATTCTAATAGTAATAAGAAGAATAGTACTGAATTAACCGCCAAAGAAAACAAGAAAACCGACCGCTAAATATTGATAATCATTTGCTAGAACGCGTTGATGAAAACTGTTGGTTCGAATGAAAACATACAATCTCCAGTAGAGCGGTCGAACTTACTTCAACAAATGATATCACCGGGAGATGTTGTTTTAGATTTAGGTTCTTTTGCTTCCGGAACTACTCAAGCTTTACTCTCTCGACGCTGCCGGTGTTACGTAGAAGATATCCCTGTATTTCTGAATGAACTACAAGTTCACGATAACTTTGATTTTGAAAACGCTCTGCGACAACACTTAGTGATTGCCAATGACGATGTTAAAATTGATGTGATCCTTACATGGGATCTATTTCATTATCTCGACTTATCTGAAATTGCTTCATTGTTTAATATTTTGGAAGAAAAAATCGTTCCAGGAACCATTATCCATTCGACTCGATATATGGGACAAGATATCCCCGAAAGGCCACAGCTGTTTAAGCTGTCTGATGACCTAAGCTATAAAATGCTAGAGAAGAAAACATCGTTAAAAGTGCCCAATTATTCGCATGCGACGATTGACCTGTTGACTAAACTAAAACATTTTAGTCTTAATGATACCCTCACTCATAGTCAGAGCTTCAATAAAGGG
This sequence comes from Kangiellaceae bacterium, assembly GCA_039969155.1. Classification (GTDB taxonomy): domain Bacteria; phylum Pseudomonadota; class Gammaproteobacteria; order Enterobacterales; family Kangiellaceae. Next base: position 7,887 of record JBDVOJ010000049.1, read on the forward strand.
CTGGTAGAGTATTCTCTCGTATATTCTGACAGCCGCAGCAAAATTAGGCCTGTTCGCCCTATGACTTATGAAATTAGAAACTCTTCTGAATATCATGAAAATCAACCTATTGAACTTCCCAATCTAACTAAGCTACTAAGAAAACATGAGCGGCAGCAGATGAGTTGTATTATCGACTTGGGCAACTCTCTCTATTCTAATTACGATCAATTAATTCGAATGTCCGAGATCGTTTTACAAGAAGATCTTTACGCATCGATAATGTGGCAAAAAAAAACGTCGATTGAAGAGCTGGCTACATCCCCTCAAGATTTCTTGAGTTTAAAAGACTCAGTGAATTTGGACTTAGTTTTGATGTGGGATATAGCTAATTTTTGTCAGCCAAGAGAATTGGAGGAGTTAATTAAAGAACTTAGTCGTTTTATGTCGGTAGGAGGATTGCTGCATTTGGTTTTGCCTCATTCTGGTTTGTCTGCAGAACAACCGGCACGCTTTAGAATAAATGACAAGTATGAATCCTCTTATTCAGGTAATTTGACCGGAAGCTCCGGTCAAACGGTGCTTACAACTGGGCATATTGTCAGGCTAATGAATGGTTTTAAAGTCAACTCTTATTATTTCGGTACCAACGAGGATGGTAGTTGCTATCAAGAGTACTTATTTGAGCTTATGGTTAAATGACTCTCAGAGATGGCTATTACCTTACGTAGAATAATCGCTTAATGGAAGATGGATTAAATTTTGATAGAGGTATGGTCGAAAAGATATGTAAGATTGACCATGTGCCGATGATTTTTAGGAAGCTCTTATCAGTAATGTTGTATTCAAATATATAGTTAAATAATAAGATAAAAATGACAGAGTAGGCCGCTATCTGTGAAAAGAATTTCACAGTCTTTATTGGATTCCCTTCCTTAACAAATAGCATCCAAAACGAAAAAACGTACCAAGTCATAATATGATAGAAACCCATATAATGAAAATGCAATGGTTTACCATCAAAAAGTGTAAATCCAACCACTGCTATTAGTGGGAACTCAAACAGACTTAATGTGGTTTTATCTTTGGTGTAGATTATTAGTGGCACGAGACTTACGACACCGATTACAACAATTATTAATCGAAGTGCCTCAGGCATTTGAATAAATCCGACCGAGCCACAAGATGCATAGAACACTGTTCTTATCAGTGCTAGGGTTTCTTCTTTGCCACTTTCTGGCGCCTTCATTTTGAGTAGATAGGCGTCTGAAAGGGCGGCATGAAAAATCAGAAAGTAGGGGGCTAAATAAGGCTTTTCAATCGCAAAGAATAATCCAATTATAAGTAAAACGGAGGCGATTAAAAGTGCAAACTTTTTTTCTTTCATTGCCAGTAGGTTAGCTTTCGAGTAATAGAATCCCATTGCAAAGTGCGAAAAAAGTAAACCAACGAAAACGGCTCTAAATGGAAAGCTTTCTAATTCAAATAGCAAGCCTAAAGCTAGGACAAATAACATGCTGGTCGCACGACAAGAAATTAAAAATAGATTTGAAAAGGCCATATTAGCTTTCCTCTTTACTCGATTGTATTACCTTAATTGATCAGATTAGAGTTTAGAGAGCTCAAACGTTGATGGATAGTACATAAAGTTTACTACCCAGTGCTAATAGGTCATGCTATCGTTAAATGACTGGTAGTAATGTAAAAGGATCAGACTAATGGATGAAAAATCAGGCTATGGGCAATTTTGTCCACTCGCTATGGCTGCAGAATTCCTTTGTACTCGTTGGACTGTATTGGTTCTAAGAGAGTTATTGTTAGGATCGGTGACCTTTAACGATATAAGTCGTGGCGTTTCTAGAATGTCCCGAACCTTATTATCCAAGCGGCTAAAAGAGTTAGAGCGAAGAGGGTTAATTACCAAATCTATTATGCCTAATAAGCGTGATACTTGCTATCAACTCACTACTGCAGGTCAATCGCTGAGTAGCGTGGTGTTTGGAATGGCAGACTGGAGTCAAGAGTGGCTGCATATAGAACCTGCATTGAAAAATATTAGTGTCGATCACTTGCTGTGGAGCTTGCGTCGAAGTGCTAGTTATCACCCAGATTTACCCAAGAAGTTTACGGTTCATATCTATTTCCCCGAACAACCTGAAAGCAAACAAAATGGTTGGTTGATCTTCGATGAAGGCAAAGTTGATCTATGTATTATCGACCATGGTTTTGATGTCGATGTACAAATTGAGGTTTCAGCAGAAACCTTAACAAGAGTATTTATGGGATGGCAAGCGTTTGAAGATGCCAAGATGCTAGGAGAATTAAAGCTCAAAGGCCCAAAAAAATATATTCGTAATGCCAATCTGTGGTTAGGCCATAGTCGATTAGCTAAGATAAAAAAACAACCGCTAGAGTTGCGAGTATCTTAGCTTTTTTGATCGAATAAACCCTGACTAACTAGATAGTGGAGCAGGCTAAGTCTCACTACGGTAGTGTATTTTGAAGGGCAAGTTGTGCTACTAAGCAGTCTTTGAGGCTTGAGTTTTGCTTTGCACAAGATTAACTATAAGCGGTCATTCTACGTAAGGTAAATAGGGTGCCTTTTGTTGTGATACCGAATGTAGCGCAAGACCCAACCTACATAAGACTTCTCTGTCGTGTAAGCAAGGTTGTTTGAGCGAATGTGCAACTTTAAACGACCCATCAGTCAAGGTGAAATCTGGATATATAGTCGGTGAAACTATTAACTTATTGATTAATATAGGTTTAATAGAATCACGACCAGGGTATATATAGACTAAATGTTGATTTTATCCGATAACGCTGTTCCTAATTTAGCTCAAGTCATTGATTTATAGCGAGAAATAACGTCTAATCAAGTTTTAACAAGCGCGTATATATAGCTTTTTCGCGTATGATACTTAGTTAACTCCACAAAGATATGAGAAAACTTAAACTTCTTGCCAACTTTGCACTCTTCGTATTTGTAACCTTCGGAATCTATATCAAATACATGGAAAATGCGGGTGTTCTAGATCGTGAATCAGGTTATGATTTCTTTGATTTAGATGTGTTTGGAAAACTACTGATAGTTCTTTTGAATCTAAGTTTTTTTCCTACAGTAATTATTGCCATGAAGAATGCATGGGGGCGAGGAAAGTACTTTTGGGTATACCTAAATATGCTTTTCTTTCCAGCGGTCTACTATTTACATTATTTGTACAAGGACATAGAAGATGAAACTGCTTTCAAAGACATTACTAAAAGAGTTAACAAATAAAGGCATGCGACTAAAAACACGCGCATGCTTGAAGCGTTAATTTAAATAAGGAAACCAATGAAATATTTACAAGTTTTGATTTTAGCTATTATTCTTCAAGGATGTGGTGGGCTTTATAAGCCTGAAAATCTTGTGTATTTAAATAATGCGGAAAAACATGCAAAGCCAGCAATTATTTTTGGAAGCTATATTCTTGGCGGAAAATCAACATACATTGCAGAGCTAAATGGAGAACCTCTTAATACATTTGGTACCTTTACGTCCTATCCAAGTCACCTGACCGTCAACACTGGTAAGCATAAATTTAAATTATATGCAGAACAATCGTATGGTTCTATCTATGCTATTTCCGATGAAATGGAATATGATTTTATGGTCGGACATTCTTATAGAATTAGGGCCGTTTGGGATGAAGAATTTAACGTTAGTTTTGAATTAGAGGATATGGGTGAAAACTATCTAATTTCAGAGAAAGAGCTAATGCCAAATTACATAAAAAATTAACCAGTAAAGGCAGCAGATGCAAAACAACG
>JBDVOJ010000050.1:0-21796 GCA_039969155.1 Kangiellaceae bacterium
CTTCGGGGCCAATACCATCTCCTGGTAAACTGGCAATATTAAAATTCATACGGGTTCCTTAGAATATTTTTTCTCGTATTGTTTTATTTGAGGCATTTGACCCAGTAGAAAATCGAGTTGCTCTAGTCCATTTAACAAGCAATAGCGTGAGAAGGCTTCGACTTCAAAACTAAACGGTTGATCGGCGCAACTGATCCGTTGATTTTGCAAATCGATAGAAATCTCATCGCCATGATGAGCTAACAAAAAATCATGTTGTTGTTTAGACACTTTGATTGGTAGCAAACCATTTTTGAACGCATTATTGGAAAAGATGTCAGCGATTGATGAGCTTATAACCACCTTAATACCAAAATCTAACAAGGCCCATGGCGCATGCTCCCTTGAAGAGCCGCAGCCGAAATTATCGCCAGCGACCAACACTTGAGACGATGCATTGTCGGCTTGGTTGAGAACAAAATCAGGATTAGGTTGAGCATTTTCCAGATAACGCCAATCCGCAAATAAGTGCTTTCCCAAGCCCTTTTTATCCGTGATTTTTAAATGGTCCGAGCCAATAATTTGATCAGTATCGATATTTTCAATATTTAATACGACCACTTTGGATTGAATTGAAGTAAATTTATCCATGCTCGCAAGCCTCCGTAATCGCATCGTTTCGAGCCAACAACTCTCTAGGATCAGTGACTCGGCCGGTTACCGCTGCTGCAGCGGCGGTCAGGGGGCTCGCCAATAACGTTCTACCACCTTTTCCCTGACGGCCTTCAAAGTTACGGTTACTGGTACTGACACAAAACTGTTTATCTTGAATAATGTCTCCGTTCATGCCCAAACACATTGAGCAACCGGGTTCTCGCCATTCGGCTCCTGCGCTAATAAACACATTGGCGATCCCTTCGTTTTCAGCTTGTTGTTTAATTTCATGTGAGCCTGGAACGATCAAAGCTCTAACATGCTGAGCGACTTTTCGATCTTTAAATATTTTGGCTGCTTCTCTCAGATCGCTAATTCTAGAATTGGTACAGCTACCGATAAAGACCACATCTACAGATTTTCCAGAAAGGTTTTGTTGTTCTTCTAGCCCCATATACTTGAGTGCTTGAGTTTCGTTATTACTTGGAATAACTTCACCAATTTTGATGCCCATTTGTGGGTTAGTGCCATAGGTAATCATGGGTTCTATTTTGCTAGCATCAATCAGAATTCGACGGTCGAATTGTGCGCCATCATCGGTATACAATTCTTTCCAACCACTGACCGCAATATCCCAATCTTTACCTTTGGGTACGAATTCTTTTCCTTCAAGAAAATCGAAAGTCGTTTGATCAGGGGCAATCATGCCAGCTTTAGCACCTGCTTCAATCGACATGTTACAAATAGTCATGCGCTCATCCATACTTAGTTCATCAATCGTAGAACCAAAATATTCAATCACATGACCGGTTGCACCACCGATTCCGATTTGTCGAATAATCGCCAAGATAATATCTTTGGCCGTCACTCCTGATGACAGTGCGCCATTAATTTCAATACCAAATGTTTTAGGTTTTCGTTGCAGAATGCATTGGGTTGCAAAGGTATAACCGACTTCACTAGTTCCGATACCAAAAGCCAGCGCGCCAAATGCCCCATGAGTGCTGGTGTGACTATCTCCGCACACAATGGTTTGACCGGGTTGAGTGATGCCTCTTTCGGGACCAATAACATGCACAATTCCTTGTTTTTGATTACCCAATTCATACAAAGGGACTGAAAACTCGGCGCAGTTTTTCTTTAATTGTTCAACCTGATTTTTTTCTTGTTCACCAAAAAACTGATACTCACCAAGGCTATTGGGCTTTGTGGTAGGTGTTGAATGGTCGCAAGTTGCAAATGTTCGATCGGGACGACGCAGCTTCAAGTTGTTATCTCGCAACATTTGAAACGCCTGCGGCGATGTGACCTCGTGAATAAGATGAGTATCGATATAAAGAACCGCAGGAGTCTCTTCAGTTTCTTGGCAAACATAATGTTGATCCCATACTTTTTCAAATAAGGTTGCTACCATCGACCTTTACTCATATATCCCATTGGCTCAAATTCAAACGCATCAACCGTACTATGATCCGGCGCGGAAGCGACCTGATATTCATCTGCGGTTGTCGATTCTGAGCTTGCCCGTGCTTCCGTTTGTTCATTAGAATATTGGTAGTCAGTATTCGAATTAGTATGGTCTGTTGATTGCATAAGTCACCTATTTGGTTGGTATTGGTATAGTTGGTCTTAATATAAATATTGGTATCGAAAAATTAAATCTATTTGTCAGTTCAAGCATCAAGCTAATTCAGACATCATCCGAGAAAACAGCAAAAAAAAACCCCGAAGCTTTTCAGTTTCGGGGTTTATATTTTCACTATTTTACGTACGCGAAATCACCCCTTCGGAATACCGAGGAGGAGAATAATCACTAAAATTGCTGATTGCTTAATCATATCCATGGTTTAAATCTAGTTGTTTTATTTAAATTGATCAAGCGTATATAACCTTTAGATATAGAGTAGATATAAATAATTCTGACTTTACTGCTTATAACCACAAACTATATCGATATAAGATTGATTCAATTGACAATAATCGACTTCCCCGTCACAGTAGTATCAACATTAGCTCTTAAAAAATAAGAATTACACCACCATGTTTTCGTCAGCCCTACAATCAATTGGTAATTATTCTAATTCAATGACGATTGAAGGTATTATGGCGACTTTTGTCTCGGTGCGCACCGCTATGACGGCCATTATGGAAACGATGATGAAAATCATCGCAAAAACGGGCTAAGCTTTAATAAAACTCAAAATGAAAAGCCCGTGACTCGAACAGATTCACGGGCTTTTTTATTTTGATTCTTTGCTAAGTGTTACATATAAGATTTACAACTGGATATACACAATGAAAGTTTTAAAATTTGGCGGTTCTTCGCTAGCGAATGCAAATAAGTTTAATTCGGTCGCAAAAATAATACAGACTGAGGCCCAACAAGGTAAAGTGAGTGCAGTGTTATCAGCACCACAGGGAATAACTAACCAACTCGAGGCGCTGCTTGCAGGGTTGAGTGGCAATAAAGATGTCAGTTTGGCCTTAACAACCATTAAACAATCAATCTTGGAAATATCCAAGGAGCTTCAGAGCGAGAGCAATCACGACCCAGATATTCTTGAACAACCGATTAATCAACATTTTGAAAAACTAGAGCGATTAATTGAAGGTGCAAAACTTTTGGGCCATTGTCCAGATCAAACGGCAGCTCAAATTCTTACTTTGGGCGAGAGGATCAGCATTGATTTTCTTGCATGGATTTTAGAATCACAAGCGGCTGAAATAACACTGATTGAACCGGAAAATTTTCTTACCGCGGAAGACCAAGCCGGTGATCCTTTAGCGAATATTCCATTGAGTAAATTACGTTTTTCCGAAAAGTATAAGGAGTTCTCTGCTATCAATTTAATGCCTGGGTTCGTTGGTGTTTCGCCACAAGGCTGCACCACAACGCTAGGGCGAAATGGCTCTGATTACTCTGCCGCAATACTCGCTGTATGTATTAAGGCTTCAGTTTGTGAAATATGGACAGACGTTGATGGTGTTTACAATGCCGATCCTCGTTTAGTCAAAGAGGCCGAACTTGTAGACAAAATGAGCTTTAATGAGGCGATTGAGTTGTCATATTTTGGCGCTAAAATCCTTCATCCTAAAACAATCACGCCGCTAAGCTCTCACAATATTCCATGCCTAATTAAGAATTCACTAGCTCCCCATAAGGCTGGTACACTGATTTCCCAACAATCCTCCTCCGAGACAGCAGTCAAAGCAATTTCCAGCCTAGATGATGTTTCCATGATTAATGTGGCTGGCCCCGGAATGAAAGTAAAAGTCGGCATGACTAGTCGAATTTTTGCTGCATTAGGACGCGCGAATATCCAAGTTATTTTGATCAGTCAATCATCCGCAGCTTATCGGATAAGTCTCTGTATTTCTGCTCAACAAGCGCTGCAAGCCAAAGAATGCCTAGAGCATGAATTTGAACTAGAGCTAGAAAATTTGCGAGTCGATCCAATAGAAATCATCACTGGCTTATCGGTTGTCTCGTTAGTCGGTGATAATATGCAGCAGCAGCGAGGTATAGCCGCTAAATTTTTCTCTTCATTATCACAAGCGGGTGTCAATATTATAGCGATTGCCCAAGATTCATCTGAACGAAGTATTTCGGCGGTCATTAAAAATTTACGCACAGACGATGCAGTACGCATATGTCATAGAAACTTATTTTTAAAGCGCTCATATATCGACGCTTTTGTAATAGGTTGTGGCACCGTTGGTAAAGAATTGATCAACCAGATAACCCAACAGCAGCCCTTTCTACTTGAAAGAAATATTGAGCTTCGAGTCTATGGAATTGCGACCAGCAAAAAGCTGCTGTTAGACAATCAGGGGATTAATCTGGAAAATGATTGGGCTGCGAAACTTCAGCATAGTGATGAATCTTTTACACTGGAAAGGCTGAATCAATTTGTCGATAAAAACCATTTACTAAATCCGGTGATTATTGATGCCACGAGTAGTGATGCAATTGCAATGAGTTATGCAGACTACTTAACCGCCAATTATCATGTGGTGACCGCGAATAAAAAAGCTAACACAACCAATATTAGTTATTACTACCAGCTGCGCCAAGCCGCACAACAACAAAAACGCCGCTTTCTGTACGAAACCAACGTTGCAGCCGGCTTACCAGTGATAGACAACCTACAAAACTTATTAGGCGCCGGTGATCAACTCGTTGAGTTTGAGGGAATACTCTCCGGTTCATTATCTTACATCTTTGGTGAACTGCATCGAGGGTTAAGCCTTTCACAAGCGACTCGAAAGGCACGAGAATTAGGCTATACGGAACCTAACCCCGCAGAAGATTTAAGCGGTTTAGACGTTGCTAGAAAAGTTTTAATCATCGCCAGAGAAGCAGGGCTTGAATTAGAACTTGGTGATATTGACCTACAAAGTATTCTTACGCCAGAATTGGCGGCTATTAACGATGGTGATCTATTTATGCAAAAGCTGACTCAGCTAGATCAGACCGTTGCGGAGCAAGTCGAACAAGCAGAAAAGCACAACAAATTATTAAAATATGTTGCTAGCATTCGAGACGGTCGCTGTCAGGTAAAAATCATATCGGTTGATTCGTCTCACCCTCTCTACGGTGTCGAGGGTGGAGAGAATGCGCTGGCAATGCACACTCGCTACTACCAACCAACCCCATTTGTCATTCGAGGTTACGGTGCCGGTGCATCGGTCACTGCTGCCGGATTATTTGCTGATATACTTAGAACATTAGTATGGGATCTGGAATAGCCTTATGAGTCAAACAACTACCTATCAACCCGTGTCGGTGTTTGCGCCGATCTCCATTGGTAACGTCAGCATAGGCTTCGATATTTTGGGTCTGGCGGTCAAACCTATTGATGGTCAACACTTAGGCGATATTGTCCGTATACAATCAAATCAAGTCGATCAACTCGTTTGCACCGGACTATTTGTAGGCAGCTTACCAAGCAAACGAGAAGAAAATATTGTTTGGCAATGTCTACTCTCATTCAATCAAGAATTATTATCCCTGAATATTCAACCTCAAACGGTAGAAATAACTTTAGAAAAAAACATTCCAGTATGTAGCGGATTGGGTTCAAGTGCCTGCTCGGTTGTCGCCGCCTTAGCAGCGTTGAATGAATTCTATAATAAACCAATTAATGATAAACAACTGCTAAAAATGATGGGTGTTCAAGAAGCAAAAATTAGCGGAAGCCTGCATTATGATAATGTTGCCCCGTGCTTTCTTGGTGGGCTGCAGTTAATGCTCGAAGACTCGGAACAAATTTCTCAATCCATTCCAACTTTTGAAGATTGTTATTGGGTAATCGCTTATCCGGAAATAGAAGTAAGTACTCGACTGGCACGAGAAATTCTTCCTGAGTCATATGATCGGACGACCCTTGTGAAGTTTGGACAAAGATTGGCAAGCTTTATCGATGCCAGCCATCGCAAAGATAAAACTCGAGCCTTCGCTCACTTCGATGATGTAGTCGCCGAACCTTATAGAACCACTTTACTAAAGAATTACCCCCAAACCAAACGAGCCCTGCTTGACCTAGGAGCTTTAGCCATCGGTATATCCGGTTCTGGTCCAACAGCATTTGCGGTTTGCGATGATTTAGCCATAGCCAACAAAGCAAAAGCTATTTTCGAGCAGGAATATATTGATTCGGAAGTCGGTTTTTCGATAATTTGTAAGGCTGATTTTGACGGCACCAGAAAAATTTAAGGATATAGGTCTACGAGATGCGTTTTCATAATTTAAAACTAGATTCACAAACCGTTGACTTTGCATCGGCCGTTCGACAAGGGCTAGGTGATAAGCAAGGATTGTTTTTTCCTAAGCAGTTTTCTCCCATTAGTCAGGTCGAAACATTATTGGAACTTCCAAAGCTTGCAAGAAATTTTCAGATCCTAAAACCTTTTGTGCAAAATAATCTCTCAGACTCTCAACTAGAAGACGTGATTAAAGCGACTTTTTCATTCCCAACTGAACTAAGACCCGTCAGTTCGAGTATTAGTTGTTTAGAATTGTTTCACGGACCAACCTTGGCGTTCAAAGATTTTGGCGCAACCTTTATGGCACAGTGCTTGGGACATTTTTCCAACGATAAAAAGATCACAATCTTAACCGCGACATCGGGGGATACAGGCGCCGCCGTAGCGCGAGCATTTTATGGTCTTGAAAACATCGAAGTAGTCATACTCTACCCCAAAGGAAAAATAAGCGAATTACAGGAAAAGATGTTTACAACTTTGGGCGGAAATATTCGAACCATTGCCGTTGCTGGCGCTTTCGATGATTGCCAACAACTGGTCAAACAAAGTTTCGATGATAAGTCGCTGGTTGAAAGAGTTGGCTTGAACTCTGCGAACTCCATCAATATTAGCCGCTTACTGGCACAAGTTTGTTATTACTTTGATGCCGTCTCGAACCTTCCTACCCAGCAGAGAAATCAGATTGTTGTTTCGGTGCCAAGTGGAAACTTTGGCAATTTAACCGCGGGAATTATCGCCAAATTATTGGGTTTGCCAGTTAAACGATTTATTGCCTGTACCAATTCGAACGATACCGTTCCACGATATTTGGAAACTGGTAAATGGTTACCTAAGTCAACTATTTCAACTCTGTCTAATGCGATGGATGTAAGCCAGCCCAACAACTGGCCTAGAATTGAGTATTTGATAGATTCTGGTCAATTTAACGCGGCTCAATTGAGTGGTTGTAAAGTTGATGAAGATGAAACTAAGCATGCGATGTTGGAGCTTAGAGATGGTGGCTACATTAGCGAGCCTCATGCGGCGGTCGCCTATCAAGGTCTGAAAAAATCACTCAAACCGGACGAGCAGGGGATTTTTCTAGGCACAGCACATCCGGCAAAATTTAAACAATCGGTCGATGAAATACTGGCTCTTGATTTACCACTGCCACAAGCGTTAGCAGAATGCTCACAAAAGAATAGCTTATCCATCGATATGCTAAATGATTTCGAACAGTTAAAAGAGTTTCTATTGTCCTGATAGTTCTAGCAACTTTATTTCAGGGGCTTTTCATCCGAAAAATGTATTATTGATCGTTCATACCATCAAGCACTAATTGACGATTGACTGCGAGCCGCTGATAAAATACTTGCTCTCCTAAACCAGACTCGATGAATAGTTTTTTCATCGTATTCAGCGGAAATACTTCGGAGTTAAAGTCTGGCAACCAACCTTGCTTAAGTAGCTTGGTCAGCAAAGTCCTTGCTTTTGCTTTCTCACCGGTAAAATTGAGCCAATTGGCTAACCATAGACTTGGCCTTTGCGGTTGCTCGACAAACCAACGGCTTAATCGCTGTGTAACTTGCTTTGTGGCTGACGATTGATTTAGTTTATCTAGCGTTTGTAAATAAATAGAGAGCGCAAATTGATTATCAAAGGTAATTTCAATGTTGGAGTCGGTCAGTTCTGGTAGATATTTTTCTAGCATGACTAAAGCGTCTTGATATTGTTGATTTTGAAATAGAGCCAAAACATAAGGAAGTACAAAACGTTCATTATTTTGGTGAATTAGCAATCTCTCTCTAAGTAAACTAACCACTTTTTCGTGCTTACCTTGTACTGAAGCTAAGGATGCTTGCATATAGAGTAAAAATGACGGATTGATGTTTCGATCATCAAGCTCACTTAAAATGTTAATAACCCTATCTATTTGACCTAACGACAAGCGAACCTGTGCTTCGGTCAAACGATAATTCGGGCTTTTACTTAAGATCCTCTGATTGGTTTCTACCCATTTCAAGAAGGCTTTCGCTCGGCTGATATCCAGTTCATAGAAATCAAGATCTGCAATGGCTTTATGTGGAAATCGGTTATCGAGTTCTAATGATCGTTGATAGTAGTGCTTGGCATTAGTCACTTTTCTTAAATTCAAATAAGCATAGGCTAGGCTGCGATTGATTTGCGAAGACATAGGCGATAGCTCATAGGCTTTTTGTATCATCGCTAAGGCTTTAGAGTATTGGCCTTGCTCTCGGAGCATATTGCCAAACCACAAATAAGATAATGCATAATTTGGGGAAAACTTTATGGCATTTAAAAAGCTTTCTTGCGCCAGAATATATTTTTTCTGCAAGCTCAGTAAAAGCCCCCGCGCCGCTAATGCCTCTCCAAAATTAGGTTGCTGCTTGAGGACATTGGTTAACAGAGGTTCGCAATAGTGAATCACCTCATCCAGCGTCCAGTCTGAATAAAAATGAAGATATTGATAGGTATCGCACAGCCCGATCGCCGCTAATGGAAAAAGTTTCCCTGCCTCATCCATTGCTTCATAAATGGCTTTCGCCTCAAGTAACGATCGACTATTTCGCTGTTCCCATAGATTTCTAGCGGTCATGTATTTTTGAAACTCTAACGAGTCAACTTGCTGTTCAAAAAGTGGTTTATGCTTTTTTTCAAGCTCAAATAGCTGAACTAGATTTTCAACGATTCGATCTTGCAAACTAAATAAATCATTAGTTTCGCCCTGATAAAACTTAGCCCAAATCACTTCGTTATTGGCGACATCCTCTATTTGTAGAAACACTCGAATTTGATCACTTTGCTGCGATATTCTGCCTCGGATAATAGCTTGAGTAGAAATCGCGGGACGCTCATGCTTTAGATGAACCAAAGTTAGGCCATCTATATGCGAGAGCCGGGTCAGTAAAACATCATTCAGTGCCGAAACCGCCGCCGGCAAGTCATCATCTTGTATTTCCAAGTCGATCAGGGTGATCGATTGAAAGTTGTTAATCGATAGAGACGGGCTGAGTTTGGAGTTCATCTCAGAGTTTATATCAGAGCTCATATCAGAGCTAGTCTCTAACCCCGTTATCGGTTGTTCACTTGGAATAAACTGGCTTGTTCCCCAATAGATTAATCCCGCAAACACCATTAACAAAATAACAAAAAGTCCAGCGCGAAAGTACTTCCTAGACTTTGTCGGTGAACTATTGGCAGAATCGGTTCTAGAATTACTTAAATCGAGATTGTTGAAAACTTTCTGATCGGCATTATCTGTGGTGTGACGGTGCATCGATACCGTTGCAATTAACCGATATCCTTGGCCAGATATTCGCTCAATATATCGAGGGTTAGATGCATCGTCGCCAAGCGCTTTACGAAGTTTAGCAACGGCTTGATAAAGCGAACTATCACTGACGGAATTTCCTTCCCAGACTTTATTGATTAATTGGTCTTGGCTAAGAACTTGATTGGGGTGAGTCGCAAGTACTCGTAGTAACTTCATCACCTTAGGGACTAGCACTATCTCCACATCTTCACTGGAAATTCGATTCAACGTTGGTTCGATGGTCCAATTTTCTATTTTAAAAGAGTGTATTGTCACTCGTGTTTTTATCCATTAATAGCAAGCTCAATCCGACTATTCTAGCAGAAAATTAGCGAACCATGCTTCTCCTAACCTATTGATTTAATTAAATTCAGAATAATTTAAGATAAATTTTAGCGGTTATTAAAGACTTACTACAGGGTCATGCAATACCTTGACTAGCAATTCGAACCTATGCGCCGAACAAGGACCTACTTGTATGAAACACTTTATCATGTCGATTAAGACCTTTAATAAGATATTAATTCTCTGCTGGCTGTTTGCGCTACCTAGCCACGCGAAAGAGCTAGTCATAGAAAACGTCACCTTAATTTCGCCCGAACGCGCTAAGCCTATGCTTAATGCCAATATTAGAATAGTCGACGGCACAATTAGAGAGGTTTCTATTAGTAAAATCACTTCTACTGAATCAACTGAAACAATCAACGGCAAAGGCAAATTTTTAATCCCAGGACTAATGGACTCACATGTTCATGTTTCTCAAATGCCAGGCATGTTATTCGAACCGCATGAACCTAAACTAAAGAAGTTAGTTGAACAGTTTTTACTTCAACAACCGAAAAGCTATCTTTACTTTGGCGTGACTCAACTCCTTGACCCATCACAATCAAAAAACTCCATACAGATATTTAATTCTTCAGAGAATAAGCCTGACCTTTTCCATTGTGGGGCAGTCCCCATTCTGCAAGGCTATCCTGCAATATTTGCCGGAACCGAAGCTGCGGCAAGAATGTTTTCATATTTTGTAATCGATGATCTATTAGCCACTCCTCTGCCTAAGCATATTGATCCGCAAGAGCACACACCGGAACGAGTGGTTGAGCGGATTTTTCAAGACGGTGCTATTTGCATTAAGCTATTTATTGAGGACGGGTTTGGCAGTGCTAGTCATTGGCCTTTAATTCGTAAGGAACTTTCTATCCGCCTAATTAAAGCAGCCAGAGAAAAGGGAATGATAGTGATGGCACATGCCAATGCGATTGACATGCAGGAGCACGCATTAAGCCTCGATATAGACGTTATTGCCCATGGATTGTGGAATTGGAATGAATTGGATGGCCAAAAAGAATTGCCAGCTAGAATACGACGATTACTCGACCGTGTGACCAGCCAATCAACAATATTTCAATCGACATTTAACGTCATGGATGGACTAAAAAACTTGACTGTGCCCAATATTTTACAAGATCCCTTGTACCAGAAAGTTGTGTCAGAAGACGCTCTGGCGTGGTATCAAACTGAGCAAGGGTTGTGGTTTAGAGATGAGATGCTTAAGGATTCTGGCAATGCTCCATTGGAACGAGTTCACCAGCGACATGATCTCATTATTTCACAAGGTGAACGCGCGACTCAATACTTGTATCAAAGCGGATTACCAATGGTGCTTGCCAGTGATACTCCTTCCTCACCGACTTTTGCAGCGCAACCAGGTCTTTCTACTTACCAAGAACTACAGCATATGGCTAAGATTGGTATCAAGTTAAAAGACATATTGTCCGCAGCAACCATTAACAATGCCAAAGCCTTTGGATTGGCAGGTATCTACGGTACCATTGAGCCAGGCAAGAAAGCTAATTTGGTGCTATTAAATAGTAATCCACTGGTTTCCATTTCGGCCTATAACCAAATCGACAAAATCATTTTGAACGGCAGAGCAATTGAAAGAGAACAATTAAGTGTTCAGAAAGCAAACACGCAGGAGGCACTATGAACAATCTACAGCATCATCATATAGCGAAAATGCTTGTCCTATTGCTAGCCCTGATATTTTGCTTTGATGTTTACTCGCAACAAAGGCTAACCCTTGAATCCAAAATCGATATCGCCGTTAAGAAATACGTCGATCATTATGTATTCAATGGAACAATACTAGTTGCCGATCACGATGAACTGATCTATCACAAATCATATGGTAATGCTCATATAGCCACTGGTGAACCGAAAGATAATCAAAAAAATACGCTAAACAAAGTTAACACTCAGTTTGGTATAGGATCTATTACCAAAACCATTACCGCTGTTATGGTCATGCAATTAGTCGAAAACAATGACCTTAAGCTTGAAGACAAAATTAGTCAGCACTTGCCAAACTTTCCTAAAGAAAAAGGTGATCGAATTAGTCTCCATCAACTGCTAAGCCATCGCTCTGGGTTGCCTAACTATTTTGAAATTCCCGGGTGGACCAATGGTCAATTCAATAAATCAATGTCAGTCGCGGAGTTTGAAAATGTCATCTATAGATTACCACTGAAATTCGAACCTGGAACAAGCTATGAATACTCTAACAGCGGCTATTTTTTATTGGGAAAAATCATCGAGAAGGTAACCCAGAAAAACTATCTGCAAGCTCTCCAAGAAAGCATATTAGTCCCAGCAAAAATGACTCAAACTGGACTTCAGCTCAAAAATAACAAACTTCCTCATCTAGCATCTAGTTATCAATTTTCAGGAAAAAATGGATTTCGCCAAGCGCAGATAAATCCAGAATTATTTAGAGCTGCTGGGGATATGTATTCAACCGCCAAAGATCTATTCTCTTTTGAGCAAGCACTCCTCGGAGGAAAACTACTCAGCATGGACAGTCTTGATAGGTTATTTAAACCAGGTCGAAGTTATGGATGGAATCAATTAAAAGTTGCGACTGCTAACCAACAACTTGATATGGTTTCTTACTCAGGTCAGTTGATGGGTTTTAATTCGATGTTGTCCGTTATACCTAAGGATAAGTTTACTGTTATTCTACTCGGGAATATTGGCACTAGTCATTATGAGCGAATGAACATAACACACGAAATTATTAGCTTATTATATGACATGCCAATTGCCTCTGATAAATTACGCGCATCTTTATACTTGCATCGTGCACTCTACCAAGGCAATCTAACCGACGCTATTCAGGAAATAAAAAGTAACCCTGATGAGTTTCAATTAGATAGGCAGGGTATACAGTCACTGGCACAACAAGTCAGGTGGTCAGGTTTAGCCGCTCAAGAAGAGTCGATTTTGCAATTACTTAATTAGGGTTTAACATGAGTATTCTCGGTCAATGTCAATGTGGCAATATTAAAACCAAGTGGAATTGCGTCGACTACTCAATGAGTCCGCGAGCCTGTCAGTGTGACTACTGTGCGAATAAGCAAGCCGCTTATGTTTCTAAACCGGGCTCTTTATTCGAACTATCTATTATCGATAAGAGACATCATCGCCAAGTTAAGCAAGGAAGTGAGACTGCAACTTTTCATGAATGTAGCTATTGCAATAGTCTTATCGCTGTGACTGTTGAAATAGACCAAATTTTGTATGGGATCTTAAATGCGAAGTTCTTAAATAATAAATTTGAATTTTCGGAACCTGTGGAAACTAATTTTGAAAATCAATCAAAGCAACTGAAATTGGATCGTTGGCAAAAAAACTGGTGCTTTGCCAAGATTTCTAATTGCTCTCGATAACGTTTAACTCATAACAAATTCAATTTTGGGACCTTGTTGCAATTCAGCTAAAGGTTCACGCATCGGTTTAATGACTTTCAATTGAGCAACCATTTCAACAACTTGATTTCTCAGTGTTCTCACGTTATTTAAAATCTGCTCAGGAGATAGTCCTCGTTGTTCTCTTTCCCGTACTATTAGTTGAATCGTTTCGACTTGCCAATCTGCGCGATAGCCATAATCGGCACGCCAATAAAATGGTTGTGAAAAATAACCAAAGCTTCCGTGAAAATACTGCCTAACATGGGTAGGATCTTCAAATGCATCATCACTCGAGCCATAGGGAGTTCGGATTAGCGCAACAGCATTAGGTGTTGCAATACGATATAACTCTTGCATCAGAGGTAAAGGATTATTCACATGCTCTATAACGTGAGACAACAAGAATTCATCAACACTCTCATCTTCCATAGGTATCGGAGTGGTTTGACATTGGTCAATGTCAGTAACGATATCAACCCCCTCTAAGGCAACCTGATCAAGGTTTTTCCAACCTTCGATAATATTTCTTCCGCACCCGACATTAAGTTTATGCACTTGTGTACTCATCATTTTGACTCGGCCTTTGAAGGATTTTTATTAGAAACTTGTCTGACTCTTTCTGCTGGTACAAATAGCTGTTCTAAAAGGTATCGCTTAAAACTATCTGAATAGGGCTGGTCATTAGCGGCTTCTCTCATACACAATAACCAAGCATCTCTTTCTGGAGAGTCAATGGTCAAATGCCGGTGTACTTGGGGAATGCTAATTTGACCGTATTTAGGTGCATAGAGACGAGGCCCTCCCAGCCAACCTGAAAGAAAACAAATCAATTTATCTCTAGAAATGGTCAGATCATCAGGATGCATCTCTCTAATCACTTTGGCTTCTTCAAGTTGCTCCATATAGTCATAAAAATCATTAACCAACTTTGTGATACCCGCCAATTCTCCAGCTGCCTTATATGAAGCATCTTCAGTTCCGTACTGCATGATTTTTCCTACTGTAATTATTGGTTACCAAGCTCATCGATGCTGCTTGCTATGATTCTAGTTGAAATTTATTATGCAATTCGGCAAGTACTACCGGTGGAACAAACCGGGAGACGTCGCCGCCTAGTGATGCGACTTCTCTGACTAACGTTGAAGAAATAAAAGAATACTTTTGCGACGGAGTTAAGAACAAGCTTTCAACGTCGGGAGCAAGTTGCCGGTTCATATTTGCCAATTGAAATTCGTATTCAAAATCTGAAACAGCTCTAAGCCCTCTTAAAAGAACGGTGGCATTTTTTTCTTTGGCTAAATCAACTAACAATCCTTTAAAGCCGCAAACTGAGACATTGTCTAGATCAGCCACCGCTTTTTCAACCAAGGATATTCGCTGTTCAATATCAAACAACGGACTTTTTCCGCTACTGTTGGCTACCGCAACAATCACTTTGTCAAATAAACGAGTTGCTCGTTCAATCAGATCTAAATGCCCATTAGTGATGGGATCAAACGTTCCGGGATAAAGTACTATTTTAGTCATGTAATTTTACCTTTTTAAACTGGGCATATCAGCCGGTAAGTTTGCATTCATTTCGCCGGCTAATTGTGAAGCAAGTTTAGCCGCGATTGCGTATATGCTGAGCTGAGGATTCACACCTAAACTTGTTGGAAAAAGCGAGCCATCAATCACTGTAAGATTTTCTATCTGATGATGATTTCCGTTACTATCAACGACTGAAGTCTGCGGGTCACCTCCCATGCCACAACCGCCCATTACGTGAGCACTCATGGTTTGCCATCGTAATTTATCGGTGACTAGGTTTAAAATTTGACCTTTCGCGTCTTTCCAATTGGATACCATTTTACCATCCATATGCAGCGGTAAAACTTGTTTTGCGCCAGCTGCGAACTGTAATTCTACCATTGAAAGCAAAGCGTGTTTTAAGCCACGCCATAAAGTTTTAGATATTATGTAGTCTAACTGCGGATAGCCATCTTGATTTAAGCTGACTTGGCCACCTGAACTGTCATCGTTAAAGCCGTCTCTAAGCAGTGCAATGTTGGCTTGGTAATAGGCAAAATTTTTCATTAATGCGTGTTGCTCATTGCCATGTTTAAGTAACAAGGTGGAAGAGAGAACTGGGTGCATTGGAGGAACTTCTATTTTGTAGCCTAATTCACCGGCAACACCATCGCGCCAAAGAAACTGATCACTATAGATACTTTGTGGCGCGCCTGAAAAAGCATCTACTTTGTCGTTCATTTTGGCAATGCTTGCTGTCACTGGATGAAGAAAAGTTCTTCTGCCTAAATTGTTAAAAGGGTCTTCAACAGCGCTTCGAAGCAGTATAGCAGGGCTACCAATTGCACCTGCGGCCAAAATAACTTTCTTCGCCACCACTTTGGTGACATTTCGTTGTTTAATTTGACCTAATTCCGACATCGAACTTAACCAAATACCACTGGCTTTTCCATTGTTATGAATGATTGATTCAGCTCGTGCTCGGTGGATCAATGTTGCTCCGAACTCTATTGCTTTTGGAATACAAGTGACTAGCATCGATTGTTTGGCATTAATCGGGCACCCCATGCCGCAATAACCTAAATTGGCACACCCACTAACATTTCGAGGGATCGCAGCGTAGCTCCAACCCAGCTGCGATGCTCCATCCGCTAAAAGTTGATTATTTCGATTCGGTGGAACTTGCCATTTGGAAATTTTAAGTCGCTGCTCCGCCCATTCAAACCAAACTGAAAGGTCATTTTTGCTCAGCCCTTTAACAGAAAATTGGTTTTGCCAATAGTCGAGCGTTTGCTCCGGTGTTCTAAAACTGGAAGTCCAATTCACTGTGGTCGATCCACCCACGCTTCGACCTTGTAAAATTTGAATTCCTTTGTCCAGAGTTTGCCGACCAGCAACTTCCTGATAAAGATCGGCATAAGCTTCTTTTTCATTCATCTTAAAATCTTTGGCGGTCTTCAGCGGGCCTTCTTCAACCAGCAAAACTTTCAAACCAGAACGTGACAAGACCTCTGCCGCTATTCCGCCACCGGCCCCACTGCCAACAATTACAGCATCACATTCAATGACATCGATTGGTTCCATAGTGGAGTAATCAAGAGAACTGTTTTTGAGATCAATCATCACTTTTGTTTAACCTAGCGAAATGAGAGGTGGGCCAGGGTAATCTATCGCTTTCCAACTGCCTCTTTCAGAATAGAAAGATCCGATAATAAGTTTATGTAATCCCTTATAGGCAATTTGCAATAAATCTAAATGGCTATTTCGCCAATCAGATAAGAAAGTATCAATCGACTTTCTATCGGCATCACTCCAATTTAGCCATACATTAGCGACTAACAAACGACCCAGCATGTTACCGAGCAAATCAAACAACTCTCGTAGTTCCGCTTGAGTGGATAAAGGCAAACGGATGATTGCTGCCTCCATATTACTAACAATTTGAGCCAGTGAAATAGTTGAGTCGGTCAGTCTTGTTGCCAGTAAAACAGGGATCAGAGCTTGTAAAACAATGACATCGTCGTTAGTTAGAAAAACTAAAGACTCTTCTGTATGAACAGTCTGTTGGTTGAGCGATTGACGATAAACTTGATAGGCAGACACCCCTCCTAATGAGAGTAGTGTCACTCCGAAAGCATTTTTGAGAAGAGTTCGTCGATTCATAGGTTGATCGCAAAGGTTGTCAATCTAATGAGCTTAAGCCTACCGAGATTACAAAAAACTTGCCAGATAATTCGGTATTCGCCTTTCTAAATAATATTCCGCTGACCAGGGCCAACGACCATCAACAAAACCAACGTGACCGCCGTACTGGTTCTTTTCCAGTATTACTTGGTTGGGTAATTGTTCAAGATCGGGTAACACCGTCTCATTCATAAACGGATCATCAGTTGATTGAATAATCAGGGTTGGTACTTTTATGTCTTTAACAAATTGCCGCGAAGAGGCTTTACTATAATAATCATCAACACCGTTAAAACCATTCAGAGCCGCTGTGACTTTATCATCGAATTGCCAAAAAGACTTGAGTCTCGAAATTTCTTTTTCAGTTGGTAACTTTTCACTTTGAAAGTGTTTGATTTTTTCGATTGTTTTTATCTTTAAAGTTCGCAATAGCGCACTTTCATAGACTTTGGAAAAGCCTTTATTAATCTCGGTGGCACAAATATCGAGCATCAATGGAACAGAGACTGCGACTGCTGCTTTGGCCAGAGCCTGATCAGCTTGCTCGCCAAGCCATTTTAGTAAAACATTGCCACCGAGCGAATACCCAACTATAAAGTCAACATTAATGTTTTGCTCTGCTAACAGCTTTATTGCTTCGCCTAGATCATCACTGACGCCACTATGATAACTTCGCAACAATCGATTCGGTTCTCCGCTACAACTTCGAAAATGCATAACGGCTATTTGCCACTGCTTCTTTTCTGCGGCGCTAATTAAACCGCGCATGTACGGTGAGTCAATAGATCCTTCCAAACCGTGTAACATTAGCAAAGTTGGTCGTTTTTGGCGCCCTCTAACCGCTACATCAATAAAATCGCCATCAGCAAGCTCCAGGCGCAAATTATTCATCGGTGGGAGAGCCGGTAGCTTTCTAAACAGACTACCCCACACAGTCTGCAGGTGGCGATTCTTGGCCCACCAAGGCGGGCGAAATTGATCTTCAATAATATTCAACCGACTTTACCAACTAGTTGCTTTCGCTTCGGCCCAATCATAAGCAAACTCAGCAGGTATATTACTTTGATCGAGTAACTGTTCATTGCTAATGGTCGAATAGAGATCTGAATAGGTAGCCACCTTAGTACCTTGGACACGGCGATTGATATGCCGAAGTTGCAATTGATTACCATCAGTTAGCCCCATTGCGGCAATCAATTCTTGAAGATTATGAATAGTAGATTGATGGTACTTGGCCACTCGTTTAGCTTTTTCCTCAACATCCAGAGCATTGTAACGAGTGGGATCTTGAGTAGCGATACCGGTAGGGCAACGGTCAGTATTACAGCTTCGAGATTGGATACAACCTAAAGCGATCATCATCGCTCTAGCAGAATTGACAGTATCAGCCCCTAATGCTAACAATCGCAATAAATGAAAGGCTGACAAAGACTTGCCGGAAGCAATTATTTTAACTTTATCTCTTAAGCCACAACCAATCAGCATGTTATTAACAAAAACTAATGCATCTTTTACTGGCATCCCAACAGAGTTTGTTAGTTCTACCGGTGCAGCCCCGGTACCGCCTTCACCGCCATCGACTGTAATAAAATCTGGCGTGATTCCTGTCTCTAACATGGCTTTACAAATGCTTATAAATTCTCTTTGATGGCCAATACATAACTTAAACCCAACCGGTTTGCCGTTAGACAACTCTCTTAATTGTTTAACGAACTCTAACAATCCAATGGGTGAATCAAATGCGCTATGTGCGGCTGGTGATAGAACATCTTCCCCCATAGGTACATGCCTAATCTCAGCAATTTCACTGGTTAACTTAGCCGCCGGTAAGATTCCACCATGTCCGGGTTTAGCCCCCTGAGATAACTTGATTTCAATCATTTTTACTGCGCTGGCATTGGCGCCTTGTTGAAATAATAAGTCGTTAAAATTCCCGTCTTTGTCACGACAACCAAAATAGCCGGTACCAATTTGCCAAATCAAATCACCACCGGGCTTTAGGTGATAAGGACTCAGCCCTCCTTCCCCGGTATTGTGTGCGAACCCGCCACTCTTAGCGCCTTGATTAAGTGCTAAAATGGCATTTTTGCTCAGTGAACCATAACTCATCGCTGAAATATTTAGTGCAGAAGCGGTGTAGGGTTGTTTACACTCACTACCACCAAAAACAACGTCAGTATTGACTTTTTTAGAATCTGTTGGCGCTACTGAATGATGTACCCATTCGTAACCATCAGCATATACATCAAAAAGAGTCCCGAAAGGGCGAGTATCTAAAACACCTTTAGCTCTTTGATAAACAAGCGAACGAAACTCGCGACTTATCGGCATTCCGTTAGTCTCTGACTCGACAAAATATTGTTGAATTTCGGGACGAATCGATTCCATTAGATATCTGATATGTCCAATGACTGGGTAAATTCTTAGGAGAGTGTGTTTTTTTT
This sequence comes from Kangiellaceae bacterium, assembly GCA_039969155.1. GTDB lineage: Bacteria > Pseudomonadota > Gammaproteobacteria > Enterobacterales > Kangiellaceae. The sequence continues at coordinate 19,599 of JBDVOJ010000050.1, forward strand.
GTACAAGATCATATAGACCGAGCAGTATTATCGGCATAAACAGCCACAACAAATGAAGCCATTGTAGCGAGATAGATACTAGACCCGCTGTGACGGCGATGGCTAGAACCACAAAAATATAAAAAAACTGAGTTGGCCTCATAAATTGACGGTCTCTAATCTATTGTTTGTAAAAAAATAATTGCGCAAGGTCTCATATTAAAGTGTTTTAGAAATTGTTCAACTGGCCAGGCAATGGATAGTTTAATTGAGTCAAAAACGTGCATCTATCCACAGAAATCAACGTTTTAATCTAAAAAACCATGGCTTTTTTAATACAACTGCTAATATTTATGAACAAACTCACAAAAAAACCCAATTAGCGCTTGGTTTTAGTGAGAAATTAGTCTAACTTTAACTGAGAACTCATTGTTTTTAGTATGTTTTTTATTTTTCAGGATTAATAATCCTCATTCGATTAGATAAGCGCGTGGAAAAGGCGTGTCTAATTTATTTATTTAATAGAGCTGTATACGTTGCAGCCGCCTTATCGGACGTCAGATCACGGGAGATTTTTGTGATGGATTGGTTAAAGAAAGTATCCTCACCCACTAAGTTATTCAACATTATTGCTGGATTTGTCATGTTATCTATTATGGCTGCCTGTGGCGGCTCAGATAGTGGATTCGTCGACAATGGTGGCGCGGGTAGCGGAGGAGGAGGCACCACAGGTGCTACGGTTAGTATTTCTATCACTGATGGGGTCATTACACCAGCCGCACCTGCTACTGTAACTGCTGTCGTTTCCGATGGATTAGCAGGAACCGTGGTCACTTTTACTTTATCTAATTCTGCCGGACAATTAGACCCAGTAGCCGGTACTGCGCTAACGGATGCGACCGGAACCGCAACTATCACGCTTACAGCTGGAGAAGCGGCCGGAGCGGGAAGTGTTATCGCAACAATTCCTTCTGGCGCAACAGCGAGCGTTGGATTTGAAACTGCCGGAAATGGTCAATCTAATTTTATTAATCTTAGCTTAGCGTTAATCGATTCATCTGGTAATCCAACTAGTAATGTTAGTGGCGCCAACCCTGGCACTTTGCAAGCCACATTAACCAATGGTGGCAATCCTTCGACAGGAGTCTTAGTCACATTTTCTTTAAGCGGCGGCGTTGGTCAGCTAAACCCTGCTAGTGGGACTGCTTTAACCGATTCTAACGGCGTAGCTTCAATTATTTTGCAATCGGGCTCTACTGAAGGTGCAGGAACAGTGACTGCAACTATCGAAGGTGACATTTCTCAATCAATTGATTTCTCAGTAAGCATTTCTGCCACTGATGTCGCTATGACGACTCCAATTATTTCTCCAGCTAGCATTGGTGCTAACGGCACAGCGACCGTTGAAGTTACAATTACAGAAACAACCGGAGGTGTTACCTCACCTTTAACCGAAACAGCAACAGTTCAATTTACTTCTGAGTGTGTTCAACAAGGAACAGCAACTCTTGATACCAATGTTGACACAGTTTCTGGAGTCGCTCGATCAACCTATAAAGATCAGGGGTGTGGAATTACCGATACGATTAGCATTAGTTCAACGGTAGGGCAAACTTTATTAACTCAAACTGGCACAATTGATGTTCAAGCAGCATCTGCAGGCAGTATTGAATTTATTAGCGCAAGCCCTGCTAATATCGCTTTACAAGGAACAGGTGGTTCGGGTCGTTCCGAAACGTCAACAGTAACCTTTAGAGTCATTGATTCTATTGGAAACCCAGTACAAAACGTCGGTGTTAATTTCACTTTAACAACTTCAGTCGGTGGACTTACCATTAGCCCAGATACTTCAGTTGAAGGCCCTGCGCAAACGGATACAGACGGACGAGTTGATGTTATCGTTCAGTCAGGAACGATCCCTACTCCAGTAAGAGTCGTAGCTTCATTAGGCTCAGATGACTCTATTTCCACAGTTTCTGATGAGCTCGTTATTTCAACCGGTGTGGCTGACTTCAATAGTTTGAGTTTATCTGCATCTTCATTGCAGCCAGAAGGCTGGAATATTGACGGCACTGAGTCTGAAATTACAGCTCGAGCGTCAGACCATTTTAATAACCCAGTTCCTGATGGTACTGCAATTTCCTTCGTCACAGAGTTTGGCACGATTCAGGACTCCTGTACTACTGTTAATGGTCTTTGCTCTGTCACATGGACTAGTG
>JBDVOJ010000051.1:0-84260 GCA_039969155.1 Kangiellaceae bacterium
AAATCTGAACAACACAAAAAACTCTTAAGAGATGCCATAGCTAATAATTTTCTTGAACGATAACTTATCAAAAGATTTTGAGAGTTTAAAAACTATCGGGTGACATTTTGTTCGACGGCCCAAACGGCAGCTTCAACTCGAGTTTTCAACCCCAATTTTCTTAACATATTTTTAACGTGAACCTTAACAGTTCCTTCTGTGATACCTAAATTCTTTGCGATCACTTTATTACTATTACCAGCAGCAATAGATCGTAAAATCTCAAACTCTCTTTGAGTCAAACTCTCTATCGGATTGCTAGTCTGATTAGCCTGCAATGAACGCGCAACAACTTGAGCAAGCGGCTCGCTTAACACTAACTCCCCCGCAAGTGCCCTATTAATTTTACTAATCAATTCTTCTGGTTCAGAGTCCTTTAACAAATAACCATCCGCACCAAATTTAAGCGATTGAACGACATCAGTTTTATTATCTGAAACCGAAAATATAACGACTTTAGCTGTCACTTCAGCACGTTTTAAAGCGATTAAAGTATCAATACCACTCATACCTTTCATGTTCAAATCGAGAAGAATAAGATCAGGACTAAACTTTAATGCCTCAGAAATAGCTTCTTCGCCATTATTGGCTTGAGCAACAACCGTTAGATTATCTTCAAGAGATATTAATTGTGCGACCCCATTTCTCAACATTGGGTGATCGTCTACTAGTAAGATAGCTGCTGGTGACATATTCCATTCCTAAATTAAGGGAGCGCTTTGCTAAAACTCTGTTTGAATTTGTAGAGAGACAATAGTACCAGAAGGCTTTCTTGATCCAAGTTGAATTCTTGTACCAAGAGACTTTGCTCGTTCTTCCATAATACTCATGCCAAAATGACCAGGATGCTCTTCCGAAAAATCAGCACCAACACCATTATCCCATATTCTAACGCAACATGAATTATCTTCCTGAACTAACTCTACACCAGCTTCCGTGGCCCTAGCGTGTCGATGTACATTAGAAAGAGCTTCTCGTATTATTTGCAGTATATGGATCTCTTGATTCGCCGTTAATAAATTCTCATCTATGCTATTTAACAAAACAATCTGGTAACCGCATTTCTCACTAAACTCAACGATTGTTCCTTGCAATGCATTTGACAAAGATGGGTCGTCTAGTTTCAATCGAAAAGTCGTTAATAGTTCTCTAAGGTGCAGATAGGCACCATTTAAACCCTGCTTAATATCATTGATGGTCTTATCTATCTCTTTTTGATCTGCTTCTTTTTGCATGCGTTTAGTCAGTAGGCTCATTTGTACTTTTAAATAAGACAGCGATTGAGCTAACGAATCATGTAATTCTCTAGCAATTACAGCCCTTTCTTCAAAAATAAGCACCCGTTTTTCAGTATTTCGTTTTTGCTGCAAATCAATTGTCGTAGCGACCATATCAGCAATCGCTTTTAACATCTTGACTTGCCAGTTTTTAACTTCAAAATCCTTAGCTAAGTGCCAAATAACTAGCCCGTATTTTTCTTCATTTTTTTCAATTGGAAAACTAATAAGTTGAAGGTCGGCTAGGTCGGCTAAAAAGCTCTCAGATTCTATGGTCTCATTTTGAGAATTCGCACTATCATACCGCTTTATAAAAACTCTGCCTTCGCCTAGCGCTTGCTCTAATTCTTTGAAAAACGATGGTTCGTTATATTGAGATACTTTAGCTGCTAAATTACTAGCAGCTTTGTATAGAACCTGTAACGAACGATTAGTTCTAGTTAGTGCTCGAGTTTTTTCCTCTACCCTAAACTCATAGTCTTGGTGAGTAAGAGCCAATTCTGTCGACATTTTATTAATCGTTCGAGCGAGTAAACCAAGTTCGTTATCTGACTGATACTCAACTTTTTGAGTAAAGTCTCCTAGGCCCGCCTTTTCGGAGATTTCGACTATTTGCTTTAACGGTGCAATCACAGTTCTATTAAGTCTAATTAACACCACAAACGCAATAAGCATCAACGAAAATAGACTTATCCCCTGCACGCTTCTGAGCAATATCAATTTTTTCTCCGAAGCGAGTTGCAATTGGCTGACAAGTTGATCTATCTGTTCAACAAATGAATCAAACACTTGGTAGTCAACAGAGTCAAATTGACTGGTATTTATCAATCCTTTTATTTCTCGCCATTGGGTTAGCAAATACTGATATTTCGCTTCAATAGTTTCATCCGTTCTATTACTCGTCATTCCACCTTCAAATAGGTGTTTTAACCGATGCTCAAAGTCTTCAATTTCAATTCGTATCGCATTAGCTTGTATTGTAGGCTCCAGATTTCGCACTTTTTCGATATCACTGACTTGTTTAGATGGTGCGTTGAGAATTAACGCTCTGGAAATTCTAAGAGCCTGCATTCGAAGAGCTCCTGCTCTATTGATCTGCGCAGCGTCTCCACTGAGACTTTCCGAAACAAGCATAGATGCAATCATTACCAAAAAACCAAGGCCAATAATTAGTGCCATAATCTGACCTGCTCTGGCAACAATAGATGAGCTATATGAAACCTCATTTGACTCTTTAATAGTCTTAGAGCGGTTTGATTTAAAAGTTCTTTTGAACGGCATTTATACGATTCTCATATCTGCGAATAGAGTAAGCTTTCGCACTGATTAAGCTTCATATTAACTGTATAACAATCAATTGAGAAGAAGTAAAAAATAGTCGTTTACCTTACTAAATAGATCCTTAAATGGCTACTACTACTAATGCCCCACACTCTACAACCAGCATCCTCCTAAAATGACAACATCTAAATATATCTTTTTATAACAACAACTTACAACCCAATAAGAACTATCACTAAAGTGGTAGTTATACGTTTTAGTGAAAAAAACTGATTCTAACCACTTGATCCAGATCAAGTAGCTACATTATTGGGTTGCTAATCTGCGGCTACAAATTTGATAAGAGCGAGTTCTCTTTTTGCATTCAATCAAATTTAGCGAAATCAAACGATTTTGATTAACTAATAAATAGTTGAGACAAAATCCAACTAACCACAAACGGAGTATCTAATGTCAGATATCAACAAATGGGACGTCGAAGATCCCAAATTCTGGGAATCCGAAGGCAAGAAGATTGCCAACCGAAACCTATGGATTTCGATCCCGAGCTTACTTTGCGGATTCGCAGTTTGGCTTTACTGGGGAATTATTACTATCCAAATGTTAAACCTTGGATTTCCGTTTGCTAAGAGTGAATTGTTTACGCTTATGGCGGTAGCGGGATTAACAGGTGCGACCTTACGAATACCGAGTAGTTTCTTTATACGCTTAGCAGGCGGCCGTAACACCATCGTATTTACTACCGCGTTATTAATGATTCCAGCAATTGGTGCCGGAATAGCACTCCAAGACAAGAATACACCGCTCTGGGTTTTCCAAATCCTAGCACTACTTTCAGGTTTTGGTGGTGGTAACTTCGCATCTTCAATGTCCAACATCAGTTTCTTCTTTCCTAAAAAGCAACAAGGTTTAGCTCTAGGTTTAAACGCTGGTTTAGGAAATTTTGGTGTAACCACTATGCAAATATTAGTACCGTTGGCAATGACTTTCGGTTTGTTCGGTGGAGAGTCGATGGAACTGGTTACTACTTCTGGGACGCTAATTGGTAAGATCCCAGCGGGTTCAGAAGCCTGGATTCACAACGCTGGCTACATTTGGTTACTTTTCCTCATACCACTAGTATTAGTTGGATGGTGGGGAATGAACAATATCAAAGCCTCTCACGTTACACCTGACCTACCTAGCCCTATCGGTTCCTTCTCAATCATTACAGGAATGCTACTAATCGGTTTTCTAACTGCTGTTTTCGGACTTTGGTTGATGCTTCCTGAAAAAGTTGGCGGCTCTGGATTTGGTATTAGCAAATGGATAGTACTTCCGATTGTTATAGCACTAACTGTTTTTTTACTTAAATTATTACCTGGTCAAATTAAAGAGAACCTTAACCGTCAATACAAAATTTTTGATAACAAACATACTTGGGTAATGAGCGTAATCTATACAATGACATTTGGATCATTCATTGGTTTCGCAGCAGGCTTCGGTCTTTCTATCAAAGTTATTTTCGGTTATCAACATCTGATGGTAGACGGTGTGATGACTCATGATGTGGCTAACCCCAATGGCCCAAGTGCACTAATGTACGCGTGGATGGGTCCATTTATAGGCGCTCTGATTCGTCCAGTTGGTGGTTGGATATCAGATAAAGTTGGTGGAGCTCTTGTTACCCAAGTTTGTGCTGTCGCAATGGTTGCTTGTGCGGTTGGTGTTGCATATTACATGCAAGCGGCTTACGCATCAGCGACACCTGAAGAGTTCTTCGTTCCCTTCTTTGTCTTATTCTTATTATTGTTTGCCGCTACAGGCATTGGAAACGGTTCAACGTTTAGAACGATTTCAATGGTGTTTAACAAAGAGCAAGCTGGACCCGTGTTAGGTTGGACTTCCGCAGTTGCCGCATACGGTGCATTTATTATCCCTAAAGTTCTTGGTGAGCAGATTAAGTTAACGACTCCAGAAAACGCACTTTATGGTTTCGCTGTCTTCTACGGAGTTTGTATTGTGATTAACTGGTGGTTCTACTTAAGAAAGAACGCCGAGTTCCATAACCCGTAAAGACTAGTGCACCACGGAGACACGGAGAACACGGAGCAATAACTCCTTTAAGTTTTCTCTGTGAACTCCGTGCCTCCGTGGTGAATATGATTTTAGCTTTAAATATCTGAATAAAAAGTACTTGAAATAAATTCGCAAGATACGGAGAAAAATAATGAGTCAATTTTTGGATCGCTTACAGTTTTTTAACAAAAAAACTGGGGAGTTTTCTGACGGACATGGTGAAACCACCAATGAAAGTAGAGAATGGGAAGATAGTTACCGTCAACGTTGGCAGCACGATAAAGTGGTTCGTTCAACTCACGGTGTTAACTGCACGGGTTCTTGCTCTTGGAAAATTTATGTTAAGAATGGCTTAGTGACTTGGGAAACTCAACAAACTGATTACCCTCGCACTCGCCCCGATCTTCCTAACCATGAGCCTAGAGGCTGTCCTCGGGGAGCAAGTTATTCATGGTATCTTTACAGCGCAAACCGTCTTAAGTATCCAAAAATTAGAAAGCCGTTGATGAAGCTTTGGAGAGACGCAAGAAAAACCCTCGACCCGGTTCAAGCTTGGGCTTCTATCGTTGAAGATCCAGAAAAAGCAAAATCATACAAAGCCAAGCGAGGACTTGGTGGCTTCGTTCGTTCAAGTTGGGACGAATGTAATGAAATGATTGCCGCAGCTAATGTATATACCGCTAAGCAATATGGACCAGACAGAATTATAGGGTTTTCTCCGATCCCTGCGATGTCAATGGTTTCCTATGCAGCAGGCTCTAGATACCTTTCGTTAATCGGTGGTGTCTGCATGAGTTTTTACGATTGGTACTGTGATTTACCACCGGCATCTCCGATGGTTTGGGGCGAACAAACCGATGTTCCTGAATCAGCTGATTGGTATAACTCAAACTACATTATTGCTTGGGGTTCTAACGTTCCACAAACAAGAACACCGGATGCGCATTTCTTAACTGAAGTTCGCTACAAAGGCGCCAAGACTGTTTCCATCACGCCTGATTACGCAGAAGTATCCAAACTAACCGACGAGTGGTTAAATCCTAAACAAGGGACTGATGCGGCGTTGGCAATGGCCTTTGGTCACGTCATTTTAAAAGAATTTCATTTAGAGAATCCTAGTGAGTACTTTACTGACTACGTTCGTCAATACACTGACTTCCCGATGCTCGTGGTTTTAGAAAAGCATGACGATAAGTCGTTTAAATCTACGCGCTTTTTAAGAGCTTCGGATTTAGCCGGTGACCTAGGTCAAGAAAATAATCCTGAATGGAAAACCATTGCTTATGACGAAACCTCAAATGGTTTAGTTTCACCACAAGGTTCAATTGGATATCGTTGGGGTGAAAAAGGCAAATGGAATATCGAAGAAAGAGACGGTGCCAACGGCAATCAAACAAAGTTAAAATTATCGTTTATCGGCGACCAAGTTTCTCCCGTTGCTTTCCCCCATTTCGCAGCCAGTGCACATGCAAGTTCCCATTGGGACGGCTGTGACCAAGATCCAATTCAAGTAAGAAATGTTCCTAGCACAACAATTAAAGGTGCTGATGGAAAAGAATATATTGTTGCCACTGTGTACGACTTAATGATGGCAAACTACGGTTTAGATCGAGGTCTTGGTGGCGACAATGTTGCATCAAGCTATGACGATGATGTTGCCTATACGCCAGCTTGGCAAGAAAAGATCACAGGTCTTGCTCGCGACAAAGTAATTCGAATTGCTCGCGAATTTGCCGATACAGCCAACAAAACTAAAGGTAAATCAATGATCATTGTTGGTGCAGCAATGAACCATTGGTACCACATGGATATGAACTACCGCGGCTTAATCAACATGCTAATGATGTGTGGTTGCGTTGGTCAATCGGGTGGAGGCTGGGCTCACTATGTTGGACAAGAGAAGCTAAGACCACAAACAGGTTGGTTACCTCTTGCGTTCGGACTAGACTGGTCTCGCCCTCCTCGTCAAATGAATTCAACGTCATTCTTCTACAACCATTCTTCGCAATGGCGACATGAAAAGGTAAGCATTCATGAAGTACTTTCCCCATTAGCTGATAAGAATGACTTTCCTGAACATATGCTGGATTACAATATCAAAGCAGAAAGAATGGGTTGGTTGCCATCGGCACCACAATTAAATAGAAACCCCATTCAACTATGCCGTGATGCTGAAGCCGCAGGAATGGATCCAAAAGACTTTGCGGTTCAAGAATTAAAAAATGGTAACTTAAAGTTTGCTGCAGAAGCACCTGACGCACCTGAAAATTTCCCACGAAACATGTTTATTTGGCGCTCTAACTTATTAGGGTCATCGGGTAAAGGCCATGAGTACATGCTCAAGTATTTACTAGGTGCTGAAAAACATGGCGTAATGAACCAAGATATCGGTATGGTCGATGGTATTAAACCTCAAGAAGCTGAATGGGTTGATAACGGCGCGACCGGTAAATTGGACCTAGTTACAACGCTTGACTTTAGAATGTCATCAACATGCATGTACTCTGACATCATTCTGCCGACAGCTTGCTGGTATGAAAAAGATGATTTAAATACCTCAGACATGCATCCGTTTATCCACCCTCTTTCAACAGCGGTTGACCCAGCTTGGGAAGCGCGTTCGGATTGGGATATTTATAAAGGTATCGCCAAGAAATTCTCAGAAGTCGCTGAAGGAAATCTAGGTGTAGAAAAAGATCTAGTCACGGTTCCAATGCTACACGACACTCCAGGAGAACTATCACAACCTTTTGATGTTAAAGATTGGAAAAAAGGTGAATGTGATTTAATTCCTGGAATGACTGCACCTAATATGATGGTGGTTGAACGCGATTATCCGAACACCTACAAGAAATTCACTTCTTTAGGTCCACTAATGGATAAGTTAGGAAACGGTGGTAAAGGCATAGGTTGGAACACCGATGATGAAATTAAATTACTCGGAGATCTCAATCATCGTAATACCGATGAAGGTATCAGCGAAGGTCGTCCAATCATTGAAACTGCCATTGATGCTGCAGAAACCATTCTTACTTTTGCACCAGAAACCAATGGCAATGTTGCAGTTAAGGCTTGGGAGGCCCTTGGTGAGTTCACAGGTTTAGACCACACTCATCTAGCAAAACCAAAGCAAGAAGAAAAAATTCGATTCCGTGATGTACAAGCTCAACCACGTAAAATTATTTCTTCTCCAACTTGGTCAGGTTTAGAAGACGAACATGTGAGTTATAACGCAGGTTACACCAATGTACATGAATGTATTCCTTGGAGAACGATTACTGGTCGTCAACAGTTCTATCAAGATCATCAGTGGATGCAAGCGTTTGGTGAGCAATTTGTTTCTTACCGTCCACCGATTGATACCAAAACCATCAACTTGGTGAAAGGGTCTAAAGAGAATGGTAACAAAGAAATCATGCTTAACTGGATCACTCCTCACCAAAAATGGGGGATCCATAGTACTTACTCTGACAACTTACTTATGCTCACGCTCTCACGTGGTGGACCAATTATTTGGTTAAGTGAAATAGACGCTCAAGATGCCGGCATTGAAGATAACGATTGGGTTGAAGTGTTTAACGCCAATGGCGCAATCGCCTGTAGAGCAGTCGTTTCTCAACGGGTTATGCAAGGCATGGTAATGATGTATCACGCTCAAGAAAGAATCGTCAATGTGCCTGGCAGTGAAATGACAGGAACTCGAGGTGGTCATCATAACTCGGTCACTCGCGTAGTGATGAAGCCGACTCATATGATTGGTGGTTATGCACAACAATCGTGGGGTTTCAACTATTACGGTACGGTCGGTTGTAACCGAGACGAAATGGTATTGGTTAGAAAAATGTCCAAAATAGATTGGCTCGATGGTTCTGATACTGATGATTTACCTCGAGCACTTCCAACCAACCCAGAACAGGCTTAGGAGTAAGACCATGAAAATAAGATCTCAAATTGGTATGGTGCTTAATCTCGACAAATGTATCGGTTGTCACACCTGCTCAATTACTTGTAAAAACGTATGGACCTCGCGCGAAGGTGTTGAATACGCTTGGTTCAACAATGTAGAAACTAAACCGGGTATTGGTTATCCAAAAGAATGGGAAAACCAAGACAAATGGAACGGGGGTTGGGTTAGAAATTCTAACGGCAGTATTCAACCCAAAATCGGTGGTAAGTTTAGAGTCTTAGCCAATATATTTGCTAATCCTGATCTACCTGAAATCGATGATTACTACGAACCGTTTGATTACGACTATCAACATTTGCACACAGCGCCAGAAGTAAAACATCAACCGACCGCTCGTCCTCGCTCGCTAATTTCTGGTAAGCGTATGGAGAAGATCGAATGGGGTCCTAACTGGGAAGAAATTTTAGGGACTGAGTTTGAAAAAAGAAGTAAGGACAAAAACTTCGACAACATGCAAAAAGAAATGTATGGCGAGTTTGAAAATACTTTTATGATGTACTTACCTCGTTTGTGTGAGCACTGTTTAAACCCCGCTTGTGCGGCGGCTTGCCCTTCTGGTGCAATTTACAAGCGTGAAGAAGATGGCATCGTGCTGATTGACCAAGATAAATGTCGCGGTTGGAGAATGTGTATCAGTGGCTGCCCTTACAAGAAAATCTACTTCAACTGGAAATCAGGGAAATCTGAAAAATGTATCTTCTGTTATCCAAGAATAGAAGCCGGCATGCCTACAGTATGTGCTGAAACTTGTGTGGGACGTATTCGTTACCTGGGTGTACTTCTATATGATGCAGACAAGATCAAAGAAGTCGCGGCCAGCGAATCTGAAACTGATTTATATGAAAACCAACTTGAAGTGTTTTTAGATCCGCATGATCCCAAAGTGATCGAACAGGCACGCAAAGACGGGATTGCAGATTCAGTCATTGAAGCAGCACAAAAATCACCGGTTTATAAAATGGCAGTTGATTGGAAACTTGCGCTACCACTTCATCCCGAATACAGAACGTTGCCAATGGTTTGGTATGTACCTTCTCTTAGCCCTATTCAAAATGCGGTCGAAGCGGGTACATTGGGATTAGCTGGTGTGCTTCCGGATGTTCGTTCATTAAGAATACCACTGAAGTATTTGGCGAATTTATTAACGGCGGGAGATGAAGAACCTATCATTCGAGCGTTGGAGCGATTATTAGCAATGCGAGCTTATAAACGCGCTGAAAATGTCGAAGGCGTTGAAGATTTAGAAGTACTTCGTCAGGCCGGTTTAAGCAAAAAACAAGCTGATGAAATGTATCGCTATTTAGCCATTGCAAACTATGAAGATCGCTACGTGATCCCAACCGGTCATCGCGAAATGAACGTTCCTGAAGCCTACGGTGAAAAGAGCGGTTGTGGCTTCACATTTGGTAACGGTTGTAGCAGCGGTAATAACGACGTCAACATGTTTGGTGCTAAGAAGATCAACAAGCGCAACGTTATTAAAACCTTTAATGTGGGAGAGTAATCGTGTTAATACTTAAAGTGATATCACGACTGCTCGACTACCCTTCTCAAGCGATGTTTGACGCTTCAGAAGAACTGATTGATGTTGTTGCACAGAGCCATTTAAACCAGCAGCATAAAACTCAGTTAATTAGTTTTGTTCAACAACTGACCAGTCGGGACCTTTATGACGCTCAAGAAAGCTACGATCTGTTATTTGATCGTGGCCGAGCTTTGTCGCTACTATTGTTTGAACATGTTCACGGAGAATCTCGTGATCGTGGTCAAGCGATGGTCAACCTTATGAACGTTTACAAATCGAAAGGTTTTGAAGTTCAGTCATCGCAGCTTCCTGATTATATTCCGCTTTATTTGGAGTTCTTGAGCGAGCAGGATGAAATTTTTGCTGAAGAATGGCTCGGCGATATCGCTCATTTAATGACCATGTTGTCAGAGCGTTTGATTGAACGTGAGTGCTACTACTCTATCTTATTTGATTCGTTAATCGAAATTTCTGGGATTGAAACTGATCGCAAAGAAATTAGCGAAACGGTTAAGCAAGAGCAGCGAGATGATACCATCGAAGCCATTGACAGAGAGTGGGAAGACAAGGAGATTAAATTTGACGACCCGATCCCATCAGGTGCTGGTTGTTCGTCAACCTCTGGTCTTCACCAATCAAACAATTCGTTAGATCCCAATACAATACAACAAGTCCCCATTAAATGGCATGAGCAAGATGCAGCTCAAGTTTCAGGACTTTAAGGAGTCAAGCAATGTCTAATATTAATAATTTATTATTTGGAATTTATCCTTACGTCGCTATCCTCATTTGTATTGTGGTTAGCTGGATTCGGTTTGATCGAGAACCTTACACCTGGAAAGCAGATTCTAGTCAGATGCTTGATGGTAAAGGTTTTAGGATAGCGAGTAACTTATTTCATGTCGGTGTTATTTTTATCTTAATGGGTCACTTTGTTGGTCTATTAACACCAGAGTGGATTTACCATCATTTTATTTCCAGCCCTAACAAGCAACTTGTTGCTATGGTGAGTGGTGGCTTCTTTGGCATACTTTGTTTAATTGGTCTATTGATGTTAATCAAACGTCGCTTAACCAACGATAGAGTCAAAGCCTCATCGAAATTTTCAGATATCGCGGTGTTGTTTATGCTTTTGATTCAATTAGTACTTGGATTATTAACAATCGTCGTTTCTATGGATCACTTAGATGGTTCGGTAATGATAATGCTTGGTAACTGGGCGCAGTACATTGTTATCTTTAATCCTGCTGCTGCGGCTGCTTCGATTGAACCAGTGCACATTATCTATAAGTTACATGTATTTGTTGGTCTTTCCATGATATTGATGTTCCCATTTACCCGTTTGGTACACATTATCAGTGTTCCGGTTTGGTATTTTGGTCGTAAATATCAAGTGGTTAGACAACGGTAATTAATTGAATTTCGACTAGCAACTAGCAACTAGCAACTAGCAACTAGCAACTAGCAACTAGCAACTAAGAAGACTGTGAAATATCTGGCCTACCTCAGAACAGATATTTCACTAAAACTTATTAAAGGATCACTATATTATGAGCGCTTGTTCCAGCAACCATGCAGAAGTAAAAGCACCTTCAGAACCGCTTCCAGTAATCACCGTTAATGGAAAGGTTATTGACGAAACTGAACTGGCTAATGAATTACAATATCATCAGAATCCGAGTTTTGATATTGTCATCCAAAAAGCTGGTCAGGCTTTAGTGGTAAAAGAACTACTCATCGCAAAAGCAAAAGAACTTGCTCTTTTCTCGGAAACAGATACAGAAGAACAAGTTCTACAAAAATTGATTGCCAGTGAAGTCACCGCTCAAGATCCGACGGAACAAGACTGTCTAAGATATTTTGAGAATAATACACAACGATTCACAACCGAGCCTTTGCTGGAAGCTGATCATATTTTGCTGGCTGCCGCAAAAGACGACATTCCGGGACGCGAAGTTGCTAAAAGAAAAGCCTTAGATATTATCGAACAGTTGAAAACAGACCCTTTGCTCTTCCCTACTTTGGCTAAGGAATTCTCTGCTTGCCCGTCTAAAGAAACCGGTGGCTCTTTAGGTCAACTCAGCAAAGGACAGACCGTTCCAGAGTTTGAAAAACAGATCAATCGTCTTTCAACTGGCATCGCCGAAAAACCAATTGAATCTCGCTACGGTTTTCATGTGGTTAACATCACTCGCAAAATTGAAGGTAAAGCATTGGAGTATGATATGGTGGCCGATAAAGTTAAAGGCTACTTAACTCATAGAGCTTCGCATCTCGCAATTCAAGCTTATATTCAGGGATTAATAGAAGCGGCAGATATTCAGGGGATTAAGATGATGTTTGCGGAAGAGAATATTCATATTTAGTAACTTGAAAATTACGAACAATTTGAGCTAACTAGAAGGTCATTTAACTGAGTAGTTAAATGACCTTTTTTTGTTAAGTGAATCTTATAGTTTTGCAGCATCTTTAACATCATATATGCAGTTCCAAGCTTCACCATTCGTATATTCATTTTCTAAGAACACCAATAATTGTTTCGCTTCTGCTTTATTTAAGATGCTTGGCTCCCAATCTGATTCCGCATCATATCCATGCTCTAAAAAATACCACCAGTCAGCTTTAGATTTAAAGATAGATTCGGGAAGACCTAAACATAATAGTTTCTGGCCATGAAGCTTTTTCCACTTACTCCATTCCAAAGATGATTGCTTATCTTTTCGAAAGCTCATTTGCTAATTACTCTGTCACTTAACGCCAAGTTCATGCGCATTTTTTGTGGAGCTTGTTTTTGGGTAAAATGGAGCGCTAGCGACTACCCAAAAACAAGCGGAGCAAAAATTGTCGCATGGAACTTTTTGTTATGTTATTAACTCGGAGCTAATCTTCCGAAATAAATACTGACACATTCTCTAGTGATGCTATCTTATTATAAAAGTCAGTCAACTCTACAAAATAGTTTTCTACATAGTGATACTCACAGGACTCGCCAACCTTATATATACCAAGTTCCGCCATTTTCTCCACATCAAAATTACCTTTTAACTCGTCCAGTCTAAAACCACTGCAGAACACCAAGCATTTTTCAATAAATCCAGAAGAAGATACTCTTACTCGAACTCCTTGCGTCGCTCTTAGGTGATCCGAAAATACTTTTTCACCTTTAACAATACGAAAAGGTAAAGTCTGCTCAAGTTCAGAATACCCATTCGATTTAGCATAAGAATCCGGGTTTAACAAATATATCAATGCATCGTGCATTCTTGAGGCGGGTCTATAATTCCATGTTCCGATTTCCGGGTACTCACTATATAGCTCCCTTACAGGGGAAAATTCACGCTCATTAAAATAATATTTATTCTCTAACCCCTTAGCGAAAGCTATCACGGGATAAAATACATCTTCAGCGAATTCCGGATCGTCATATGCTTTCTGTATCAGGGCCGAACTTTCTGGAACCCCTTGGTATGAACAATCAAATCCCATATCAACACTCTCAAATCACGGAAACTTTTTGGTAGCTGGCGAACATAACTAAGTATTATACGCGCAAAAGCTATATATACGCGCTTGTTAAAACCTGATTAAACGTGATTTCTAGCTATAAATCAATAACTTGAGCTAAATTGAGAACAACGTCACCGGATAAAATCAACATTTATTCTATATATATATACCCGAAACTGCATCAAAATTATTCCATATATTTCAATGTCTTACTAAGTTCACCGACTACATATACAGATTATACGAGTCCCAAAGTGCCGTTGAAATTCACTCAGGAAAATTAATCATTTTTACGTTTGATAGTTCTTTATAACCAGCTGTCAATATTTAAAATACTATCGTTCGAATTAATAACTGGACAATGACACTACTTGGCTACTTAGATTGGCTTACTACAAATAAAAAAGCCCCTTATTAAAAATCAATAAGGGGCTAAAGGTAGAAACTAAAAAGGATTTTTTCTTAAAGTTTGTATGTCAACATCAACCAAAATTTATCTCTAGATGAATAAGTTGCATTATCGCTATCAAAACTAGCAAACTTAATTAAACCAGAAAGGTTTTTATTGATTTTTTTGGATACCACAAAGTCTAACTCAGTTCCTAAATCAACGCCGCCTTCATCAGTTGAGAAGTCATGGTAAACCGCTTTAAAATTGTACCCGTTTACTTTGTATGATGCGTTCAAGTAAGTATCTTCAATACCTGCTGCAGGTGTTGCTAAGAAAACATCAGCCCAGCCTTGGAATTTATGCAAAGTTGCTAGAGAAGTAGTGAATGCTTGACCTCCATCGAGGTCTCCACCTAATACTTCTAAACCAGCGCCAAAGGTAAAGTTTCCAGTATTATAATTACCTTCTGCTAAATAATAGTTTGCGTCATAACTATTTGGATTGTCACCGGCATCAGACTGAGAAGCAAACTCTAGGTTGTAAGCGAAAGCTCCTGTTTTACCAGCATAACGAACACCCATGGTGTTGTTAGAAAGTGCAACGGCATCTTCGTTATCAATAGAGAAGTAATAACCGGATAGTTTTCCGTCGCCTAGTTTATAGTCAAAGTTTAACAAATGAGTATTGTGGGTGTGATCACCACCAGCAACAGTTTCGCCGAATATTCTATTAACGTTAAAAATATAGGCGTAATTAAAACTTAAATCTTGAGAGAACTTTGTATTAACCGATAAACTATCATATGTTTGCTCGTTTTGTCTCCAACCGACTCCACCGACAAATCGCTGGTTACCTATTAGAATTCTTTGGCGACCTGCCGCGACTTTGGTGTCTCCGCTAGTAAAGCGCAAGTAGCCCTGATTCAATTCTGTACCAACCGGATCAGCAATGACTGGATATTGACCATTATTGGGTGTGGTTCCTGCCCCACCGTTGTAATCATCCATTCCTAATTCTGTGACATCATCAAATTCAAAAACCGTATCAAAGCTATCAGACCATTTAGTTTTAATAGTTGCTCTTGTTCTTACTGTTGATGCTTCTGCATCTTCTGAAAAGTTGTCTTGATCAACCGTTTCGATTCGATAACGAAAACTTAAATCTACCGTGCTGCTAACTCCGTCTTTTTTGTCTTCAGCATAAGCACTAAATGATAGAGCGCTTAATACACTCATGGCTAACATACTTTTCTTAAATTGAGATTTCATCTACTTATCCCCTTATCAGGATCTTGAGTTAACTTTTTGTTAAAAAATTAATGCGATTTTGGTTGTTAATTACACTCTTATTCGGTGCAGGTATAAGGTACGCTTTTGAGTGATTTCGACCTTGATCTAAATCAACAATTTCTAGTACTGATTGTCTCTTTTTAACAACCGACAAACTAGATGTTGTCGGTTTCATATTGTTGCTTAATGCTAAGTATTCCTGCAATCCCCTATTCGAGATTTTGATGGCATATTCAGTTATTCGAATTAACATGATGTAACACAAAGTGACCCAGATCATGCTATCAAAATTGTGAATTACCGCTTAATATTGTAGTATTCAGTCTCTACGAAATAGTTTTCCGTAAAGGACGATATTTCAACCACAAACTCCGAGCATAGCAAAGCTAAGTTGGTTGTACCGCTATCTTATTGGTATAACAATAGGTTTACTATGCCGCAGTCACTCTTGTTAAGTGCCTGCCAGGGCTAGACTAGAAATAGGCTAGCCTCCCGTATTTGGAAAGGAGCAAAATACAAAGTGAATTCTAAGCCAATACAAGAGTTGGTCGATCCCCATGGTCGACGATTCCCTTACCTTCGACTGTCCTTAACTGACATCTGTAATTACTCCTGTGATTATTGTTTGCCCGATGGGTATCAATGTGACAGTGCTAAGCAGTTTCTGACAACTCATGAGATTAAGAATATTGTGGCTGCTTTTGCCGATATGGGAACTCACAAAATTCGACTAACTGGCGGAGAGCCAACCATTAGAAAAGACTTTTTGGAATGCCTGCAAATCGTTAGTAACACACACGGAATTGATCAGGTCGCATTAACCACTAATGGCTACAAACTAGAACAAAACATCACTCAATGGGTTAATGCAGGACTAACCCATTTAAACGTGAGTGTTGATACCTTAGATACCCAACTTTTTCATAGTTTAACTGGCCATAATCGCCTGGAAGAAATCCTTAGAGGAGTAGATAAGGCGTTAACATTACCGTTAAAACGAGTAAAGCTTAATGCGGTTTTATTGAAAAATGTCAATAGCCATCAATTCGATCAATATATCGATTTGTTAAAGCATAGACCCATTAGCATTCGATTTATCGAGCTGATGCAAACCGGTGACAATTTAGACTATTTCAACAAGTACCATGTCAGTGCACAAGTTTTGAAGAACTATCTATTTGAAAATGGTTGGACAGAAAAAATCAGAGATGTCTCGGCAGGACCTGCAATTGAGTATGTACATGCCGATTACCAAGGAAGTTTTGGTGTGATAGCTCCCTATTCAAAAGATTTTTGCGATACTTGTAACCGACTTAGAATGTCATCTACTGGCGATTTTCATCTCTGCTTATTTGGTGACAAAGGCTATTCTATCCGAGATTTAGCGCAATCCAGCGATCAGCAAGAAGCACTAATGAATCAACTTCAAGATCTTTTACAACTCAAGCGAAAGACTCATTTCTTGCATGACAATGATACTGGCATTACACCCAATCTATCTTCGATCGGTGGTTGATATCACCAATCAAGTCATAATTAGAATATTTACCCTAGAAAGAGATGACCGATGAACGATAATCAGTCCAACTATACCAATCACTATATGATCTCATTTCAAGCAGCGCTTGATCTTATTTCACAGCATCGAAAAGAATTAACAGAAGAAGAAATCGACACCAATGTATCTAAGGGCAGAATCTTAGCCGAAGACATATTCTCGCCGGTAGAAATTCCTCCGTTTAATAACTCAGCAATGGATGGTTATGCGGTAAATCATAATGACTTAAAGGGCGCAACAAAAGACTGCCCTATTCGACTGCAGCTCGCTGGGTTAACTGCAGCTGGGGATGCTCCTTCTTCGAGTTCTGATTGCTCAGGAACGGCTTGGAAAATTATGACCGGTGCCGCGGTACCGAGTGGATATGATTCGATTATACCTGTTGAAAATACCGAACTTAGTGATGATGGAATAACCGTTAAGTGTTTTTCCCAGCCCAAACCAAACGCACATATAAGAACGAGTGGAGAAGACTTTTCCAAAGGGAGTTTAGTCTTACAAAAACAAAGAATTATCAATTCAAATCGAATTATGGCACTAGCTTCACTTGGGGTAGATAAAATCAAAGTCAAAAAACTTGCTAAAGTAGTTGTTTTTTCAACCGGCAAAGAACTGGTTGATGACCTTAAACAAGACTTGAAACCTGGTCAAATATACAACTCAAATATGCCCTACATATTAGAGTTTCTCGCAGAGCTTCCAGTTGACTGTTATAACGCGGGCACCAACTATGATGATGTAGCCGCCTATGAAACAGCGCTTAAGGAACAACTAAATAATAACGCCGATCTCATCATTAGTACTGGCGCCGTATCAATGGGTGACTTTGACTTTATTCCTCAAACTATTATTAAGATGGGTGGAGAGATTATATTTCATAAAGCTCGTATTAGACCTGGCAAGCCGATCCTTTTCGCTAAGTTTCCTAATGGAACCTTTTATTTTGGCTTACCCGGTAATCCGATATCTGCGGCCATCGGGTTACGCTTTTTTGTGACCCATATTCTTAACCAACTAATGGGCTTACCGAGCGAATCACCCATAAAAAGTAAGTTATTGGAAAGCCGAAATAAAAAACAAGGCTTCACCAATATTCTTAAAGCTAACAACCAAACCAACCAATCCGCCAGCCTTGAGACGACCATTCTAAACGGCCAAGAATCGTTTAAAATACACCCATTAATTGATGCCAATGGTTGGGCTGTTTTAGAAGAAAGCATGAGTGAAGTTAATCAAGGTAATATCATTGACTTTTATCCTTCTAACCTTATCTATGACTAGCTAATAGAACTTTAACGAATCAATATCGCTTTCAGGATAGGAAATGTATCTCAGAATTGAACAAGACGAAATACGCTTTAGAGTTTCGCAAAAAGAAGCCGATGCTTTAGTAAACGGACAAGTCATTTCCCAGGAGTGTAGTTGGTCAAAAGAATTCCGACTCTCATTCTCAATTGCGTCAGTTGAACAAACAAGCTCACTTGATTTTGACAAGAATAGTGCCAAGCTAAAACTAAAGATTAATCAAGAATCATTGAGTTCGGAGTTAGCTACTCGGCCGAGCAAAACAGGCATTATTTTCCATCAAACTATCGACGAGCGAGAGCTACAAGTCTCTTTAGAAATTGATCTTAAGAAGCACCGAAAGTAGTTAACTAGCTTTTTTCGTACTAGTTCGTATTTAGGGTTTCTCGTACTACTTTATCGCTAAGACTTCGCAATTGATTTGATCTAAGATCTTCTCAGCAGTATTGCCAATTAGCATCCCTTCTATCCCTTTTCGTCTTACAGTACCCATAACCACTATTTGTGAGAAGGTTGATTTTGCAATTTCTGGTATACCATCTTCAGGTTCTAATCCTTCGCCGATGATCGCCTTGCCCGTAATACTGCCCACTTCGTCTACCGCGTTATTCACTAGCTCGAAGTGTTTACTTTTGATTTCCAAAAATAAATCTTGTTTATCAAATAGGTGATTAAAACGTTCTAAGTCAATCGCTGGCCAAGGAAATGCGTTAAAAATATTAGATTTACAATTTAGCGCTGTCGCTAATTGCGAAGTCGCTTGTATAATTTTCTCATTGAGTTTTTTGTGTTTTACGTCATCGTTGATATTGATTGCACCAAGAATAGACGATTTAGCTTTCCAATTTTCAGTTTGAACAAATAAGACGTTGGTTTCCGTATCACGAAGTAAGTGCCAATCAGTTGGAGTAAAAAGAATCTTTTCTAACACGTTGTGCTTGCGGGTGGTTTTTACCACTAAGTCAAAATTGTTTTGGTTGATATACTCAGTTAAACCGCTATGCAATGAAGGATTCCAAGTAACTTGATAGTCAATTTCGATATCATCATGTGGAATTGGATCGGTCAAATTGATTAACTGCTGTTTTGCTTCGTCGATAGCATTTTGTTTTATTTCTTCCAAATTAATTGCGCTGTAGAGCGAAAGTAACTCGGTATAGCTTTCAAACACGTTGGCGATGACAGTCAGTTTACAGTTAAATAATTTCGCCAGTTCAATAGCTCTTGGCAAGGCATAGTGCTCCGACTGTCTAAAGTCGACTACAGCCAATAAATTAGATAAATTTAACATAGCACCCTCTCTGTTATTGTTGTCTTTCTAAAATTATCGATTTTTGATGTTCGCGGCTCACAATCCAAAATATAAACGGGATTAAACATTAACCCAATATTAAGAATGACCTCTATTTGAGTTTTATAGTTAAATACCTAGTTTAAGAAGTTGATGGTTTGATTGCTCTTTTAGACTAGCTTGGACAAATTTTAATCAGTTGACGTAGATCAATAATGTTGGTGAATACTGAGTTGGACAATATCTAATCTAAGTAAAGTCTTCAGTATGATTAAAGTTTGCAAAACTAGATTCAGGGATCCCTAAATCGACACCTTTCACATCATTTTCTTGCAAGAAGCGACCAACCCTAAGCTGATTGTTTTCAAGATTTTGTCTTAACCGATTAACCAAATCTTTGGCAATAAAAAGCGATAGAAAGTGCTCCCGTTGCGATGTTTTCAGGAAATAGTTTACAGAAACCTGATTATCACTTAAGCCTTTAGATATTTGTTGATTGGCGTAGTCTAAGATTTTTTTTAAGGTATCTGAAGGTAACAATGGCAGATCGACAGGATGTACAAAGAGGTGCGTCGTTTTGGTGTGTAAAAGTCCTTGATAAAGACCGAAAAGTGGCCCGTTGAATTCCAGTTTACCAGCCACTTGCTCAGGTTGGTTTTGCTTGCTCAAATGGTCGGTTAGCACAGGATAACCATAAGCCTTGTAGGTTTCGATATTTCTATTGGCGGATATAATGATGTTGTCTACTTGAGGCTTCATCCACTCTATTTGCCTTTGGATCATTGGCTTACCGTCCAAACAAATTAACCCCTTGTCTTTATGATCCACCCTTCGCCCTGCCCCACCGGCAAGAATTAGACCTGTTATGTTGTTCTTAGTAAGCATTGTATTCGGCTAAAGCATTCCTATTTCGTATTCGAACTATTAAGATTTCTAGCTTTCTTGTCTAATTCAGAGTTGCAAATGGCTGAGCTATACGCTTGGTAGTCAACTCATCTCTACTCAAATGAGCAATGTTCCTATTATCGATAAGCATAATAGCGCGAACTTACCAATAAAGTAATGCCAAGAATTATAAAAGGAGTGACTTGGATCAATCACAATGACGGGGTGATTATCTAGTATAAATCGAACTAGGGGCAAGTCATGTCCCTCCGAGTAGGTTTCATAAAAGGGAATCAGATAATGTCTGCAGCAATTAATGAGTCTCTCTCTGCCAAAGTCTTAACCAATAGTATCGAATTTCTCAGTCCTTATTTTCTCGGGGCATATGGGGAAAACAATGATGTTCTCGAGAAACTTTTAGTAGAGTTTGTTCGCGACCATATTTACTGGCGTAGAAATTTTCATCCAGAGGATCAGCCACCTATCACTCCTCAGATGATAAACGACAATAGTTATTCGGATGCGGTTGCAAAGATCAGAGCAGAACTGCATTCTCTAACCGCTAAACTAAAGCGCTCGGTTCCTTTTTACAATCCGCGCTACATCGGCCATATGTCGTCTGATTTAATGATGCCAGCTTTATTAGCGCAGTTGATCACCAATTTCTATAATCCCAATAATATAACCGGAGAATCAGGTCCGGTGACCTTAAATATGGAGTTGGAAGTCGGCATTCAATTTGCCAAAATGTTTGGATTTAATACTGACGAAAGTAAAGGCGTTTGCGCATGGGGGCATCTTACCAGTGGCGGAACAAACGCTAACTATGAAAGTTTGTGGAATTTTAGAGCCGCAAAATTCTATCCATTAGCGGTCGCTAATGCTGTCAAGGAGTTAGATCTCGATCTTGATTTAGAAATTGAAAACTCAGACTTTAAAAGCCCTAAACTATATACCCTTTGGGAGTTGGTAAACTTTTCTATTGAACGAGTTCTAGAATTTAAGAACTTGGTTTTAACCTGCACTGGTTCAATTTATGGTAAAGCTAAACAGAGCCAACTGCTAAAAACGATAGAAGATAATCGCATTGAAACTTTAGGCCCTGCGCAATTCTCGGCCCAAAACTGGCAGTTAAAACAAGCGGTAGTTCTTGTGCCAGCAACCGCTCATTACTCCTGGGAAAAAGCGATGCGAGTTTTAGGTTTTGGTAGCGCTTCATTAATTAAAGTGCCATTAACAGACACTATGCGGATGAATGAGTTAGAGCTATCTCGTATCGTCAATAATCTACAATCACAAAACATCCCTATTTTAGCGGTCATTGGTGTATTGGGAACAACCGAATTTGGCACCATTGATCCAATCAATGAAATTGTTAAATTGAGAGATCAAAAATCTAAACAAGGCCTAAACTTCTATATCCATATCGATGCTGCATGGGGTGGCTATCTAACCAGTTTGTTTCGAAAAGAAGATGGTCGTTTTGAGGAGTTGGAAAGTATAAAAAAAGAACTACAATACTTCCCTTCCAAGCGCGTTTATCAATCTTTTAAGGCGCTGAGCGAAACGGATAGTATCACCATAGACCCTCATAAACAGGGCTACCTGCCATTTGGTACTGGTGGCTTTATCGCCAAAAATAGAGATATTGTGCAGCTTCTAAGTACTGACGCTGACTACGTTTTTTCAAAAAGTGATAAACCGGACTTTCAACAAATCGGACAGTACATTTTAGAAGGTTCTAAACCTGGCGCGAATGCCGCCGCCGCTTATGTTGCTCATTCCATTTTGCCACTCAACAGTAAAAACTTTGGTAGGGTTATCCGACAAACAGTCCGTTCGGCGGAGTATTTTTTCGATAAACTAAAAGTCCTCAAGCAAGAGCTGTCGGAGCATATACATTTAACCGTTCCGTTTGAGCCTGATAGTAATTTAGTCACCATCGCAGTTAACCCAAAAGGCAATTCTTCTATAGCAACGATGAATCAATTTTCCGAAGAGATTTATGGCTTTTTGACTCATGATGCCAATATACCGGTGCAGTCAAAGGAATTTTTAGGATCTAAAACTAGGCTGTCAATTGCAAAATTAAGTAAAGAAGAGCAAACCAGTCTATTTAAAAAATTGCATTTGTTTGACGCCAGCATGACACCAAATAAGGACGACAAAATAATGATTTTGCGTCATACCTTAATGAACCCCTGGCTGAGTTCAGAAAACGACGGGAAAAACTATTTGGATAAATACTGTGATTACTTGAAAATGATTTTGCTTGAAACGGTCAAAAAGTATCTAAATTAGTCTAGATACTTTTTGCCAAGTATTATTCGTGGCAGGCTGTACCGGCGAGCGAGCTTAAGCCTTGTATATCGTTGATACAAAGGTATTTGTCTTTAATTTCTATTAAGCCCTTTTTGTTTAAACGAGTAATTAATCGACTCACTGTCTCTACCGCTAAACCCAAATAATTACCGATGTCACTGCGAGTCATAGAGAGAAAGAATTCTTTGTCCGATAATCCTCTTCGACGATATCTAGCCGACAAATTCATCACAAAAGCGGCAAATCGCTCGTCTGCATTCTTTTTACTGAGCAACATCATAAGCTCTTGCTCATCTCTAATTTCACCGCTCATCACCCTAAAAAGCTGTGACTGAAGCGCCGGCAGGTCTCTTGATAATGACTCTAAGCGGTCAAAGGGAATGGTACAAACTAAGGAAGTTTCTAACGCTTTAGCAAAACTAGGATAAGACGTGGTACTGATAGCGTTTAGGCCAACCATTTCACCGGGAAGGTGAAAGCCTGTCAGTTGTTCAATTCCATCAGAACTAATGGTGTAAGATTTTAGACTCCCTGAACGAATTGCATGCACGGCCTCAAATGGGTCGCCAGCTTTGAACAGAAATTCGCCTTTCTTATAGACTTTCTTTCGCTGCACAATACTATCAAGATGTTCGATGTCTGAATCTGCCAGCATCACAGGTAGGCAAAGCCGTTTTATGGCGCAGGTCTGGCATTTAATTTGACTAGAAATATTAACGTTTACAGACACGAAGCTGGACACCCATTCAGTATAACTGCATGGATTATATCAAAATCACTAAAAACTTCTACTATCTATCTGATTTTATATGACTTTTGAAAAGCTATTAATGACATGCAACTCGTTCAAATAAGCATCAAATACCATACAAATATTTCTAATCAGTAATCTTCCTCGACTGGTTACTTTAATATATTCGTCAGAAAACTCGACCAACCCATCCTCAACAAACGGCGCTAACATTCCAATTTCGCTCTTAAAATAATCATTAAAATCAATAGCATATGTCTGTTCAAGTTTGGCGATATTAAGTTCAAAATGACAGATTAGTTCGAATATTACAGCTTTTCTAATCAAGTCATCTAAGTTAACAGAAACCCCGCGCCAACTTGGAAGGTGCTCGTTATCTAATGCTGCATAGTAGCTATCTACGTCTCGAACATTTTGATGATAATGACCATCTATTGAACCAATCGACGAGACACCGACACCAATTAACTGATACTCCTCATGGGTGGTATACCCCTGAAAATTCCGATGCAACTCGCCATTTTTTTGAGCGATCGCTAATTCATCTGAGGGTTTCGCGAAATGATCCATTCCGATATACAAATAGCCACTATCCTGCAGTTTTTCGATAATAAATTGGAAAATAGATAGCTTTTCTACCGGGTTGGGTAACTTATCTCCGTCGATTCGTCGTTGCGATTTAAATCGATGCGGAAGGTGAGCATAGTTAAAAACTGAAATCCGATCAGGTGATATTTCGATGACTTGCTCTAAGGTCTTTTGAAAGGTGGATTTATTTTGAAACGGCAACCCATATATAAGATCGAGATTTATTGATTTAAAGCCGAATTTCCGAGCTTCCTCGATCATATCTCTCGTCATTTCAAAGGATTGAATTCGATTCACTGCTTTTTGCACTATCGGATTAAAGTCTTGAACTCCCATGCTCATGCGGTTAAAGCCAAGATTTGAAAGTGGCTTAATATCTTCGATTGCTAAGGCTCTCGGATCAATCTCTATAGAAATCTCTGTTGATGGATCGTTGGGAACGTCAAACGACTCTCGAATTGCAGCCATTATCTTGGCGATTTGCTGAATGCTGAGATAAGTCGGAGTGCCTCCTCCCCAATGGATCTGACGTAGCTTGTTTCCTTCAAGATTGGCGGCAATCATTTGAATTTCTTTGATTAAGTAGTCAACGTACTTTTCAGCTTTGCTGCGATCTTTAGTGATAATCTTATTACAGGCGCAGTAATAACAAATGTTCTGGCAAAATGGGATATGAATATAGAGAGACAACGACTTGTCTTCGGAAAGACTGCTAAGACAGCCTAAATAGTCTTTGGAACTGAAATCCTCGGTAAACTCAAGTGCAGTGGGATATGAAGTGTATCTCGGGCCGGAAATATTATATTTGGCCAGAAGCGCTTCATCCCATTCTAATTTTACTTGTTCCATTATTAACATCCTTTCTCAAGGTAATATTCTAATAATGTTACGATAGCAAAACTGATTTGACCGATGCTGATCCAAGTCAAGCTAACTAACTTAAGCGAGCGCGTCTCTCGAGTAGCCAATCTGCGAATTTTCGTTTGAAATCATCATCCGAAATGATACTGACTGGAATCAATTCCTCAACGTCCAATTGAGTATGACTCCGAGCAAACAAGCACTTGATCATCGTACCAGGAGCACTTATTCCACGGATTCTAACCGGTAGCACTTGAGTTTTAGTTAATTGACTAAGTCTAACAATGCCGGGTTTAATGTTTTCTCTGGGCGTTTTGTCGCTATGGATCCCCCCTTGAGGAAATAGTGCAATTAGCTCTCCCGAATTGATAGCTCGCATAGCACTTCTAAATGCCTTCTCTACTCGGCCAGTCCGGTCTACAGGAATACATCCGGCCGCTCTAAACATGTAGTTTAAAATTGGCTTGTCGTATTCTTCTTTGGCAATCATAAAACGAACTGGTCGATCGATTGCGGCAATTAACAGGAAAGGATCGAGAGCAGACAGGTGATTAGCAGCTAGTATGCAACGCCCATGTTGAGGAATTTCAATCACTTGATTTCCCAAACGATGAAATCGCTTACAATAAAGTCTAAGCAAGCCATCCAATACGTTAGTCATGGGGTGCCCCCAATTAGCCCCGTTATGCTTCTGCCCTAACTTAATGACAAACAGAATAAATGAAAATAAAACTAGAAGTGAAATAAAATAAGCCATATATCTATTTGTTTTTATTTGTTATTTATCCAAATTAGACTAGCCATTCTACCAGTAACGGCATGTCGGCGGTAGCTATAGAATTTATCAGTTTCCTGGTAAGTACAATGGTTTCCGCCTACCGATTTTATCCCTAAATCGCTTAAAATTTGACTTGCGATTTGGTAAAGATCGGCTAAAAACTTACCTTCTGTTGCTGACTTAAAGGCTGATGCAAAGCGTTCATTTTGTTGCACGAATTTTTTCTTAACTTCTTCACCGACTTCAAAGCTTTGTTGGCTAATAGCCGGACCAAGCCAGGCTATTAATTCACTCGATTTACCCGGATACTGACTGACAGCATTTTCGATGATCCCATCGGCCAGTCCTCGCCACCCAGCATGCACAGCGGATACCCAATCCCCCTGTAAGTTGCTTAGCAACACCGGTAAGCAATCGGCTGTCATCACACAACAGACTTTCGAAGAGCTGCGAGTATAACTGCCATCAGCCTCTAACGAGACCGGAGGAGAGATTGCCGATGAATCCAGATCGATAACTTTATTACTATGGACTTGTTCTAACCAGACTGGTTCCGTTGGAAGAGCCAGAGCTTTTCGCAAATAAGCTCGATTATGCAAAACCCGATCTGGGTCGTCACCAACATGAAGGGCTAGATTAAAATCTGAATAATCAGATGGCTGTTCTGAATCAAGGTTGCGGTTTTCTTTTGAGGGACTCTCGATAGCATAACGTGTAGTATAAATCGCCTTAACATTAGGATTCGCCTGCCACTTTACAGGCAGCCAATACTGACGGTTGAGTTGAGTCATTTTTGACTTAATTCGTGTTGTTTAATTGCGGATAACAGTTGTTTAAAATCATCGGGTATGGGGGCTTCCCAAGTCAACCATTCACCGCTAGATGGCTGAGTTAAACCCAGTTTTGCCGCATGAAGCGCTTGACGCTTAAATCCATCAAATACCGCTGAGAACTCTTCGCTCATACCTTTTGGTCGCAGGTTTCGTACGCAATACAATGGGTCGCCAACTATCGAATGGTTAAGATGGGATAAATGAACTCTGATTTGGTGGGTACGTCCTGTTTCTAACTTTACTCTCAGCAACGTAAACTTAGTGAACTTTTCTTCAATTCGATAATGAGTGATCGCTTCTTTGGCATGCGAACTCCCATCGAGAATGACTGCCATTTTTTTTCTAATTTGCTGATGTCTGCCAATCGGTAAATCAATGGTATCACCAGCAACCAAAGTATGATGAACCAACGCAATATATTCGCGATCAAACTCTCGATTTTGTAATTGAGTTACCAGGTGATTATGAGCTTCTGCGGTTTTCGCTACCACTAATAATCCCGTGGTATCTTTGTCTAAACGATGGACAATTCCAGCTCGTGGTAGTTTTCTTAACTCTGGGAAACGAAATAACAACCCATTGACTAAGGTATCTTGATAGTGACCAGGGGCCGGATGCACAACCAGGCCTGCTCGCTTATTGACGATTAACAAGTCATCATCTTGATAGTGGATATCAAAGGGAATATCAACCGCTTGCCACTCTCCTTGATCAGAAAGGGTTGGAATGACCTCTAGCAGCTCTCCCCCAAGAACCTTCTGCTTGGGTTTAGTCATTATCTTTTCATCCAAACGAACTTGGCTATTTTTTATCCAGCTTTGAAGCCTTGAGCGCGACAGTTCTGGGAAGTAATGCAGTAATACCAAATCCAGGCGCTCATTAGCGAGACTACTATCCACCACAAAATCAAGTGAATCTTGCGAATTGCTTGGTTGTTCAATGGAACTTTTTGTCACTTTGTGTGCCTTATGAGTTGGTTGATCTAGCAGTTGACGGCGCCCTCAGGTAAAATGAGCCGAATTGCTATCCAATCGGATAAAGAGCAAATGATTTGTTTTAACCACTATTTGTTTAAATACACGTTAAAACTATAAACTGCTTTAAATTAAGAATGAGCCTTACTCAGTATTAAAAAGTAAGAAACAAACAATAAGTATTCATTTTAACGGCTTTGAGAATCAATGAGAATAGTAAAAAGCACTTGTGTAGTAATCTTGCTAACAGTTTTGGCAGCGTGTTCAAGTTCCGAAAAGGATATAACCGGTGCTGCAAAGATCAATAATGCCTTTAAATTGTTCGAAAAGGCGCAATTTTCGATGTATTCCGGAAATTTCCGAAGTGCGGTTGAGTATTTGGAGAGACTTGACAGCCTTTATCCATTTGGTGCCTATTCACATCAAGCTCAGTTAAATTTAATCTATTCGTATTACCAACTGAATGATTACGCCTCAGGTATTGCATCTGCAGAACGTTTTATCAGACAAAATCCTCGCCACAAAGACTTGGATTATGCATATTATATGAAAGGTTTGATTAACTTTTCTACCGAAACAGGATTTGGTAAAGAGCTGTTCGCGGCTCCAATCTCTGAAAGGGATGCTGGTGCAGCCAGACAATCATTTGATGACTTTGCTGAGCTAATTAGGCTGTTCCCAAATAGTAAATATGCTAGAGATGCGCAGCAACGTATGATCTTTCTGAGAAATCGATTAGCTGATTATGAATTACATGTTGCCAATTATTATATGCAACGAACCGCCTATTTGGCTGCCGCAAACCGAGCCAAGTATGTCGTGGATCATTATCCTAAAACGCCAGCAGTTCCAAAAGCACTAGAATTGATGATTACTTCCTACAAGCTGCTAGATTTAGATGAGCTAGCTGAAAATAGCCGTAGAGTCTTATTGCTGAACTACCCAGATTATAAAATTTAGCCTGATAGCGAATAAGAGATAATAAAAAAGGCGCATAAAGCGCCTTTTTCTATATAGAACTGATAAAAAGTCTAAATAGCACTTTCGTTTTCATCACCTGTTCTTATTCTTATCACTTTATCGACATCGCTTATAAAGATCTTACCATCGCCGATTTTTCCGGTTCTAGCAACTTCCATTATCGTGTCGACACAGATATCCACTAAATCATCGCCAATAATAATTTCAAGCTTTATTTTTGGAAGAAAATCGACCATATATTCGGCCCCACGATATAGCTCTGTATGACCTTTTTGCCGACCGAAACCTTTAACCTCAGTGACTGTCATGCCTGAAACACCTGCATCACTAAGCGCCTCTCTAACGTCGTCTAACTTGAATGGTTTAATGATAGCTTCTATTTTTTTCATTAATAATCCTTATGTCGGGCCAGAAAAATACCGGGTCAATAATGTCTATGAATAAGAATATCATAGAGCAATCTCTAACTCAGTTACTTTTCGCTTCGCTAAAGCAAATTTCTATACTTTTTTGTTAGAAGGAATCTAGGCTTTATTTATCTTTATTGAGTTAACTAAACCGATAGCCTAAAATACTGATACAGTTGAATAAATTTTGCAATGCGTGAGAATGAACAAACAAAATATCATCGCTGAAATGCGAGTCCTGCCGGAAATTGATGTCGAATTCGAAATTACCCGTCGAATCGATTTTATTAAGCAAATGTTGTTATCAAGCCACAGCAAAACACTGGTCCTTGGCATTAGCGGCGGTATTGATTCATCCACTTTGGGGAAATTGGCACAGTTAGCCGTAGATCAACTAAACCAAAGTGATGATGGATACCGTTTCTTAGCGGTGCGCCTCCCCTACGGCATGCAGGCCGACGAACAGGAAGCGCAGCTAGCTTTAGATTTTATCCAACCCAGTAAAAGGCTGACCGTCAATATCAAACCCGGAGCCGATGGAATTCATCAACAGACGCTCGAAGCTCTACAAAATGCAGAATTAGGTCCATACGATGATCACCATTTAGATTTTGTAAAAGGTAACTGTAAAGCTCGCGCAAGAATGGCTGCACAATATGATATTGCAGGCACAACCGGTGGCCTAGTACTAGGAACCGATCACTCCGCAGAAAATATCACCGGCTTCTATACTAAATTTGGTGACGGAGCCTGCGACTTAGCGCCTTTGTTCGGACTGAGTAAACGTCAAGTTAGACAAATAGCCAAGCATTTAGGCGCTCCAGAAGTACTAATTAACAAAGCCCCCACGGCTGATTTAGAAAGTTTAGAGCCTGGTAAAACCGATGAGTCGGCTCTGGGATTAAGCTACCAACAAATCGATGATTTCTTAGAAGATAAATCGACGGACAGTCAAGCGGATCAAAAACTAATTCAAATCTTTAATAAAACACAACATAAACGCTTGCCCATTCCAACTATATACGACCAATTCTCGAGCTAACTATTGCTGACTTTACTTATTCAATACTCTGACATCATGTACTTCATCCAGCGGAATGTTGAACGGAGTGAATTGGAATGTTAACCGCAAGCGCTTCCACGGCTAGCACCTCTTGGCGAGCAATAAAAATATTCTCCATCTACCGGCTATTACTGTCGGCGACATTTGTATTGATCGTCATCTTACAACTTGATAACTCCTTTTTAGGTACCGCACAAAAAAACTTGTTTCAAGTAGTGGCACTTATGTACCTGACATTTTCAATCATCGGCCACTTAGCAACCTATTATCAAAAACATTTCGATCTGCAATTACAATCTAATGTTTTGGTGGATATTTTCCTGTTAGCGCTATTGATGCACTCGAGTGGCGGAGTATCAAGTGGATTAGGCATGCTGATTGCGGTAAGTACTTCGGCTGCAACCATTCTAATTAATCGCCCATCCGCTTTAGGTTACCCTGTATTGGCATCTTTTGTAGTAGTTGCTGAAGAACTTTACTCATTAGCCAATGGGGTTAGATCACAAAGTGCTTTGACTCAAACCGGCATTTTGACAGTGACTTTTCTATGTACCGGTCTAATGGCGTTTTACTTGTCGAGAAGGATCAGAGAAAGTGAGAAAACCGCCGAGCAATCTATTCGCGGTTTAGCGAGTATGGAAAAGCTTAATGAGGAAATCATACAATATATGTCTACCGGTGTAATCGTGACCGATAGCTCGCAAAATATTCAATTAATCAATCGCGCCGCATGGGTTCACTTAGGTATGCCTGAGTCCACCCAAAGTAAGAAATTGGAACTTATTGCAACACCTTTGGCAAGGCAGCTAAAATTATGGAAAAGGAAAAATTTCTATCGACCGAAGCCGTTTAAGAACACTGCGACAGGTCCCAATCTTTTGCCAAAGTTTTCGCCAATTGGTGATAGCAAAGAAAATGCTATTATTTTCTTGGATGATACTTCCATGCTTAACCAACAAGCACAAAACCTAAAACTTGCTTCACTAGGTCGTCTAACTGCATCGATAGCCCATGAAATAAGAAACCCTCTTGGAGCTCTAAGTCATGCAGCACAACTTCTTAAAGAGTCAGACAGTCTCGATAAAGCTAACGCTGAACTCGTCGAAATTGTCGAAAAAAACACCTCTCGCGTTAACGGTATCATTGAAAATATTATGCAACTATCGACGCGAAAAACAGCTCAAGTTAAAGAAATGAGCCTAAACAATTATTTAACCACATTAAAAGACGAATACTTAATCGATAAACCTAAGAATTACCAGATAGACCTGCAACTACCAACTCAAGATGTCTTGGTACTTTTCGATTTCACTCAACTTAGGCAAATTCTAACTAACCTATTCGACAATGGCATCAGGTACAGTGACCTCAATCAAGGGATTCCAAGCATCACTATCATGTTAGGAGTAGAACCTCAAAACAACACACCATTCCTAGATATCGTTGATAAAGGCGAAGGTATCGCACCGGATATCGCTGAGAAAATTTTTGAACCTTTCTTTACCACATCTAAGACTGGAACAGGGCTTGGACTCTACCTCTCACGCGAACTTTGTGAAGCAAACCGAGCTCGATTGGATTATATTCCCTTGACGGCCGGAGGCTCGTGTTTCAGAATAAGTTTTTCCACTACAAAACAATCACTTCATTAAGCGACTGTATTAAGCGACCATATCAATGACAAAGACTCCCCTAGCCCTGATTGTTGACGATGAACCAGATATTCTGCAACTGTTGGGCATCACTTTAAGTCGAATGAACATTGACACCTGTCGTGCCGAATCCCTCACTGAAGCAAAACAGCTCCTGACTCAAAACACCTTTGACTTTTGCCTAACCGACATGCGTCTACCAGACGGCGATGGCATTGACTTAATTAAACACATACAACAGGAATTTAGCCATCTTCCGGTTGCTTTGATCACGGCTCACGGCAACATGGAAACCGCTATCGATGCGATGAAGGCCGGCGCATTTGATTTTCTATCCAAACCAGTTGATTTAACTGCATTAAGAAACTTGATAAAAAACGCGTTAAAAATAAATCAGCAAGGTTTGCAATCTGAGCAATGTGTTAGTCCTAAAAAAGCGACTAAAAACAAGAAAACGCTTATCGGTGATACCGACGTAATGCTTCGGTTAAAACAAACCATTTTAAAGCTTTCACGAAGTCAGGCTCCAGTTTATATACATGGCGAATCGGGTACAGGTAAAGAACTAGTAGCAAAGCTAATCCATTATAAGGGGCCACGAGCTGACTCACCCTTTATACCGGTTAACTGTGGTGCTATCCCGTCAGAATTGATGGAAAGTGAATTTTTTGGGCATAAGAAAGGCAGTTTTACCGGTGCCGTTAGTGACAAGAAGGGGCTTTTCCAATTAGCAGAAGGTGGAACTTTATTTCTCGATGAAATTGCTGAACTTCCTATCGCAATGCAAGTAAAACTACTAAGAGCGATACAAGAAAAAAGTATTCGTCCAGTTGGCGGCGATAAAGAAATCGCAGTTGATGCAAGGATCTTAAGTGCCAGCCATAAAGACTTGTTGAAGTTAGTCAACGAAGGTCAATTTAGACAAGATTTATTTTATCGCATCAATGTTATTGAGCTTAATGTACCAGCGTTAAGGGAGAGAAAAGGAGATATTGAAAAGCTTTCTCATTATTTACTTAACGAATTAGCTCAGCGACAACAAATAGAAGGTGCAAGCATAACCGATAGAGCAATAGATAAGCTTTTAAGTTATGACTTTCCTGGAAACATTAGAGAACTAGAAAACATTTTAGAGCGCGCGCTAACGCTCGCAACTGATGACACGATCTATGAAGAAGATCTTAACCTGCCTACCTCTAGTATTGCTAACCCCGCAACTGACGGCATAGTTTCCAATCGAAACTCTCTTCCTCTCGATGAATATTTAGCGAAAATAGAAAAAGCCGAAATCATGAAATCCCTTCGAAAAACTAAAGGAAATCGAACCAAAGCGGCCAAAGTATTAGGCATTAGTTTTAGGGCTCTACGATATAAGCTTGAAAAACTAGAAATTGATATCGACAATTAGTTTGTTTTGCTCCATTCCAATTAGTCTTCAGTCCCGCCCTTTTCTACTTATTCAATGATCTTACAATAACGTGATCGTTTTAAGTTGTAACTAGTAGGTGTTGTTCTTTCAACTCTGCTAACGGACTTTTTTCATCACGAAGCCAAAGAAGTGCTATTTAATCATACTAAAAAAGCGCCTGAAAACCATGTAAAATGATAAAAGAGCTCAACCTTTTGGGTTAGGGTCAAATATCAAATTTCTCTTGCTTAACTTACAAGCTCTATAGTCATTTTCTCACGAGCAAGCAACGCTCAGCTTGAATAAATTTAAGAAAACTCTCGTCACAACTATCTCATCTATCCTACTTCGCAGGAATGTCTAATTTGACACAATGGCACTTGAACATGGAAATAGCTTGATAACAAAGCTAACAGCGAAACACATTATTCACATAAAAGGACTTAATAGTGAAAAACAAAAATAATGGATTTACACTCATCGAATTATTGCTTGGAATAGCCATCATTACGATTGTACTTGGTCAAGCTATTCCTAGCTTTAATCAATTAATCGAAAAAAGAAAGGCCTCTGCAAATGTTCAGAGGTTAATGCAAACCTTACAACTCTCTCGAACCACTGCAATAACCGAAAATACAACGGTTACTATCTGCCCTACCAACGATGGTATCAATTGCAATTCTAACTGGAGTGACGGTTATCTATCGTTTAAAGACATCAACAACAATCGAACATTCGACAGCGGTGATGAAAAACTCGTCGAATATTTAACCCATGATGCTAAGTCTCAAACAAGCTGGCGTGCCTTTGGAGTTAGAAGTTCACTTCAGTGGCTACCAACAGGCATCACTAATCATCAAAATGGGTCATTTGAGCTTTGTTACAATAGCAAAGCTGAGTTAGCAAGAGGACTATTCATTACCAAAGCGGGACGAATTAGGAATTCTAAAGACCTGGATGGCGATGGCATTCATGAAAACGCAACAGGTTCACGCATCAGATGTTGATCACACCTGCTATCATCAGCCACCAGCCTCTATTTAGGCTGGTACACTTTTACCTGATAACCTTTACTGGTGAGCTCTTCTGCTTGCAATTGACTCATAACCCCTTTATCACAATACAAAAGATAACGGTTTGATTTATCGAGTTGGTCGGTCGTTTGTAACTTATAAAACGGTATAGTGATAACATCATTAGCGGTAAGGTTTAAAGGTGCAACTGCCATTTCTTGCGGATGACGAATATCAATGACGATATCTGACTTATCAGGTAAAGATACGATTTCTACATCTTCAACATTGACGATGGAATCATAAATTTGATCAATGTTTTCAACTTTACGATTGGCAAATGCTCTCTCTAAAATATCAAAATCGAAACGAGCTTCTTCCTTTTCAATTTTATGCACTTTCGCTCTGGTTGTTGGCTTGTTAGATATTACGCCGCAATACTCGGGCATAACAGAAGCAAATTCTTCTGTTCCAATCTGTCTAGAAAGATTAATAATTTCCGGTTTGTCCATGACGATTAATGGACGCATTACTAAACTATTGCAAACGCTATCGATCACAGATAGATTAGTTAGAGTTTGACTCGATACTTGACCAACAGCCTCACCAGTAACTAGCGCTGGGGCATTGAACTCAGTTGCAATCTTTTCGGCAACTCTTAGCATCATGCGTTTAAGTATGACACCCATTTGGGACTGATCGACTCGGTTTAAGATTTCTGAAACGACTTCTTCAAAAGGAATGGAAATGAAAAGGGTTCTGTGGGATGAGGAATATTTTTCCCACATATAATGAGCGACTTGCTTGACGCCAACTTCATGCGCCATGCCGCCAAGGTTGAAAAAACAAAAGTGAGTCCTAATTCCCCGTTTCATCATTAAGTAGCTTGATACGGTTGAATCGTAACCACCTGAAATAAGACTTACACAGGACTCCTGTTGACCAATTGGAAAGCCACCTAACCCTTCATATCGCTCTACCACTGTCATCAGCTGTTCGCCTCGGATCTCCATTTGAACTTGGACGTCAGGGTTTTTTAACTGCACTTTGCTTGCTTCGCTGTGCTGCAAAAGTGCACCACCAGATTGGCGCTCTACTTCAATCGAGCTAAAAGGATGTTTACCAGAACGTTTAACACGAACACAAAAGGATTTACCATCTATTTTTTGACTAAACTCTTTAACAGCGATCTGACAGATATCTTCAACTGAGTTGAACTGATGCTCGTTGACTTTAAGGATAAATTCGATACCAGGTGTAGACTGGAGTCGCGCTAGAACCAAGGACTCCAAAGATTCCTCATGTTCATCTATGTCTAATTCGATAAAGTCCCAAGTCCCTTTAAGCTTAGGGTTTTCTACAATCGGACCAAGCACTTTTTTCAAGTTCTTGCGCAACTGGGCAATAAACTGCTTTCTGACCGGTCGGCTTTTAACAATAATTTCGGGAAATAGCTTAATTACAAATTTCATTTTTTATTAACGTACTAGCAAAATTTGGCGCTATTCTAGCTTAAAAAAGGGACGAAATCTTCGGAAGATTTGTCCCAATAGGGCTAATTTGTATTTATGCTCTAATTAATCCAACAAAGTGCCCTTCGATGGCTAAGTCCTCGGCGGGAAGAATAATAGGCTGATAATTGTCATTGGCTGGCTGAAGAACCGCATTGGCTCCCTGTCTTTCTAATCGTTTAACGGTCACCTCATCATCAATCCGAGCAACGACTATTTCGCCAACATTGGCAGTATTAGACTTTCTAACCGCGATTAAATCACCATCCAAAATCCCCTCGTCGATCATACTATCGCCTCTAACTCGCAGCAGGAATGTCGGTTTTTTACGTCTCATAACTTCCGGTATGGTAACGTAAGACTCAACATTTTCTATCGCTTCTATCGGCAGACCGGCTGCCACCGAGCCTACTAGAGGTAGTTCAAACTCATTCTGTTGATTTAGGACTCTAATTCCACGAGGCTTATCGGGGTAGATCTCAATAACGTTCTTTCTCTCTAATGCCTTGAGGTGATCGGCCGCTGCTTTAGAAGATTTAACACCGATCAGTTCTGCCAGCTCAACGTGTGAGGGTGCGATACCAAAGTCCTCTATATAACTGGTTAAAGCCGCCAGGACTTCTTCTTGTCTTTGGGTTAACTCTTTACTCATAATGATTCCTTTGTTTGGTGAGCTATCGATACAATCACTACCTATACAAATAGTACTTTAGCTGAGTTAATCGACAAAGTAAACCTATTTGTGTCTTGTTTGGGCAAGCTGTTGATAAAAGCGAGGAATTTAAAAATAATAAGGCGAATTAGAATTTGGCTTGAGGTTATTCCGGACAGCTGCCCGAAAATCGTTGAAAATCTTGGTCGTTGATCGAGTGAGATTCATCCTGTTCAAATGAATCAATCACAGATGGTAACAACTGAAACCCGACCCATCTGTTTCTGCCACTGTGTTTGGCTTGATAGAGTGCCTTGTCTGCGGTTTCTATGGCTTGTTCCCAACTCCATTTAGTTATTAGCTTTTGTTTCATGGGATAAAAGCTAAACCCTAGTGAAATGGTTAACTTGATCTTCTCACTCTCAACCCCAATAAACTGTTTGCTTTTAATGGTCGACAATAGTCTATCGCATAATTCTTCAATCTGTGAGACATGGTCTGGTCTCAGCACCAGTAGGAATTCTTCTCCTCCCCAGCGAATGAGGTAATCGCCATCGCGAATGCTTTCTTGTAAGCAGCCTACAACTTGTTTTAATACTTCATCACCCGTGTAATGGCCAAACTCATCGTTAATATTTTTGAAAAAATCGATATCCGCTAAAATAAAAACCATGTTTGCAACTGACGACCGGTTATCTGAAGTTCTTACATAGTGAGATATATCACTGACTATTTGTTTTACAAAATATCGGCGATTGTGAATGCCTGTTAACGGGTCAGTGTATGAATGTACGGTCAGTTGCTTATTTGCCGCCGCGAGTTCTTGGTTCGCGACAATAAGAGCTTCAGTTTTCTTTAAAATCAATTGTTCTAGAGCTTCAACTTTCCTTTTATTTCGAGCACCAATGAATAAATAGAATAAGTAAAGTAAGATTAGGGATGCCACTAACACGGCCAGCTTAAAAATAAATGTTTCGTGATACCTAGCTTGAATAGTAAATTCTAAAGAGGTTGGCAGCTCAGCCCACACTCCTTCCCGATTACTGGCTTTGACTTCAAATATATAATCACCAGCGGGTAGATTGGTATAGAAAACTTCTCGGTCAGATCCATTTGACTTCCATTGCGGCGAGTAGCCAATTAAACGGTACTGATACTTAACTAGGCCTTCATCTAGGCTAGTTAAACCATTAAATCTGAAACTGATATCCCTCGCTACAAACTGTCTTTTCTTATATTGGTGTATCCCTTGATCAATAAAATACATATCGACCAATCCATCGGGACTGTTAATCTGCTCAATAAATGTTTGTACCGTAGGCAAATCTCTAACAACTTTGATAGGTTGAAGTTTTAACACGCCTTTTCTAGTGGGATACCAAATAGCGTCATTCAACCTAACCGATTTCGCATGCCCGGCACCGTTACAGCAGTATGCTTTTTCGCTGCCAGCTAAATACCCGCTGTCTTTGAGAACTGGCTCTGTTGAAACATCTTTCCTTTGACCGCTAACATACTCGCTTAAACTTTTAAAATAGAGTCGATAAACACCATCAAATCCAGAAACCCAAATTGAATCACTATAAGGCGTTAAACTAAATGAACTATCGAAAACTAGACCCTGCTTGACTCTCACGGAATGCCAGTTCACGCCATCGAAAACCCCTAGCCCTTCACCATAGCTTCCGGCTAGCAAAAGATCGCCAATTTCAATTAAGCTAGTAACAAAACTGTCCTCAAAATATTTTGAGCTATTTAGGCGACCAGTACTTTCTTCATATAACAACAAGCCATTTTGAGTACCAAAATACAGCTGATTTTTAAATTCTTTAATAGCGCGAAAGCTTCGGCTTTTTGTATTATTATCAATACCTACCTGTATAAAGTTACCAGCCGCTTGTTCACGTAAAAACATACCTTGCTCGGTTCCAACCCACAAACGAGACTGACTATCCCGGTAAATGGCTTGAATTTGCAAACCAGCGAGCCATCGACCAGACTCTTGCATGTTACCACTGACGTTACTAATAGCTGGATGACTATTGTTTTCGTTTCTAATATTAAAAGATTGAAGTCCGGCTTTGGTACCAACCCACAAAGTATCATCATGGTCAAAATATAAGGTGTAAGCGGCACTATTGACTAGTTTGTTTGGTTGGAGGAGTAATTCAAA
The DNA here is from genome assembly GCA_039969155.1 of Kangiellaceae bacterium. Classification (GTDB taxonomy): domain Bacteria; phylum Pseudomonadota; class Gammaproteobacteria; order Enterobacterales; family Kangiellaceae. The sequence goes on from JBDVOJ010000051.1 coordinate 38,341, forward strand.
TCGCTTGTTAACGAACTTATAAATGCCTTGTTGGGTACCGACAAATAGACTGCCAGCTGAGTTGACTGCGACACTCCACACTAAGTTTTCTTTTAACCCTTGGAATTCAGAAAACCTGACTGACCAACTATCTGTTAGCCTTATTAGACCCCGATCCGAAGTCCCAAACCAGAGTGCCCCTTCTCTATCTTGCATAAACTTGGAGACTCGATGATAACTTGGTTTTTCCTGCGGGTTAAATCGTTCCCCTTGATAATACCTAACTAAGCGTGATTCCGCGGCTATCCACAAGATCCCCTGCTCATCGAGATGCAAGTCACTGATATTTTCACCATTCAAACCGAGCAAATCTTGAGGTACTTCGATTTTGTCTTTCCGGACAACCAACGGCCCCTCGGAAGTGGCCAGCCAAATACCCTCTGATTGAAGTGCAAAAGCGTTAATAATGGCTGACTGGTATCCCACAGGAAGTTTATAAATCTGCGTCTTACCGTTCACTATAGTGGTGAACTGACCGCGTCCTCCTACGTAAAGGGTTTGATTGACACTTTTTAACGCAAAACTTTCTTTAGACAGCAAGAAAGGTTCGATTTTTCGGTTAACCACCTTGTGCAGGCCGTTGGTAGAAGCCACTATAATAGTCTGCTTATGTTCTAATATACGATAGGGTTTGACCAAATCATTGGGCTCAAGGGATACCGCCTGGAAGCCCTCTTGCTCCGCGAAAGCGATGCCATTTTCAGTAAGAACCCACAAGGTATTTTGGCTATCAACTAGGATATCTTTAACAATATTACTCTTGAAAGCCGCGGTATTTGAGCGATTAAAGCTGACAAATTCTTTGCCGTTAAAGCGGGCAATGCCGCTTTGAGTGCCGACCCAAACATAACCTTTAGAGTCTTGCGCCAAGGCAGTAACCGATACCTGAGGTAACTGTTCATCCACTCCCCAAGTCTTTGAATTATATTGAGATATTTCGCGATCAGAATCTAAAGCCAATACCGAGCCTGCTAGTAGCTCAGCAATGAGTAAAACTAGGATGTATAACAAGCGAAACTTAAAAGTGATATGTCACCTACTATCAAACCGAAGCAGTTTGTTGAATCAACCTTATCTAGCATTAATATAAGAATAGCAGCTATGATTCATTCTAACCGCATTTTATATGGATCTAGAAGCCCTAGTAAAGTGCCTGTTCTAATTTATCAAATTGCTTTTGAAGTTTTTTCGCGGAGACACCGCCCATTACTTTAATATTGGGTGCAAACAAACTAATTCGGTATTCTTGGAGCATCCAAAAGAGAGTGCTCATTGGTTGTCTCATGGCCTCAACGCTACTAGTCGCGGATAATTCCTGCCACCAGTTTTGCCACTCTAACCAATTTTCTAAACTTGCCTGTTCTTTAGGAAAGTTCTCTTTAATTCTTTTAATTCTAGCTTCAATAGCGTCTAAATACCTCAAATAATTGGATAACAAGTTTTCCTTTTGCTCTAGAATTCTATCTAAAGTCCAAAGACGAGAAATCTCTGCCTTAATATCGATGACCGAGTCTGTGTAAACATTACTGGTAAGACTCGAAAGCTTAAGAAAAATATTATTTATCCTTCTTAACATTTTCAAAGAACCATTTAAATTCTCTGCGACTTCGCTGCGTACCTCTGATTTAAACTGTTCGGCTAATAACAAATAAGCATCCTGATCAATAACCGAATGCTGTTGCGAAGCGGTCATTGTTAAAGCGACCGAAAATGCAATCCAATCAACCAGTTGTGAAAAGCCCCCAAATCTCAAGTTCAGTTTTTCCAGTTCTTTTCTTTCTGGCCAACTATTTTTGATCGATTTAATCACCCTTGCATTTGTTAACAATAGCAATCGAGCGACACCCCGTTGGTGATAGAATTTGGCATCCTCTAAGCTAGCAAAATCAGTTAACTCGACATGGGTAACACAGTCCTTAATACCTGAAAATATTCGAATCGTTTGCCCTTGCTTCGTTCGGACATATTCAAGACCTTGAAACTCAGAGGGCCAATCGAGTCGTTTAGAGTTTGAGATTGGCGACTTAAGTTTGTCTTTTGTTGTTTGCTTAGCTTGTTGTTTAACTTGTTTCTTCACATAAGACAATTGTGTGGATAAAACTGGTTTTTTAGCTTTTTCGTTACTGGTTTTAAACTTCATTTTTAAATGAAGCGGTATTTCATCCAAATTGATCATGTCTGGGGTTATGGTCACGTCGTTTAACTTGGATAAAGTACTAATCAAGAGCGATTTAAAATTTTGTTTTTGGTAATCGCCTTTAACGATCGCTTGGTAACAAAGGTTGGCGGTGTCGGCAACAGGGATCAATTGTTTTCTTATTGGCTTAGGTAAACTTTTTAGCACGGCTTGGATCTTTTCAGATAAGTAGCCTGGCACTAGCCATTCGAAGTCTTCCTGCTTGAATTGCAACAACATTTCATGCGGAATATCCACGGCTACACCATCTTCTGGATTTCCAGGAGAAAAACTATAAGATACTGGAAGCGTCACACCATTAACTGTAATTTCCGATGGGTAATCTTCTAGCGAGTTTGACTCTTTGGTTAACAATTCCTCTCGAGTGAACTGTAATTTTTGATTACGTGCATTCCAGTCCTTTTTTAACCACTTTGTTAAACTTTGACTAGAGACAACTTGTTCAGGTAACTTGTTAGCATACAACTGAGCTAACTCTTGTTCGCCAATTCTAAGATCGGTTTGGCGTAACTTTTGCTGTTGCTCTTCAATGTCGAGTAAAATCGATTGATTTTTTGTTAAGAAAGGAAACGACTTAGGAAGCTGCGCTTTAGCAAGTCCGTCGAGTAAAAATACTTCTCTTGAAAGTTCTGGCGCTATACTACTGCTATTGACTAGTCGCTTAGCGGTGATCATCAATCCTAAAACAGTTTGATCTAAAAAGTAGGCAGCATGCCCCTTAGCTTTACGCCAATGAATATCTTTGTAGTTGTTTTTAACTAAGTGTGGCACCGCCTGTTCAATCCATTGCGGCTTTACGGGAAAATTAGTACGTGCATAGACTTTATCGGTTTCGACTAACTCTGTTGACAGCAACCATTCATTCTTCTTTTTGAATAGTACCGATGACGGATGGATCCAAACTTTTAATCCTCGGGCACCTTGATAATAATGCTCTGGAGTCTTCTTTAATAAATGGCCAACAAAACCGCAAATTAATCCTCGATGAATTTCATCGTCCGAGGCTTTTTGCTGGTTAGCCGTAATTCCTAATTCAGATAGATTTTCTTTACTTTGAAAGTAAACATTTCGCCACTCTAACCAACCGACAAAATTAATAAAGTGCTTTTGGCACCAGTTCTTAAACTTACTTGAAGATAATTCTTGCCGTTTCTTTTCTAGAAAAAACCATAGTTTTAATACTGATAAAACATCCGAAGTTTCATCTCGATATTGAGCATGACTTTGTTCAGCTTTTTGTTGTTTTTCAAGAGGTCTCATCCGAACGTCTCGAACACTTAAAAAGCTACTGATGATCAGCATTTCATTAACCGCATTAGAATTCGGTTCCAATAGAATTCTAGCTAGTTGCGGATCGACAACCATTGCTGACATTTTTCGGCCAATTTGGGTTAATCGCTGCTCTGAGTCAACCGCCGCTAACTCGAATAACAAATTGAAAGCGACTTTCCATTGTCTTTCATCCGGCTTTTGAATAAATGGAAAACTCTCGACGTCATCAACCTTTAGAGATTTTAATCTAAGCACAACTGATGATAAATTAGTCCGACTTATTTCAGCTTCAGTAAACTCCACCCGACTGTCAAAATCTTCTTCCGAATACAGGCGATAACAAATACCAGGACAAATACGACCACAACGCCCTTTCCGTTGATCGGCGCTCGCTCGCGAGACTTTTTCGACTGGTAGTTGCTGAATTTTATTTCGCTGGCTATAACGACTAATTCTTGCCGTTCCAATATCAATGACAAATACGATATTGGGGATGGTTAATGATGTTTCTGCAACGTTGGTCGCTATGATTATTTTTCTGCGTTGTGAGCTCTTAAAGATAGCTTGCTGTTCTTTGATGCCTAAACGCGCGAACAACGGATGTATCTCACAATCGACTAGTTTCTGTTTACGCAAGAACTTGTCAAGATTTTTTATCTCCGCTTCGCCATGAGAAAAAATTAGAATATCACCAGTAGAATGACTGATACATTGGTCCACAGCATTTACGACTCCTGTAAAAATAGGATCATCATTAGAGTCATTTTCAAGCTGCTCTTCCAAGGGTTGATAGATGACTTCTACCGGATAAGTTCTGCCTTCGACTAAAACCACCGGCGCGTCATTAAAGTATTTTGAAAAGCTGTCGGGATCGATAGTTGCGGAAGTAACGATCACTTTTAACTCTGGACGTTTGAGCAGAAGTTTTTTTAGAAAACCCAACAAGAAATCGATATTTAAGCTACGTTCATGCGCTTCATCAATAATGACAACTTCATACTCACTCAGCAGCGGGTCTGACTGCAATTCAGCTAACAAAATCCCGTCAGTCATCAACTTGACTCGGGTATTAGAGCTAGTCTTGTCAGCAAACCTCACACTGTAACCGACCAACTCTCCCAACGGTGTTGAGACCTCCTCTGCAATTCGACTGGCAACACTAGTGGCAGCTACGCGACGAGGCTGGGTATGTGCAATTTTTCCGCGCCGCCCAAAACCGGCATTGAGACATATCTTTGGAAGCTGCGTGGTCTTCCCACATCCAGTTTCCCCTGCAACTATGACGACCTGATTGTCACGAATTAGCTCACTTATCTGCTCTGCTTTTTGTGCGATTGGTAACTCAGGGTCTATATCGAGTGGACTGATTCTGGTGTCGATTTGTTGTGTAATGCTGGTTGATTTTTGTTTAATTGCTTGTAGTTTTTGATCCAGCTTGTCAGAAGGCTGACCTCGCTTTTTACGAGTAGCAATTTTTCGCTCGAGCGAAAATAATTTGCCTAAGTCTTTAGTTTGGATGGAGTGAGTTTCGAAAGTACGCATAATGCAGATTGCATTCTCAGTATTTTAAGATCAGATAGATAAAAAGCAAAAAGCCTGCTATAGAGCAGGCTCTGATAAAACGACCTGAGAAAAAACTAATCCCAGAACGAGTGAGGAGCTCGAAGCTCTCCAATAAAATCGGCAACCGGTTTATAAAAATCTTTGTCTTCCCAGTAGCCTGTATGACATGCAGGATTCCAAGAGGTTGCAGCACTTCCGACATTGATTTCAAAATCACCATCAACATGCTTATCAAACTCTTCTGAAAGTCCCTTAAGTGGATAAGCCACGATATCGTCTTTATCATAGAAGTTGTACCAACGAGAACGCTTAGCTAAATCGGCTGGTAATGCTTCACCGGTAATCTTGCACGAATGTCCTAGCTCTGAATCAAGGCCTTCTAGCGTGTACATACCTTGCGGGTTACCAAAAGTGATATATCCCACTAAGGTTTTCATCGTTTCAAAGTTACTCAGTTGACTCTTACCTTCTTGCATCGACTTGATGAAATGACTCATCATCACACCACCATACGAGTGAGCTAATACAACAAGAGGCGTTTCATCAGTGTTTACTCGTCGGTGAGAAGCAAATTTACGCATGCCATCTTTTATACGATTATTAATCGACTCGTAAACTTCCGTACCCGGCGTATATAAAAGAGCAAGCGCTTGGGTATCCGTCATAATTTGGCGTAAGTTTTGGTAAGCTAAATCACCTTTATAATTAGCTTTCTTACGAAAAGCTTCCAGCTCATCACGAACTAAATCAGCCCAGTAAATTTCAAAGAACAGTAGATCATCTTCCAGACGCCCTTCTGCGCCTTTGACATATTCTTCTGTGATTCGGTGTTTTAGCTCAACAGAATAGAATTCCTCTTCGCTCCCCAAACCATGAATGACCGCGATCGCTAGTCTTTTCATTTGTTCTCCTCTCTCTTAGGTCTTATTTGCCTATTCTTAGCCTAACTGCAACCAATAAAGGCTATCTTGTTGTATTGTTAGTGGCTAATCATAAAATAATCAGGCGGTCATTACTAGTGTAAATCCACAAACATTACAGCAAACAAGCAATTCTTAAATTAATGCTATGTTATTGATAACTAGTAAGTTCTTTTTTAAATTGGCTGGCGATTTCACGCGATAAATATCGATCGACGGAAATTCAACATTATTGACAAGCATTTAACCGATCAACCGAGCCAAAGCGAACCTTGTTTTCGGTTGGTAACTTCTATTCTGAGTAGTTTTCGCCGATTGAACAGGCAATGGTGCGACTAATCTCTGAGAAGGAACATCCTGATTGCTGATGCCAGTCATTAAAAGCTGCCTGAACCAATTTTAAATCCCTTTGTGAGGTTGGGTGCTTATTGATTAAATTCTGACCAATTAGGTATTGAACCACATCACGTGTTAACAAAAAGGTGTCTTTTCCAACCGTTCTCAAAAAATACGGACCGGTATTTCCGCCAAGTCGACTACCGTGTTTTTTTAAATAAAGCCACAACAAGGTTATTTCTTCAGCGGGCCACTCGGCAACAAATTCTCCAAAACTTCCGTTCTTTTCACTAATTTCTTGGATAAAGAAAGCATTGTCTCGAACCGATTTGACCTTAGTGAAATTTCTGATAATCCGTTTATCCTGAGCCATTCGCTCAATCTGTTCGTCACTGGCAAGTTCTAATTTGTGTGGCTCAAATCCCCAAAACACCTCTTCAAAGCCAGGCCATTTGTTTTCAACCACCCGCCAAACAAAGCCAGATTGAAAGATTTTTTTGGTCATTTCTGCCAAATAGACGCTGTTGGGCAGTGCGATTAGCTGTTTCTTTGAAGCAGGCTTTGGCATTAACTCACTGAGGTTGGATTTGCCAAGTTTACGCTCAATGGCTCTTTTCTGGATTTTGCTGAATTTTTCCAAGGTTAAAACTATCTAACAGACAATGACTGATAATGGCAGAATAACATTGCTAAACCACAATGAAAACAGCATTGTGGTTTAGCTAATAAATAGATTATTCGGCTAGAGTTTATCGCAAGCGAAGTCGTAGATAGGTCCAATTCCTGAGACTTGCAAATTAGTATAGCTGGAACCGTCATAGTCCTGACGGTAGTTAAGCATTTGATATCGGCATCGGCCGTCAGGATGCTTCATAATCACGACTCCGCCAATCACTTTTCCAGTAATAATACCGGTGAGTCTATTGCGTGTGATTGACCAATCAGATTGAGTCAAATAGGTTTTTATAAGACTTTCTTTCCAAGACCAAGCCTGAGCCCAGCGGCTGGCAGCATCCAGCAATTGTTGCTTATCGGAGTACACTAAGCCTTCTTTAGGTAATTCACGGGCTGCATCCTTGGCAGACTTCTCTGCTAATGCTTTTTGCTCGAAATACGATTTAGCTTTCGCAAAATATTCGCCCATCATCGAATCTAAAGTATTTTGCATCTGCTTACTCTGAAGAATCTTTCTAATGTAAGCTTGATTGTTTGAATAAACATTGTATTTGCTGTGCTTACTCCATTCAGTTCGACCGAAACCCGAAGCGTTTGCAAAGGTGTAGACCAGCACGCCATCTTTGAGGTCAAATAAGTAATAACTAGACGCATTACGATAAACATCCACACCAATAACGCCACTTTCTTCCGGTAAAATTTTATATTCAACCATTGAACAACTATCACAAGGCTTAACCAAAACAGATTTTTTGCCTTTTTCATTAAACTCTATTGAATAACTAGACTGTATTTTTCCGCCATGTTTCTGCGGTACCGCCAAGAAGTACTCTCCACCAGAATGCGCCATCTCACCCACTTCTTGATTCATGATTTTATGCGATAAATCAATGGCAAACTTTTCGACGCTAGCGCGATCGAAGTTAGCCGCAGCCTGTTGGTCGCGAGTATACAGATTTGCATGGCCAATTTTTGACCAAACCTTACGCCCTAATAAACCATCAGGCTGTACTAACACAAAACTATTTTCATTAAGCGGAATTAAATAGAGACCCGAAGTCATGAATACTGGCGTACCTAAGGTTTTTGACGGTTCTTGTTGAAAAGAGTAAACAGCCGGTGGACATGATTGGCATGCGGCGACAGCAATCACCGTTTTATTGCCCAATTGACCATATTGCATGAGAACTTTGGATTTGCCTCTTTCCGGCACGCCTAAATAGTATTCTCCATTCACACTGGCTTCAGTTAGCTCTAAAGCGTGTACATTGTAGTTAAACAAAACGACCAAAAGGCCCAACAACCACTTATTCATAATTCTCCTTTTATCATGATTACTTATTCTGCTAATAATTCAGCTTAGCTTGGTATCAGTCGCTCTGCTTGGCTTATTTTTTAGACATCGCTATTCCACTAATTTCTGTTTAAATAAATCATAAAATGCTCGCCTAAATCCCACTTTTCTCAGTATAAATCAGAGTTCAATATGTGCCGATACGTTTTATTGCTTTTTGAGATGTTTAGCGATCCCATGTTGCAGTGCAGGCGCTAATGTTATAGATTCTAAGAATAATTGTGTTAAGTATTAAAGGGAATAAGGATGGCCATTAAGTCAATTAGCAAGTCAAAAGGCAAGAGCAACACGCCGATCTATGATCTTTTTAGCAAAGTTAAAACCAAACGCCACTCACGCCCTCGCAAGAAAGATATTCGAGGAACCGGTAATGTGATTGAGTGTCATAACTCAAGTCTCAAAAAGGCCACATTTGAAATTTGGGGCAACAATAATCGGATCGTCATTGGCGATAATTGCCTACTCGACAATGTAACCTTTCATATTGAAGGCGACGACCAGTATGTTGAAATTGGTGATAATGTCGCTTTTAATATTGCTGGAAGTATTTGGTTAGAAGATCACCATTGCAGCCTAACCATCGGCGAAGAATCAACCTTTGAAAACGTACACTTGGCGGTCACCGAGCCCTACTCTTCACTTACCATTGGTAAGGACTGCATGTTCTCCTACGACATTGATGTTCGAACCGGAGATTCTCATTCGGTCATCGTCGATGAAGACAACAAACGAACTAACTATGCTCAAAATATCTCTTTTGGGGATCATGTTTGGGTAGCTTCTCATTGTGTCATTTTGAAAGGCGCCAGAATTGGTAGTAATTCCATTATTGGGACTCGGTGTGTCGTGACTAAGTCATTTCCTGAGGAAGGTGTGGTTTTGGGGGGAAATCCGGCTAAGATTATTAAGCGTGGGATTAATTGGAAACGTGAGAGGGTATATGATCAGCAACCATAAGGTTGTTTGATTCTTTTGGTGCTGGAATTGGACGCTGGTTTCGATTCACACTTTAGATTTTAGCTCATATTGGCGGATGCTAATTTTCCAAAAGGGACATTCTTTTTTTTATTGAACCAAAAATAAGACTAAGACCAAGGTCAAAAGCGTTTCGCAGCGCTGCGCTCTGACTGCGAGTTACTTTTTTCAATAGCAAAAAAAGTAACCAAAAACGCCAATGTCGTTCGCACTGGGCACCGCGATTAGGGGTCTTATTTGCATGAATTGCAGTACACTGCGTTTACCCTCCCATTTCCAGCAAAGTCCGTAAGAGCTTGGTTTCGAATTTGCCCAGAGGCTGCGTGCACCCCGACATCCCCACTTCCATCGGAGCAGTGGAAAAGCTGTTTCAAGCCTGAAATCTACTCATTGGTTGACCGTGAATCACCAGTCCGTAATAGCCGCTAGGCGGGTAAATCTTTAGCAATGATATTCACGTCACTAATAACGTGTAAAGAAAGAATGCTCAAAGTAAGTAGCAATGGGATGGGCCACACAGGCGAACAGGTGCTAGGCGTTCCACAGTACGAAAAGACAAAACATTAGGTCAATTTCGGTAGCACAGTGCCAACGACCAAAGCCTTTTTGCCTTCTTTTTTGGCTAGAAAAAAGAAGGTCGCAGTCAGAGCGCAGCGCTGCGAAATGCTTTTGACTTTGAACTTATTTTGGGTCCTTAAAAAGAACAACATATATCTTCCGCTATGGATAAATAACCGCTTCTAACTATAAAACAACTAACCTCCCCTCAATAGCATCAGTCCCCAAAGTATCCTTATCAAGTTTTTTACTAGCCTCCACCGCCATCATAAGGCAAAATGTCAGATTAATCGCATTAACCGATTATCAATCTTAATTGACTTAGCCAACCACGGAGCAATCGATGGCCAAACACAAAATAAAAAACAATCGAGCTAAACCACTCTTAGACTTTCCTATTAAATCAATGGCGATATTGCTCACTACAGTGGGTTTAATTGGCTGCCAACCATCACAAGAACCGGCTTCCGAGTCTGAAACCACTGAAACAGCGGCTAAGCCAGTAGAAAAAGCCGTTAATCTGTTGGAAACCGAAGACTTTAACACCGCTTACAACAGCTTTTCCGTGGAAAATCTAAAGAAACACATTAAGTATCTATCTTCTGATGAGTTAGCCGGTAGAGAGCCTGCTACAGAAGGTGACCGTCTTACAGCAAAATACATGGTCGATAATTTTAAATCTTTGGGGCTATCACCGGGTAATGGGGATAGTTATTTGCAAGAAGTCGAATTATTAGCCATTAACTCTAAGGTCACTAAGAACCTAGCGATTGGCGATATCGAGTTTACGCCGCTCGACAACTATGTTGCCAATACTCGCCAAAAAGAGAAAGTTCGCTCAATCAATGACTCAGAACTAGTGTTCGTTGGATACGGTATCAACGCACCAGAGTTTGGTTGGAATGATTACAAAGGTCTGGATGTAACAGGCAAGACAGTGGTTATTCTAGTCAATGACCCGGGCTTTGCCACAGGCGATCCTGAAGTCTTTAGCGGTAATACGATGACCTATTATGGTCGCTGGACCTACAAGTATGAGGAAGCCGGTCGTCAAGGTGCGAAAGCGGCAATCATCATTCATGAAACTGAGCCAGCCAGTTATGGTTGGGGTGTCATCCGTTCTAGCTGGTCGGGTGCTCAATATCATTTACCACGCGATGAAAACAGCGCGCCAGTGGTCGATGTTGAAATGTGGATTAATGTTGAGAAAACCAATGAATTGTTTGCTAAAGCGGGATTAAATTTCGAACAAGAAAAACTTAGAGCGCAAACCAAAGGCTTTGAGCCAGTTCCGCTTAATCTTAAAGCGTCTGTTGAAGTGACCTCCGATTTTAAAGCATCCGTTTCCAATAATATCGTTGCGACTATCCCCGGTTCTGAAGCACCTGATGAACATGTTATTTATATGGGTCATATTGATCACTTAGGTCAAAACACCAGCCTTGAAGGCGACCAAATCTATAATGGCGCTCATGATAATGCCAGTGGTACGGGTGGTTTGATTGAAATTGCTCGTCAATATAGTCAAATGAAAAACAAGCCTAAACGTTCTATTACTTTTGTTGGCGCAGCGGCGGAAGAACAAGGCACTTTAGGTTCACAGTATTTTGCTAATAATTCACCAATGCCATTGTCAAAAATTGTCGGCTTAGTGAATATGGATAGCCTAAGTATTACCGGTCGCAAGAAAGATGTTAGTGTGGTTGGCTATGGTAAGTCTGAGCTTGAAGAAGTACTGAAAAGAGCAGCGGCTTTGCAAAACAGAACACTAACACCAGAAGCGCATCCAGAACGCGGTTACTACTTCCGTTCAGATCACTTTAGCTTAGCTAAAATTGGTGTACCAGGATTAAGCTCTGGTGGCGGTACGGTTCCACTTAATGACGTCGAAGCGGAAATCAACAAAGTCATTGGTGCTCGAGTGGCCAAATGCTATCACCAACTTTGTGACGAGTATGCGGAAGATTGGGGATGGGATGGAACCATTGAAGATCTTCAATTGTACTTTACCACGGGCTATTTGTTGGCGAACGAAGGTCAATGGCCTAACTGGTATCAAGGCACAGAGTTTAGAGCTTTGCGTGATGAGATGATGAAAGCAGCAGAATAAGTAATAACATAAAATTATCTGTACAAAGATATGCCGTCTTGATTTACAAAACCAAGACGGCATTTTTGTTTGTGCTGTTTTTACAGGTTCACAACTGGTTCAAACAAACAAAATTTATTCTTATCTAAATCTCTAACATACGCAGAAAAATAAGGCCCTCTTTCATTTGGTTCACCTTCACATGTTCCACCTAAATCAATCGCCTTTTTATAAAGCCTTTTGACTTCATCAATAGAACCAACATTTAATCCAATCATTGTTCCGTTGCCATTAGTGGCGGGTTCTTTGTTAAACGGTTCCGCTATAGCGAACGTCAAATCATCACATTGCCAATAAGTCATTCTTTCATTCGCAAAAATTTGCTTTAGATCGGTTTGTTCAAAGAGTGAATCATAGAATTTAACCGCACATTCCATGTTATTTGTTCCAAGTACACAATAGTTTAATTTCATTAATCAATATCTCCGACTGGGTAGAAAGTAGACTATATATGGGTGCTACTGACAGCTGTGTGTCAGTAGTGATGTGAAGAGGGATTTATTGGTAGAAGTGTTTGATGTGTTTGAGACGAGCTATAACTGAAAACTTTAGTCAGAGAAGAGATTAACGCCTAGTTAATAAATTCATGCGCTCTTGCCTGAATATTTTGCAACTACTGGTTATACACCTAACTTGCAACCAGGTTAAACAAAGTGACAGCATAAACCAAATCGTTTTTGATTGTTATACTAAGGGTAGTCATATCATCATAAGGTAGATTATGAATTGGACGCTGGTAATGCCATACGATTTCATTGTCACCCTCAACCAATTTGATACCGAGCAAGTCTGAGGCTTTTTGTTGTGAAATGCCTACAGACAAACCCATCTTATTATTTGTACTAATATTGCTATTCGAGGATATGCATTTTTGCTCAGGTTGGTCTGATAAGAATGAATACCCATTACCTAGCTCACTCTCTGAGTACACAACATATGTGTTGTTTACTCTGTAGCAATATTCCCTGAGTCCATGAGCGCTTTTTGAAGGTTCTCCCTCAAGCACTTTCTTGTACTCAAGTAAAAGCAAGTCTACTGGCGGAGGACTGCTGATCTCCTTAGCGGAGTTCATGCCACACCAAAATAATAAGATAAGAGGTAACAATTTAAATTTCATAATTGTGTATAACGCCGCTATCACTGGACAGCGGGCTGGTAGTTGTAATTTATGTTAAAGGAGCGACAGCCTAGTGCATAAATTGCAACCAAAGACTGCTGTTCCGGTGAATAACTTTGTTAGCTGGCTTGCTGGCAAGACAATTCTTCATGATTAATAAATGGGGTGACTTCACCACCCAACGCTCTTTCTTGAGAAAAATTGGAACCGATGCCGTCAGTTAGTTGCTCAATTGTATATTCTTCTAGGGCTTCAACTTCATCTGCAGAGAGCGACCTAGACAGCTGATATTCAATGGAGCCAATAAATGAGCTAGTAGAAGTTTCATAATAGAATGATAAGATGCCACCGGAAACATGCTCAGCAAAACCCTCTGTTTCCTCCCCGTCATATAGGTAGTCAGAAAACTCCTCATCTTCGTAGCTTAATCCATTTAAGGATTCCAGGGTTGTCTTGTCATTTATTAAATCAAGTGATCCATCTTCATTTTCTTGAGCACTAGCCACAAGTGCTGGGCCAGTAAATTTTATTGTTGGCATTTTATCTCCTTCATGGTCCACTCTTGGCCAGGTAAAATTCAACTAATTAGACAATCACTCTATAGTCAATCACTCACTAGTTCAAGCGTTAAAGTCCTAAGCTGTTTTGCGGATTTGCCAATTGATACATTTACTAATTAGAGGCAAAGTTACATTCTCTCAAACTTCAAGGATGAAATGATGACCATAGCGAGAAGGAACCTCGTTGATTCAGAAACACCGGGCTTTTATCACTGTACTAACCGTTGTGTTCGACGGACATTTCTTTGTGGTATTGATGACGAGACAGGTATAGATTACTCTCATCGTAAAGGCTGGTTAGAGAAACGTATGCTGGCGCTTTGCTCTATTTTTTCGGTAGATATTTACGCTTATGCCGTAATGTCCAATCACTATCATATTGTACTGTATGTAGAGCCTTTAGCACCGCTCAACTGGACAGATGAAACAGTAGCCGAGAGATGGCTGCAAGCTTATCCGGGACGATTTATTGACCCCAACTACGCTCAGCAGCGTGAGCTGAAGAAACAAGCGATAATGGCTGATAAAGAGAAGCTTAAGACCTATCGAAAACGGCTTGGTTCTCTATCTTGGTTTATGGGGAGATTAAATGAGCCATTGGCAAAACAGAGTAACCAAGAGGACTATTGTACTGGGCGATTCTGGGAGGGGCGATACTCATCCCAAGCCTTACTCGATGAAGCGGCTGTGTTTTCCTGCATGGCTTATGTGGACTTAAATCCCATTCGAGCCGACATCGCTGAGCGACTTGAAGAGTCAGAGCACACCGCCATTAAGCAGCGAGTTGAGTTATTAAAATCCGTTGACTCATTGGCAGTTGAAAAAACTCTCAATCAAAAAATTACCTGTATCAACGACAAAGTGTATTCAAAACAACTCCCTCTGACCTTAAAAAAACTATATCGAATTAGTGGAATACACAGGCCAATCCATCAAGTATCCCGATAAAGCATCGATGCCAACCTCGATTCAATCAACACTGTCATCCCTTAACCTGCAACAAAACCATTGGTTAAAACAAGTTGAGAACTTTGGTAAACATTACTGTCATGTGGTGGGTCCCATTGAACTGATTCGAGAAAAGGCCAAACAGTTAAAAAAGAAATATCTTCGAGGTATCTCTGCCGCTAGGTTACTTTACGAAAAACAAGTTCTATAACCTCTCTTAGCTTTTCAATTATGCCTCTCTATCTTTCGATAGGGTTTAGGCTTGTCTGAAATATGCCGATTATCGCTTTGAGCGACAGAATTCTACATTTAACTTGTTTGTATTTATAGGAATATTCGAGTGACTATGAATTTTATCTATCTCGATGGTTTATTGATATTTTCTTAACTAGACTGTCTTATATTATCTATGACAACTATCGTTGCAGAGGCCTTTTAATAAAGGGGTAAAGTCGGTGCCCTTAGGCAGTTCATGGTAGGCAACTGTCATATCCCCCAAGCCTGGCTGTATGCGCATAACTGTATCAGGGGTTTCCATCATGACCGGAATATCTTCTTTTTTTAGCTTCATAACCTTTTCTCCATTTTCGGTTTAACAAATAAGTCGAACAACTCCCTAATAGGTATAGCGCTTAGCACAAAATGTGGTGTCTTTTACACTGCTCTTCTTGCTGCGTTTTGTTATATTTCAATTTCAGAGACACTAACAGTTTGCTCCCTGTAGTTCTCAGGCACCTGAATTTCTCCCCATGTATGACATTCTAGCACTAGCTCATTTTGACCCAAGAAGATAAGAAATCCCGACTCTATTCCGTTCCATTCTCCTTTTAGAGTAGGATAGTCGCATACAATTCTGTTTTTTGGTAAGTCCGGATGTTTAAAGCAAAGAAAATATCCACTTCCAGAATATTCATAATCGCTAGCTTCGGAGTCCAACACATTGTTGAGTAGTTCTTCCGAAATATGACTACCACATAGTCTTTTTATTGCTTCTTTCTCAAAGTTGGCTGCATTAGTCATGATGAAATATAACGCCAAGCAAAGCCGAAATATTGCGAGTGACTTAGCGAGTAATTTTTCGGATTGAGCGTATTGTTAAGCATTAGTCTCTCTCCACCGTAATTGTTATTGAGGATTCAATTGTTTGTCTTACCGAGTATTCTAACTCGATAGATATTGACTCATTTACTCCATCAATATCAAGAACAACCAATGAGCCAGATGCATTGCTCAGCATGGAGTTTTTAGCCTTCAGGTAATTTGGAGAACCCAAACAGGACATTACACTAGCTACATTAGCTTCCATGTATTCGCCTGAGTAATTATTGAGCATCCATGAACACAACGTCTTTCCTGGCTCGTAGGAATTGTGATCGCATGATTTCTTCATCTCTGACCAAACCGAAGAAAACTTAACACTCTTTTTATTGTTAGGTTGAATACTATTAGCAAAATTAAACAGCAGACTACAGTGAGTATCATTTTCTGAGGAAACATTTTGAGAAGCACATAAAAATATCACTATAAATGTAAAGACATATGCTTTGTGCAAATCAAACTCCTTCCTATGGTTAACGCCCAGCTCACCGCGCGGAGTAATGTTGGCGACGTTACTGCGTGTTTTTGCAGGAAAGGTGCAAACATTACGAAGTCCGGTGGAGCTGCTGGTTATACTTTTATTCACTGAGTACCCAAATGTTTAAAATCGTTACTATCTAAAGATGTTTTCCTAACGAGTTTTCGTGACAGTAAATCAGTTCTAATTGAGGCAACAAACTTACCCATTGCTTCTTCTTTCGTTTGATCATTCTGAGTATTGGAAGCATGCACCGTATCAAGAAATGCATATCCATTTAAAATTACTTCGTCTGGGCAATACAACCAACACTTATTTAGTTGATTTAGAAACTCTGACTTCAATTCTTGAGAGTTTGGCACACCGACATAGAAACCTTTTATGCAGCGTATCAGTTCTTTATAACTTTCTTCTTTTCTCTGGTATTGCTCCCAGAATCTTTTTCTCCATTCATTAAGAAACCAAGCGATTGTAGCTCCGAATAGCGGCGCTGAAAATTTCCAGAAATCAACAGAAGAAAATACTTCGATCATATTTGAACTCTTATTTGAGCATAACAGCTGATTGTATTCAGTAAATCACAATTAAATTCAAACACTAGTTTAGATTCTACTGAATTTTTTAATAATATCTGATACTTACGTAACTTTAACCATAAGTCAATACCGTAACTACGTGACTTCACCGCATATAGTTCCTGACTCTCTTTTTTAACACCATTTTAAATCAACAACTTACAAATATTATGCGTCATAGCTATATAAGCCATTAACAAACACAACTTACACAAGTAAGTATCTATGGTACAGACATCAAGGAGGATTCAACATGACTCAAAAGCCAAGATTTATGCGTCTGGTCAGAGAAAGGATTAGAATGATGCAATACTCGTATATGCTTACTATTGGTCTTTTTCTAACCTTTCACAATCAGTAATAGATCTTCCTGCCTGCCATCCAAATACCACACACCCGAGTCATCAAAAAATGCATCTTCTTCCAGCATAATTCGAATTTCCTTGCCCCATGCTTCTATTTCAATCGCGTTGTTTAACTCAATGGAATAAGCGGTGTTTAAATGCAATGGATAATCACCACTGCCTGGCACGCCACCTTGTGAGTCCCACATGCCAAGCGTGGTGCCTGCAGCATGCCCATGATAGCCCAAAGGATGAGTGTAAATACTGGGCTTTAGTCCTTGTGCAATCGCTTGCTCTCGTGACATTTCTAATACTTCATTTCCGGTTCGACCGACCTTAAAGTTGTTAGTAAAAATATTTTGCAACTGATTCCCTTTAGCTAGGGCTTTTTCTAAATAGGCTGGTGCTTTTGTTTCCCCCTTTTTTAATACATAGGCGTGCTGTTGGGTATCAGTATTTAAGCGCAAGTAGGTTATTCCAAAATCAACATGTAGCAGGTCCCCTTCTCTGATCACATTGTCACCGTATCCGTTAGTAAAGGAATCTTCATGATCAAATTTTACTTTGTCATTTCTTTGAATGGACACGCTAGGATGAAACCATGTCGTGAGCTTTAGTTCTCGAACTTTTTCTCTAAACCACCAAACCACATCCTCTGTGGTTGTTATTCCCGGCTTGACGACTTTTGAGCTAAAACCTTCAGCAATAATTTGGTGAGCGATTGCCGTCATGTTTTTCATTAGCTCAACTTCTTTAGGAGTTCTTATTTCAAGCCAATTAATGGCTAAAGGTTCGGAAGAAACTAATCTAGATTTAAATTTCTCTGGTAGTGCTGCCATTAAATTTTGTTGATCAGTAGCAACTAACCCGTCAGCATGCGCCCAAGTTTTAGATTGATTAATGCCGATTTGTTTGGGTTGATATTGTTCCATTAATTCGACTAAGGCTTGCCATTGGTTAGGTTGTTTCTTTTTGTCCCATGCACGTTCAAACACATTGCCTACCTTATACGGTGCGATAGCGAATGTTTTAACAGTTCCAGATGGCGTTAGTATCGCGGTTAAAATGGTAGTTCTTCTCGCAGATACCCAAGTAGCTGGTAAAAATGTCTTAAGGATAGGATCCTCATTGTATTCGCGGCTTATCATCAGCCACATATCAATTTTTGACCGTTGCATTAACTGTGGCAATAGGGATTTAACTCTTTCTTCCGTGACCTGATCGATAATCACCGCCCGCTCTCTCATTGATAGAATACTGGAATAATGATCTTTAGCTAGACAGACTTGGAAGAAGGGTTGGGCAACAATAATTATCAGAAATACTACCGTGATCGGAAAATTCATAACAAGCCTTTGTGAGTTAATTTATGAAACCAGTAAGTCAGAAGTTTTCTGCTAAGTACTTCCAGTTAGATTAGCTTTGTACAATAGATTGACTACTTAAAGCAACTTTGATTTATTTGGCAGTAACGGTACCTGATGGAAACTATGGCTATGGGGAGGGAACAAACTCAGTAATCTAACTTAAACACTAAGAGTCCAATTTGTGAGCTTCAAAATTGTAAAAAAACTCGTGTAACTGGCTATTTTTGAGCGGCTTACTATATAGATACCCCTGTAAGTAACTTGCACCCAAACTTTTCAGTGCCTCAGCTTGCCGCCTCGTTTCGATACCTTCTGCGACAGTTTCACAACCTAATTGATTAGCAATGTACAAGGCCGCTTTTACAATTGAGGCACCTTTTTCATCTAATCGAGCAACAAAGGTTCTATCAATTTTTATGATATGAAATGGAATAGATTGTAATTGCGAAAGTGAAGAATAACCGGTACCAAAATCATCAATCGATACACGAACCCTTCTTCGCATAATTTCCGCTAGTAAATTAGCCACAAACTCTTTATTTTCTGCAAAAACCGACTCAGTAATTTCTAAAATTAAACGCTCGGGTTTAAGTTGGCTTTGTTCAAGCGCATTATCTAAAATCGAAAGAAAATCGTCATCAAGTAATTGCACCATAGATACGTTAACTGAAACTGAGCAATTATTATCTCTCGGCCATTGATTAGCGTCAAAGCAAGCTTTCCGTAGTACCCACTCGCCAATTTGTAAAATTAAACTGGATTGTTCTGCGACTGGAATAAACACATCAGGACCAATAGCTTCACCTTTAAATGTCCACCTTAGTAAGGCCTCGCAACTATTGATTTGATTACTGATGGGATCAATCACAGGTTGATAAGTTAGATGAAGTTCATCTCTTTCAATGGCCATTCTAAGCCCATCTCTGAGATGTTCCTGTTGTTTTACTGTTTCTAAAAGTTGTTTAGAAAAAACGACGGCTTTTGAATTAAGTGTGTTCTTCTGCTGGTACATAGCAATGTCAGCAAACTGAATTAACTGTTTCACTTTTTGACTGTGTTTAGGCGCTAACGCGATACCTATCGAAGCACCTACGCTAAGAACTATTGAATCGAACTGAATTGAATTTTCAATGGATTCGGTAATTAATCTCGCCTGCTCCTCAGCTTGCTCAATAGTCAAGTTTGGAAGTGCAAGTACAAATTCATCACCTCCCCAACGGCATATATTTCCATTGGCTCTAAACGCTAGCAATCGCTGAGTGACCAGCATTAACACTTGATCTCCAATTTCGTGACCAAAAATATCATTAACCTTCTTAAAGCCGTCTAAATCAATAAATAAAACGGCAATAGTTCCGTTAGATTTAAGTTGCTCTTGCATAAGCTTTTCTAGTGCAAAGATAAATGCGGTTCGATTATACAATTTCGTCAGTGGATCTAATTTAGATAATCGATAAACTTCTTGAGTCCTCTCTTGCACTTGTTCTTCAAGCGAAGCATTGATTTCGTTAAGCTGGTGGTAGGCACGATTTAGCTCCGAATTCATTCTCTTAATTTCGTTTTTTTCAGTTTGCAATTCCTCCACTAAGCTTAAATTATGATACTTGAGCGAAATAGCATCACTGATCGATATAGCTGACTTGTTAGCGGAAAATACCATGACAAACCCAAAGAAGATCCCTAAGGTCCCGAGAACACTTAAGAAACCATCACCGGTTAGCAGTAAATAGGCAGAGCCGGGAATTAATAAAATGGAGCTATAGCTAATTGCTGCGAGCTTTGAAGCGGCTAGAATTGATGCTGCTCCGCCGGCCATGGCCGCGATGACGATCAGAGTAAAAGCTAATTCGATAACCTCTACTTGATGACTAATGATGAATAAGTAAACACACCATAGAATTGCCGAGCCAATAGAACCGAGCAGGAATCGTCGATAAGGCCAGCTAGGAGAATAATCATTATGCCTGAGTTTAACGCGCCAATAACTGAAATCGGCTAGCCGCAGTAGAGTCACTGTCACAACCGCCCACCACCAGATTGTTTTATATTCAGAGACTGGAGAGGTTTCAAATCCAAAGACCAATGCACTCGCAGCCAACAAGGTAATAAACACCCCAGCTATCGAATTGATATAGAGTAAATCCACCGCATCGATGGTTTCTCTTCGATTAATCTTAGTATCTCCGCCTTTCACTAATCCCTCTAACAGCCGTTACTAAATCGGTAGTGTATGCAGTCGGTTTATCATACTTCTAACTAAATGATAGCCGAGATTAAACTATTTTGCTGAGTCTAAGCCGCAACTATTTCCCCGGATGATATTGTCTTTTGGCTCTTTTAATCACATCTTGGTAATAGTAGGCTACCTCTTTGAACTGACCACGTTTATATAACGCGACTTGATCAGAAAAATGGGGTGATTTTGGGTCACCACTCTGACCTCCCGCGAGCAGACTCTTGGCTCTCAGCTTTTCACCAAACTCCACGACTGCTACAAAGCTATTACCTGATGTTCCGTAGATCTTTTTGCTATCGCCATAGCGTTTAGCGCCATAAGACGCCAAGGCTCCCCAACGACCTGATGCCAAAGGAATTCCGACGGAAGGTAAAGCATCATTAAAGGGTTGTTTGATACGACCGTCAATGCGCTGATATCGATTGACGGCTTGCCAATCGAGTTTCCAAGTACCGAATTCTTCCGTTAGCTGCTTCACTGTTTCATCAAATATGGCTAATCGTTCGGTTGCTTTTGAACGATTAGAGAAATGCTCGATTAGCGAAATAAATGATGAGTCGCCAAGGTTTTCAGGGATTACACCTTTTTTGAGGTAATTGATTCCGTAAAAGTGAGCCAAGGTCATTGCTTGAGAGTCGCCACGCACCTTGAAGTCCCATTGTTCCAGGAGCCGTATGGGTTCTTGCAATGATGGATATTGTTTCGAGTGTTCTTTGTAAGCTTTTATAAGACCGGGTATCAAACGTTCAAATGCTGGAAGATGTGGGTCATAAGCGATTTCAATTAACTTGTCTAAGGTGATGTCCTGCTGATTTTTCAACACCTTCACGGCGTGTAGTCCACGAAAGTTTTCAGGATCAGGCGCCATATATTTAGGGAAGTTACCCGGATCGGGACTATGCTTGGCTGCCGCAGTAAAAGGCGTTGAGTTACAGTTTTGTATCCAGCCATTTTCCGGGTTTAACATAGTAATCATTTCATCCACTGAATGAAGACCTTGCCAATCGGTATCCGGGTTACTACCATCGACCGGCTTGGAGTAATCGAATTTTGGATTTCTCTTAGGCATGAAATTTCCATGATAATAAGCAATATTGCCCTGTGAATCTGCAAACACCGTATTGTTGGATGAATTAGTCCGAATATTCATCATTTCTCTAAATTCATCATGATTGGCCAGCTTGGTGCGAATGAATGACTGCTGCAAGGCGTTAACCGGATCCCAGTTAATTTTAGTAGCAACCCAGTGGCCATCTAACTGATGAGTGATCGGTCCGTGGTGTGTATGAAATGCGTTAAATACTCGTTGCTTAAGCTCACTACCCGAACGGTAGAACAGCTTGATTTTTGACTGCTTAACTTGACGTTCTTCATCACCGTATTGATAAACCAGGTCTTTTCCTTGTTTGCTGACCTTTTCAACAAACTCATCCTTAAAATCAGCGTAAGTCGAGGTGTGCATCCACCCAGTATTTTCGTTGAACCCCTGATAAACAAAAAACTGTCCCCAAGTTACCGCGCCATAGGCATTTAAACCTTGTTCGCTGACCACATGAACTTCACCTCTAAAAAAGAATGATGTGTGAGGATTAATCAACAACATCGCATGGCCGCTTTCGGTTAGTTTCCCCGAAATAGCGAATCCATTTGAACCTTGAGGCTCCTTATAAGAAGGCCTCTTTGGCTTGGTTGTCAGGGATTCTAGTGGTGCTTGTTGATCGCCATAGAATTCGGCAATTCCCTTAAGTGGAATCTGTTCAATATCCCCACCTATTGAGCCTTCACTAAAAAACATAGGCATCCAAGGCTCAAATCGGGTCAATAATTTAGGTTTTACTTTCGGATGAGTTGCTAAGTAATAATTAAGTCCATCAGCAAATGCATCACACAACTCTCGAAGCCATTGCGGCGAGCGCTGATAGGCAGCCTTAGCTTCTGATTCAGTCATATAGAGTCTCGCCCTTAAGTCACTGAATATAGCTTGTTTACCCTCTACTTCGGCTAATCGGCCAGTCGCCCAAATGTAGTTTCTTTCAATACGGTTAAAATCATCTTCTGCTTGGGCAAACAACAGTCCAAACACCGCATCAGCATCGGTCTTTCCATAGATATGAGGAACGCCGTAATCATCTCTGATAATGGTGACGGCTTTTGCTCTTTCGGATAAGCGTTGTAACTCTTTGGCTTGTAGGGATGCAGACAGCTCACTCGAGAATAAAAACGTGGCGAATAAGATGATTATGAATTGAATTATTTTACCCACTTCGATCCCTCTTAATTATTTGTTATTGGAATTACGATACTACGGTTGGCGTCGACAAATCAAATGGTTAAAGAAATAGTTATCCAAGCTATTTAAACGGATCACTTACAAGTTATTCGATTTGATAGAAGGAATAAAAAGGACGGCAGAAGAATCTGCCGTCAATCATAGAAATGATTGGTTTATACCAATAAGAGTTAAAATAGCAAAGCGCTGCCATCGTTCAGCACTTACACAAGCTTTAGCACTCAACATTCCTATAAGACAACCTTACGAGAAGGATTTTATTTTTAGAGCTAGATTCGATGGTGTCTTATTTATTCTGCAAATAATGATTCTTGAGTGACTAATTCAAACGTAGCGATGGAGTTTCTTATCCGAGATTCAAAAGCTTCATTCGCCAAAATATTTTCACGATGTTGTTCGAATAATTTGTTGTACTTTAGAATTTTCTTGCCCAGAACATCCCACCCTTGTTGCTTTGCCGATATTGGCCAAGACTCTAGTTCAATTTTAGCCGTTTGCAGTTTTCCGGTGACGATTCCAGACCAAGCCATCCACCATTGACCTCCCATATTTCTAGTTTCAAATTGCTTAACTTGTTCGGGAGTGAAGCTAGCGAATGAAGACATAAAAGTCACCGCCGCTTTAAGGCCATCGTAATAATCATTTAGTGCATCTTCATCAAAAGCATCAATCCGGATATTGGCATTTCTGTTGACATTCACCCGTGTAGTTCCCTGAGTTTGCCTAACCACCGGCTTGGGTTGCGCGACTGGTTGAGTTACCTCGACACTCGCTCTACTCTGCTTGGCCTTAGGCATGGGATCGTCGGCACCACCTACTTTTAATTTTCCGCCTTTACCGAGCCCTCCCTCGACCGCTTGAGGTTTGTAGTTGCGTAACGCTTTGACCATCTTATTATAAGAATCAGCAAAAGCGGCCATAATTACTTTACCTTCAGGTGTATCAGTAAATGCACTTACACCACCAATTCCTGCGAAGCCATTACCGCCGAGAGATAGTCCAGCGACACTAAAATCAAAATTTTTCGCACTGCCTTCTGCAGCAGAAACTTGAACACCCGACCGATTTTCAATTAACAATAGCGTGGTAGAGGCTTCATTTGATTGGACACTGCCGCGGCCACTAACTAATCCGCCAGCTCTTCGAGTCAATTTATTAAAAAAGCCGCTGACCCCACCATTCTTTTTCTGAGAAAATTGAATAGAAGGACTTAAGGTATAGTCGGCAGCCACCATTTGACCTTTACCAAAGTTACTACCATCTCTCAACTCGCCAGAATTCATTAATGCTCGCTCTTGTGTCATTGCGGCCATCGCCTGCCCTCTTTCAACAATGACAAAACAGTTAGATTGTTGAATCATCATTCTAATGACCGGAATGGTTGATCCTAAATTAGGGTAATAACGCCGATAATGCCCCCACCAAGCGAGCCTAGTATCTTCGTAGAGCCGTAAAGTTCCCAACGAACTATCACATTTTTCCAAAGAGCTATCTTCGCCCTCAGCGGTACTTCCTGCCGCGGCCCCTGAGACTTTACTTTTGGAGCCTCCTCCCAAGGTTGGTAAGCTGCCGCTACAGCCGATTAATACCGACAGACTTGCCGCAAAACTAGCATTTACCAATGATTTAAAAACCTTAGAATTGGGAGTCCTTCTGACTAAACTGCGTGTTATTACCCGAACGGGAGATAAAATGATTTCAGTATTCATAAGTGTGTCCTTTTTAATTAAAAACGATGGATTATTGTTATGTGTTGCGCTTATGAATATGCCCAAGTCGGGCAAATAATGAGCCTGCAGATAACGTCAGTTAACGGCAGTTTAGATTAGTTAAGCAACCATCAGAGAACTCAACTAGAGTAGGCAGAAGACTAAGTTTTTGATAACGACTAATTGAAGAACTATGACATTCTCCCCCGCATGTTGCGCAGGAGTTGGCTCTAACGGAAACTAGCTTAAGTTTGGAAGGATGAACGAGGTTGAATAAATCAACGGGATTGAGAGGTAGCCCGGTCAATCCGCAAATACAATGTTTACTCGTCGGTTGCGTTTACCTTTGTTCTCGATTTTTGAGACTCGGATCGCACCAATTTCATTAGTAGATTTAACATGGGTTCCTCCGCATGGCTGTAAATCGACATTTTCACCGACTCTTAAGAGTCTAACTTTACCGACGCCTCGGGGAGGTTTTACCGACATTGTTCTAACTAACTCTGGCGATTGATCGAGAATATCATCATCAACCCACTCAGTAGTTACAGCGAGCGGTTGCTCAACTAAATGATTAAGAGCGTCAGTAATCTGCTGCTTTTCAAGAGTATGCTCACCTACGTCAAAATCTAATCGACTCTTGCTAGCTCCGATTTGACCGCCCGTTACGCCGCATGGAACCACCGAACAGAGCAAATGTAATGCGGTATGCATTCTCATATGTAAATAGCGGACACTCCAATCAATTTCAGCTTCAACTTTGTCACCGACGTTCGGCATTGAATCTGTCGATGCAGGCACATGAATTAGCTCCCCAGTTTGCCTATCGTAAACTGTGGTCGCGATCTTGATTTCTACACCATTAACTTTAAGCGTCCCCTGATCACCAGGCTGACCTCCACCTGTTGGATAGAATACGGTTTGATCGAGAATGATTCCATGCTGCTGATTAATGTGCACTACTGTAGCCTCACATTGCGTTCTGTAAGCGTCTTCCTCAAAAAGCTTGGTAGTCTGATGCATTTTGGAATCCTCTGGGTATGATTGTTTTAGATTAACCTTTTGTATTTGTGAGTCGGCTTAATTCACTATTTGAATCTAGAGCGAGTCTCAGCAGTCTATTAAAACATACTATTTTTAGCAGGCAAAAAAAAACGACTGATATCTCTATCAGTCGTTTTTTAAAATAATGGCGGAGTGGACGGGACTCGAACCCGCGACCCCCGGCGTGACAGGCCGGTATTCTAACCAGCTGAACTACCACTCCGCACCGGTTGAAGCTTGAAATTTAATTCTAAAATAACTTGTTCAGAGAAGTTATTTTGCTTCCGCCTTTCAGCGAGGCGCAATAATACGGTCGGCTGATTCTGCTGTCAACAATAAAATAAAAACTTTTTTCATTTATTTCAATTAAGGTTAAAAATCGATCAGATTACGGCTTATTTGGTTCATTTATAAACAAATTACTTCGGCTCTTCATCCATCTTGTCACCCGACTCTGCAAACGCATCTCCCCAGTCAGGTTCGTCGTCATCTGAAGCATCTAACTCCAATCCGTCAAGCGCACTGTCAATATCATCAATTGCGCTGTCAATGGAGAAATCCAAATCGGATTTTTCACCATCGGCGTCATCATCTGGAAAGTCAAGATTTTCGGCTAGTTGTTTTTCTAGCGATGCAACTTCATCTTCGTCCGTTTCTTGGGTTTCTTCCTCTGTTTTTTCAGTAGATTCCTCTGAAGCAGCAACTTCCATGGGCTCTTCTGTGGGCTTACTATCACTTCCCTGTTCGGCTAGTTTTTCAGCTTTCTCAATGTCTTCTGACATCATTACGCCATCAATCGGTTGTTTACCCGAAAAGGATTCCATAGCTGTGATAATTTGGTCGACGGACATTTGGCCATCAGGAACGTCATCTTCACCAAACATTGAGCTGAATTCTTTAAAAATATTGTTTAACGTCGTTAAAGTGACATGAACTTCTTGTTTAAGGCTTTTAACTTCACTCTTCAAGGCCTTAATATCATTATCCAGACCTTCATTTTCTTCTTCAGCCGGAGCATCTTCAGCAGGCTCTGCTGGACTTAAGTTGCCAACATCAAGTGAATGGTAATGTGCGCTAATACGAGCCAAATCTTGATTGAGTTGGCTGATAGCCTCAACGTTTTTATCTAATAGACCACTCACCAAGTTACGAACTAAGAACTTTCGTTCATTCATGATCTTTTTAGCATTCTTCTTGGCTATCGCTTCGTCCAAGGCCAGCTTAGTAGTCTGAAAGTTTAGAATGGCCTGCCGATCTTTATCCTCATTTGATTTAACACTTCGAATTAATTGCTTAGCGGCTTCTTTATACTTCTTGCGCCCTGAGAGAATCGTCAGAGCGAGAACTATAGAAAGAACAATAAACGGCAAGGCGATTTCGAGCGCCAAAACCCAAGATAAATCGACCGAACTCATGCCTTACATTTCCTCAAAATTGATTTCTTGATTAATATCATTTTGTTTATATTTACCTATTTAGCCGCAAAAGCTTAACTATCTTTTGCCTTTTGCTCTTGTTCCGCTTGCTCCGATTCAACATCGTCATCATCATCTTCATCGATACCAAGTTCATCGGCTAGTTCGGATACCCCTTTCGAATTACGCTTCTTAATTATACGCCAAACAAAAAATCCAGCGATACCGAGCAACAAGTTGAAGCCTAACCCCCAATATAGCCAATTAGAACTGCCGGCTTCCTCTTCAGGTTTAGTCTCTGCAACTAATGGCTTTTCAGCAGGTTCGGCTGGCTGCGCGACTTGTTGTTCTTTCGGCTTTTCTTCAGCGGGCTGCTTTTCGGATTCTTTTGCTACTTCTGTCGACTCATCGGATTCCGCCTGATCAACTAAAGGTTGTTCGATTAACTGCGAGGTAGCGGTAAATGTTGTCGCTGCAGGGTTTACATCAAATGGCCGACCTAAAATAGACTCCCCAGCAATTTTAAAGTCGATAGAGTATTCCCCGCCTGCCAGATTAGCAGCAATTTCCATCGGTTGTTCAAAACTCTCTACACCAACGAACAGCTTTTCTCCGTCAGGCATTGCGATGGTCGCGTTAATCTTAAGGCTGTCTTTTTTTACGATGTCCTCTCTCACGGAAAAATGAAGCTTGTGAGGTACCACGTTATCTGGAGACTGTTCAACATCGACGACTAAAGGCGAGCCATAAATATTAATGGCATGTGTTCTGATACGTTCGAAAGTCGGACTCTTAACCTGAAGTTTTAGTTTTAACTCGCCCTCAAAAGTATCGGTGAAGAAATTTTGTTTAAAGCTAGATTCCGATCGGTCGTAAAACATTGCCATACGATTTACTTGGCCGGCCTTATCTTGTTCCAGTCGAGCATCCACCAATTTTAGGAAATCAGGCTTGGTAATTACTTGGCCTTCCTCTAATAATTGAAGTTCATAATTAATTGCTTCACCCGCTAATAAATTATTAGGTACCTGAGAAACGCTTAAACCAAGCTGACTGACCACCATAACTCGATTATCCGGGTCAACATCGGCATCGATTTGCCAACTTCCTGTTTCAGGAGTTTGCAATGTAATTAGGTCGTATCCTTCAGTGCTAAACCACCTCAGGTCTGATGATATTGCTGACTTATCTAACGACTTACCACTAGGTGAAATCAACTTGGCAGGCTGGCTTTTTTCTTTTCTAAAAACCAAAACAGTCATTTCTTCAATGCTACTATCGACTGTGAATCGGTTTTCAGAAATCGGTAAGCTATCTCGTTCGGTTGCCTGTTCAAAGATTTTCAGAAAGACTTTTTGTAATTCGGCAGCATTATTAACGGACTCATACCAACCATCGGTCTGTTTTGAAAGCTCTTGCAGCAGTTCATGATCGGCATTTTCTGAGAGTGCTATGGTGTGTATCGCAACGCCTGCAGCACGCAATTTTGGCAACAGTTTAGTGAGTATTCTCTCTCTTTCTTTGGCATTAAATGCCGCATCTTTCGATACATCAACCATTCCATCGGTCAATAAAACCATACTTCTCTTTTCACTTGGATCTGGATTATTCCATCCGTAAGATGCCTTTTGAAGCACACTTCCGATATTAGTAAACAATCCAGCTGAATTAATCTTTTTGGCGGTGTTAGTCGCATTTACCTGCCAGTTAGCGTCAACTTTTGATAATGGCACCATCATATTGACGTATCGGCCAAATGCCCAAACACCCGCTTCTGAGTTTTTTGGCAGTAGGTTTGTCACTAACTGAAGTGCAGGAATTCGAAGGTTATTGGGGTCGTTCTTTTTCATACTGCCCGAAATATCGATCAGTAGTCTTACATCTGCCTTTTTTGCTTTCGTTGCTTCTGCCGCAACCATACTGATTGGCCAAGCAAATAGTAAGAATACAATCGCAATCAGACTAACTTTATACGACCCCATAACAAAACCTTCAATTAGTGAATATCAAAATAAGTTTAGACTAAAAATGGAATAATATATAGTTTTCAGGGGGATAGCGTGAATAACTAGACAGTTTCTTAGGTTTTATTCAGTGTTTTACTCTGTTGCACCTATTTCAGCACAAAGATGCTTAAAATAGTCATCTTCAACTAAATAGTCCTCAAGATCATCCATATCGACATCTGCATCACTAATCACTTTACCGGTAACGGTCATATTGGCTTTACGAGTAGACTCGGAGTCGCCCGTCATTAGCGGATGCCAGTCTGGCAAGGGCTTGCCATTGGCCAGTAGCCGATATCCGCAAGTATCGGGTATCCAAGGCAGACTTCCAGCATTTTCAGGAGTAATTTTAATACAATCTGGTACATGGACGTGGCGATCGCCGTAGACAGAGCATTGACATTTTTTGGTATCTAAATACTGACAAACTACATTAGTGAGAAAGATTTCATCGGTGTCTTCATCTTGCAATTTGTGGGCGCAGCACTGAGCACAGCCATCGCAGATTAACTCCCACTGTTTCTCGGTCATTTGATTGAAGGGAGTATTTTCCCAAAAGCGATTATTTTCTGACATTTGGCCCGTGTATTAATGAAATACCAGTTAGTATGAAACGAATACTACTTGACGCTAGTTTCAAAATGAAATTTATTCTCTAAGGCAAGTAACAATTGATCGCCTGACGAGAGTTCTGCAACCCCCTGAGGCGTTCCAGTCAGCACAATATCACCGGGATAAAGTGTAAAACAAGCTGTAATTGCTTGTAATAAGGATTCAAATCCAAATATCATCTGCTCGCTACTGCCCTGTTGCACTATGTCACCATTATTAGTCATCGAGAATGGTATATTGGCAATATCGGATATCTGATCGAGAGTTTTGAATTGACTGATAGGACATGCCCCATCAAAGCTTTTAGCACGCTCCCATGGGTGCCCCTTTGCTTTTAAACTAGACTGTAAATCTCTTAAAGTCAGATCAAGCGCGAGACCGACACCGTGAATAGCTGACAAATAATTTTGGCTGCTACTATCTAAGCGTTCTCCAATTAAAAGCGCTAACTCTAATTCATGATGGCAACTACCTTGCCCTCTCGGCAAAACGATTGGCTGCTCTATATCAACCAGCGTATTGGTTGACTTGATAAACAACAATGGTTCACTCGGTATCGGGTTGTTTAGCTCCTTAGCGTGTTCACGATAGTTTCTTCCAACACAAACCACCTTGCTGGCAGGATACTGGTAGTCTGAGACTTTGCCAGACTGATTGAGCTTAGGAAAATACAAGTTTATATACTCATGAACGCTTTATTGGATCTTAGGGTATGCAATTCGATCAGCAAGATATCCAACCCCTGTCGCAAAATAGTGCGAGCGATTCCATTTCATAATAATGTCGAAATTAGGATAAACCAAATAAATTCTGCCTTTTTCCCCACCCGGAGCGATCATGTAAGCCTTAATATCGGCTGTGGGCAAATCACTACCATCCATACGACGAACACCTCGCTTTTGCCATTCTGCTAACGGTGCAGCGTATTTTTTACCTATTTTATAGTCTTTGAATGGCTGCTCGATACTAACTTGGCGTCCCCAGGTCTTAGTTTTGTCCCATCCGTAACGTGACAAATAATTCCCCATCGAGGCAAAAATGTCGTCCTTGTCAGACCAAATATCTTTTTTACCGTCGTTATTAGCATCAACCGCAAATTGCAAAAAGCTTGAAGGCATAAATTGACAATTCCCCATGGCTCCAGCCCACGAACCTTTCATGTTTTCTAACTCAATATGTCCTTGAGCCAATATCTTGACTGCAGCCATTAGTTCCTTTCGGAAAAATTTTGCTCGACGCCCATCAAACGCCAAAGTGGCTAATGCACTTGGTACTGAATAATTACCTGTAATGGTGCCAAAATTGGTTTCTTTGCCCCATAACGAGACAATATAATGTGGAGGGACACCCGTTTTATCAGCAGCTTGCTGTAGCTTGGTCAAATTTTGCTGGTATTCTTTCCGGGCTCTTTCCACCTTCCACGGAGGAATAACCTTGGTTAGATACTCTTCGTGACTCATGCGGCCTTCAGGTTGATGGCGATCGAGTTTTATTACTTTGGGTAGATATTTTAGTGATTCAATTATCTTAGTCGTTAGCGCAAGATCAGCTCCCTGAGCTAACATTTCATCTTTTAGTGTCGATTTCCAGTTGGCAAACTTTAACTCCTCGGGAGAGAGTTTCTGCTCATCGGCGACTTTCGAGGAAGATTTTACTGCAGGATCCTCATCGGCAAAAGCTAGTGAAGTTGCATTTGTCACCAAAATTAACAGTGAACCCGCGATTACTTTATAGACTAATCTAGACAAGTCAAACTCCTTTATTAAATCCTATTTTCACTGTTAAATCAAAGATTTAAAACGAACTCTTTAGATATAACATTAAAATAAATATGCTTCCAATTAAAGTATGATTTTTACTTCCAATTTATTTGCGCATGAAGCCTATTTATACAGGCCTCATATGATTATCCGGTGTGCCCCCACAGTTTTCATGAATCGAGGGAGGCATTTGCAAGAAGAACCCTTGGCTACTCAATGCTTTTTTCACTTCGGCTAAATCGACTCTCGCTAATTTAGACCGCTTTGCTAAATTAAGTTGCAAAGAAAACTCAGGTTTGCCAAAAATCTTTAACAACTCCTCCGGTACCATGGAAAAGTCATCCTTTTTGAGGACATACAAGTACATTTGTTCTTTCAAATTACTTCGATAAACGCTGGCTAACATATTCAAACTCATATTTAGGGCTTTATTGGTTGGGGGGATTTCCAAAGTTCGAGAGTTTAACAAACTATGGAGTCGATTAAATGACAAAACACTAGGTATTTACAAATTGTTTCGTTTTCTCAACGAGAGATTCTTCAAGTAGATTCTTTCTCCAACCACCCCAAATGGCAGGTGGATTAGACTTAGTAATCATCGCATAAGCTAGCTTACGCATAATCCGTTTACTCATGATAAGACTGGCTGGAATGTGCTGTTGTTTAGCGACTAATTTAATGAGCTTTTCCCATTCGCTCACTAGCGGTTTGATTGCCGCAATATCCCGCGGATTGATTACAACAGGCAAAGGACTTGGACGACTATTTTTCCAACTTTCAACTATCTTTATCCAACTCTCTGCATATTTTCGAACGGATCGAGGATGCAACTCGAGAATGCCCTTAAGTGCCGCTTTACTAGTGGGTTTAAGTATTGCCATCTGGACCAATTGCTGATCCTTAATAATATGATTTTTAGTCCGATTGTCTTCTCTAGCAACCTTCTCTCGCCAATCAAATAACACTTTGAACAAGCTTAAATCATTCGAACTCAGTAAATTAACTTCTTTGGCTTCTCGATAATCAGCAGGTAGTTGGGCTCTATCAATCGATAGTTTTACAATTTCGTCACATTCAGTTTCAAAAAGCTCGACTAAGTTTAAATCTTCTAATTTGGCTTTTAACTTCTCATATATAAAAATCAGATAGAGTACATCATTCGCTGCATATTTTAACTGAGCAGCAGACAAAGGGCGTTTTACCCAGTCTGACTGTGTTTGCTGTTTACTCAAAACAACATCGGTATATTCTTCGACAAGACGAGCGTAGCCTATCGAAGCTTCATCAGAGACAATATGGTAGGCAACTTGAGTATCAAATAGTTTAGCAACTTTGCAGCCCCACTCTGTAAACAAAACTTCGATATCCTCCTTACAAGAGTGTAATATTTTGACAATATTGTTATTGGCAAACACATTTTTTAAGGAGTTTGGACACTCAACTTTTAGAGGATCGATTAAGTAAATAGATTGGCCGTCGTATACTTGAAGCAACGCTAGCTTTGCATAAAAAGTGGTCCGCCGTTCGAATTCGGTATCTACGGCCAATACGTCAAGGTCTAGCCAAGACTGGGCTAACACATCAAGATCGGCGGTATTTTCCACTAAAACAACTGGAACACTTTCCGCCTCTCTATTTTCAGCGGCCTTGGTATTTTTGGAAACCTCTAACACATGACTTGAATTAATCGCGTAGCTCCCGACGTAATATTTTACCAACATTAGATTTTGGTAACTCTTCGACGAAGCTTACCGCTTTGGGAACTTTATAACCGGTGAGATGCTCTTTACAATGCGCTACCAGCTCTTCTTTGGTTAACGAATCATCTTTCTTCACTACAAAAACATGGACCACCTCACCGCTATTTTGGTCAGGCTTACCGATGGCACCAACTTCTAGTACTTTTTCATGCGAAGCAACCACATCTTCGATTTCATTCGGATAAACATTAAAGCCAGACACTAGGATCATGTCTTTCTTTCTATCGACTATTTTACAGTAACCATTTTGGTCCATTATCGCTACATCGCCAGAAGTAAACCAACCTCCAGGCTTCAAGACCTTAGCTGTTTCTTCAGGCCTATCTAAATAACCTCTCATCACTTGCGGTCCTCGGATCCACATTTCACCTGGTTCACCGAGTGGCACTTCGTTGCCATCTTCATCTCTAATAGATACTTCAGTTGAGCTAATGGGTAAACCTATGGAACCATTATATTCAGTAGCCGTGATAGGATTCATACAGACCGCGGGAGAGGTCTCTGTTAAGCCGTACGCTTCGATTAAGGTAACACCGGTAACTCTGGCCCATTCATTTGCTACTGATTCCTGTACAGCCATACCGCCGCCAAGGCTTAACCGAAACGAGCTAAAATCTAATTCTTCAAACCCTTTGGTATTGAGCAATCCATTAAACAAGGTATTTACACCAGTGAAAACAGTAAACTTATGCTTTGCTAATTCTTTAACGAATCCAGGCATATCTCTTGGATTAGTAATCAGCACATTTTTACCGCCTAGTTTCATAAAGACCATACAGTTGGCCGTCAGCGAAAAGATATGATAAAGCGGCAAGGCTGTAATGATGACCTCTTCTCCCTCTTTTACTGTTCCACTCAACCACGCATGGGATTGAATCAAATTGGCAACGATATTTTTGTGAGTCAGAACGGCACCTTTAGACACTCCAGTCGTTCCGCCGGTGTACTGTAAAAAAGCAATATCATTTTGACTCAGTTCAACCGGTTTTAGGGTCAAATTTGCACCAGTCTTTTGCACGTTGCGATAGGAAATCGCGCCAGGAATATCGAATTTTGGAACCATCTTTTTAATATATTTAACGGCAAAGTTAATTAAGTGAGACTTGAAACCGTGCAAACCGTCACCAAGCTCAGTAACGATAACATGTTCAACAGGCGTCTCGTCTTTTATCGCTTCATAGGTACAAGCAAAATTAGCCACAATAATTAGCGCGTTAGCACTTGCGTCGTTTAGCTGATGCTTTAGCTCCCGTTGAGTATACAGCGGGTTCACATTGATAATACTAAGGCCAGCTTTCATGCCGCCAAATATAGCCACTGGGTATTGCAGTAAATTGGGCATCATAATCGCTAAACGATCACCGTGTTTTAATCCCAATTGTTGTTGAAGATAGGCTGCAAAGTTTTCTGCTTTTTGGTTGAGCTCACGATAACTGTAGACTGTCCCCATATTTTCAAAAGCTGGGTTGTTGGGATATTTAGCAACACTTTCATCGAACACTTCGATGATAGATTGGTAGGTATCTGGGTCAATTTCTTCCGGTACGCCTTCTGGGTACGAATTTAACCAATGTTTTTGCATCTTCTAGTTTTCTCCCAACAAACAATATATGACTTGCAATTGATGTCTTTTATTCTAATTAAATGGTCGGTCCAGTTGGAGTATACTAAAGTGTACTCAGTTCGACTATCACTGATTGACCAAGATTTTCTTAGTTTAAAGGTAAAATCATTACGCGATAGGATCGCTTATCCGCAGCTATCAAATTAACTTAGTAAAAACTGATTAATTTTGGAAGCAACGACTTCAGGTGATTCCAAATGCAAATGGTGGCCACCGGGTAGCATCTCTACTTGCAGCTGCTTGACCAAGGGCTTACGTGCTTGGATATATTCTGCATCCGCCAGCTGTAAATAACCAGATTCAGCTTCAATTAACAACACTGGACAAACAATTTTAGATAAAACCGAGCGGAGTTGAGGCTCGGACATTCTAAGCGCAGAAGAAGTTCTAAGCCGGGCATCTGCTCGCCATGTGTAGCCATTTTCAACATGAGTTAGTGCACGTTCAACCAATGGCTTGATTAGTTCTGGTTTTATTGCTGAAACCATTGCCCTGGCAGTTAGAGCGAGAGAAAACCTTTGATAGACCGGTTTTTCTTTATTCTTGAGAGCTCGTCTTTGCGACAAAGACTTGGCCAGAGTTTCATGGGCTTTTTCAGCTGCAGAAGTTACTGGCCCAAGTGCTTCGATTAACACAAGCTTGTCCACCTTGGCAGGCTCGGTCGCCGCATAAATCGTTGCAATGGCACCTCCCATCGAATGACCTAATAAACTAACAGACTCGAGTTGAAAATGAGCTCTTAAATCATCGATCAAATACAAACCGTCTAAGAAATGATAACTCGCACCCGCACTAATATGGTCGGAATGCCCATGCCCAGGAAAATCAAATGCCACAATCCTGTGTTTAGGCATTTGGGCCGCCAGTGTCTCGAAAGTGGCTAAATTGTCTAACCAACCATGTAATGCAAAAATGATATGCTCGGCATCAGGATTCCACTCCACGATGCTACATTGGGTGCCCCCAAGTTCTAATTTATACTCGATCATTTAAAGTTGGTTGCCTTAATCGTGGGGAGTTTCTTTAACTTTATTGATGGCTTTTAGCACTTGTTTCTTGGCGTAATCCTTGAGATCTTCGACCTCATCTTTAAGCTGTTCGCCTGGTTTTCTCTTTTCAAGAAAATTGCAACAATACTTAGCTGGCATATTATTTAGCGCTATGGCTGCTATATCTTGGATTGAAACTTCTGATTCGGGTACATCGATTTCATCTCCCTGAATAAGCAAATGAATTTGCTCAAATACGACTTCTTCGGCTAGATTTTCTAAATCGTCGTGATAATACATTTCTT
This sequence comes from Kangiellaceae bacterium, assembly GCA_039969155.1. Taxonomy (GTDB): domain Bacteria; phylum Pseudomonadota; class Gammaproteobacteria; order Enterobacterales; family Kangiellaceae. The sequence continues at coordinate 74,616 of JBDVOJ010000051.1, forward strand.
TATACATTGAGTACTCCCGAATTTATTAGAAACAAGATTTGTTCTAGTTGATCAGCGCTTTATTCAAAGCAAGCCCTGATGTAAAACAGCAGGCGTTGTAGGTGAGAATACCTAACCTATCGGTCAATAACAATTAGCTTTTGGAGATTTATGCCTTGGCTACAACTAACACACAAGGCTTTTGCCTCGAGATACTGTAGAATCCGCATTCGACGTTAACTTTAGCTCAGTTTGGTTATGAATTCAGATTATCAAGTAATTGTAATTGGCGCGGGAGCAGCTGGGCTAATGTGTGCAATTAGCGCAGCAAAGCAAGGACGAAAGGTTTTAATACTCGATCACGCCAACAAAGTCGGTAAAAAAATACTGATGTCTGGCGGCGGTCGCTGCAATTTTACCAATTATTCAATCGAACCAGAAAACTACCTGTGTCAAAACACCCATTTTTGTAAATCAGCACTAAGCCGCTATACCCAATGGGATTTTATCGGCTTGGTCGATGAATACCAAATTGACTACTATGATAAAGGACAAGGTCAGCTGTTTTGCCGAAAAAGTTCGAAAGATATCCGTGATATGTTGGTCGCCGAATGTCAAAAGTATAAAGTCAGAATCCAGCTAAAAACTAAAATCAATCGAGTCGAGACTGTTAGTCAAAACCGTGTAACTAGCGACGTAGTTTCTGCTAAAGGCCAAGAGCCAATGCCACCAATGCGCTTTCATATTTCCACTGACAACGAAGACTTCCTGTGCGAGTCTCTGGTTATCGCGACCGGTGGGCTCTCTATTCCAACAATGGGAGCCACTGATTTTGGCTACAAAATCGCCCAACAATTTGGTCATTCAATAATACAAACGCGGCCCGCACTTAGCCCGCTGATTCTTAATAAAAAGTGGCAGGATAAGGCCCAAAACTTACCCGGAAACTCACTGAAAGCAAGAGTCAGTTGTGCTGACCAGAGCTTTACTGATCACATCTTGTTTACTCATAAAGGGCTTAGCGGGCCAGCGATTTTACAAATATCGAGTTATTGGACCAAAGGTGTACCCATCAAGATCGATTTGCTGCCCGACACAAACGTCTTGGAGTGGATTGAGAATAGTAAGCTTTCACGAAAGGAGATTCAGTTGAAAACCCTCTTATCTCAACAGTTTAGCCAATCGGTTTCTGAGTTTTTGTGCAACGAAATTGGCTTTAATCAAAAGCTTAAACACCTAGAGCAAGCAGAATTACAAAAGGTAGTACAACTGCTAACAGAATGGACTATCTATCCGGTCGAATATGAAGGGTATCGAGTAGCTGAAGTTACTTATGGCGGTGTTGATACCGATGAAGTTTCTTCTAAATCCTTTGAATCAGCTAACCAGCCTGGCTTATATCTGATCGGCGAGGTGCTCGATGTAACTGGTCATTTGGGGGGCTATAATTTCCAGTGGGCGTGGGCATCAGGCCACGCCGCCGGAAAATACGTTTAACGATGAATTGGGTTAGTTAACTTCTTCTAGCTCAGCGTGCATCATTTTCGCTAGTAATGCGGCAATTCTGTCTCGCATATCTCTTCGGTCGATAATCATATCGATTGCGCCATGATCGAGAAGAAATTCGCTGCGCTGAAAACCTTCTGGCAGTGTTTCTCTCACTGTTTGCTCAATAACCCTTGGACCAGCAAAACCTATTAATGCGTTAGGCTCACCGATGTTTACATCGCCTAACATTGCTAAACTCGCCGATACTCCACCCATTGTAGGGTCGGTCAGTACCGATATAAAAGGCAATCCTTTAGCTGATAAACGAGCTAACGCGGCACTAGTTTTTGCCATTTGGAATAACGAGGTCAATGCCTCCTGCATTCTAGCTCCACCACTGGTTGAAAAACAAATTAGTGGTTTGTTTCCAGCAATACTGGCATTGACAGCTCTAACAAACTTTTCACCAACAACTGCAGCCATCGAACCTGCCATAAAGTTGAACTCAAATGCGCAAGCAACTACAGGCAAACCTTTTAAGTCTCCTTCAAACGCTACCAATGCATCCTTTTCACCACTTACTTTTTGGGCCGCTGAAATTCTATCTTTATAACGTTTTGAGTCCTTGAACTTTAGGATATCGATAGGCTCTAATTCTGCGGCAATCTCTTTGAGGGTATTTTCATCTAGAAACTTAGTCAGCCTTTTTCTCGCCGAAATTCTCATATGAAATGAGCATTTATGACAGACTTCTAAGGTACGCTCCAATTCTGCTCTGTAGATTGCAGCATCACAATTCTTGCATTTCGACCAAACACCCTCAGGCACTGACTTTCGACGTTCAGAAACAGAGGTATTTCTCTTAGGTAATATTCTCTCAAACCAACTCATTGTATTCTCAAAAGTATGTTTGCGGTTAATCGCGGTATTCTACCACCCTTTTTTCAAAGAAAAAGAGCTATCAGTATTAATCTCGTTAAATCAGGCTCTGGTCTAATCTGTACAGTTAATGTTTCAAGCCCTTTTTAAAAACTACCACGTTTAATTGTATACGATTGTTCAGAAATTTAAGCTAAATTATGACCTAATGGTGTGTTGCATGGATTGGGAATTGCAAACACCTCCGGATACCCAACCCCAACAAGATAAAGTCCATCCGGTTTCGCTGTATCGGGAGCTTTGGTGCGATCATGTAATGTGAGTATGTGATTTACAAAACCTGGCCGCTCGCTTTTATCTCCGACCTTTAATAGGCATCCAACAATATTTCGAACCATATGATGGAGGAAAGCGTTAGCAGTAATATCGACGAAAATGAATTGATTCACTCGGTTAACACTAATGTGCTTTACTGTTCGCGTGGCGGTATTAGCTTGACATGATGATGCTCTAAAAGAGCTGAAGTCGTGTGTTCCCAAAAGGGATTGCGCCGCTTCTGACATTAGAGTTTCATCTAATTGCCTACGGTACCAAGTAACCTTCTTAGAAAGAGCAGCCGCAGGCGCTTCAGAATTCTGGATGACATACCGATAACTCCTAGTTTCCGCGGAAAACCGGGCATGAAAGTCATCTTTAACTGATTTGGCCCAAACAATAGATATATCACTTGGTAATTTATTATTCGCTCCTCGTAACCAAGCTGTTTTCGGTCTTAAGTTTGATAATTCAAAGTGAACCACTTGTCCGGTCGCGTGTACACCGGTGTCTGTTCTTCCTGCACAAAACACAGAGATAGGCTGATTAGCAATTTCTGAAAGAGATGCTTCTAAGGGTTCTTGCACTGAAGGGGAATGGTTTTGTTTCTGCCAACCACAGTATCTTTCGCCGGCGTATTCAATTCCTAGTGCTACTTTCATAAATCAAAAATTCTATATTTAGTGAATAATGTGATGGGTATAAAAAAAGGCGGTCACGACCGCCTTTTTCAGTATTATAAATGGGATTAGTCTGCTTTGTCGATCAGCGCTTGCGCTTCCGCTTTTTGCTCATCATTTCCTTCGGCGATAACTTCTTTTAATATCTCCTTTGCACCTTCCGAATCCCCCATGTCAACATAAGCTCTTGCAAGATCGAGTTTGGTAGCAATTTCGTCGCCTTCATCTCCCATGGATTCGTCGAAATCAATCTCGCCATCACTATCTTCATCAAAATCGAAATCATCATCAAGACTTAAATCTTCAGAATCATCACTGTCGAAACTGAAATCGTCATCATCCGCATCGTCTAAAGATAACTCTTCAGTTTGCAGGTCATCTTTTGGCTCTTCGAACCCGCCAATATCGTCAAGATCATCTATTTCATCTAAATCGTCAAGATCATCGAGTGAATCTAGGTCATCGACCGAATCATCAGCCTCTCCCAAATCATCAAGGCTATCAATATCATCAAGAGACTCAACGCTATCGATATCATCTTGAGCGTCAGGTAGGAAATCCTGCTCTTCCGCTTCTTTATCTGACTCGCCAAAATCAATATCTAATTCGTCTTCGTCATCATCACCAAAAATATCTTCTGTTGATGGTAAATCAAAGTCATCATCTGAAGGCGCTGTCGCGGAGTCTCCCCAAGCCTTGTTGCGCAATTCATCCACTCGTGAAACCCATTCTTCTGAGTCAACTGCTTCCGAAACTTCTTCAGCTAAGCTTTCAAATTTTTCACGGTTTTCAGTTTCCGCGTAGCACTCCATCAATTTGACTTTTAAGTCCGCTCTAATGGGGTTTTCTTCGATGGCATCCATTAATAGGCTTTCTGCCTGCTCATGTTTACCATAAGCAATATAAATATCCGCTTCACCGATTGGATCGAAAGATTCGTCTGAGTTTTCACCCACGCCAGGCTCTTCATCATCCATGTCTAACTCTACTAACATATCATCGCCGACGTCAGGGAGCTCAAAGGTTTCAGTGGTATCCATTGAACCAGCTCCTGCTGAAGCGACTAAATCATCCTGAAACTCATCATCTTCCATTCGCTTTTTCATACGCCAGAAGACTAATAGTACTATTAAAATCAATACTCCAATGCCAGCGTATAACATAGCGCCGCCATCTAGAATTTGCTCAATGATTCCCTTATTAGTTGGCTTAGGCTTAAATATTGCCGGAGGTGTATTAGTTTCCGCTGGCTCATTGGCTGACGGCGTTTGTTCTACGTCATTTGACGCTTGATCTTCTGCTAATTCGTTAGCACTATTAGCGACTTCTTCACCCGTCGCTAAATCGTTATTATCCACTTCCGAGTCAGAATCTTCAGTAGTGAGCGTGTCTTCTGTCAGTGCTTCACTATCTTCAGTTGCCAATTGCTCATCAGTATCAGAGGCGTCGTCCTGCTGTTGATTTTCTGCGTTTTGTGCAAGGGCTGCTAATTCCGCATCTTCAACATTGACCGCGCCTTCACTAGTTTTCTCTGCTTTCTCAAGTAATTCAGCTAGACGAGCTCTTAGAGCATCATTTTCTGCCTGTAGAGTTGCGGATTCTTCTTGTGTTCTGGAAAGTTCTTGTTTGATCTGATTTAGTTCTGCGGCATCTGAGCCGTAGCCTTCTGCGTCACCTTCTGAATTTTCAGTCGCCAGACTTAATCTAGATCCACCTGATCGGCTGTCAGAACTAGTGCTGCCAGAACTTCCTCGATTAGATATATTTCTCGCTCCGCCAGAACGCCATTGCCTATTCTGCATTACGACATCTTGCAACGCAGCTCTTTGAGGAACATTTTGGATTGATGATTCATCTGGAATATCAAGCACTTTACCTTTAAGAAGGTTATTGATATTGCCGTTAGCAAACGCATCAGGATTGGCACGATAAATGGCGACTAAGGTCTGGTGTATGCTAACTGAATTGCTAGGTCGAACCTTTGACGCAATGCTCCACAGAGTATCGGTGCTCGATACCGGACCATAGCTACTTCCAGTAAAACTGGCTGAACGACTTTCTGGAGCTGTATAACTAGAACGCGGAGTCCTAGACTCCGCATTAGCTTGATTTTGACGTGTTGTTTGTTTCGGCGGACTTGTGGAACTGGACTGCTCGATTGTGGATGCGGTGTTTTCCTCAAAAACTGGAGGGTCGAGAAGCAACGTGTACTCTCTTAAGATTCGACCATTTGGCCAGTTAAGTTCAACGATAAAATTTAAAAATGGTTCTTTAACAGGAGTCCTAGTAGTGACTTTTATCGCTATTTGATCATTCTCATCCCTGATGGTTTCAAACTTGATGCTATTTAGAAAAAAAATACGTTCAACACCTACTTTTTCAAACTCTTGATTAGAGGCTAACGAAGCAAGTACTTCATACTCAGCGAGATCACCCGCTGAAAGTAAGGGAATTTCGGCGCTCAGGGGTTGATTTAAACCTGACGCCTGTTTTATTTCTCCCAACCCTACAGCAAATACACTGGTTGAAAACAAACTTAACATTGTAAGAATTGATAAAACTAATTTACGTAACATACGCTTTTCCCGTTGCATATTTATTCTAATACTTTGGATTGTACAACTCGTTCAAATCCGTCTAGGACTGACTTCTAACAAAATTATGAAGCCTGCCATACAGTTAGGTGATTAACTTAAGAACTTTCTTGATAACATTGCGCTAACTATAGCTTATAATTGGCTTTTTACCAATAGAATCGCGTCACAATTCACAAAATTCGCAACTTTTAGAATTTTTATCCCATTAATCGATTATTTAGCCGATTAGAGAGCCACCCTCACCTTTTGAAAGTGTAGTCTGAAATCATTTGAATAGAGAAATGGATTGCTATTTTATAGCAGAAAAACAAACGAGAAGAGGTAGTTTGAGCGCAATATTTTGCGCTTAGGACACGCTGGAATGTTGAAATTGACAAAAAAATTTAACATTCCAGCTGTATAAGTGAGATAAAAAGGTTGTACCGTTTGAAATTATGCGCGGCTAAACAAGCTCAGCAGAGATATCGATATACGCTTTAAACCCTGCTCGAACTCGACGTGTATGCTCAAAAGTGATTGGCAATAGATGTTGAGTAAAAAACTCTGCAGCCACAAGCTTTCTATCGACAAAGTTTTTATCCTCAACACTGGATAATTCACTCAACATTTCTAACCACATCCAACCATAAATGAAATGGCCCAATGCGTGTAAATACTCAGTTGCACCACCTTGTAGTTCGTATCCGCGCTCGGAAAAATTATCCTTTAGCCATTGAGTGGTCTCAGACAGCTCCTTTTTAACCTCACTGAGTACTTTAGCCAATCGCTTGAATTCGTCTAAATCACAAGATTTACTCAATGTAGAGTCTACTTCCGAAAATAGCTTTTCAATTAGCTCTTCTTTATCTAAGCAAACTTTGCGAACCAGTAAATCTTGAGCTTGAATGCCATTTGTTCCTTCGTATATTTGGGCTATTTTGGCATCTCTCAGAAGCTGCTCTAAGCCCCACTCTCTTATATACCCATGCCCGCCTAGTACCTGAATACCATGGTTACAAGCTTCTAAGCCCTTATCAGTAAAGAATGCTTTAGCAATAGGCGTTAACAATGCCATCATACCGGCACTCTTGATTCTCACGGTTTCGTCAGGGTGGTGATACTGCTGATCAATTTGCAATCCCATAAAGACTGTCAAAGCCCTGCCTGCTTCGGTATACGCACGTTGGCTAAGTAACATCCTTCTTACGTCTGCATGCTGAATAATGGATGTAAATTCACCACTGTTATTTCTTCCTTGTTTACGGTCGATAGCATAAGCCTTAGCAAGTTGGTATGAAGTTTCAGCAAGCCCTATCCCTTGAACCCCTATAGAAAGGCGTTCTAGGTTCATCATAGTAAACATCGCGAATAAACCTCGATTTTCTTTGCCAACTAAGTAGCCTTCTGCATCATCAAAGTTCATCACACAAGTAGCTGAACCTTTAATTCCCATTTTGTGTTCGATACTACCGCAATTCACTCCGTTTCTTTCTCCCAGTGAACCGTCGTCGTTGACTTTGATTTTAGGAACTAAAAACAAGCTTATTCCTTTGGGGCCTTCGGGCGCTCCCGGCAGTTTAGCCAAAACTAAATGGATAATATTTTCAGTTAGATCTTGCTCACCGCCGGTAATAAAAATCTTAGTCCCATTTATTTTATAGAGAGTATCGTCTACTTTCTCAGCTTTCGTTTTAATAATCCCAAGATCAGAGCCTGCATGAGGTTCTGTCAACCCCATAGCACCTGCCCATCGACCTTCAAGCATTGGTGGCAAATAAAGAGATTTTAACTCAGCTGAAGCATGTGCATGGATCGCTTGATAAGCACCAGCTGTAAGACTTGAATATAGACAAAACGAAGTGTTTGCTGAGTAGACCATTTCCTCAGTCATTAGATTAATAGTTTTTGGCAGCCCTTGCCCACCATACTCTGGATCGCCAGAAATTCCTTGCCAACCGCCTTGAGCATACTCTTGGTAGGCTTGCTTAAATCCATCAGGAGTCGTTACTGTTCCATTATTGAAGGTACAACCTTGCTCGTCACCATGGCGGTTAATTGGAAAAAGAACGTTTTCACTAAATTTGCCGGCTTCTTCCAAAATAGCTGAATACAATTCGTTATCAAAATCTGAGAATTCGGGGATATCTGATAACGTTTGCTCTAATTTGAAGACATCTTTGAGCAAATAATTCATTTCAGCTAATGGCGCGTTATAACTCATTTGAGTACCTACCTATTGGGATTTCAAAATTTGTGTTCAGGTTATGCTTAACACCAGATACCAAAAAAGGCTCATACAGAGCCTTTTTCTTTGTGGTCTGACCAATAGATTTTACCACATAATTACAAAATTCAAACGTTTGTTTTAACTTTGATCGTTAATCCGCCTGGTTTTCTTTAAAATGCTTCCAATAGGTTTGTACGGTTTCTTTCATATCCTTATGAAGGATCAAAATACCGATTAAGTTTGGAATGGTCATTAACGCGACGGTTACATAGGCTAAATTCCAAATTACTGTGGCGTCTGTAAAGGATGCGATAAAGAAAGCCAACACATAAACTACTCTATAGGGCAGTACAGCAGATGGACCAAGTAAATAAGTGATCGCTCTATCGCCATAATATGACCATGCAATAACGGTAGTGAAAGCAAACAACAATAATCCAATGGTCACAATATACTGCCCCCATTCTCCGAAAAATCCTCGCTTAAATGCTTCGGTTGTCAACTGAACCGAGTGGATTAAGGACTTTCCTGAAACTTTTACATCAAGATCTTCGATTGAGCCATCGTCTATATTGAGAGTACCGTTGTAATTAGCGTCTTCTTTTGTGTAGGTCACCTCTTCTGCAAGCGAACGAGCATTGATTAACGTAAAATTAGCGGGTAAAGCTTTTCCATCAACAACCTGGATCTCACCTGAGAATTTAACAACTCCACCATCTTCCGCAGATTTAGCATCTAAAAATGTAAACAGTTTTTTCACGTCGGTTGCTTGTTGATCTGTATAAACACCTTCAACAAAAATCATATCCGCTCTCGCAAACTCATTTTGATGTTTTTGATTCCAAACGCCTGATGAAAGTATTACCAGACCAGTTAATGTACAGATTACGATGGTATCAATAAATGGTTCTAACAATGACACCAGACCTTCGGAAGTAGGTTCATCTCCTTTTGCGCTAGCATGTGCGATTGGCGCAGAACCTTGACCCGCTTCATTCGAAAATAGTCCTCGGTTAATTCCCCGGTCCATAGCATAAGCAAAGCTTGCCCCCATAAATCCGCCAATAGCGGCAGAACCACTGAAGGCATCTGAAAAAATGGAAGTAAACGAAGGACCTATGTTTTCTAAATTACCGAAAATAACTGCCAGCGCACCAATGACGTAGATAAGTGCCATAGTCGGAACTACAGTTTCAGCAACATGAGCGATCCGTTTAATTCCACCAATAATAACGAAGGCTAATAACACAGCTAATACTGCTCCGGTTATCCATTTTTCGATTCCGAAGGCATCGTTAATACCTAATGCAATATTGTTAATTTGAGGCATGTTTCCACTACCCATGGAACTCACTACTGTAGCGATAGCCACAAGTATAGCCATCCACTTCATGTTTAGTTTCTTTTCCATATAATACATGGGGCCACCGGCCATGGTACCGTCAGCGGTTTTTTCTCTATATTTATGAGACAAAGTTACTTCTACAAACTTGGTGGTCAT
>JBDVOJ010000052.1:0-5719 GCA_039969155.1 Kangiellaceae bacterium
GATGGACTCCGGCTTTTTCAATCAATTGGTCAAGAATCGGGATCAGGCTTTCACCGCCTTCCAACCCAAAGCGCTTAGTGCCTGGGTATTTCACCCCCAGGTATTTTTCTAAGCCTTCAGCCGCAGTAAGGCGCTCGAGAATATGGTGTTTTGTGGTCTGGTCGATTTTAGGGTGAGACTGAGTGGACTCCAGTCTATGCTGAAACCAACGAGTCTCTTCGCTATCCACTATATGCATAAACTCAGCACCAATGGAGGTACAGTAAGTTCTTTCTAACGCTTCAATAATCGTTCTTAATGAGGCATTGGGCTGATCCATAAACATCGACTTGGTTTGAAACTCAGTATCTAAATCATTTTTCGATAATCCATGAAACTCGAGTTGTAAATCAGAGACTTCAGTTCGCTGAAGCAACCCGAGCGGGTCGATCTGCGCTTTTTGATGACCTCTGACTCGATAAGCATCAATCAATTCCGTTACCGCTATTTGCTTGCTCTCATGAACTAACGAGACGCTATCAGCCGAAAGGCCAGCTTGATTAGGTGAATAAACGCGTTTTGTGTTAGCCAGCTTTAGAAACTCTGCTCTAATCGAAGAATGACAAGGTTCTTGGGGTTGCTGGGTAGTATCTAGTTGTGACTCAAAGTATTCTCGCCACTCTTCTGGCACCGACAACTTGTCGGCAACAAATTGTTCATACAAGCTCTCGACATAATTAGCACTCGCACCAGAAAGGTGACTTGAATGCTGCATACGCTGTAGGTAATTTTCGGACATATTCTGTTCCAGTTATTAGCTATTTAATCTGTTGAATGGTTTCGGCTTTCAAATTCCGAGCGGAGCAATTATATCGAATATTTCTGGCAGTTGAATTATTGATCGCCATTTATTATTGCAGTTCTTAGATATATTCTAACCTAGCAGAGGATTACTTGGGTTCATAGTCAGTTTTAGACAGTTGTAGAGTAATTTCGATAATCGCTGAAAATAACTAGTTATAGTGTAGTCTGAAAAGCAGCAAAAAAGATATTAATATCAAGTTATCGACCAATTTTATCCTATCGAATCACTACCCAATCCAATTGACGGGCTAAACTGACAACACATTCATAAGCCAGCCAATTAGAAGAACTTGAGGTACCGTGATAAGAGGGAGAAACAATGCGATTTTCCAACTCTTCATGGTGTCTTTTATCACCATCACTTCAGTATAATCGGTAGCGGCACCCGCCATTAAAAAAGTGAAGGCATTGCCCGGAGCGCCAGCCCTATTTAATAGGTCAGCAGCAATCGGTGTTGAGCCTTCCGAGCAAACCTCTATGATAGTTGCCGCGGCTAAGGTTAAAAACAAACCTGCGACGCTTGCTCCAAACCATTGGTCAAATATTTCCACCGGAACAAAGGCGCGAATTAACGCCACCAAAACGACTCCAAACATTATCCAGCGAATAACCATGCGCGCGCCTTTGACGCCATCCCAAAGCATTTCAGCGGTGGCTTTTAACGAATAGTCTCCATTTTTTATTAAATCTCTTAATGTTTTGTTAAGGCTAAAGTCTTTTGGCAACTCTTTCTTGTGGGGATTTGCAGGAAGGGTACCGTTTAGTTCTAACTGATCGAATATGATCCCACTAACCCAAGCGATCAGCATTGAAAAGATTATGAACAATAGAGTCCAAGGCAGGCCAATCAATCCGATTAATATCAATGTTAAAGTGAATGAATTCCATGGGCTAGCAATTAGAAATGCCATCACTTGACCAAGGCTTGCTCCACGTTCATAGAGTTTCATCGCGACCATTAGAATTCCGTGATTGCATAAATCAAGCATTAGACCGGCTAGAGTTGCTCGAAAGATACCTCTTTTGGTATGGCCGGGTCCTAATGCGCAAACCACAACTTCTCTTGGGATCCGGTTTAACCACCCAACAACCACAACCCCAAATAAAATCCCCCACCACATCGCGGCCAACATCTCAGTCGAGGTATTTGCCATGATGGTCAACCACGGGAATTTGGAATCTGTTAAGCTGGAATCGTGAATTGCATGCGGCTGTTGCGAAAATAGTTGGACTAGGACGAGCAGAAAAACAAGGCTTGTCGAGCCCCAAAGAATCCAATCAAATCTAGGCTTCTTTTGTGAAGGGCAACAGTCACCCGAATGACTAGATTCGGGCTTGTTCGGTTCAGGACTCTTTGTTTGATGACAGCTACTCATCGCCAACTGCTCTTTGAATGTATCGCTCTTTGCGAGCTTGGTATTAATGATTGTACGCTATTCTTCCAGTCTATGCAGATGCTCTGCATCGAGCTATGGCAGTTGCGAGTTGCGAGTCATTAGAGCTTAGAATTCGTAGACTTACCAAATTTATAGATAAATCGACTCGTCCGCCAACGAATCTTGGGATCAAAAACGGACGTATCCAATGTATCATTCGGATTTCTTAAGTAGAAAGCTTCTTCGAGTAATTCAAATCCAACTTGTTGCAACTCAAACAAGACGATATTGGGATCGATTCTATGTAGAGTGTTCGCAGCGTGATAACCCGATCCAGGTTTTGCAATATGATCAATTACCACTAGAACACCATCATCTTTAAGCGCCCTTTTAACATTCTTAAAAGCAGCCATAAAATCGACATTTTCATTCCGTAGTGTTTCTAGTTTTCCATTCCTAGTTCGATGAGTGAAATAGAGATCATGATAGTTAATACCCATAAAAGCAACGTCTAAGCTTTTTTCAGGTATCTGTATATGGGCGACCCCGACTTGATAAATGCCGATAACGTTTTTAAGACGGTTATTTTTGGTTCTTTCAGATAGCTCCTTACCACCAAAACGCCAGGTTAGCTCGTCATTATGAGCATAGACTAAACCGTCATCGCCAACGAGGCTGGAAAAAAGTTCTGTGTACCAGCCACCACCTGCATAAATATCCAGAACATGATCACCCTTTGATAAATTTATAAAGGCCAATATTTTTTCGGGCCTACGTCCTAAATCGTTCGCTTTGTCTCCAGCTAAACGTGTAGCACTCTCAAGAGTTGCTTGGATTTGTTGTTCGGTTATTTTCTCGGACGTTTTACTACTTGACTGTTCGCTGAGGAATAGAAGAAGTACAGGTAGCGAGTAATAAATATATTTGTGCATGGCTCTTTCTCTTAATTAAGTTGAGAGCCATACTAACTTTAGTTTAATAGTCGCTTAGGTTTAATCGACGAATTTGTGATATTTGAAGACAAAATGGTGTTTTGAGTATTTTTCGACAATAGCCCACTAATAAAATTTTAGATAGCCATTAAAACTCGAAGCTAGCACCAACCCTACCTCAGTCCAAAACTCGCAGACTAAACATTTCATCCAAATATTTCTCATCTAGAGTATGATGCCACAGGCCCGTTTTTTGACCTTTGTCACGTGCTATTTCTCCGATTCGACCGGGATTATATTTGAGAGGTGTATCGATTTGGTAGTCTGCGATTTCGTCTTTATAGGCTTCGAGGGGCGAAATAATACTCCATCCTCGCTTTCTTAATTCATCGACTAGATCACCAATAAACAATGCTGATATATCCATCTCATGCAATAACAACACATGCTTTGGTGAACGCCCTAGTCTCGTCACAGCCATCTGGTCATAGTATTCAATGCTTTCCATTATCATATCAACATAGAAGGCCTTCATTCGTCCCATATCAACTTCTTCGCCCTTCTTTACTGCCCGTTGAAAAAGAACTTCTATGTACCAATCGTAATTATTTAAGGTTATGTAAGCATTCCGATAACCGTGCTCTTGCAATAACTGTCTCATTCCATCTCGCTTCAAGCGTGTATCCCCTTCCCTCAGATAAGGAAAGCGAAATAGTTTAGAGTAGTTGTCAAAGGATTTGAGTTTGTTATGAGCCATTAGAAAATCTTGAGAAAAATTTTCAAGGGTCAACTGATTAATGTTTGGATGGCTGTGGGTATGGTTGGCAATGATATGTCCGGCTTTAGCATAACGGTTAAGCCGCTCTATACCTTCTTTGTTCAATCGTTCGCTCACTGAGAAAAAAGCAACCTGTTTTACTTGATGGCTACGTAGTTCATCAATTAATTTTTTAGACCGAGTATTACCGTCGAAATACCCTTTTGCGTGACGAGGTGAATCGTCAAAAGTAATAGCGATTTCTTTTGAGTAAGCCAAGTGAGAAAAGCACGGAGTCATTATTAGAAAGTAGACAAATATCTTAGATAAATTCATAGAATCTTACTTCAGGTTAGCTATGCAAGCTGACTCTAGCATGAAAGTGACTAGTTTAGTCAAGAGGTATAAGCTTTCGCTTATAGCTCTAAAACTTAAGGCGGGCAATCAACGGCAAGTGATCTGAACCAACATTTTTCCCTGAGTACATATTGACCACGTTAATATCCTCAGAAACCATTACATGATCAATTGGTATACTCATTGGATAAAAACCAGCTGGCCATGTTGGAACTAAACCGACTCCTTTTCTCGCATCAACCAATCCAGAATCGTTTGACCAACTCGAACTTAGGAATCCTCAACGTACCTAATCTCCATTCGTCTCAAATAGAATATAGCTATTGAGATTGAGATGGTTGCAAGTAAAAGGATACCAAATACCGATACCCATACGGGTAAAGGTTCGGCGACCACCGCCAATGGAAGAAGTCCTTGCTGCTCAATAAAAACAGGCATGAGATTCTTAAGGTAATAAACCACGCTGATAACTTTTAGCGCAGGAGGAAGGAGAAAATTAATAATTTCCCAGCCGGCAACAGCAAGCACCGGAATGAGCGGATTGCGAAATACAAGGCCAGTAGCCATAAATACACTACCGTAGCCCATGCACGCTAAGAAAGTCATCAATAAATAAGACGATAATTGCTCAAGCGCAATTCCACTACTAAGGTCGGTAATTAATCTTGTCAAGCCAAAGGGTAGGTATATCACCAGGTAACAAACAATCGTCGCCAATCCAAATAATAGAAAGGCTGAAATCAACCCTCCTATAAACCGACCCAGTATTAGTATTTCTCGTCTGACCGGTGCTAGCATTGGGTAGTGGATACTGCGCTCTAAAATTTCACCACGTACTAAACTGGTGAACATTAATGCGTTACCGATATATAAGATTGCAGCCAATATGAAAGTAGAATAAACGATACCAAATGTCATACGGGCTTGGTTAATATTGCTCACAAATTTATCATCATCCGAGTTCATTGACTCTATCCCAATCATCGTCAACAAGCCTAGAGGAAGTAAAATCAGCACTAAAGCGACCAATACTCTTTTCGAGAATATAGAACGCTGAATCGCAGGGGCCAACACGGCGATAAATTGGCGCCACCAAAGTGATAAGCCTGGTTCAGGCAATGCCGGTCTAAAATCTAAATGACCATTTGTATTATTAGCTTTTTGATTGGTTATTAGTTTACTCATATAACTTACGAAGCCACCTTATCTTGAACAATTAAATGTCTATAAACGGCTTCCACGGCTTCATCCGCCGGACCGATAGCATCTATCGTCCAACCTTTTGATAAAACAGATTCGTTAAAGACCGAAAAAAAGGCGTCTGCATTGGTCGTTTGAATAAATAAACCCAATCTATCCCTATGCAGTTGCGCTTCAATAACATGCTCAAAATCAAATACGACGGCGGCGATATTCGATGCATTTACACTCCGAATAAATATTTTCATGGGTTC
>JBDVOJ010000053.1:0-230069 GCA_039969155.1 Kangiellaceae bacterium
TCCCTTCTTAGTGTGGGAATTTGCGCAGTCGTTGGACGCTTTGACAAGGGGGACGCCGCAGATATTGTCTGCGACTACAGTGACCAAGTGATTGCTCGAGGAATTTGCCAATACAACCACACTGCCATTGAACAAATCAAAGGGTCGCCGAGTGAACAATTCGAGTCTATTCTCGGCTACTATGATAGTGATGTCGTGATAGAACGAGACGATCTGGTGTTACTCAAAAATTCCAACGCTAACCAACAATAAAAGGACAAATTGATGTTTTCCATTAGCGAACTGGCTAATAAAGCCAAAGAATCTGCATCAGTAATAGCGAACCTATCAGCCGAACAAAAAAATGAAGCCCTTTGCAGCATGGCTGAAGAACTAAGAAATGGCGCAGACGATATCATTTTAGAAAATCAAAAAGACCTAGAGTCAGCTAAAAGTAGTGGCCTTAGTGATGCAATGATTGACCGTTTAAAACTAGACCGTTTAAGAATTGAGGATATCGCTACCGCGATCGAACAAATCGCTTCACAAGCGGATCCAGTTGGGAAAATCAATAAACAATATCAATTAGAAAATCAGTTAACGGTCCAAAAAGTGAGCATCCCGTTAGGTGTGATAGCGATGATTTACGAATCTCGTCCGAATGTTACCGCCGATGCAGCTGCTCTCTGCTTTAAAGCAGGCAACGCAATCATTCTTAAAGGTGGAAAAGAAGCGCTACATTCTAATATTGCGATAGGAAAGTGCTTGCATAAAGCATTAGAAAAGCATCACCTACCAACCGGTGCGATAGGGATCGTGGCTGATCCAGACCGCAAACATATGGCTGAACTGCTCACTTTAAGTGAGCTTGTAGACCTGATTATTCCTAGAGGTGGAGAAGGATTGATTCGATATGTGAGTGAAAATAGCCGGATTCCAGTTATTCAACACTTTAAAGGAGTTTGTCACCTCTTTATTGACTGCGACGCTGACATTAATAAAGCCATCAATATACTACTCAATGGCAAAGTACAGCGACCTGGAGTTTGTAATGCCTTAGAGACGTTATTAGTTCACAAAGAAATAGCTCCTAAAATTATGCCCAGAATTTCCAACGCTCTCGAAGAAAACCATGTATCGGTGCATGCGTGCGAAAATAGTATGGGATATTTTGCTAATGCCGTTGCTGCCACAGAAATCGATTACGACACTGAATATCTTGCACCTGAAATAGCGATAAGAATTGTTGATGACTTAGCACAAGCGATAAGCCATATTCAAACCTTTAGCTCCTCTCATACTGAAGTGATTGTGACCGAAAATAAACTTTCAGCAAACGAGTTTCTAAAGAAAATTAACTCTTCGGTGGTCATGGTTAATGCCTCATCTCGCTTTTCTGATGGCGGGCAATTGGGGTTGGGAGCTGAAATAGGCATCTCTACCAGTAAACTGCATGCTTATGGTCCGATGGGAGCAGAGTCTTTAACAACTGAAAAGTTTGTTGTTTTGGGGGATGGTCAAATCAGACCATAATGAATACATGTTTAAACTAATCGGTAACTGGTCAGGCTCTTAAGTCACTTCGGCGAAGGTGCATCATTGTGTAATTGCGAACTACTGACACACCTCCGTTCTAGAGATTAATTACTGTTAAAAATTTAGTGATACTTGCACACCGGTAAAAACCTCAGACTCAGCTTCCCAATAGCGACTATCGATTTCTCTGGCTCTAACAATACCTTCGACTGCAATTGGTCCCGCTTTTATTCCTGCTCCAAACCCGACATACCCATCTATATCGTCTTGATAGCAATACTCGTCATAGTGACAGTAATCATCTCGATCATAACGATAATCTTCAAATAACGCCTCGCCCAAGTCAATGCCAAACTCGACGAACAAAGAAATCTTAGAAAAATAACCAAATCTCGCTGATGCTTCCCAAGAGGTATATTCCTCTAAGAAACCATCTTGCGCTAGTACTTCAGCATAGCCCAGAGAAGTGTTGAGTTGAAAACCTAAATTGGAATGGTGGTACCTATGGGTAACCCCCACTCCGATGGCATTGATGTAGTCTCCACCATTAGACTCATAACTATAAAAAATACGACCATCATGCTGTTCTCCAGCGTTGGCGGAAGTTTGCACTGCTGCGCTGATCATAATGGAACAAAGAATGACTACTTTAATTAAAGAAGATTTCACGATTTTAAACCTGCTGACTGATAGTATGCCGCAAGTATAAAAAGATATTCCTGAATATTAACTGAATTTTCGGAAACGAGCTTGAAATGAACTTCTAAGAGCTCAGTTTATAACTATCTATGAAAACAGAACTGCACTAAGCCAAAAACTCAGTGCATTTAAAACTTTAAGCGCCGATTGAAATATTGTAAGAGGTGAATTTACGCATATTAATAACGCCAGTATCAAAGATCAGATATTGCCCTTTTATTCCTATCAGTGTTCCTTCGACAACTGGATTCTTGTCAAAATTATGTGATTTGATTTTGCTGGGGAACTCCAATACTGGGTAATCAATTTCTACCACTTCATTTTGTTGCTCCTCTACATCACTTTGAGAAAAAGTGGAAATAACATTTGCCATCTGTTCCTTGAGTTTCTCTTTCAACTCGCCTGCCTCAGCAACCAAATCTCTCGGCGGTTGATTTTCCTTTAACATGGTTCGCCAATTGGTTTTATCGGCAATCAAGTCTTTAAACGCCATTTCAACAAAGCCAGATTGTTGTCTAGTATTCACTTTGAACATGATAGTCGCTTGGGTAGCCCCTTGATCGACCCATCGAGTTGGGATTTGAGTGTGTCTAGTAATACCTACTTTTAAGCCCGAAGTATTCGAAAGGTAAACATAATGTGGTACAAAACAGTTTCGTTGGGCCCAGTCTGGCTCTCGACAAGTTCCTTGTTCAAAGTGACAGGTCTCTGGTTTCATAATGCACATATCGCATTGAGCAAGCTTTCGCATACACGGAAAACAAAATCCTTGAGAGAAACTTTTTTTGGTTTTATTACCACAATTAAGACAGTTTATTTCACCTAAATACTCAAGCTTAAGGGTATTGCCTATGTAAGGATTCATCGCGACTTCTTGCGAGCCGACAGGAAGAAAATATTCAACCTTATTAGAGTTACCTTGATAGCCTAGTTGAGACCGCATTTTACGAATATTACCTGATATCATATAAACTTTTACTCTGTGTAATCCTAATCAAATTTTTAACTATTAAATTAAACAAATGAACCGATGTAGTCTTCGATTTCGTGAACTCGCATCTGTCTCTTATTTTCAAGTTGGCAAAACTGATAAAACTCTTCAACAGGTACAGCCTTAGAAAAATAGTTTCCTTGGCCAAACTCGCAGCCCGCACTAGCTAGCGCGGCACGTTGCGAATTGGTTTCGAGTCCTTCTGCTACAACCATAAGCTTGAGTTTATGTGCCATACTAATGATAGCCTGACAGAGGATCATGTCGTTCTTTTGCTCAACACATTTTTCTACGAATGACCGATCTATTTTCAAATAATCAAAATTAAAATCTTTCAAATAAGCCAACGAAGAATACCCTGTACCAAAGTCGTCGATGGAAAAAGTGATCCCCTTACGCTGTAGCTGCTTGATTTGAGCTTTTACTTCCTTAGAATCCTCTACCAATAAAGTTTCTGTCACTTCTAATTCTAAGTAACTAGGATCTAAGCCAGCAGCGGCTAAAGCAGCTTCCACAACTTGCACTAGGTTTCCCCTTCTGAATTGAATGGATGATAGATTGACGGCAATACTAAAATCCTGCAATCCTTTGTTCTGAAACTCTTTGCACTGGCGGCAAGCCTCGTACAAAACCCAGTCACCGATCTCGATAATCAGCCCTGTTTTTTCAGCAATCGCAATAAAATCTATGGGATAAACCAATGAACCATCTTCTTTACGCCAGCGAATTAGCGCTTCAGCAGAAAACACCCGTCCACTCTTAAGATCTACTTTGGGTTGGTAGTGTAACTCCAATTGCTTATTGATAATGGCATTTCTTAAACTACTAATACGATCGATGTGAGCCAACATATCTTTATTCATCGCTTGGTCAAAAAAGACTTGGCCATTCCTTCCCGCTTTTTTGGCCTTATACATTGCCATATCAGCTTTTTTTCTTAGCTCATCAAAATCGACTCCATCCACCGGAGAAAGGGAGACACCGATCGAACAAGTCGCCATTAAATGGTGTCCATCGATATTAATTTTACGTGAGACATTGGTCAAAATATAATCAGACACTCTCGAAACATCATTGTGTTTACGGATACCATCGACAATTACTAAAAACTCATCGCCGCCCAGTCGGCATACTGTGTCGCAATCTCTTACCGATTCTAGTAAGCGTTTGGCAACTTTCTGCAGCAATTTGTCACCGACTTCATGCCCTAAAGAATCATTAACTGTCTTAAAATTGTCCAGATCAATAAACAAAACAGCGACCATCGAGTGGTCGCGAGCTGCATGAGAAATAGCCTGCTTAAACCTATCGTCAGCAACCACTCTATTGGGTAACCCAGTTAAGTGATCGTATTGAGCGATACGCTGGTAAGCGATTTT
Source organism: Kangiellaceae bacterium (assembly GCA_039969155.1). Lineage (GTDB taxonomy): Bacteria > Pseudomonadota > Gammaproteobacteria > Enterobacterales > Kangiellaceae. The sequence goes on from JBDVOJ010000053.1 coordinate 4,585, forward strand.
TGATTGATGAACCCGCAGATTCTCCACTTCTAAGCTTGATAAAGCATAGCGTAAGTCTGTAGCAAGAATCCAAACAGCATAGGATACCACCGCAAAGATAATCAGTAGGTCTATAGTGACTCCCCAGCCAAAAGAATTATTGGAATAGCTAATAATTCCTTTGTGGTTAGCCAGTCCCACAATTAATATCGTAGAAGTGATACACCCGACTAACAACAAAAAGTCCAGTTTACGCCCTAGCATCGCAGCAAAAATCAGTATTCCGGCATAACCGAAGTTGACAGGGTCTCGCAAACCATCATTGCTGATCATTAACACCGATATCAAACCAAATAGGCTCCACAATAAAAGTTGACCTGCAACTTTTACTCGTCCTGTTTGTACTAAGCCATAACACGCCCCAAATAAGACAAATGAAGTTAGCAATACTTGGCTAGTTATGGCGCTTTGTTGGTTAATCAAGTTGTTGATCAAAGCAACAGCGCTGGTCATAAAGCAAATGATTATCAACTGCTTTGTTCTTAACGCATTAAATTGACTCACCACGCTAGAACTTGGTGTCTCCGCATGCTTTTTGTTTAGTTCTGGGGATACGATCGAAGAAGTGGATAACTTCTGATTTTTCAACTCAGAATGGCTTTCGCCTTGAATATCTGAGGACAAAGGTTCGACAGCTTTGGGAAACGGTTTAGCGGACCGAGTCGCTTCTGCCCGCCAGCGATTGCTCCTTTTAAGATTAACTTCAGAACTGGATTTTAGTGATGGTTCCATTTATTTTTCTTATTGTTTAGAACGTCAATAAAGATGTTGATGAATAAAAATTAAGGGATATAGCTATTCACCCTAGCGAGACTAATGATCGCAATGAGCTCATCTATTACCACATAACACCATTATATATATCACACCAACATTAACAACTAATTACTCAATATCGGTTAATAACAACTAATTTTCGGCCTGACGACATACTTTGTAACCCTAGGTAGCACACAAAATAACCAATATTTGCTATAGTTAGAAAAGACAATATAGTTCGACAAGCAATATTGATCTTCTGCTAGTTATGGAGGAACGCGATATGAGCTCAATGTACCGTCAGTTTATTCGATTGTGCGCAGTTATGATTTTGACTTCATTAGGTCTTTTCGGCTGTATGACACAACCCAAAATTACTGGACCTAAACCAATACCAGTAGCACCTTTAGCTAAAGATGGTTTATTTGGCGCTAAACCTGACCTAACCCAAGTAGACCAAATATTCGCTTTGACGGACTCTCAACGAGAAGACTTCGAACGCTTTTTCTATTCTCGAAAATATAGCACTACTCCTGCTAATAAACGGATTTACAAATATTTGCAGCGATACGTTAAGAATTACAACTATTTTAATAAGACCTTAACCGCGCAGCAGTCTTTATCACAAGCCCAAGGCAACTGTTTGTCTCTGGCTATACTAACCACCGCTTTATCTAAAGTAGCTGGAGTCGATACCGGTTATCAATTAGTCGAATCAGCACCTATTTTTCAAAAAGAAGGCGATATAGTGATCAGTTCGCAACATGTGAGAAGTCTACTATTTGCCCCAAAGATAGAGCTCCCTGAAGGGGTCTTACAATTCAATCGTGCAGGCGTGATTATTGATTATTTTCCGAGTGCTGGCTCACATGTAAAAAGAACCGTGCTTGAAACAGAATTTCACGCTATGTACTATCGAAATACAGCCGCTGATGAAATCATCCACAAGAATTATGATAAAGCTTTTTGGTTGTTAAAAGAGGCCTTAGCTCTTTATCCTACGGATGAACATTCAATCAATATGATGGCAGTGGTTCATGAACGTAAAGGATTAGCTTATCACGCGGATAAACTCTACAAATATGGTTTAAAGCATTCTCACGACAAACTCGATCTATTAAGAAATTACCAAAAATTCTTAACAAAACAAAATCGCTTTGCCGAAGCTAAACAAATTAAAGCCAAGCTGGCCACCATGAAAAATGTTAATCCGTTTGATTGGATTAGTCTAGGCCACACTGCTTTTTCCGAACGTAAATTTAGTGAAGCTAAACGTTACTACAATAAAGCCCTAAAAATTGCTCCTTACCTTCATCAAGGGCACATGGGAGTGGCCAAATCGGAGTTTAAACTTGGCAATATAAACGCTTCGAAAAAGTCTATGTTGTTGGCTAAGAAAAATGCGTTTGAACTAGAGCTTCAAGATCTTTACCAAACCAAACTGAATGCACTTGCTAAGTATTAGAACGGCAAACCTTACAAAGTAGTTTCAAGAAAGGTTAACGATTTGATCGATTGCTGAGTAAGCCGACAGTACTGCACCTTCTTGCCAGCCCTGTAAAATACTTAAGTGCTCGCCGGCGAAAAACACATTATCGTCACCTACTAAAAGATGTAGAGGTTGTGAGGTTCCCCAAGCTCCTAGTTGATAGGGAACTTTTGGCCACGATATGCTGACTCCTTGACTCACGAAATCGGCATAATCGACATGAATTCTTGAGGCCTGCTGAATACTTTCAGTTATTCTCGCTGATGGTGACAAATTGGCTAACCAACTACCCTGATTTTGACCAAAAGTATAGCCACCTACGATAATCCCCTGCTCCGCCCCTAATTGGTTACTTGGATACCATAATTGGGTTATGTTTTGATCGGTCCAAGAAATTCCCCCATAAATATTATGGCGACTCTCCCAAAAACGAGAGGATTGAAAGGCTATTTTCCCTGACTGTGAGTAACTAAAGTTTTGAATTTCATTTTGATGAGCGTCAGAAAAATCATTGTCAATTGTTGCTAATACCGGTGCAGGAATTGTGCAAATACAAAAATCCGCTAATTGTTCGTTCTGGTTATCCTGAGAATCGCGATAGATAATTTGTACGCCAGTATTGGTCTTCCTAATTGCTTGAACTTCCGCATTATAAGTAATCAGCTCACCAACTTGTAATTCGAAAGCTTGCGGGATTTTATCCATTCCACCTACTGGTTGAAGCATTGTTGCTTGCTGATTAATTTGCCGAAAGAAATCTAATTTAAACTGCCAAAACTCACTAGAAAGAATCGACTCTCTCGCAAGAGGCTCAAGTGTTGAGACCGACCGAGCGCGACTGCCTATGGATTCTTGTTGAGGAAAACCAGCTCTTGACGAGCCCTGATAATTGTAATTTGCATCTAGTCCAGCAAACTGCTGTAACAAGCCGAGAAGATTGCTTTTTTCAGCGGCAGAAAGTGAGTTGTCTAGATCCCCCTGATTAACAGACGTCGCAAGAAGTTCCCCAATAAAGCCGTGGGTATCAGACTTTAACTGTCTAGCTAACAACGGCTGCCCTTGAAAAGCTGACTCAGACTGCAGCCTGGCAGCGGTATTTTCGTTGACAAATGTCTCCAAAGAAATTCCAAATTCTCGACAATAGCCCAGAATCAACTCGTGATGATGAGGAATTCTAGCCGCACCGGCATTAAAATATAGCTGCTCTTGGCTTTCAAATAGGCAGGCCTGAGACGAATCAACTTCATCAACTACATCACCATTGCGAATGGTTCTTACACGTCCTCCCACTCGGTCAGTAGCTTCTAAAATAGTACATTGGTAGCCCAACTTAGACATTTCAAATGCACTGACCAAACCAGCAATGCCTGCACCCAATATCACGACGCTTTTTCCATTTCCGATATTTCCTGGCCAGTCAATTGGCCTTGGGGAATTATTAGGTGGTGGCGGGTTGGTGGAGGGATTTTGGCTTTGAGATGCTGCGGATGATGAGCCGCAGCCACTTGCGGCGACTGACATCGCCACTGCAGAAATAGCTTGTAACGCTGCAGTCGATTTGATGAAATTCCCGGTACTGGCAAGAAATTCTCTTCGACTGATATCAGATTTATCAACCATCGCAATACCTCAATTAACTGAGTTACTGACCAGCCTACCATTTGATAGAGCTAATAATCCAGAAAACTGGAGTATTTTGCTAAGAATTCAATTAATTTTAGCCTGACTGATTAGGGCGGGCAGAATAATCAATTGGCTTCGATTTCATTTTAATTCTAGTTTGAAATTGCTTTCAAAACTGAATGGTAAACCGCTAAGCGGATCAACAAATTCTAACTTTTTCGCCAGTAGCTTTAGCGGGTCAATAAACGCTTCATTTTTTGTTAGCCGAACTTCTGGATAGAGCCGATCATTCATAATAGGTGTGCCAAGGCTCGCCATATGAACTCTAAGCTGATGTTTCTTGCCGGTATGAGGCATTAACTGATACAGACTTAAATCACCACTCTTTTGGAGAATAGAAATAGTTGACTCAGAATTTGCCTCGCCATCGACTTCTTTCATTCTCATGTATGGCTCTCCCCTAACCAGCTTAGATCGTTTGGTTAACGGAAAGTCTAAATCGACAGATTGCGCAATAGCATGATAAGTTTTTAAGATTTGCCGATTGGCAAAAAGCGATTGATAGGCCGCTCGCACCGACTCTTTCTTAGTCAACAATACTAGCCCTGCGGTTTCTCTATCTAGTCGATGGCATAATTGAATATCATCGTTACCCAATTTCTTACGAAGGCGAATAAGCAGTGTATGATGAAGGTATTTTCCAGACGGTGCGACGGGTAAAAAGTGGGGTTTATCGGCGACTATAATATTCTCGTTTTGATAGACAATCTTTTCCTCGAAAGGCACTTTAACTTCATCAGGTACGTGATGATAAAAATAAAGGTGCCTTTCCGATTGATAAGGAGAGTTAACACTAATCGTTTCTCCATTTTCGAATACAACTTCGTTACTCTGGAAGCGCAAACTCCATTCTGTTTCTTTGATTTGAGGAAAGCGCCAACAAAGATAGTCAAAAATGGTTAGCCACTCGCCGTGAGGTAACCAAATTTTATTGGGCGAGACACCATCTTTAGCAGCTAGAGGCGCTCGCTGTTCTGACACAATTATTCTCCTAAGCTGACTTTATTGACTTAGATTATTTAACTTCAACCGTAGCCTTCTTAATAAACAACTTTTCTTTAGTTTTTCCAGAACGCGAACCAAATTTAGCTAATTCGTTGAGTGTTTCCATGCCTGATATCACTTCACCAAAAATAGTATGTCGGCCATCGAGATGAGGTGTTGGGCCATAAGTGATGAAAAATTGACTACCGTCTGTACCGGCGCCCGCATTCGCCATACTTAGAATACCAGCCTTGTCATGTGACAAATCCGACTCAAACTCGCCCATATAGGAATAGCCTGGTCCTCCAACACCGACACCAACAGGGTCTCCGCCCTGAGCCATAAAACCTGGTATAACGCGATGAAAGAGTATTCCATCATAAAACCCTAACTGGGTGAGATAGATTGTACTAGTCACATGCATCGGTGATTCTTGCTCCTTAAAGTCAATGGTAATATTTCCTTTATTAGTTTCAAGATGCCATAAGTATTGTTTATCTTTGGAAAACTCTACTTGTTTTGGCTTAGGCACTCCGGCTAGTTTCCAGCCTTCTTTATCGGTGTTTATGTTTGCTTTAGCGATAAACGCATTAATCTCTGAGATTGCTTTATCCTGTCGATCGCAACTTGCCAGCAGAAGTACTCCGCTCAGTACAGCGATTAACCGATAGTTTATTAAGCTTTGAATTCTGGCTAACATCTTTGGGTTCCCTTTAGATTGTATTTTTTTAATGAAGTAACATTCTTAACACAGCAAAATTCGAATAGTATAGCGCTCGATTTCGCTGTGATTTATATGATTGATAACTAAACAGTTCTGCTTCTTAACCAAGTTTTTGAACTGGTAATAATTTGATCGAATATTATATACCGAACAATCACTAATATGCAGCGACATATCAGCGGTTTTTTTATCGGTCTTTGCTAAAAGGTGGTTATTCTAAAGTAAAGATGACAGAAGCTTAGCCATCGGCATGACTATTACAGCCAACATAATCCCATAACCTACCGCAACCGCAGCAAGCTGTGGCGCTAACTTGGCTTTTATAGCAAGTATACTTGCAGTAACCATTGGTGGCATAGCGGCTTCCATTAAAGTTACTTGGGCAGATAACGCTTGCTGTTGCATTAATTTGAGTATCACAAAAGCCAACAAAGGAGCGACCAACATTTTTAGACTTAGACCCCATAATAAAGGCGTAAGATAATGGCGTTCCACTTTAAGATTAAAATGGGCCCCAACTAAAATCATGGTCGCGGGAACTAGGGTCATTGAAATGAGTGATAAGCTTTGGTTAACTAACGAAGTCAAATACCATCCCTGTGAGAAAAGGGCGACGATCATCGCTACAAATGGCGGAAAAGTTAATACTTTAATTGCTAGATTTAACAACGATATTGTCGATGCATCACTCTCTCTTTCAGAATACCAAGCAATGATTAAGTTTCCAACGATTGCCAATCCTAAGAACGAGCCAATTTGGTCATAAATGACTGCATAGGCTAAAGCATCTTTACCAAAGAAAGCTTGAATAATAGGAAAACCAACAAAAGAAGTATTGCCGAAACAAACCAGCATTAATAAACAGCCAATAACGTTTCGATTCCATCCATAAGCTCGAGCGAGCAATAAGATGGTTATGATTAAAACGGGTAAAATAAACCATGTCATTAATGCTGGATACAAAAGCGTCCAGTCCAGATTTAGTAAGGGGAGTTTTTGTAAAGCGATAGCGGGAAGACAAACCCAAATCACATAGTGATTTAAGGCATTAATTTTATTATCACTTAACCAACTTTTTCGACGTGCCACCCATCCAATAAGAATGCAGCCAATTATAAGTAAAAAGCTCATAGTAAAAGTGGAGAGTAGAAGACGATAAACTGCAGTTTATCAACAAAAAGCCTATAACGATAGCGACTAGCGAGTTCCTATACAGCTTTTAATTTTTGGAAAATTATGCTGACTTGAGATGGCTCTCTAACGTTAGAAGCAAGTGTTCACTCACTATTGGCTTGCCTATATGAGCCACCATCCCAGCTTGTATTGACCGATCTATGTCCTTTTGCATAACATTGGCAGAGACCGCTATTATTGGTAGTTGCTTTAACGCTAGGGTATCACGGATGTAAGTCGTTGCTTCTATCCCATCCATCACTGGCATTTGAATGTCCATCAGCACAGCGTCGAAGGAATCTTTATTCAATTGTTCAATTGCAGCGGCGCCATTTTCAGCCGTCGTCACCCTAATTCCCGCGCGCTGAAGCACGTTTTTGGCGACGATCAGATTGACAAAGTTATCATCAACCAGCAAAACTTTTTTATTATTGAGGCTTTCCACGTTATATTTGAGTTACTCGAATACCAAGTTGGATCAAAGTCAATTGTAGTTGATAAATAGCTTATTGGTGAACTTTAAACGCGTTATTTGGCCGACTTGGAAACTCCTTCTCAATTAAATTTCTGATTGTTTCAATTAATCGTCGACCTGATTTTTACTTTTTTCGCTATTTTGTTGGTTACGATTTGATAGAAAGTAAACTATGGCTCCGGTTATTATCAATAACAAACTCACCAGCGCCTCCTCGGGACGTTGTCTAAGAATATAGAAAAGTGTCCACCCGATTAGCATTAGAAATAGTATCGGTGGTATTGGATATAACCAAGTTTTATACGGTCTCGGCAACTCAGGAAATCTATTTCTCAGTATAAAAATTCCCAGTACAGCAAAAAAGTTATTTAAAGCCAAGGCAAATCCGGAGAAAACTAAGATAGATTCAAAACTGGAAGTCAGCACAAAAATCACAGCTACGGCCGATTGAAATAGTACTGCTCTTGCAGGAATATCGTCTGAATTAAGCTTGGCTAGTGGTCTAAAAAACTTGAAATCTTCGCCTATCACTTGCAGTACTCTTGGTCCAGCAATGGTCATGGCACTAACAGTCGAAACCAATAGTAAAGCCATAACTGACCCCGTTAACATCGCGCCAACCTCACCGAAAATCGATTGCGCGACCAAGTATCCAATTTCGACTTTTCCGGTCAATGTATTAATCGGCGTTGAGTAGAGAAAAACGAAATTCAGGGCTACGTAAGTGACTGTGACTAGCAGTGTCCCAATGACCAGCACTCTTGGAAGGCTTTTTTGCGGATGCTCTAGTTCGCCGCTCAAGTAAGTCGCAGCATTCCATCCATTGTAGGCATAGCTGACGTATATTAAGGAAACCGCGAATGCTCCACCAAAAATGACTTGTTGGTCCCCTGGCTGAGGGAGAAAAGCTATCGGTTGAGGCTGCTCTACCAAAAACATAGCAGCGATACAAAACAGGCCAATTAATAGCAGTTTGATTATGGTGAAAAACCATTGCAATCCGGCACTTTTCTTATGAGTAGTGCTATGAACAAACGCTAAAACTGTAATTAAGCCTATGGCAAGAGCCGTTTTTGGTAACCAATCAAATACCGAGGTTAGGTAAGCTGCAAAAGTAATTGCCGCCAATGCGACCGGTGCGGCAAAACCGATTGTCGACGAGATCCAACCTGAGATAAAGCCAGCCACAGGGTGATAGCATTTTGAAAGAAAATTATACTCTCCGCCACTTCGAGGCAAAGCGGCTCCTAATTCAGCATATGTCAATGCACCACATAAGGCTGTAATTCCTCCAATAACCCAAAGCATTAATAAAGCGAACCCAGATTGAATATCCACTAATTGAAACCCTAAACTAGTAAATACACCGGTACCGATCATGTTGGCTACCACGACAGCGATTGCGGTCTTAGAATTAAACTTTTTGTCGCTCATCTAGGTTGTTGCTCTCGCTTTGGTTAATTTTCGGTTTGACTTTCTTGGGTCATTTATTAATAGTAAGCGTAACGAGTTATAATTATAAAAAACAGAGAGTCCACCTATGTCAAACTCCCCAAAACGTCGCTTTTTACTTTTAACCAAAAAATTTTGGGGGTCATTAGGTTTACTAATACTGATTGCCTATATTATTGCACGAATACTAGTACCTGAACTGCTAGATAAGAAACTAAATAAAGTTTCTACGCCGGCTCCCTACGCCGCCTCTGAACAAGCAAGGTTACTGTACAACTCTTTAGACTTTGTATCCGATTTGCATAGCGATGTTTTATTGTGGGATAGAAATATCAATCGACAGCACCAGCACGGCCATCAAGATGTTCCTAGAATGATCCAGGCAAATCTTGCACTTCAAGCATTCACAATTGTCAATAAAGTCCCTTGGGGACTTAATTTTGAACAAAACTCGGGGGATAGCGATCAACTCACTATTCCGTTCATTCTACAAGGTCGACCTATTAATTCTTGGTTTAGTCTGCCGCAAAGGGTCGTTACACAAAGCCAAAGTTTAGATGCTTATTCACGAGATTCCAACGGAAAACTTCACGTTGTAAAGAATCAACAGGACTTGAAACGCTATATTAAATTGAGAAAACACGATAAGAATGTGACTGCTGCTTTCCTAGGGATCGAAGGAGCGCAAGCACTTGAAGGTAAGCTTTCCAACTTAAATCTTGTCTATGATGCTGGGATTAGAATGATTGGTCTTACTCATTTTTTCGACAACGAAGTTGGCGGTTCAGCACATGGAGTAAAACAACAGGGATTGACAGAATTCGGTAGGAAATTGATCCGTGCGATGGAACAAAAAGCGATTTTCGTTGATCTCTCACATGCTTCTCAAAAACTTATCGACGATACGCTTGCCATTGCGACTCGACCCATTCTGATTTCTCACACCGGTGTTAAAGGCACCTGTAACAATGTAAGAAACCTTTCAGATCAACATTTACAACAAATTGCAGCGACTGGTGGACTCGTTGGCATTGCTATGTTTGAAAAAGCCACTTGTGGCAAAACAGCAAAAGCAATCGCCGAATCGATAATGTATACCGCTAATTTGATTGGCGCTAAGCATGTAGCCCTAGGATCAGACTTTGACGGCGCAATAGAGGCTGTTTTTGATGTTACTGGTTTAGTTCAAATTGTCGACGAACTGCTCGCGTTAGGAATGAGTGAGGAAGACATTAAACTAGTAATGGGAGAAAATGTGAAACGAGTCCTATTAGAATATTTACCAGCAAAATAAAAAGATTTTAGCTCTATTGATTAGTTCAAACTCTCTATCTTTCTACCTTGAGTCAAACAATTAACAACCGCATAAAAAAAGGAAAGCCGAAGCTTTCCTTTTTCGTTTAACCTATGTATATCTTCAAATTAGAAGTTATACATTACCTCAATACCATAGGTTCTTGGTTGACGAGGTGTATTTACTAGAGTACCGAAGAACTCTCTGAAGCTATCTACCGGTGTATCTTCATCAGTCAAGTTACGACCCCAAAGATAAACTTCCCAATAACCTTCTTGGTCAATCAAACCAATTCGACCATTTAACATTGTGGTTGAACCGATATAACCGTAGTCAACTTCTGTTGGCGCGTTGCCTGCAGCGGCAGAGTTAGGGAAATCAAGAGCAAACGTTAAAGGATGATCTCTTGTAAGCAACCGAGTTTTTTCATTTTGAATGGTTGTGAAGTAATCCCCTGTATGAGTTGCATCAAGTCTTAACAACAAATCAGTACTCATAGAGTCCATGCTCGCGTAGTACTGAATTCCAAGCGAAGCATTGAAGTCAGCAGAACCAGGAAGTTTGTTTCCGGCTGCGTTGACAGGAATGGTTGAACCATCGTTAGGATCAATCTCTGACGTACCACCAGGGAAATCAGCAAAAGTTGCGTCTAAAAAGCCAAGCGAAGCGTTAATTGTTAACGCATCAGTTGCTTTATACAACGCTTCCAATTCATAACCACTAGTATCAACTTCCGCAGCATTGGTAATACGGATGGAAGTCAATTGAGTTCCAGTAACAGGATCAAAACCTAAATCAAAGAATTGGTTAACTTGATAGTCTTCATAGGTAGCATCGAAGTAAGCCATGTTCAATGTTAAACGCTCATCAAGCAGTGATGTTTTAAGACCTAACTCAATGCTAGTAACCGTTTCTTTATCGAACTCAATGTAATCGTCAGGATTATTTGGATCATCAACCAAATCTAACTGACTGATAAAGTCCAAGTTAAATCCGCCCGATTTAAATCCAGTCGAAGCTTTTAAGTAGGTTTGAGTGTAATCAGAAATCGCATAGTTGATACTAAGCGCAGGAGAAAAGTTAGAATCTTCTCTATCATCAACTAATGGCTCTAATGTTTGGCTACAACTCGCAATCGGAACAGTCGTCGGATTTCTAGAAGTACAACCGATGCCAAATGCTCCAGATGTTCGGCCATCCAAGGTCCAATCAATATCCTTGGATTCAGTTGATTGTCGCGCACCAAATCCTAATTTCCAATCTTCACTGATTTGATAACTACCACTAATATAGAATGCAGTGCTCTCAGTAACAACATCACCATCGTTAAATGCGCCACCACCAGCGGGTACACCGAAGAATGCTCCAGCATTTCCACCGATTGCGTTTCTAATAGTGCTTGCATCTTGCTCATAGAAATAAACACCAAGAACATATTTAAAATCTGAGTCGTCAGGCGATATTAACTGAAATTCTTGGGTTGTTTGCTTGTACTCGTCTTCATAGTATAAAAATAGGAAATCAAGCGGTGAATAATCAGTATCATTTTGGTAGATAATTTCTGTGTCTCGAATCGCGCTAATAGAACGTAGCGTAAATTCATTTTCAAATTCGTACTCTACATTCAAGTTAAAACCGGAAATATCTCTTTCTTCTCGCCCTTGAAAGCTCCAGTTCACTTCGTTGTTATCAGAGTCAGCATAGTGATAAGGAGTGTCACCAAAGCTAGTTGTAATTGGCACACCTAATACAGGCATTCTTTCAGATTGCAAACCGTCAATGGCAAGGTTGATATCCAAAGAGTCTGAAGGCTGAATTCTTAATTGTGCACGGTAAGACTGAGTGTCTTGGTTATTCAGTTCGTCGCTAGTATCAGGTGGAGTGCTGGTTTCAATCGGGAAAGGTAAAGGAATATTAAAAATTGGAACGCCGCCAGCAACAGTGTTTAATGTAGTGGGCAGTTGGCCTTCTTCATAAACATTCTTAACGTATCCATCTCTTGTACGTGAAGAAACAGCTAACTTAGCACTAACTTCATCGGAGAATGCGAAGTCTACGTTTAGCTTAGCTTCGACCGCATTGAAGTTACCGACATTGACTGTTGCTTTACCTTCAAATTCACCACTTGGCTTTTTAGAAACCAAACTAACCGCACCCGCTACAGTATTCTTACCGAATAATGTGCCTTGTGGTCCACGTAGAACTTCTACTCGCTCTAGGTCGACTAAGTCTTGGTTAACTGAAGGACCTTGACCTAGGTAAACACCATCTAAATAAACCCCTACTCGAGAGTCAAACCCGATGTTTCGGCTTGGTGCACCAACACCACGAATCATAATTCGTGAATTGAAATCAGTTCCTTGAGTGACAACCATATTAGGAATGAAATCGCCTAACTCTCTTAATTCCTGAATACCAGTTTGATCGATAGATTCTTGAGGAAAAACCGAAATCGCAATGGGAACTTCAGCAACTCGCTCACTTCTTTTTTGAGCGGTAACAATAACAACGTTACTCGTCTCTTCTTCAGCACCTTCTTCTTGTGCCGAAATATTAGTTCCATAAAGTGCCGTACTGACAGCTAAAGAAACTAAAAGTTTATTATGTCTTTTCACGATTCCTTCTCCTACGATTGAGGTTACTACTTATAATTAATATTCTTGAGGTCTCAGCCAAACTGTTTGCAGTATCAGCCATTTGTCGGTCGCTACTACCGGACTCATTTGTTATTTATTTGTACTGGTCCGATGTTTAGTGATTGGCCTAGAGTAACCCCGAGCTGACTACGACTCAAGCAACTCCGACCTGTTATTAACACTTGTTTATCTTATCAGATTGTCCGACCAGATTACAATTACTCTATCTCTTTGTTTTTAATAGCTTTTTATGCCTTTTAGGGTAAAATTCACCTAACGGGCTTTTTTAACCAACTTTACCGCACCGCAACATAAGCTCGATTCTAAGGATCACTAAGGCTCGCAAGCGCCCGTAAACACTGAATTTGACAAGAACAAACTGCAAGCTATCGCTTGTATAGATTTGTTACCAATCGTAATAAATTAATTATTAAGCTTGCGCTGCAGGTGACTACTTGAAAAAATGCAGTCATCTGTTGTTAATTTCATTACTAGAATTCCTCCTGTGTGACGGATATAGGGGTATTCACATTGGTAATTAGTCAATATTAATCGGAAAACATGAATGAAGATCTTTATTACACATTTAGTGGCATTTTTAGTTGGGGTGATAGTTACAGCGCTTTTACTAATCAACCGGGCTGATGTTTCTTTATCAAAACCACAGGACAATGACTCTCAATCTCATCTGTCGAATGAAAACTTTAGCCAAAACACTGCAGCGACAAAGGTAAAAACCTATAGTTCGGATAAAGACCAATTAATTGAACAACAAGCTCTTGAAATTGAGCGTCTGACCAGAGCCGTTCAATCCGTTAGAGAAGAACTAAATGCAAGCCTGTTGGCAGCGAAAAAGAATTCTCCGTCCGATAGCGGCTCTAAAGAGCAAACAGAAGCACCGCTCAGAACCATGAATATGCAAACCTTTGAAGAAAGCATGAAAACTCAATTTACCGATCAATTTAAAGGCATCGTATTGCAGCTTGAAGGACAACGACTAGAAGATATTAAACAAAGCTATAACAATTCCAGCGAAAAAAATGAATGGTCAAATCAATACGAAAACTCAATCGCTAATTTTCTAGCTGCTCACGACGAAAATGGTGATCATTATTTGCAAAGCCTAAATTGCAATACCAATGTATGTCGGTTGGAAGTCAATACTAATGATGCCGATAACTGGAACAGTCTATACGCAAAAATGACTAATGAATCTTGGTACCAAAGTATTACTGTGCAAGAGCAAAGTGATTACCCAGGCAACGTCATTTATTATTTACCAAGCCTAAACAACTAGGAACATCTATGATTAGTTTGCTAATGCAGGGAAGGTATTTAGAGTTCACTCTAGCCATTATTGCAATTATTATTTCCCTTTCTTTTCATGAGTTTGGGCACGCGTGGACAGCCAAAAAATTTGGTGACAACACCGCAGAAAGGATGGGTAGATTAACGCTTAATCCAATAGCCCATATCGATCCTGTCGGATTGCTGATGGTTGCGACTGTTGGATTCGGTTTTGCCAAACCAGTTCCAACTAATCCACGAAATTTTAATTCCTACTATGCTTCAGCGTGGATTTCTGCAGCTGGCCCTGGTATGAATTTATTATTGGCATTCATAAGTGTGAATTTATTAGCCGCAGCCCAAGTATTTCAACTTGAATACCTGCTGCAAATTGGTCCACAAACGTTTCTGACCTATATGGCATTTATTAATATGCTATTAATGCTTTTTAATTTGTTACCAATCGGACCGCTTGACGGGCACTATATTCTTCCTTATTTTCTTAAAAGAAACCATGCGTACGCATACAGTCAATGGAATGCTCGGTATGGTGTGATGGTATTGATGGGTCTAATTTTATTAAGTTTTGTAGGGCTGCCGATTTTTTCTTCATTGTTTTACTTCGGTGCTTACTTGGCAAATTTCTTAGTCATTTTTTAGTTATAGAGTTGGCTCAACAGACTTTAAGTTGAGCCTTTTCATTATCAAAACAGAGCTCAATTTATTCTAGAAATTCTTTCCACAAAGCACTTAAACGCACCAGCTCTTTGCGCTTTTTGTTTCGATACCAGAGTAAAATAACGGCAAAAAAACTAATCCATAAAGTCCCAAAAACTATAAAGGTCGGCTTTTGTAGTTTTTCCTCTCCCAGTTCAAAATAAAAACTTGAACCCACCCAAAGCAAGAACAATCCTAATAATAACAATGAAAATTTGTATCCAAGATTGCCTAAAGATACTCCGGCGCGAACCCGTCTTAAATAACACTCCAAGATGCCGCGAGTTGACTCACTGTCTAGCTTGAATAAAGGTAATCTTAATTTGAAATCCCAATAGACGCCGTAAAGCAATAACGGCAACATACCGAAATGCCAGATCTTTTCAGCAAGCGATGCACCATCATCGAAAACCCAAAAGATTAGGAATGGTATATAAGTGACTACCACTAAAACATCGAGCACTAAAACCGCCACCATTCGCCAGGTTACCCATGCGATTCGGCGTTTTATTTTGGCGATATCGGGCTGATAGCTTTGCCAATCATTTTGCAGCTGCTGCCAATCATCACCATTATTGTCAAATTGTTCGTCTGCCATTTAACCTTCCGAATTTTCCATAATAGTTTTCAATTTCGCTTTGGCGCGATTAAGTTTGACTCCAACCAGGTTAGTGGTCATTCCGAGTATTTCAGCTATATCTAGGTAACTTACGCCTTCTAGTGCCAGAGTTACGAGTTGTCGCTCAACTAACGAAAGCTGATTTAACCCATTCAGTAGCTTTGATATTCGCTGTTGAGCTGCAAGTGTAGAACTCGGGCAATCATGCTGAGGCAAGTCATATTCGACTATTTCGCTAGAGCGAGGCTCTTTTGCATATTTTGCAACATGAGAAATCGCACGCTTATGAGCAATACTGAGGATATAGGTTTTAAGACTAGATTGACTGTCAAACTTGGCTAATGACTTCCATAGTGCAACAGAGATTTCTTGATATAATTCTTCTTGTAACGCCTTAATTCGCTCGTAGCTGGTGACAACACGCATAATTGCAGGACTGTATTGTGCTAAAGTCTCTTGGAAAAGCTTTCGATAGGCACGATCGTGCTTAAGCGGCATAGTAGAACCACTGAAACAAGTCTCTGCTGTCATATTGTAAGGTTGTGAGCTCAAAACCTAACACTTTATCAGTTAACATAGTCTTATTTCTTTAGTCTTTAGCAAAGCAAAATTATTACAAAACCAAGACAATAATTAATCAACTGATTTGATCCATTTGAATCGGTCAACCAGTTGATTATCAACTGTGACTTGCTCGAAAAACATTTCAAAAGGCCGTACCCATAACTTTTGTTCACCGTAGAGAGGTCTGTAAACCACCAATTGCTCTTCGGTTTCGCTATGCTGCGCTAGATCGATCACGTGATACTCTCCCCCTTTGTAATGCTGATATAAACCAGCTCTAAATTTTGCGGGGGTGGTTGTGGCAGTTTTTTTATTATCCATTACTCTTTCCAGCGTTGGTTCGCTTGGTAGGCCTCCAAATGTTTTTGGAATTCTAGCATTTCAGTTTCAGGTGTATTTTCTGGTAGTTTGGATATGGCCAAATTTTGAACTTCGACAGCTTCAGCGTACTCATTTTGAGCTGCCAAAACAGCTGCTTTGGTATCGAGAAACATAGGCACTTCAAACAATCGAGCTTGCATTTTGTTTAACCAATAGTTCGCTTTCTTGGCACTAAAAAAGGCTGGTTCTTCGCTAGTGGCGTAAATCCAAGCCAAGTTATTGATACTCATAGCATGATCAGAGGAAGCTGCAATCATGTACCAATTAATCGCTGAACCAATATCCTTATCTCGACCTTTGCCTTCATAATAAATATGCCCTAAAGAAAATGCAGCAACAGAATCTCCTTGCTTAGAAGCTTTAAGCAGCCATTGGTGAGCCTGCTGAAAATCTGTTTCGACGCCATAGGCATAAAGATAGGCATTCCCAACTTCTCGCATCGATTGACTATGAGATTGATTTGCTGCTTTTAAATAATGCTGAAAGGCTTCTTCGGGAAGCTCGCCTTGGCTTGAGAGCCCAAAGCGATAGATTTGAGCTAACAGCCAGTGCGCATGAGGCTCACCAGTATTAGCTGCAATGTTGCATGATTCAATTGCAACTAAGTAGCTCTCTGCCTTGTAATGGTTATAGCAGTCTTGCATCGCGGTGGCCAATGGCTGCTCATCCGAGCAAGCCGAAATCAGCATGCTGCTAATCAAAACAGCTAATATTTTGCTTAAAGTCTGCAAACTTCCATTTCCTTTTGGGTGTCTATTTGGCTACTAATAGTCAGGCCTTTTATAAAGTTACTCGAAATTGTTTTACCGAACGTAGCTATCTTAGAGTCCGCTCAAACAGTTGATCAATTCGAGTATATTCATCCAACCAACTACTCGGTTGTTTGAACCCATGAGGTTCTACCGGATAAATAGCTGTCTCAAAATGCTTTGTTTTCTTCAACTCAATTAAGCGCTGAACAAGTCGCACGGTATCTTTGAAAAAGACGTTATCGTCAACCATGCCGTGACATATCAGTAGCGGTTTATTCAACCCATCGGCAAATTCAATCGGTGAGCTTCTTTCGTAGGCATCTGGATCCACCTGTGGTGTATTTAAAATATTAGAGGTGTAACCATGATTATAGTGCGCCCAATCAGTCACAGGTCGTAAAGCCGCTCCTGAAGCAAACAACTCGGGCTCTTTAAACATTGCCATAAATGTCATGAATCCGCCATACGAACCGCCATAAACACCAATTTTCTCTGGGTCAACATTCATATTTTCCACCAACCATTCGGCGCCATCTTTTAAATCTTGCAATTCTGGTGTGCCCATGTTCCGGTAAATGGCGGTGCGCCAATCGCGGCCATAGCCCTTCGATGCTCGGTAGTCCATGTCCAATACTACAAATCCTTTTTCTACTAGGTAATTGTGAAACATGTATTCACGAAAATAACCTGACCAACCCTGATGTGAGTTTTGTAGATAACCAGCTCCATGAACAAACATTACCGCAGGTCTCTTTTTCGCCGAAGATTCAGTCACTGACTTTGGCTTATAAAGCCTCGAATAAATTGAACGGTCAATATGACTCGATTTAATCGCAACAATTTCAGGTGCTTGCCATTGCTGTTTCAGGAATTGCTCGGACATAGTTTGTGTTATTTGAACCGGAGCTTTTTCAGAACCAATCCCATGTAAAAATAGCTCAGGCTTTCTAGTGGTACTGGAGTGAGTAATCAGTAAACTCTGCTCGTCAGGTGACAATTTATAATGGTTGACTCCATTTAGATCTGTCAGAGCTTCGCTGCTGCGGGTATCTAGGTTAAGACGATAGATCTCGTAAATCCCTGGATGCTTTTGATTTGCTCGGTAATAAATGTGCTTTCCGTCTTTTCCGACAGTTAAATCACTGACTTCATACTGTCCGTCGGTTAATTGAGTCGCACGCCGTTTACCTTTCTTGATATAAAGGTGGGAGTAGCCCTCTTCTTCGGAAAGATAATAGAGAGTATTGTTATCGGGCAACCAGCCAAATTCATTAAATGTCCAATCATTTACCCACGTATCCTCGGTCATCCAATGGGCAGTCTTAAGCTTAGTTTCCTTCGTATCAAGAGTTAAAATCCAACGAGACTTGTTATCGTATGAAAACAACAGAATGGCGGCTTTGCTGCTATCATCATTCCAAGCAACTCCTTGATTAGGCAACCAGTTATAAGCATATACGGCTCGATCACCTTTTTTATCTTTGTATTTATAACCGATTTTTTGAGCAGCTTTCTTACGCAGTTTTTTTAGCGGGTCATCGCTGATTCCTGGCAGGTGGTTAAGTTCTAAAGATAATTTGGTTTGCTTTTTTAAATTGAATAAGTAAAAAGCCTCATTCAAGGGCTCAGAAGTTCCCACTAAGCTTCGAACTTTACGATCGTTGACATAACCATCTTCTGTGACAAATTCTGGCATGTGATCTGATTTTCCTGAACGATCTTTTTTGACAGTCCCTAAAATTACCCATTGGCCATTGGGAGAAATTCTAAAAGTCTTAATTCGAAGCCCTTTACCTAAATACCAAGTCTTTGACTGATGAAGTTTTAACTCTTTTTCACGTTGCTCTTGAAAATCTTTTTCGTCTTGTTGTTGCTTAACGTAATCTAGCAAGCGGGGCTGAGACTGTTCTAAATAACTTTTCTTTTGCTCGGCTTCTGGGTCTTTTTCAAGTCGAAAATCTGCGACTTGTGAAGAGAGTCCGGTATTGCGGTCATATTGGTAAACCGTGTACCCCTGTCGGTAGGTGATTATATGGTCGCTTGTAAACACCGCGCTCCGTTGAGTTTGCGAATCGGCAGTAACGGGAGAAACCTTTCCAGTCGCTACCTCAATTAAGTACAAATTATTCTGAAAAGTAAAAACTCCATGGGATTCCGCTGGATTAAATTTCGCGCTAGCGCTTGCTTTCGCTAGTTGCTGGTCTTTTGTAAGCTTTTCCGCTTTTTTTGTAACTGGGTCTAATTGATAGCTTTCGTTATGCGAACGACCTTCCGCCTTTTGCTCAAAATAAACACGTTTACCATCCAGTGACCAGCTCGGATTTTCTGGGCTATTTCCCATCCAATCAGGGTCTGCCATAATCGCCTCTAGGGTGAGTCTTGTGTTTTGGGTTTGCTTCGCTGTATTAGCTGGTTTATCAGCTATGCTTGGATAGGAAAAGAACACTGTTGTCAGGATTACAATCCATCGGTTAATTGGTCGCATGCTAACTCTCTTAATTATTGAACATTAAATAGTCGGGCGCTTCTCTATTGAGATCCGCAATCGGGTGGTAGAATAACATTATTCACGATTTTCTTGCATTATAATAAATGTAAAAATCTCCCAGAATGACTGGATTACAGCGGTAAGATAGTGTTTTTCTTATAGCCTACACCTCTGCCCTTAATCGCATTCTAAAATTTTTTGATGAACGGAACTAGAAATTGAAACCACTAAACCAACAACAGGAAAATGATCGCTCTATCCCAGCTATTAAGGGAGTGTATCGAGTTGCAAATGCGAATGAAGGTAGTCTTTGGTTGAAAGAGGCTGTCGTGTTAGTTAAACAATCTCCCGGCTCGTGGATAGGTGTGGCTGCATTTTTGATGTTCTTGCTTATCCTACCAATGGTTAACCTGATAGCCACCATTCTCATGCCAATCGCTCTAGGGGGAATAATGCTCGGTTGTCGCTCGCAACAAGCTAATCTTGGATTCAAGTTTGATCATCTATTTGAAGGTCTAAAGCACGACGCAAGAGAATTGCTTATTTTATCGGGCTTTTATGCGCTAGCGTTATTGGCCGTCAACCTCTTAACACACGCGCTACTATTATTAGTCGGGATTGATTATCAAGAAGTCATTGCCAATATGACCCCTCAAGCCAATATGACCACTGATAAACAAATGTTTGAATGGTTTGCCCAATTACAAGAGGATGGCACATTGTTCTACTTGGCGCTCGGCATGCTAGTCTCACTAGTACTATTAATCCCGGTATTAATGGCTTTATGGTTTGCCCCAGCGCTGGTAGTTTTTCAAAAAATGACAGCACTTAAAGCACTTCATACTAGTTTTAAGGCGTGTCACTATAATTTCAAAGCATTCTTAGTGTATGGTTTGATAGGCTTTGGTTATTTAATGATGGGATATTTTTTAATGATTACAGTGGCAGTCATTTTACCGTTATTAGGGTTGCCGCTATTCCTATTTAGCTTTTTTGTCTTATTTGCTATAAGCCTAGCGACCATTTATCCCTCATATATTAGTTTGTTTGAGAATGAAAACAACAATGAACTGAAGCCTGGAGAAAACCATTCAGATTCAAGTATGCTGGCATAATTAGGATTTTAACCAATCTAAGGAAGCGCACACCAATGAAGCGGACACATTTTTGGATTCAACTAGGACTGTTGCTTTCATTGGCTACTCCTATTTCTGCGGCACAACTAGTCGACAAAATTCCTGCGCCGCTTCATGGTAGTTGGACTACTTGCATCAACTATCAGGAACAAGATACTGAGTGTGCGGTACAAACAAGCCCTCTAATTACACGAGATATTTCTGGTGAGGTTAAACATTTCACCTACCGAAAAGAGTTCATTGTCAGCAGCGACCTACAACAATCGACCTTAGGTATTTGGCTGAACATCGTTGATGATGCCGATGAAGTTAGAATAAACAACCGGTTAATTGGTAAAACGGGTAACTTTCCGCCTCAATACGAAAGTGGTTTTCGCTATAAAAGACTCTATCTAATACCCTCGGTCTACATTAAATACAACCAGTTTAATCAACTCGAAATCAAAACTTTCAGCTCGGTTAATTTACCTGGTCTTTCAGATAAACCCGTGATCATCGGCGACTACTTTAAGATGTCTCATTATCAGCAGGAGCTCGATTACACCTATGTAATTTGCATATCGATTCTGCTATTGCTCAGTCTCATTCAGGTCTTCTATTATTTTATGGTAAAAGGGACTAACGAAACTATCTTTCTTTCTCTCAGTTTGATCTCTTTCGCGCTAATCGCCTTTATTCGCTCTGATGCACCAATGCACATAGGTTTGGATCTCAGTTCGGTTTTTAAGGTCGAAATGTTTATTCTGAGTTTTGCTTCTATAGCCCTATCTTTGTTTTCACTAAGATTTTTCGAACTACGAATACGACTGCGTTACGTTATCGCATGTACCATCATTGCGATTACCGGGATGATTAGTATTCTTTATCCAAACCCTATATTGGCGCGCTATATTTCAGAAGTCAGCTACTTTGTAATTGGAATAAGTTCAAGTTTCATGTTGCTAAGCGCGATTATTTTTTCAATGACTAAAAGGCGCAAGTATGTTGTTGTCATGGGATTACTTTTCGCCACTATCAGCTTAGCACTTGCCTATGATGCATTTTCTCAGGCCAGAGCATTTCTAAACTTACCTCTTCCCATTTTACCATTTGTCTTACCGCTCACAGTGACCCTTGCCAGTATCGCTATGACTCTAACGATCACCCATCGTTATTGGCAAAAATTTAAAGGCGCAACATTTGATCATTTGACTCAAACATTACTTAGGCCCGCTTTTTTTCAACGCTTAACTGAAGAGATGAATCGCAGTCAAGCATATAAACTCAACACCCTTTTTGCCATTATCAATTTAGAAGAAGTTAAGAATATAGGTGTGAGTTACGGACAAATAGCAAGCGACAAAATGCTTAAAACTGTGAGCAATAAAATAATTGAACTACTCGAGCCAACCGATTTAGTTTGTTTATTTAACGATGACGAATTTTGTATCACGACCACCGTGGAATCAACCAAGCACGCAGAGAATCAGTTGAGGAATATTCATAGAGCATTGGCCAATACTCAGCTAGTAATCAATAAGCATACTGAAATATATATCAGTACAAAGGTTGCAGGGATCATATACAATCCAGACCGGCATTTATCGATTTCTCAGTTACTGCAAGATGCTAACTACGGGTTAGCAAAAATTAAGACCGAGAACGATAAAGATTACTTACTACTTAGTCAGGCTAATATGACTTCATAGTACCGATTTGATTTGCCGAATAAAAATAATCGGTGAAAAATTAACTAACTCTAAATTGAGACTAGTCGCGAAAATTATTAAACTGAAGGGGCCAGTCTAATGATTCACCTTTGACTAGGGCGATAACTTGTTGAAGGTCATCTCGCTTTTTGCCGGTAATTCTTAGCTTTTCACCTTGAATCGCTGATTGGACTTTTAGTTTTTCCGCTTTAATCAGTTTAATGATCTTTTTCGCGAGAACTTGTTCTAATCCTTCTCTAATGCCTATCGGTAAATGCACCACCTTTCCATAGGCTTGAACTTCACCAACATCTGCACACTTAGGATCAATGCTACGTTTAATCAATTTAGCGATAAGAATATCTTTCAGTTGATTCGCTTGAAATTCAGCATCAGCGGTAATTTTGACTTGCTTTCCATCTAGTTCAAATTTCGCTGAAGATCCTTTTAAATCGAAACGCGTATCAATTTCTCGATTAGCTTGGTCGACCGCGTTTCTTAATTCATGAATATCTACTTCAGAAACAATATCAAATGATGGCATAAGGCACCTCGTACATAATTTATGTGACAAGTATACCAATCACTCATGAGAATTAGAACGAACAAAACAACCTAGAATAGCAACAAATATTTCCTCCTGCCAATGCGATTTTGCTTAGAGGATTATGCTATACTCTTAGCAAAAATGGCCTAAATTCAATCAGTTGAGTGTTATTTGGCCACCATTCATCGCTAAATCTTAATAAAGAAAAGCCCTTTTATGCCGGTATTAGAGAACTTTGAGAAAGAACATAGTAGCGACCTATTGCACCGTTTAAACGATGCTTTAGAAAGCGGTATGTATGTCCAAGTTCGAGAAATGCTTAACCAATTGCCCGCGGCTGACGTGGCGCATATGCTTGAGTCAACACCTCCCAAAGAGCGAAAAATGCTCTGGAGGCTACTAGACAGTGAGCGCGAAGGTGAAGTGCTTCAGTTTCTTAATGAAGAGATTCTAAATGCCTTCGCAGAAGAAATGGAGCCCGCAGATCTAGCTGCTGCAACTGCCAATCTCGATACCGATGATGTGGTTGACATATTAGGCGATCTTCCCGATAACGTGACTAAAGAAGTACTCGCTTCGATGAGTTATCAGGATCGTATACGTTTAGAACAAGCGCTCCAATACCCTGAAGATACTGCTGGCGGTCTGATGAATACCGACACAGTATCGGTAAGACCCACGGTAACTATAGAGGTGGTGCTGCGGTATCTTAGGATGCGAAAAGAACTCCCCAAAAATACCGACAGTATCTATGTGGTAGACGATCAAGACCTTTTGATTGGTACAGTGCAACTTTCAAGTTTAATTACTAGCCAACCGGAACAACTGGTAGAAGAAGTATTAAACCAAGAAATTGAAGCGATTCCCGCCGAACTACCTGATGCTGATGTTGCGAGTGTGTTTGAAAGATACGACCTAATATCCGCACCAGTGGTAGATCAACAAGGAAAGCTATTAGGCCGAATCACCATTGATGACGTTCTCGATGTAATCATTGAAGATGCCGATCACTCTTTGATGAGTATGGCGGGATTAGATGAGAGTGATGATACTTTTGCTCCAGTATTTACTAGTGCTAAGAGACGAGCTGTTTGGTTGGGGATCAACCTTATTACGGTAATGGTCGCAGCGTTTGTGATTGGCTTATTCGAGCATACCATCGCCGCTGTGACCGCACTGGCAATCTTGCTGCCAATAGTACCATCCATGGGCGGAATAGCTGGAACTCAAAGTCTAACATTGGTTATTCGAGGGCTTAGTGTTGGTCACATTAGTAGCAGTAACTTTAGATGGCTAATGATGAAAGAGCTCGGAGTGTCGATCATAAACGGTCTTCTTTGGGCATTCGTGGTCGGCGTCTGTGTCTATTTTTGGTTTAGTTTTGTTCAATCCTCTGCGTATGCAGTGCAACTCGGAATAACCATTGCTGGTGCCATGACAGTGAACTTAATCGCTGGTGCGACGGCTGGAGCACTGTTACCTATGGTAATGACGAAATTGAATATTGACCCAGCGTTATCAGGTGGGGTTGTGCTGACCACTATCACAGACATGGTTGGTTTTTTTGCCTTTTTAGGCCTAGCAACCTTCTTCTTTATGTGAAACTAATCATTTAATTCTGGTCGATTAATCGCTAGCAGAACTCTCTCAAGTAATAATTGGTTGGCTCGCCATAAAGCTCTATTTCTTTTTCGAACTGAAAACCTAGACTGATTAATAATCCAATTGACGACGGGTTATCCAAAGAAGTCACGGCGCAAATTCTTTTTAGTTTAAGCTGACTATCTGCAACCTCTAGCGCGCCTTTAGCTGCCTCTTTGGCGAAGCCTTTGCCTGCAAAGCGATCAATTAATGCATAACCGATATCTGGATAATCAAGCTCTGGACGCTTAAGAAGACCACAAGTTCCTATCAATTCGTTTGATCCCTTAAGTTGAACACAACTCAAGCCAAACCCAAATTGTTGATAACTTGCAATAGGACCATTATCTAAGTATTCGATAGCATCCTTTTTAGTTCTCACACCTTTGTCCGCAATATTTTTAATAAACGATTCTTGATTAAGCAGCTCAATGATGAACTCAGCGTCATCATGGGTAAGCGGTCTAACTAATAGTCTTTCAGTTAAATAATTCATAGAGTTAATGCTTGAGTTTTGTAGAATAAGATCTGAAATAGTGTTTTCAAAACTATCTAGAAGTCCGTTATTTCTTCTTACTTAAAAACCGATCGAGGTGATTGGCAAACGCTTGTCGATCGGCTTGACTTAGTGGAGGTGGACCACCGGTGTGTTCACCACTTGCTCGCATAGTATCGAGAAAATCTCTCATATTAAGCCGAGCTCGAATATTATCAGCCGTGTGTAACTCTCCTCTGGGACTAATCGCAGAAGCGCCCTTCTCTATGACTTCCGCAGCTAATGGAATATCGCTGGTTATAACAACATCTCCTGCTTGGCTAAGCCTAACAATTTCATCGTCTGCAACATCAAAGCCTGAACTCACTTGCAGCATTTTGATAAACGGCGATTTAGGGACGCTAATATATTGATTAGCCACTAAGGTGGTGAGAGTCTTGGTGCGCGTCGCAGCTTTAAATAAAATCTCTTTAATTGCTACAGGACACGCGTCGGCATCCACCCAAATATTCATTTCAATTCAGCTTAATCTTTTGAGCTTTTAGCCGCTTTTGTTTTGGCCGCGTAAGCTTCATTCTGTTTCCAAACTCGAATAACATTGCCTGATAAGATTTTAGCTATATCCTGTTCACTATAACCGCGATCAAGAAGTCCCTGAATTAAACCAGGGTAAGTACTCACGTCTTTAAGACCTTCTGGTAAGCTATCTCCTACTCCATCATAATCAGAACCAATACCGACGGCATCTATACCTGCTATTTTGACGACATGATCAAAATGATCTAACACATCTTCTCGGTTAGCATATTTGAATGGGTTTTCTGCTAAGAATTTTTTGGTAAAAGCTTTAACTTCTTCACTGTCCTCAGAAAAATTATTTTCTTTAGCGAATTTTTCCACAGCCAGTTTACGAGCATCATAACTTTCGCGTGATTCTTTAGATATAAAAGTCGAGCCGAAATTGATTTGAATAACGCCGCCATTTTTCGCCAGAAGTTTTATCATATCATCACTCATATTTCGCTCAAACCCCGGAGTAAAGTGACGAGCTGAAGAATGTGACGCGATCGCTGGAACTTTACTGATTTCCATTACCTGATAAAAAGCTTCATCCGAAATATGGGAAACATCGACCATAATTCCAAGATTATTCATTTCTACGATTAGCTGTTTTCCAAATTCTGTTAAGCCTTTGGCTGGGCGCTTTTCATCATACGATGAGTCAGAGATATGATTCGAAAGCGAATGCGACAGAGTGATATATCGGATTCCCCTTTCGTAAAAGTGATTTAGATTTTCAAGGTTTCCTTCAATAGGCGAACCGTTTTCCATCCCCATGGGAAGCGAAATAATGCCTTTAGCGAAGTTTGCTTCAACATCAGCAACGCTGTATGCAAGTGCATATTTATCAGGCGAGTCATTAACAATTTTTTCGACGCCATCAATTAGCTTGTCGGCTAACTCTTTACTTCCGCCACCTTCGAACTCCAACTTAGCCGGAATATAGATCGACATAAAAGGAGCGTCTAAGCCACCAGCCACAGCTCGAGGGTAATCAAAATCACCGCTCTTGGTTGCATGGCTAACATCTTCGTATTGCTCTTCTAACCGGTATGGCACGTCGATATGCCCATCAGTGATAATATATTTTTTGGCGATTTCAATAGCAGTCAATGGTTTACTTGTTTCTGTCGCTTCTACTGCTTGAACTTCGGTTTGCTCTTTCACCACCTTTGAGTCAGTTGAATCTTGACAGGCTGTGGTTAACGCAACAATGGTGCTAAGGATGGTGAGTTTATAGAATTTTGCCAGTTGGCTGCTGGCAGGCAATACATTAAGAGACATGACATGAAACCTATATTAATTATGAATAGGGTAACTGTGCCGCTGAATGGTGAGAATGTCAAATAACACTGTGTACACAATGACAATATAAATAAAAGTGCTTATTATTTATACAACTAAAAACAAAACAATCGACTTACCATCTTCGTGATAGCTGATTTGCTTCTTAGTACTAACTTTTTCTGAAGAACTAAGTGCTGACTTCGAAGAGTTTAAATAAGATCTACCGCTAGGATCGACCAAACGAGGATTAACGCTAATAGTAAAGTCACCGCAATAAAAACTTGGCGTCTTTTCCCTGGCAAAAGCTTAACCAACAACTCATAACTGTAGCCAAACACAATCAAAAGTATTCCAGCAACCAGAAAGTCACCCACTTGCCATGAAACTTCACTAGTAAATTGCATAGCAATGAATGGGATCAGTAATAGTGTTAAGGTGATGATCACAACGCGAGTAATCTGCTTTCTAGAAATAGCGATAATTGCTAAGCTCATAGTTTCCTCACCTAGACTTCTAATAGCGGCCCTTACTAATACTTACGTTTGGTCATTTTCTTACTACGACTTCGATTACGTCGTGACTTTTCCATTAACTCTTTGGTGACTTTAACTTTTTTACCTTCAAACGGATTAGCACTTTCTTTAAGCTCAAATTTTATCGGTGTACCAACAATTTTAAGTGCTTCGCGAAAGCCTTTTTCTAAATAACGAATATAAGATTTAGGCAAAGATTTAGTTTGATTTCCATGGATAACAATTCTTGGTGGATTATGGCCGCCGGGATGAGCGTATCGAAGTTTAGCTTTAAATCGCCCTTTTGCAGGCGGTTGATGTTTGGAGACAATTAACTCCAAGATTCGTGTTAATTTAGAAGCGGACATAGTGACTCTTGCACCAGCATATGCTTCATCCACCGCTTCCCAAAGGTGTCCGACGTTGGTGCCATGTAGTGCCGAAATATATTTTATTCGAGCAAAATCAGCAAAGTATAACCGCCGGGCAATGGCTTCTTTTACATCGTTGCGCTTATCCTCGGACATATTATCCCATTTGTTAACACCTAGAACCAACGAACGGCCTGCATCAATAGCAAATCCGAGGAGGTTTAAGTCTTGTTCTGTGATGCCTTCTCGCGCATCAAAAATCATTACCACAACATTCGCATCATTGATTGCTTGTAATGTCTTTAAAACCGAAAACTTTTCCACTGCCTCATGAACTTTTCCGCGCTTCCTAACCCCGGCCGTATCGATCAAGGTATATTGTTTCTCGCGCCGCTCCATCTCAATATAAATAGAATCTCGGGTCGTTCCAGGCATGTCATATACAACAACTCGTTCTTCACCTAGCATACGATTAACGAGAGTCGACTTTCCAACATTTGGACGCCCAATAATGGCTAGTTTTGGTCCTTTAGTTGAATCGCCTTTGTCTTCGGAATCCTCAAGCTGCTCTGCTTGATTACTCTTTAATAAATCCGCCACCGCAGGGAAAATTACATCATCAATTAATCGATTAACACCACGACCGTGCGCAGCCGCAATTGCAGAAATAGACTCGAATCCCATGGAATAAAAGTCGGACAACACGGTATTTTGATCTAAGCCGTCGACTTTGTTGACGACTAAGTGAATCTTTTTGTTTTCAGCTCTAAGCTGTTGTGCAAAGGACTCATCGGTCGGCGTTAAGCCTTCTCTTGCGTTAACAATAAATAGAGTTATATCCGCTTCTTTAACAGCCTGCATCGACTGTTCCGCCATTAGCCCATCGACACCGACTTCTCCTCCAGTAATACCACCCGTGTCAATAATAATAAAAGGCTGGTCGCTAAACGTGGCATGGCCATATTGGCGATCGCGAGTGAGTCCCGGAAGATCGGCTACTAAAGCATCCCGAGTTCGAGTAAATCGATTAAAGAGTGTTGACTTGCCAACATTGGGTCGTCCGACAAGTGCGATTACAGGTAACATTTTTTTCCACCATCGTTGCCGCTTTAACAACTATAAAAAGCGACAACGTTTTGCTTAACTCAAAGAATTAAATTCTCGCGAGTCGTTATTTAGATTTTCTCTTGATTGCAACAAGCTCGCCATCTCTAGTATACATGATAGCTTTGTCACCTATTATTAGCGGTACTGCGGAGATTCCGCTGGAGTCAATGTGTTCACGGCTTACAATCTCGCCGGTGCGTATTGACATCCAGTGAACGTAGCCCTCGAAATCACCAGCAATCGCATATTCGCCAAGAACGCCTGGTGTGGTCAACTGACGTCTATGAAGATCTTTCTGCGTCCAAATGATAACGCCATTAGCACGATTAACTGCACTTAAATAACTATTTTCGTGGGTAACGAATAGCAACAATTCTCCGACCGCCATATCTTGAAAAGTCGACAATTCTCTTTGCCATTGAAACTCACCATTTCTCAGATCAAGAGCGGCTAAATTACCATTAAATGAACCAATATAAATCGTAGGACCGATAACTAAAGGTTTCAAGTCCACATCGACTAGTCGCTGAATTTCAGAACTGCCTAACGGTGTTGCAATTCTTTTCTCCCAAGCAGGTTGACCATTAGAAAGTAAGAAAACCGATAATTTGCCGTTAGCAAACCCTGAAATAACCCCACCACTTGCAATCACCGGCGCTGAATTACCCCGCAAGGTTAGCGCTGGCAGCGATTCATCATAAAACCATTTCTGTTCGCCTGTTTTAGCATCAAACGCATAGACTTTTCCATCGACGGTTCTGACAGCAACATGACCTTCACCAATCGCTGGGCTCGAAATCACTTCACTCGAGACCTGAGCACGCCAGATCTCTTCTCCAGTTTCCGCGTCAAGCACTAAAACTTCACCTTGACTAGTACCGACCGCGACTATTCTATTAGCAACAGCTGGGCCTCCAGCGATAGGAAGTTCCGAATTAGTTTCCCAAATGATTTTTCCATTGTCTGGATTGACCGCCGCCACTTTGCCTTCACTGTCAGCAATATATATTTTCTTGTAAGCGTATACCGGAGAAATCTTACCCGATCGTTCGCCAAGCCCATCACCAATGTCAGTAGACCAAAGAACTTGGGTTTCAAATTGATTCTCTATATCTACCAATGGATTTGGTAAATATAAATCTTCATCGTCGCTACAACCAGACAGTAAAAGAGCTGCGGCTACAATTGCAATTATAGGCAACCGCATTATTCGGTAGCCTCTTGCGTTTCTGCTGGCTCTTCAGTGGCTGATTCTTCTACTTCAGATTCCTGAGCTGGCGCTTCTTCTACAACGCGATCAACAGCAGCTAGTTCTTCAATTAATAATTTTAGAGTTGGATGTGAGCTAGTGGCCTGGCCTAAATTGTCCGCCGCTTGATAGGCTTCTAATGCCTCAGGCTTTTTCCCTAAAGCAAATAACGCATCACCTTTTACCATGCTTGCTACTTCAAAATATCCTGACTCATTATCAAACTGCAATAACGGCAGTGCTTGCTCCGCTTTTTCCTGTGCGATCAAAATTCTAGCCAATCGTATTTTGGCAATATTGCTTAGTTCATTACTGGCATGCTTGTCTATAACCCAGCTTAATTCTGTAGCGGCTTTGTCTAAGTCTTTTTCATCGACCGCGATTTTAGCCAAATGAAATGACGATAAAATAGCGTAACTTGAATCAGGGAACTGTAGCTTCACTTCTTTAGCCGCGTCAGCTAGCTTAGCTTTATCGGCGCCTTCAAGTTGCTCGGTAACCTGTACATAAAGATTAGAAGCAGATTCTTGATAGGCGACTTGTTGTTCTGTCCAATATCGATAGCCAAAAAAACCTGATAAGCCTAAAACAGCGCCAATAATTAATGGCGTTCCGTTGTCCTTCCACCATTCTTTTAGCTGCTCTACTTGTTGTTCTTCAGTAAGGTTTGACACGTTATACTCCTAAATTCTAATTTCTGTAATCTGTATTTTAATTTCTTGGTGCTTAATTTGAGGTTGGCTGTTATCAACTAATCGTCAAAACACTCAACCGCTCCGTTATTATATAAGTCCACTCAGTTGCTGCTTTAGTTCAACTTGGGACAAGTTAATCTGAGCCTTTTGCTCTCTTAAGAACTTAATCGCAACACTTTGTTGCTTCACTTCGTCTTCGCCCAAAATGAGCGCTAGCTTAGCTTCTGATTTGTCTGCTTTTTTCAGCTGCTTCTTGAAATTTCCACCACCACAATGAAGTTGTAGCTTTAAATTCGGTAATTGCTCTCTTAATTCCTCAGCAAGGACTAGCCCAGCATTTTCGGCTTGTTCACCAAGGGTGCATAAATAGACATCGGTTTTGGTCGAAAGTTTATCTTTAAATGATTCTTGATTTTGTAGCAGTAAAATTATTCGCTCCAACCCCATCGCAAAACCGCAGCCGAAATTAGCTTGTCCGCCCAATTGCTCAACCAGACCGTCATAACGCCCACCAGCACAAATGGTTCCTTGAGCCCCTAAATCAGTTGTTACCCACTCAAATACCGTACGATTATAATAATCAAGACCGCGCACTAAATTAGGGTTAATTACATAAGGAATCCCAAGCGCTGTGAGCTTTGCGCAGAGGTTTTCAAAATGAATTTTAGATTCATCATCAAGGTGAGCCATCAGTTTGGGCGCCTTTTCAACCACCTCTTTCATGGCAGGATTCTTAGTATCGAGGATTCTAAGTGGGTTGGACTTTAATCTCCGCTGACTGTCAGCATCGAGTTGTTCATTATTCTCTTCAAAATAAGTTACAAGCTTCTGTTTGTAGTCTTCTCTTGCTTGGTTACTACCTAAAGAATTAATTTGTAGCTCTACATCTTGTATACCTAGTTTTTTCCATAGACGAGCCGTTAAAGCGATGATTTCGGCGTCGATATCTGGACCTTGGAACCCAAACGTTTCCAATCCAAACTGGTGAAACTGACGGTATCGACCTTTTTGAGGCCTTTCTCTACGAAACATTGGCCCCATATACCACAATCTCTGTTGTTGGTTATACAATAAACCATGTTGAATACCTGCTCGCACGCAAGAAGCGGTTCCTTCGGGCCTGAGGGTTAAGCTGTCTTCCCCTTTATCAACAAAGGTGTACATCTCTTTCTCAACGATGTCTGTCACTTCGCCAATGGAGCGGCAAAATAGTTGAGTATTCTCAACGATAGGCATACGAATTTCCGAATAACCGTAGCTATCGGTAAGTTGTCGTAAACATGCCTCCAGAAAATGCCAAGCCGGCGAATCCTCTGGCAAGATGTCATTCATACCTTTGACTGATTGAAAAGATTTGCTCACAATAAAACGGCCACTGAACCCTGCTAAAAATCGAACGCGCAATTATAACGGAAAACAACTGGGAAAACAGCGATAATTGGCCTTATTTAGCCGGATCGGGAGCTTTCTGGAGTTGATGCCAATTAGCTTCGGCCAGATCACCTTCTAAGGGTCGAAATTTTAACGAGTCACTTTCTTAGTCGGAGGCTTAATTTGCTCAGCACTTCCTTTGGCACAGGCATCTTTCCCCTTCCTTGCTTGCAGCTTATATCCACTCATACACAGGGGAGGAAATTGCATTTCGGGCCTTTTTCCAGGTGTGTTGGCGAGTTTTTTATTGGTTAGCCCAGAATCCGCAGCGACGACTTCACATTGATCTCTAATTCCGTCACTATCCACCACTAATCGAAAGTTAGCCTTACCTTGGCGTTTGTACTGACACTTAAGAGGCGGGCGAAAGGTTTGTTTTTGCTGTTTAATACATCTAGCCGCATTCTTTTTACTTTCGTACTGGAAGCCACTTTCACATCCAAAAAAGGTCTCCTTCTTTGCTGCGACATGAGTTGAAACAGTGAGCATTGAAAAGCAAAATGCGATTAGCGCTGTTGTCAGATATTTCATTAAGAATCGTCTCCGTTAAATTCACAATGGTTCGAGAAGAGTCGAGTCCTCGACACCTTCACCTGAGTATTTACGGTAATTGAACGTTTTTTGAAATTCTTGAAAACAGCTGGAATTAGTTTGAAATAACTTGAAAGCCTTAAATATCAACTAGTTAGCGCTAGATAAATAAAGCCTCTAGGGAGCCCCCTTAGTAACGTATAGGCATGATCTTTTTCTCATTGTAGGCCAACTCAAATTGCTCATATATCGCTTGGTGACTATCAGTCCATTGCTCAGAAATCGACTCTTTTACGCTTCGCACCATCTCGATAGCCCCTTCAAAATCAGACTTTAAAAGCAAAATATGTGCTGGAACAAACGCAAACGCTGGTCGATTATCTGACCAGTTACCATCAAACATCGCCACATACTGCTCAGCCTTTTCTGGTAGTTCCGCCCGTAAATAGGTCACCGCGGCGAGCCGTCTAATATGATTTTGTAAGTAACTAAATTGAGTTTGGTCAATTCTTGGAATTAGCTGCTGTAAACGAGCAATCGCATCTTGAGTATTATTTTTTGCGAGGCTGACATCGACTAAATCCACTAATGCGGTAAGTTCACCCTGTAGGTCGCCAATTTGTATGTAACTTTCAACCAATTGTCTTAGCTCAGCTTCTGCAAATTGTATTTTACCCAAAGAAATGCTGGTGGAAGCGGTTTGATGCTTTGCCATTAATGCATAACCTACCATTTCAAAACGAATAAAGATTTCACGGGCTTTTTGGTAATGCTCTATAGCCCGTTCGAGCTGCGATTGACTTAAATAGACATTGCCTAAATTAAACAATGCCTTTCCTTCGCCCGCGGCAAAGTTAGCTAGCCGATATTTGCTCATTGCTTGTTGTAAAAAGTCTGCAGCTTGCTCAAGTTGTCCGAGCGCTTGATAAGTCGAGCCAACATTTAAAAGCTCTCGGGCCGAAAGAAATGGGTCATCCATAGCATGTGGATTGCTGAGCAATGATTTTGAAAGCTCTAGTGATTCAATCAATTTACCTTGGGTATATAAAATATTGGACGTTAAATGGTCAAGAAAGTATCTCTGACTAGCGCTTAATCCGGGTTCGCGTTGAGACATTAACGCTTCAATTAATTCTGTCGCGCGAGCCAGCTCCCCCGTTCGATAATAGACTTCCGCCAGATAAGCGTTGGCCCAGAAAAAAGAAGGCTGCTTTTTTATCGCCAAATTTAGATAATCTTTAGCTGCTTTCATATCCCCAATTAACAACTCATTAACGCCTATCGCATAATCTCGATTGGCCTTTTGGTCGCTGGAAAAGGTGTCACTCAATGCAATATGTTGCTTCTCATCGGGAATTAAATCGCTGGCTAAGTAGTCAAGTAACATAGTGGCCGCATCAAAAACATCGGGCTGCACAAATTCCAAAATGCCAGAGCGCTTGTCAGCGTTAAAGATTTGGTAACTCAAAACCGCCGTATTGTTTTCTACTCGATGTTTTATTGCTACCAAATGACTACAGCCAATCTTAATGCAAACAGATTGATAGTAAGACTGCTCTTCAGAGGGTGATTTCTTAACAGTAAACTCGGACTCAGAGATTGAACTGATAACCGTTGGTACTGGGATGGTTTGAATCGACTCATATCGGCCTAGCTGTTCAGAAGCCATTGACATGACGCCGTATTTAACCCATTCATTGATGGGATCATGGGTTTCACTTTGCACTGGCATCACTGCCACACGAAGCACAGACTGGTTAGTCGGAGCTTTGGCGGACCAGCCAAATATTACAGCAAGCGTAAAGACCACTAATAATGTTAGAGCGACTGCGATTAGATTTTTTTTAACAACAACTTTTTTTGCCGATGATTTAGCAACTTTAGCTTGTTCTAAGTGTTGACTCACTTCAGAGTTAAATTTAAACCCTTTACCTCTGATCGTTTTAATATAGCCCTGATCTTTGCCATTATCACCGAGCAACTGACGCACATCTGAAACAAGCTTCGATAATGACCAATCGGTAACAACTTGATCAGGCCATAAAGATTCAATTAGAGTCTGTTTTTCGACCACATCGGGATAACCAGCACAGAGCAAGCAAACCAATTTGACACTTTTTTCATCATCTGAAATCAGCTCACCATCGAGATAGATCTTGCTCTTTACATGATCGACCAAATATTTATCAAACTGATAATACATTCCATTCCTTCATTCGCGATTGGTTAATAAGTCACCCTGTCATTAATGCAAACTTATTATAGTCAAATGCCATCAATTAACTATTAACCCAGTTTGAATTTGTTTGAATTTGTTTGAATTTCTACTGATTCAAGTGGTTATTCTACTCAATCAAACCGTCAATTCGACGAGTTTTAGCAATTTTGTACCATCTTACCGTGCGCGGCTACAAACTGATTATGTTACCTATCTATTTGATTTATATAGTTTTCAAGTTACTTCAAACTACTTCAAGTTGTATTCAAGCACCATTGCACAAGTAACCCTATTCTGAATCACACATTAAACATAGCGAACAGGAAGCCTAGAGATGCAAATTCAAATTTTTAAATTACTGGTATTGGTTTTGATGCTTTTCACATCGAATACTTTTGCAGAGCAACAACGTCACATCCACATCAATGGCGAACACCTTAATGAGCAAATGATCAGCAAACTCGACGCCTTGGTCGGCAGTGAGGTCAGTGACGGCTATTACTGGCTTAACTTGCAAACGGGTCAGTGGGGCTACGAGGGTAACCCACAAGTTCAGGGAGTAGTGGCACAAATCGCAGCCGCAAACCAGCCTCAAGCGAGCCAACAAGCCAGCGAATATAGACGAAGCGAGCTTCAAGATGTCAGCTCGACAGGAAGAGTGACCAGTGGCCGACTAAATGGTCAAAACTGCACTTTTGTCTCGGTCGGAGGTACCACTCTTAAAAGTTGCGACTAGTTGGTGCGACGTAGGAAATACTGAATCCTGCTTAAGAAACTTTTAGCAAGATTCGTTTTTAAGCGACATTTAAAAGGATGAGACCGTGAAGATCAAAATTGCTAGCAAGTTCTGTACTTGCGCCCTATTGATTAATCAAATATTGACTAGCCAATTAGCCGCGGCAGAAGAGCTGAGCTTGACTAGTTCACAATTCGAATTAGCTCAGCTGACGACAGATTCCGGAGAGGTCATAACCGATTGGATTGCCAACACCCAAGCTTTTGTAATCGCCCTAAGAAGAACCGGAACTAGGACAAATAAATCGTATGCAGTTCCAAGTAACAACCACAATGAACCGTCTTCTAACTACGCCATTCAAACGATTCCTCAGTTTCAAGTATTGTTAGGTGATACGGACATTTCCAGCCTCATACAATTCGATCAACAAAACCTATTTTTTAAAGGGGGCCTTCCACTTCCTCCTGGAGAACACCAATTATCAGTCAACCAGTTAATCAATGACCAATGGGTGCTCATAGGTACGAGTAACTTACAAGTTTTATCAAGCGGAGGATTCCAACAGGCAGAATGGCAGCCGCGACTTGATTTAAACATTAATTCGCAACTGGATGAAGAAGTCTCAGGAGATGCATCGAAATCAGAACGACCTCAATACACAGATGTTGACGCCAGTATTGGGTTAACAAGCCGTCACCAAGGCAACGACTTTTCGATTGATACAGCGCTAAATTTAATCGCGGTATCTAACAGAGAACAAGCGGTTCAGTTTGGTACAAAAGGTGTGAATGCGAAAAAGCTAGATATCACCGATTACAATTTAAGCTTTATCAAAGGTAATCATCAGCTCAATATAGGTCATACAAACTACGGCAACAATCCACTGTTAATTGACAACCTATCGCGCCGGGGTGTCAGCTGGCAATATCAAAATGAGCAACAGCTAACTTTAAATGGCGCAATACTGTCCGGTACTGATATCGTTGGATACAACAACATTCTCGGACTGGCAAACTACTCCAATGAATACGTCAATTCTCTTGGCTTTGGACTTAATTTGTTTGCCGAGCAACGTATCTCACTACGGCTAGAAGGTAGCTTATTAGATGCGGAGCGAATTTCGCAAAGTGATTTTGGTGTTAGCGAAATTAGCAGCGCAGAAAAAAATTCTGGGGCCGGTTTACGACTTGTGGCTTCAGATAACGAGGGACGTTTTGAGGCAGATCTTGTTGTAGGCTTTAGTCGCTATACTAATCCTGAAGACAGTGCACTAAGCCTAGGCGAACCATTGGTCAAGCTTCAAAGTGAAAACTCTATTGCGCACAACCTTTCTGTAAATTATCTGTTAATGCGAGATGGAGAAACACCATGGGGCTCAGTCGCGAATATTACGCTTTTAGCTAATCATTCAAGTGCCGATCCGCTTTATCAAACCTTGACCGCATTTGTTCAAGCTAACATAGAAAACTCAATGTTGGGTGCGCAATATCAGCTAGGCCATTTATCTGGCAATTTATCGCTCCAAGCATCTAGAGACAATTTGGACAATCTGAAGAATCTCTTAACGACGAAAACTAAAACGGATAACTTTTCTCTCAACATTCCGCTTGCTGTTTATTGGCTAGAAGATCAAGAATCTGAACCTAACCCTTGGTTACCAAATCTTGATTACAATTACCAACAAAGTCATCAGTTCGCTCTCAACTCACCTAACACCGACGATAGTGGCTTTAATGATAACAGTCATTTGCCCGACCAACTGACAACCAGCCACAACATCGCGAGTAGCTGGCAGATTGATCAACATTCATTTTCATTTCAGTCTAGTTATAGCCAACAAGATAATCGACAACTCGGTAGAGAGCTCTCTGACTTTAGTAATTTGCAGCATGCCGCAAGTTTAAATCTTCAACAAAATGAATCATCAGCTTGGATCTTCACTATTTCTAAGAACCGACAGGCGGATATAGAAAATGCCAAAGTCCAGTGGAGTGAAGCGATTTCTGTTTCATACAGCTGGCAATCCATTGACGGTCTAGCCTTCGCTATTGCCTACGGTTTAAGCAAAGAGCATGACAATCTCGATGAATCGGAAAGCCTAGCGACAACCGCAGATATCAGCTTAATCAAAAACTTAACCGAGGGTGAGTGGTGGCTCCCTGCGCAGGGAAGTATCAGCCTTAGAGTTAACTATAACGACTCTGAATCTATCGACAATGTTTTCGATCAAAGAAACCAGTTTGGCACTACCACTGCTCAACTTGGCATTTCGCTTAGCTTTTAATCAAGGAATCAAAGCATATGACTAACCTAACAAGACAAGTAGCCAACACATTAATGTTTTGCACCTTATTATTCGCAAGCTTTCAGGTAAATGCTGTCACTGGTAGAAATCCGACCGGAGTAAACGTCAACTCAAATGGCGCATCAACCGTCCTAATCACATTTCATAATTTGGATGCGAATGAAATTCCTGTTGACGCATTTTGGTGTGGCGATGTCAGCAGTACTGGTGTGGTTGTTGGAACTAATCCCTGCGTTGCTGGCACTTTGCTGGGTCACCTGCCAGAGCAATTTGATTTATCTCGAATAAGTGGAGGAAGTAATTCCGATATCCCCACCAAAGATTTGCCTCACTCACAAAAACAGATGAACCGCAAACTAGCACCTCGAAACTTAACCGATGTTATGAGCATTCCCACAGCTGTAATAAGAAGGGCTTATCAGCAGGCTCAATCGGGTGCATCTTCTGAATTTTATTATATCCGCCAATTCAGCAACAACGGTATCAATACCTATGTCACAGTCACCTGTCGTATGGCTGGAGGAGGTGCTCGCTCTCCACTATCACTCACCAAAGTTGATTTAGACTTTTCAGGAAATGATTACCGAAAAGCGGTGACTTTAGTTAAACAGTCCGAAACTCTACCTGAGTTTAATGCAACAGTCTCTTACACTGGCTCGGGCTTACTTAAAGGTCGTTGGGAAATCGTGTTGCCGGGTGAACCAGAACCATCCCGGTTCGACTTGCTTTCCGAAGCGAGTTTACCCGCATCCGAACGCGGATTACAAAAACGATATCGACTGATTAGTCGATTCCAAAAGTTTCTAACACCGTCGGGAAGAGCGGTAATTCCGGGCCCAGATCCCAAGTTATTGCCAACATTACAAAAAGGTCTATATAGAGTGTTATTGCGTATCGAGGCTAGCAGCGATAAAGAAGGTAACTCCGACACCACTGCGGGTATTCTAAAATCGGGGGGAGTTGCCGGCTTCCCGATGCCAACGTTACGTTACTTTGTTGGCTCCGAACAACAACTTAAGCAAAATAAAAAGCTACCTCCTATTACACTTTTGCTACCACATTCAGGCCAACAGCTAACTCCTAAGCAAGTCAACTTCACGTGGTTCGATTTAGCTGACTCCCAATCAGTTTCCTTGTATAGATTAGAGATTTACGACTCGCAAGGCGAACAAGCACTCATCAGCTCTGCGCTAGTTCACCCTGGACAATCTAGCTACATTCCGCCTGAATCGATTTTGAAAAAACTCCGCTCCCCCTTTTTATGGCGAGTCAGTGCAATTGATAAGAACGGAAAAACCATTTCGACCAGCTCATTAAGAAAACTCACTATTAAATAGAGGAATGAAAATGAATTCGACAATCAGCTATTTTTCAATGATAAAAAACCTGTTTTTCGTCTTGTTACTAACAGTTTTGTCGTTTAACCTTTTGGCTGCAGACAGTAAACGCCATTCGGGACAATTAGAAAGACAGAAAAAAACTTATACTATTCCTGGCCCAGTGGTTATCTCTGCAGCAAAAAGGCATGGATACCAGTTCTTCTCGACTCGAAAGACTCGTAGCTCCAAACGATCGTCACCGTATGATAAATCATGTGAATTCATGGGAATGCATTGGACAACACGCTCAAGTAGAACATGCAATATTACTGGTTTCTCTGGTCGTAAACAGAAATGTCGCAAACTTCGCAAAGGATGGAGCTCAAAAGAAATAAAACTAAAAGGTAGCTATGTTTGGACCTCAAGACCGGCCAACACGCCGTCTCCGCAATTTAAAGTAAAAGTCACCAACAACTCAAGTAAAACCCAAGTATTAAACGTCGACAAGGTGACTTTAGTCGGTCCGATTGGGCCCTCGAACAGTTGGGAAGATGCATTTTCACATTGCTCCGACCCAAATTATCAAGATTGAGTAATGTTCCAATAAACGGTGTTGTTTTAACGCGATGCGAGCAGTTTTTCATCAACTCGATTGTTAACTTTCACAGGACGTTTTGGATCGATTCCTAGGTGCCTAAATGGATAATTCAGTGACATCTTGATTGGTTTCATTCGACACTCATCGGGCTTCTTTCTAACCACTTCGATACTGTTGTCTTTGGCACTGATTAAGCGAAGTTCAAAACTAGACATCATAGTACAACCTCGAGAAACAACATCGATATAAATGTATCGTTCATCGAGCTTATAGCTAATTAGCTTTGCAGGTTTTACTGTGAGTTGATTGTCACTAATCAGGACCGAAGGTTTACTACAACCAACGACTAGGATTAGGCTAAAACAACCTAGAAATAATTTTAATTTAATCATAGCTAATCTCATGTTAAAAAATGCCCCTTGCAAAACAAACAGAAGGGGCTAAGGGAATAATACGTCAAAAAGCTGAATCCTAAATGAACGTGTTAGTCACTTCAACGAATAACTCCTCAAAAGGGACAACTGGTCGAATCAGTTTGTCCCCAACTACCGGTGCAAAAATTATCACCGTATAAAAAGAAAATAGCATCATCGTGAAGCACTGCTCGCTGTCCAAAATATGCAGTTGGCCAAGCGTTTTGTTCATCAGATTGCTGGGCGACCATTTTGGCGACATAACTCATTGTCATTGAATTGGTTTCATCACTTAGCAATTCGAATTGATGCAGCGAGGATTCACTCCAATTAGGATAGTCTTGACCATCTTGTTTAAGATAAATTGTCATGGGCAAAGTAAACCGTTGAAGTTGCTCAGAGTGCTGTAAGAAACTAAAACTTCGCAAGTCATAATTGACCTCAGTGTACGAGCCTCGCTCACCGAAAACTAAAGTATCTTTTACTACTGGATTACTCTGGTCGCTAATATCGTAGAGCTCAACCTTTACCCCTTGTTGAAGTCCATCGACGACTTGATGGCCAATTCCTAACAACCAATTCTCAGATAACGGGTGCAAGTACCTCGAGAAGCCAGGGATTTCTAACTCACCACTGATAAAGGGAGCTTGGGGGTCTGATAAATCTAATACATAAAGCGGGTCAATTTGCTCAAAGGTAACGGCATAACCTCTGTCACCGGCAAACCTGACCGCAAATAATTCCTCACCGGGTTTGCCTATTGGCGCTGTATTTTCTGCATTCGGAATTTGACTTAACTGTTGCAATTGATTGCTACCATCTTCTGTTAAGATAGTAAGCCGGTGTTCGGGAGAGCCACTGATACCTGTATAGCTTGTGGTTATAACTCTTAGATTGTTTTCATGCTCACTCATTCGGAACGAAGGGTCACTCCATCCCAAATAGCCAGGAATCGCTTTAGAAGCTTTATATAAAACTTGGTCCTCAAATAAAGAGAATTTGTGCAATACTGTAAATTGCGAATGCTCAAACCAGCTCGCATAATCAGAACCACCAATATAAAGACTATTAGTCGAGGCGTAGATCCCTTGAACATTGGCATTTAGACAAGTCGATGAGGTTAGTTGGCGCGACTCCAAGTCAATGGCGGATAAAGTGATCACATCCGCATACCCTTCTAAAGTATCAATGCCTTCGGCAACAAAGCAATTAGCCGCATCAACTAATGGTCGCACCGCACCATTGTTAACCTGATAGTGAGGCAATAAATCTGAGATTGGAGTATTTAATATTAACTTTTCATTATCGATTTTTTCGTCATCTGTTACCGCTGAGTAGTTCAACTCTTGAATGTTGGGTACATATCGGGTGATTAAGTACAACATGTTCCCAACCCGACGCGTCCCTTCGAGGTTCCCTTCTATTTCGATATTCCATTGTTGATTTGGCGCTTCAGGGTTTTGAACATCAAATAGTTGAATCTCTGCTTTCCCACTTTGCCATAGCCAATCGCTCTCAGGCAAAATGGCCCCCCAGTAGGTATAAATCGTTTTTTTTATCGCTACTAATTGCTGCTCTTCAATTCTCAAATAAAGTTCGCTGAATTTAACATCATCGGATTCATTAGCAATTTCCGCGACTTGCTCTAGGGAAGAATTATTGGCATCAGTACGATGAATTCTTATTGCATTGGTAATCTCAGAGTTGGAATAATCATCACCATTGACGACCTGAAAAATATGCTGCCCATTATATTTAATACGATCGGCCTCATCGACATTTACTTCGTGGGTATTAGTCGTTGAAAACTGTCCTCTAAGTCCTGCGCCATCGCCTTCAGCAGCTGCCAAGGCAACTGGGTAATCTTGCTCTACAAGTCTTAGACGAATGCCATTTTTTAAGAAACGCTCAAACTCGCCACTTGAAGATTTAGACAAAGGTGCGTCTTTAACGGCTGCTTGCTTTAGATTACTATAATCAATGTTTACTTTATCTTCCGAACTACCACAACCAGTGGCCAAACCAACTATCAATGGTAATGCTAAAAAACTTAACCTAATCATCACTTGACCCTTCTTATAAAATTACAAATATGAAATGTGAAGCTTGCTAATGTGATCACCATTCTATGAACACCTTGGAATAAATTCTGTTCAATAATT
Source organism: Kangiellaceae bacterium (assembly GCA_039969155.1). GTDB lineage: Bacteria > Pseudomonadota > Gammaproteobacteria > Enterobacterales > Kangiellaceae. Next base: position 47,104 of record JBDVOJ010000053.1, read on the forward strand.
GCTGAGTAATGTTAAGATTTGTAATATCAACCTGATTCTCGGATGATTGATAGGTAAACTTACTGAGGCTGAGTGTGTATTACACTTTTTGACAATTAATAACTAAACATGAAGAGAAACTATCTTGAATGTCGGCGATAATGTAACTGATGTTGTCGATTAAGAATCTTAAATATATGGGCATAAAAGCTCTTAGCAATTGTTCTCTGCTCAAAGCGTTATTAGCTTTGACGTTTTCGCTTGGCTTACAGAATACCAGCGTATCTGCCAAAGAATCTTGCGAGTCCCCTCAAAAAGAGAATTGCGTAGAGCAAGATACCTTTCATTTAGGACTATCGATTGGCTTAGGGTTGGTTAGTAACCCTTTAAATCAAAGTGATAATATCCCGTTAGTTTTACTGCCAAGCGTCAGTTATTACTCTGGTGACTTTTTTCTAGAGAACCTAGATTTTGGGTATACCCTTTATGATACCGAGCAATCCTCTCTATCGATTCTAGCAAGCCCTAGCTACGATAGTGTATTTTTTAATCGATGGGATCCCGGCAATATTTTTGTTGAGCTGGGTGCTTCTGCGGTTGATGGCTCTGGCAACCCATCCATAGCGCCCTCCACTCCGGACAGAGAAACCCAAATCAATCCAGATGAACTCTCGACTAGAAAGTTTTCCTATTTGGGAGGCGTAGAGTACTCTTTTGAATGGCCAAATCAGCTCATACAGGTTGCCGCTTTAAGTGATATTTCAGGAGTGCATTCAGGCAGCGAAGTTAGGTTCGCATACCAGTACCAAGCGACTGAGAATATTCGAACAACCGCGGGCTTCACTTGGAAGGACAAGAATCTGACTGACTACTATTACGGAATTGATGAGGAAGAAATCATCGATAACAGAGCAAGCTATCAGGCTCAATCAAGTCTCAGTCCATTTTTTAGAGCAAGTTATCGAACTTCGCTAGGCGATGGCGATAGTTTGCGGGTTAGCTTTCAATATCAAAAATTGGCTTCGCAAATTAGTGATAGTCCGGTGGTTGCTGATGACTATGTTCTAACATTCTTCGCTGGTAGAACATTTAGCTTTTAAATATAACAATAAATAAGTGCTTTAAAGTACGAAAGAATATGGGAATAACAAAACAGTTAACATGGAAATTAACTGGTCTGTTAGGTTTGCTTTTTCTGATTACACCTATTCAGTTGGCAGCCGAACCAGGCTATGGCTTGACTGTGTCTCCAGAAAAATGCTTTGTGCTTGAAGTTACTGACGAATGCGAAATCGCCATAAAGCTTGAATGGCGAGTAGAGACCAAGAGTAGTTACTGCCTTTATCTTGCAGGGGAAGCTAAACCACTAAACTGTTGGAAAGAGAATAACCAAGGTAGCTTCGAGTATCTATTAATCACCAACACTGATACTCAATTTGAACTAAGATCCATACATATTGACCACCCCACATATCAAACCAAAGTTAGAATATTTAAACAAATAAAGCGGCTAAAAAAACGAAGGCGAAATCCTTGGAGTTTCTATTAGCCATGGATAACAATTAACTTTTAATTTGATAGCGAGTTAAAAGCAGAACTAACCAGTCAAGTATTATTAGGTCGTACAGGAGTGACTAGCATGACCCAAGCTAAAATATTACTAGTAGAAGATGACCAAAAGCTGGCTAATTTAGTAAAGCAGTACTTAGAAAACGCTAATTTTTTAGTAAAGATTGAAAGCGACGGAAATCGAACCATTGGCACTATCGATCGCTTTGAACCCGATCTGATTATTCTCGACATCATGCTGCCCGGTAGAGATGGACTTTCAATCTGTAAAGAAATCAGACCGACTTTTCTTGGCCCTATTCTTATGCTAACCGCTCGCAACGAGGATTTCGATCAAGTACTTGGATTGGAGTTTGGTGCTGATGATTATGTGATCAAGCCTGCCGAACCAAGAGTGCTACTGGCTAGGATTAAAGCATTACTAAGACGTGGGACTTACACTCCAAACACCACCGAAGCCCATCTTACTTTTGGCTCCCTGTCGATTGACGCCATCTCACGAGATGTCCATCTAGACGGAAAAAAAGTTGTACTATCAACACACGAATTCGATTTGTTGCACATTATTGCTCAGAATGCTGGAAGTATTCTGAGTCGAGACTACTTGTTTAATAAACTCTACAATAGAGAATACGACGGGTTAGATCGAACAATGGATGTACGAATTTCTCAATTACGAAAAAAACTCAATGATAACTCTGAAGAAGCGCTTCGTATAAAAACTATCTGGGGTAAAGGATACCTTTTTGTAGCTGATGCCTGGTAACTTACCAACCGAGAATGCTGGAATTCTAATTACTCTATGAGCTCTATATTTCTAAGACTTTATTTTCTAATTGTTGCTACCGTTTTATTGGTTGGTTTTAGTTTAGATTACCTTTGGCGAAGTTTTGATCCACAGCAAACGCCTCATCATCAGTTAGAACAATTGATTAAGACCAATGCCTCTCTACTTGATAGTTTGCCGTATAGTGAACTTGAGAAGAGTATTGATAAACTCAACTTACTTTCACTTGGGGACTACCAGCTTGTCGATAATAGCAGTGTTCAAGCCATAGATTTCTATCAAAAAATCGATAGCTCTTCTCCGGTTCATACTGAGAATGACCATCAAATAGTCACTTTTATCAGGCTTGCTTCGCATGATTTAATCTTACAATACGCTGTGCCTCAGGAGTCCACGCAATCCTATCTGAGTCTAATCTTTGTTGCACTATTTTATAGCATCATTGCTGTGGTTATCTTCTTTTGGATTTGGCCGCTATCAAAAGATCTAAATCGACTTGAAAATGCCGTTAGTAATTTTTCCGAACAAAAGTGGCAGTCCAAGGTTGAACTACCCGCCACTTCCTCAGTTGCTCACTTAGCAACTGCCTACAATCAATTGCTCGACCGAATTAGGCTTCTAATTGAAACACAACAATCCATGTCACACTCGATTTCACATGAGCTTCGAACACCACTTGCTAGAATACGGTTTTCGTTGCAGATGGCTGAGGAAACAGAGGACACAACACAGGTAAAAAATCAGCTAAGGAGCATCATGGAAGATGTTGAAGAAATGCATCAGCTTATTACCGAGCTATTAAACTTTGCGGCACTAGAAAAAATATCGGTTGAAGCAAAATTAGAACGTGGCAACATCAACTTACTTATCGAAAACTTACTAGCCCGATTATCCCGAAATAATCCCGAAAAACAAATCGACTTTGAAGCATCACAACAAGGAGTCAATGTATCATGTGATAGCTACTTAATTGAAAGAGCCATACAAAATTTGATTGTTAACGCACTCAAGTTTTCTAACCAAACTATAAGAGTAAAGTTTCAAGAGTCAGAAAAGCACTATCTAATAGCCGTTGAAGATGATGGCCCAGGGATCCCTAGTGAACAGAAGTCGTTAGTTTTCGATTCATTCGTTCAACTTCCAAACGGTAGCAAGGAGCAAGGTTTTGGCCTTGGACTAGCGATTGTTAAAAGAGTGATGAGTTTACATCAGGGTGAAGCAAGGGTTGAAGATTCTGAACTTGGCGGAGCCAAATTTATTTTAGTATGGCCTAAACTTGCTCGATAGTGATTTATTCTATCAAGTTATTTGTTACCAGCCTTAGACAATGTTAGTTTATTTTCTCATTGTATTTAACGGAGCTGGTTAATGAAAAGAGTCGCGGTATTTGGCAATACTGGAGCAGGAAAGTCTGCGACTAGTCGAAAAATAGCTGCTGCCAAATCTATCCCTCTGTTTGTCTTAGATGAAATACAATTCTTGCCCGGGGGGAAAGAAGTGGATAAGCAGCAATTTATAGAATCACATAATCAACTAGTGGCTCTGCCTGAATGGGTAATCGATGGCTTTGGAAATATTGAAACGCTGTGGCCAAGGCTCGAGATTGCCGACACCTTGGTTTATATCGATCTGCCTTTGGGGATTCATTTTTGGTGGGTAACCAAACGTTTTATTAAGGGGCTATTCACCGCACCTAAGGGCTGGCCAGAAAAAACACCATTGCTTAAGGCTACTCTCAATAGTTATAAGGTTTTAAGAGTTTGCCATCAGCGGTTAACCCCTGCTTATAGGCGGTTTGTGAAAAAAAACTCCAATCATAAAACGGTTATTCATATTCGCTCTGTAAAAGATTTAGATCGCTTTTTGGGTAATTTGTAAGCAATAAGTTTTCTAACGGTCTATACAGTCGCCGAGAACCAACAAGCTTTAAAATTCTTGTAGAGTAATTTTCCAACTCTCACCGTGGTAAAAAATTCTTTTTGTGGGCCAGTATTGCTTATCTTGTTTAAGAGTGATGATTGATTCTCGACCGATTAGGTCTAACAATCTAATCCGCACAAAGTCCTTGTCGGCATGTTTAGAAGTCAGTTGAATAAAGTCCGATAAATCATTTACTGACACCCCTTCAAATTCAACAATTCTTGATAAAGGTCTTAGTCCATAGCGATTAGCGGGTGAGCCATACCAATACCAAGAAACGTAAACCCCCTCTGGGTCTAATCCGTACTGAGCCGAAACGGCTCGATGTGGTTTTTGCAGTAGCGCACCAGACCAAATATAAACGTTTTCAGTATCGGTGTGGGATAGTTCCTTCATCGTTAGCGTTAAATTTTGCTGTTGTGAATCACGCCAAACACTCACTGGTACTTCGCCGAAGCTACTCTGTTTTTCGAAATCATCAAAGCCAGTGATCAGTTTGTTATTAATCGTTAACAACAAATCTCCCTGTTGTAATTTATCAAACGAGTCTGCTCCAGCAACCCTTTTTGTAATTTGTAGTAGTTGTGAGCCATTACTTTGTTTTTGAAACCGGTTCATCCATTTGTCAGACAAACCGTATTTACGCGCACTGGCTATGGTAATGGGTGACAATTCTACTTCCATCGAATAGATATCGACTCGGCCTTTGTCCAGCCACTGCTCTTTGATTTCTAATATTTGGTCTACCGGCAATCCTCGGTCATAGGTATTATTATTTCGCCCAATGGTGAAATTCGTCCACCAAGAGCGAACTTTTCCCCGTTTATCAAGTAAAACCCCACTGGCAACTATCGGCGGATTATTAATGATAACGCTGTTTGTATTGGTTTCTTTAAATTGGGGAATTGATGGCCTTGGCAGTGCCAACGGATCGTATGAAGACACGGTTAACTTTTCATTGATCAATCGATTAGAAGTTTGGTAGCCAGCAAGCCATACCGGGTCACCTGGCTCGAGCGGTCGAGAGTCAAATTTAGCGATCTCAATATCGGAATCAAGCAATAACTTTGGATCATATTGTAATAACGTGAAACTGTGCAGCGGATGAACAAACAACACTTTAGCCGGGACTTGAGTTACCCCAGCAAAAGTTATGTCTACATCGGCCATTTTTATCGGAACCGTGTTTCTATCAACAATGATTAAACCTTGTTTGTCATCAATGACAATTCCAGTTCCAGAATAATTGGCAAAATTTTGCCCATCGATATGGTATGGCAAATTTGCATTTACAAAAACTAAAGAGCGCGAAATAGTATTCAATTTTTTGTCTTTGTAATTTTTAAAAATAACTTTCGTTGGCTCGGTAACATCAACCGCACTATTCCATTCAATTTTTTGACAAGGCCAAATTCCAGTTAGGTCGTTTCTTTTGCAACGTTCTGAAAGATGCCATTTGGTTTGAAATTGAACATTTCCCACCAAAACGTTATTAGGGTTTCCTATACCAACATATTTGATTGTAAAGTATTCATCTTCCGATAATTTTAGTAGTTCCTTTTGAAAGTCATCAAGATTATCGACTGGTTGATTATTGATTTTTTGTATCACTACCCCGCGACGAATTCCTGCGTTGCTAAACGCATATCCAGGCGATGCCACATAAACGCCTTTGGGTGCCATATTTGATTGACGTGCAATTTGGTAGGATAACTGATTAAAAATTCCATCGGCGAAACTAATGTACTCTCGAGGAGTGGACTCTTCTAAGTTAGTCACTTTTAACTCAACAGTCATTGATTTGTCTTGTCTGAATAGAGTCAGCTTGATGTTTTCACCGACGTGCTCATCAAGGAAAATTTCAAACTGCTCATATCGGTTAACATAATCCAGTTGTTGTTTTTCAGATTTAAGCGAGATTACGATATCACCTGGTCGCAATAAGTTGTGAGCTGGACCATCGACAACAGTATTCTCTATGGTTAACAGACCGTCGCCTTTGGCATTCTTACGGAAATTCTTTTCGAGCAGACTCGACAACCCCAATCGGCGAACTTCATCATAGGTTTGATATCTCAAGGTCGTTTGAATCGTCCCTCTATTGATTGTTTGTCCTTGCTGAATAGCTTTTAGAGCTCTTGTCACTTTGAATAACGGTAAAAAATAGCTGGAAGAACTGGCTCGTTTACCACCGGCATTTAACGCAATAACTTGCGCTGATTGATTAATTACTGGCGCTCCGGATGAACCTCCAGCTGTATCGGCGGACGATTGAAAATAGAAAGTGTTGAAATCATTGTACCTGCCAATTCCATAGGCAGGTGCAGAACGATCCAGCCTTGCCAATGTGCCGGAGAGTATCGACATTTTCTCACCAGAATCATTACCAATGATGCGGATTTCGTCTCCAACTTTAGCTTGGTTATCCACTAATGTAAGAGCTCTTGGCTGGATAAATTTTAACGTCTTTGGTTCATATTGAAAAAAACCAAAATCATGAATCGGATCTCGGTAAATTGGCTTTAGAGTTACTTCTTCACTATTGTAAAAAACCCCTTCCGCTGTGATAGGTCCTGGCTGCACCACATGACGGTTGGTGAGTATAATTCCTCTTTCAGCATCCACCACAAAACCTGTCGCTTGCGTTACGCTACTTCCTTGCGTATCGAATGGTCGAACCGCATTCACTCGAATACTCACTATCGACTGAGACGCCTCTTCGATCACTTTTTCCCACGAATTGCTAGAGGCAAAGACACTACTACTACAAAATAAAAAGCCGATAAACAAAATGCTTCTCATTGAAAAAACTCCATTTATAAACAAACAAAAAGGCTTGGGGTTGAACAGGCCGTTGAAAACGGCCCGCAAGAGTTTTGAGAGCTAGCAAACATCAATCACCGAATGACAAGCACTGAGACAATTAATTTTTTGATACTTGAATGACAGGTTCGCCCTTAGACTTTGATTGAATAGCCTGTTCACGTGCAGCAAGTTTTGCACGGATCGATTTTTCAATAGAGTCAACCAATTGATCATTCTCTATTTTGTGACTTTTATTACCATCTTGATAAAGTAGACTAGCTTTTAGTCCGCCGGTTAATCCAAGGTCAGCTTCTTTCGCTTCACCTGGTCCATTCACGACACAACCAATAATCGCTACATCCATAGAATCTCGCACGTCTTCCAAACGCATTTCTAATTCATTGACAGTTTTAATAACATCAAACTGTTGACGTGAGCAGGATGGACACGCGATCAAATTAATGCCGCGCTGCCGTAAACTTAATGATTTTAGAATGTCGTATCCGACTTTAATTTCTTCTACCGGATCGGCGGCAAGCGAAATTCGAATGGTATCGCCGATACCCTCCGACAGTAACAAGCCCAATCCGACTGATGACTTAACCGCGCCAGCTCTTAAACCACCAGCTTCTGTTATACCTAAATGAAGTGGTTGTTCAATCTGACTGGCGAGTTTTCGGTAGGCTGAAACCGTCATAAAAACATCGGACGCTTTTAAACTGATTTTATAGTTTTGAAAATCATATTTGTCCAAAATGTCAATATGACGGAACGCTGATTCTACTAATGCGTCGGGAGTCGGCTCGCCATATTTAACTTGTAAGTCTTTTTCCAAAGAGCCCGCATTAACCCCAACGCGAATTGGAATATTCATATCTCTGGCTTTTTCAATAACACTTCGGATGCGATCTTCTTTACCGATATTTCCAGGGTTAATTCTGAGACAGTCTACTCCATAGTCAGCTACTTTGAGCGCTATCTTATAATCGAAATGAATATCCGCCACCAATGGCACTGGCGCACGTTGTTTTATTAATTTAAACGCTTCTGCTGCATCCATAGTTGGCACAGAAACCCTCACTAAATCACCGCCAGCATCGGCTATGGCACTAATTTGTTTTAGAGTCGCTTCGACGTCACAGGTATCGGTATTAGTCATACTCTGAACCGCAATTGGTGCATCACCACCAATCGGAACATTGCCCACCATTATTTGGCGGCTTTTACGACGTTTAATCCAGGATTCACCTTTCATTATTGCTGCTTTCTCTTTTTGAAACGTTTAAGAGTAATGGTCTATCACTCTTAGTTAAGTATAATTTCTGCTCGCCTTTCGGCACGGTAACCAGACAAATCATAACTTTGGTTATTATATTGAAGGGTCACTACCGAAGGGTCTCCAAGCACCACATTAAATGGCTTAACTCCCTCAATAGGCATGTGCTTTCCTGCTCTTTTTACACCTACGGCAAGAACCTCTCCTCTTGCATCGACAATTCTTACCCAGCAATCAGCTGAAAAATCAAAAACCAATGGCGTCATTTCAAACGTTTCAGTAGCTGCTTGATTACTAGTCGATGTTGAAATTTTCTCACTCCCAATGTCAGATTGTGAGCCTGAATCATTAGCTGAGCTTACCAGCGAAGCAGCATTTTGTTGATTATCAGTAGCAGACGGGGTTGCTGCTTGAGTTTGCTCGGTAGATGATTTTAGCTCTGTGACTAAACCAGCATCTTGTTGCTTTTCTGGTACTTGCGAAACATCTTCACTTGTAACCGGATCATCAAGATTAGATTGGTCTGAAATCGCAGCTAAGTCAATTTCACTAGAAGCTGAAGTATCATTTAACGCAAGGTCAATTTCATTAGTGCTGTCATGACTTGCAAATCGCTTCCAAAGCTCATAGCCGCCATAAGATAAAAACAAAAGAATGACTATTGCTGAAATAGCCTTAATGATAAAACTATTGGAATTGAGCTCTCGTCGGCCACTATCAAATTTCGAAATGCTTTGCACACGGCTAAGTGATGGCGCATCACCGCTGGTTTGAGTATCAAATTCTGCAAGAATTTTTGGGGTGTCTAATCCAACTTTGGTTGAATAGGCTTTAACGTAACCACGAATAAACGCAACAGGAATGTCTTGATGAAAATTATTTTGTTCGATTTTAGTGATAATTTCAACGGCTAAATTTAACTCTTTAGCAACTTTTTCACTATCTAGGCCGAGATTATCTCTCGCTTCGCACAGCCTCGCACCGATATCGATGGCCGGTTCTTGCCCTTCTGTTTGGCTCTCTTCTACATCCATTGCTTTTTATTATCCAAGTATTCCGCAGTCTGGTCAGAGTCAGGAAATAGTTGCTCTAGCTTTATCGCATAACTCGCTCGAGCATCTTTGTCTTTTCTGTGATGAGCGACTCTCAAGCCTAACCATAAGGAATTAGCTGTAGGGCGAGAAACCGCCTCAAACCGCTGAATATAATTAAAGGCGCGTTCATAACGTTTTTTATAGAATTCGACTTCCGCCATTTCAATTAAAGCAACCGGTAATTTGCTATTTCGATTAAGCGCTTTACGGAAGTAACCCGCAGCTTTATCTCGATTATTGGCTCGCTTTGCACAGACGCCGGCATTCATAAAAGCCGATTCGATATCCGCGTAAGTAGGTTGGTCAATCGCTTTATTAAAGTATTCTTCCGCCTCTTCATATTCGCCCTTAGCACATAAAAATGACCCATAGCCATTTAGGAAATCCGGATTCTTGGGGGCTATTCTTAATGCTTTTTTATAGGATTTTTCGGCTTTTTCAAACTCTTTAACTTGCTCATAGTAATAAGCCAGACCAAAATGAACATTCGGTGAATCAGCACCTAGTTCAAGTGCTTTATCTAAATGACGTTTAGCATTCAACAAACTACCATTTTGCAGGTATTGCAAACCGGCACTTAACCGTGTTTGAGCGGCCTTATGACGATCGAATTCTTCTCGACTCATTGGAGAGCCCTGAGAACCAATGGCATTGGTCGTGGTATTAGAAGATGTCTGACAAGCAGACAATACGCTGACTAACACGATCAAAGTAAAGACTTTGATAATGGCAATTTTCATGAAGACTGACTCCCGATGAATGAATACAAATCCTAACCAAGGCTCTAGCAATCATACCACAGAGCAACGCTAGATATTGCCAACTAGGACAAACAATTCTACCCAAGCAACTAGTTAGGTGCAAATCAACATTTCTTAAAGGTTCTCAGACAGTTAGCTCACTGTCTTAATGTCGATATTACCTTGTTTTCGCTGCATTCGTTGTTGCCGACGCGTCCTATCCAAAACTTCACCGACCAACTGCCCACAAGCTGCATCAATATCGTCTCCACGGGTTCGTCTGGTGACCACCACATACCCCTGTTTAATAAGAATCTCGCCAAACTTATCAATGTCTTTTTGAGTCGATGTCTCATAACGAGTTTTTGGAAACGGATTAAATGGAATTAGATTAATCTTACAAGGCAAATCCTTTAGCAACCTTGCCAATTCTCGAGCATGAGCAGCGGTATCGTTGACACCTTTCAGCATCACATACTCAATTGTCACTTTTTTACTGGCATTAGAATCTTCTAGGTACTGTTTTACTGAAGGCAGTAAAACTTCAATTGGATACTTCTTATTAATCGGAACTAGCTGATCCCGTAACTCGTTATTAGGGGCGTGTAATGACAGTGCTAGGGCAACATCGGCATTTTCAATCAATTTGTTAAGACCTGGTACAACGCCAGATGTACTTATGGTGACTCGTCGTTTAGACAAACCGTAGCCAAAATCATCTAACAAAATATCGCAAGCGTTAACAACCGGAGTGTAGTTTTGCAGCGGTTCTCCCATGCCCATAAACACCACATTACTGACTCGGCGTTTACCAGTAGTCCGCAAAGCCCCTAGGCGTCTTGCGGCTAGCCAAACTTGACCGACAATTTCAGCGGTAGTGAGATTGCGGTTAAAACCTTGTTGTGCAGTAGAACAAAATGAGCAGTCGAGTGCGCAACCGACTTGTGATGAAATACATAACGTCCCTCGTTCACCATCGGGAATAAAAACGGTTTCAATCGCTTGGCCATCGTTGGTTCTAAGTGCCCATTTGACGGTTCCATCTTCGGATTGCTGTTCTTCGATAATTTCTGGACCTTCGATCACGCAAATCTTTTTAAGCTTCGCTTTGAGATCTTTGGAAATGTTGGTCATCTGATCAAAATCATCAGCCACGAATTGGTGTAACCATTTGAAGACTTGAGGGGCGCGAAACGGTTTTTCTTCAATTTCTTTGAAAAATTCAACCATTTCATCCCGGGTCAGGTCGAGTAGATTTAATTGCTCACTCATTACAATACCTTTGCGGAAAACGTCATCGTTACGATGACTTAAATTTTAAACGAGCAAAGAAATGATTTTCTTTGCTCTTAATTATTCTAAAACTTGTATCTAATGCAGACTATCGAAGTCTTTTGCATACTTCTTCTTCAGAGAAGAAATAAGCAATTTCACGAGCAGCTGATTCTGGAGCATCTGAACCATGAACCGCATTTTCGTCGATAGAGTTAGCAAAATCAGCTCTTAAAGTACCACGAGCCGCTTCAGCTGGGTTAGTTGCACCCATGATTTCACGGTTTGCAAGAATAGCATTTTCGCCTTCTAACACTTGAACCATTACAGGGCCAGACGTCATGAACGCCACTAAGTCATTGAAAAAAGGACGTTCTTTATGCTCAGCATAGAACCCTTCTGCTTTCTCTTTGCTCAATTGAACCATTTTGCTTGCTACAATTTGTAGTCCAGCGCTTTCGAAACGCGCATAGATTTGGCCGATAAGGTTTTTAGCTACTGCGTCTGGTTTTACAATTGAAAAAGTACGTTCGATCGCCATTTTTTACTCCGCTCTATATAATTTAATAATTGATTTATAAATCAATAAGTTAATTGAATTCTTTGGTGCCAAACTATCTCGTGAGGACACCGAGGGCGCGTATTATACACGGCAATAACAAGATGGAATAGGTTTGTTTAAAAATTAATCAAACGGAGAGGACTGTGACTTGCAAATCGATTTACTGACAGATTTTGACTAAAAGCCGCTCAATCCATTCTTGAGCGTGAGATTTGAACGGTACTTTCAATAAAGCGCACCACAAGACTTTCTGTATCTAGTTGTTCAGACTGTATTTTTTGACTAACCGACTCCAGAACTACGGCTGACTGAGCATCCACCAAGTTGAGTGTAATTTTGGCCAATCCGGCACTTTGTCTGATTTCAACTTCAATCAACCAAGATACCGCGAACTCTTCGGCTAAATAAGGAATTAATGATTGCTGTTGCAAATAGCCCATTCTAGACGATAGAAACCGAATATCCTTGGTTTTAAGCACTTCCTGTTGAAGCTTTTCCCGCAAAATCTCCACTATTTCTTTGTGCGCTGGTGTTTCACCTTCAATGGGCATCATGGCTACTTTTATAAATCGATCTGAGAATTGGCTTTTAACTAACCAGATGGTCGATACCGCTAAAAGGCTAAAGAATACAACACCAGAAATCCCCCACAATGCCCAACGGAACCAATTCGAAAAACTTAAATGAGTGCGCTGAGCGAATATCGAATCCGGCTTTCGCGGTTCAAGCTTTGGCTTTTCGGTTTGAGTCGCTAATGATTGTCGCTCCTCTTTGAAGTCAATTTTTCTCTCTGAACTACATTCCAATAACCAGCGATAGCCTTTTTTTGGAATGGTTTCGATAATCTTGTGTTGAGGTGAAAGTGATTTGAATACCGCACGAATGTCGGAAATCGCTCGAGTCAAAGTATCATCACTGACTATTTGGTTAGGCCAAACTAATTGATCGATTTCACTTCGACTGACCACCTTCCCTGCGTTTTCCAATAACACAGTCAGCACCTTCATATTGATGGGTGTTAGCCGTGCTTCGTGTTCCGCAACCTTTATTTGTCCTAAGTCAGGCGTAATTGATATCTCTTCACAGAAGTAACAATTTACAGGACCACTTATTTTTGGAAGTGGTTTCTGTGGTTCTGGAGAGGGATTGTGTGAATTATTTTGCATGGCCAAATAGTACCATCTAAAAAGCTGAAGAAAAGCCAATTAGCGGGTTCCTCAGCTTTTGCGGAGGTAATGCTCAGGCTACACAGCTCAATTTGATGAATAATTTAGACTGACAATATCAAGCTAGGCGGTTCAAGCTAACTAAAATCGCAAATGATATTGAAGTCTTAATATGAATAGCTACATAAAACCCTGCTGGGATTGATTGGCTATTCCTGCAGTAAGCTAAATCGAGGAGGGTTTTTAAATGTCACGTTCGCAAATTACCAAGAAATTAGGAATAGGTTTCGGAGTTGTTATTTTGCTGTTTATCGCAATACTCACTTTCGCAAGTTTTGAAACATTCGACGAGCCACTTTCCACTGGTGTTAGTCAGGCATTACAAAAATCCGCGATGCCGACCGATCAAGACAACGCATTTATCGCAATTTGGGGGCTCAGTACCTCAAGCGACAAAAACATGATCGAATCGGGTCGCGCACTAATCCAACGATACCGCTACAACCGAGATTCCCAAGGTAGAGACGAACTTACAGAAGAAGACTATCAAGAGATTCTGACCAATAAGGATATGGATAAAGCCTGGCAATCAATCATTCCTAAATGCCATGTCCGTAAAAAGCAAGACTGCACTGCTAAACTGGCAAGTCAAATCGCATTGCAACCAATATCCGATCAACGTTTTGATCTGATGATGGAACGATATAAAGCGATAAGGCAGCTTAAGGATTATCAACATATGGATGATCTTACCTTTGCTTCACCGCTCCCCTCTTTCGGTCCGCTATTAAGCTTAAACAAGCTCAATTTAGCGATAGCTCTCAATCAAAATGATGCTAGTGTTTTCATCCAGAATCTAGAATCGGAATTAAAATTTTGGCGAATGTTATTAAATCAAGGCGATAGCATTCTCGATAAAATGATTGCCAACGTAGGCTATAGAAATAACCTTGCTGCCACTTCTAATTTTTTATCAACTCAGCCTAATCTGAGTGAACATGACCTTGCGAAGCTGCGTCAATTACTTAGCCCGTTGTCCGGTCAAGAACTCGATATCAGTGAGGCTTTTTTATTTGAAGAGAAAGCGTTCTATAACACTTTGCAGAATATCGACGCTGAACAACTTAAAGAAGCACTTGGATTAAGCTCAAGTCCTTCTGCTTGGCTTATCCAACCCAATGCCACCATCAATGACTATCATGAGCTTTTTGTAATAAAAATCCAAGAGCTAGGAAAAATGGACACTCCGCAATTCGCTGCTGCGATAAAAACTAAAAATGGCGAATCATGTTGTTTTCAGGAAATGGAATCCTTGTCATCGCTTTCTTTTAGTTCACTTTATAATTTAGGTGGTAAGTCTTTACTTACGGCTACCCTCTTTAACGGCCAAGACTATCTCGCCAGAATCCACGATCTTAATGGATTAATCGGTTTAGTTGGAGTTGAACTAAATCTGCTAACTGATAGAGCCTCTACCGAGCGCTGGTTAAAGGAAAACACGGTGGTTTTAGGCCACAGTATTCGATTTGACCCAAAAATTGGGACTCTTGAATTTGATTGCTTGGATAGTCATTCTATTTGCAAGCTCAAATTATGAGCTAGCTTACAATCATTTCCTAGAAGGCGGATAACTCAAACGAACAATAATTCAAGGGTTCAATTTGCTATCCGCTAAACAACTCGATATTCTTAAATAACTACCCAACTTACCATAGTATTTAATGAATCAACCTCACGACCCTTGGTCGAATAACCAGTCCCAAAATAATCAACCCGAGCCACCGCACTCTGGAAAACCGAATTCCGATGAGCTGACTGGTATGGGTCGTAATATGACCATTATCGCTTCGATAATTGGACTCGCCTTGGCCACTTGGATATTTTCTGGGGTCGAAGAGCGTCATGAAAACCCAAACCACTCGCCAGACTCTTATTCAGCCAACAATCAAACAGTGGTGACACTTGAGCGCAATCGCTTTGGGCACTATGTCACTTCGGGCTATCTAAATGACGAGCCGGTGGTTTATATGCTGGATACTGGAGCAACAGTTGTGGCAATCCCCGGCTCACTTGAAAATCGTCTTAATTTAAGACGTGGCCGCCGAATTCAAACGCAAACGGCAAATGGTACAGGGACAGCCTATGTCACCGAAATTGACTATATTCAAATCGGTGATATTAGACTTAACAATGTTAGAGCTTCAATTCTTCCCGGCATGGAAGGTGAACAAATACTATTAGGGATGGATGCTCTGAAACAGCTTGAATTTCGACAGAAAGGTCGGGAGTTGACCTTGATTCAGGAAAGATAGGTTTCACTCGAAGTTGAGCTTGAATTTTTAGTTCCTAATATTGCAAGTTGTATTTCGGCCAATTGAGATAAAGAGTGTCATGTTATTCCTTAACTAATGCGATGATTGCCTCTTTTCCAAAAGGGACAAGCTTGTTGTTGTTTTTAAGAACCAAAATTAGATTCAAGGTCAAATTCAACAGCGTTTCGCAGCGCTGCGCTCAAGCAACTTTTCCACTGATCCGATGGACATGGGGATGTCGGGTTGCTCGCAGCCACTGGGCGAAAAGATAACTAGCTCCTATCGAAAAGCTAGTCTTTATCTTCCTAGGCTTGGTCACAATCTCTTTGTTAAAGGTTTGCCGACCTAGCGGCTATCTTTTTCGTAATGATATTCACTTAATTGATTACGTGTAAAGAAAGAATGATCGAAGTAAGTAACGTTGGGATGGGCCTCACAGACAAAATGGTGGTGGGCGACCCACAGAAAACAGGTTAAAAAGACCAGGTCAATTTCGGTCGCCCAGTGCGCAACGTAAAAGGCATTTTTGCGTTCTTTTGTTGGCAGACAAAAGAATGTCGCAGTCAGAGCGCAGCGCTGCGAAAAAAGGTTACTGAGCGGAGTCGAAGCATTGACTTTGAACTTAATGTTGATTCTTAGTTAAAGGACAATAAAAATTGTCCGCAAAAGATAAAAAGCTGAAATTAATACCACCAGATTATATTTCAATCTACGAGCCCAAAACGAAAGGCAGAACTAAGACTAGCCCAATTCATCGATATTCAATATCGTTATCCCCCATGGCCCTCTTAACAGCAATCCGCTGATTCTTGCCTAAAATAATCTTCCATTGATTATAGGTTTCAGCAGCTAGAACCCTACCCTGTTTGCCATTCCAAACTCTTTGATACATTGATTTAATCTTTTGATTAGTATCAGGCGAACGTTGTTTTAACTGCTCGGCTAATTGCTTGGCTCGCTGCAATGGCTTCTCAGATATTTCGGTAATCAATTTGGACTCTAAAGCCTGTTTTGCCGACAACACTTCAGCAGTCATTGCCATTTTCATTGCCTGATCCAAAGCAACATTTTCCATAAGCGCCGGAGTCCCTCCCATGTCAGGAATTAACCCCCATTTGGCCTCCATGATCGATAATGAACAGTCTGGAGCGGCTATTCTGAAATCACCGCCCAAAGCAATCTGCATTCCTCCACCCCAGCACTTTCCATGCAATGCCATGATGACCGGCACTTTTAATTGTCTCCAACCAATCGTTACCTTTTGCGCTAAATTGGCCTGAGTAGGCCACCACTTCCACAAAAGCTTTATGGCATTACTACGGTTGGTCATCACGGATTTAACATCCAGCCCTGAACTGAAGCTTTCGCCTGTGCCTGAAACCACTACCGCTCTTATCGATTGGTCGCTTTTCAGTTGAGCAATTGCTTCCGTAATCTGATAAAACATCGGCATATCTAAAGCATTATGTTTTTCAGGTCTCGATAGTTTAACCAAAGCAATCTGCTGCTCTATTTCAATGGTTACTCGTTGGTCTGACAATTTGTTCTCCAGTTAATCAGGCTAGATAGAAGTTAATCTTCTCCCAGCAAATGCCAAAATCGTTGCAATTTCTATCATCTTGCCATAATTCATCGGTTTTAGCGTAGATTTTTATTCGACAAATCATATAACATTATGCTGATTTTACAGTCTAATC
This sequence comes from Kangiellaceae bacterium, assembly GCA_039969155.1. Taxonomy (GTDB): domain Bacteria; phylum Pseudomonadota; class Gammaproteobacteria; order Enterobacterales; family Kangiellaceae. The sequence goes on from JBDVOJ010000053.1 coordinate 64,283, forward strand.
GTTTAACGGTTGAAAATTGGAGTTTTGGGTGCTGCTATTAAAGTCCTTGTTTTGCTTGAAAGGTCACGACAACGGTCGTCGCTTCTTAGTGATCAGCTTGATTGTCTACCTTTTATTAATTCTTTTGCTTCCGGTTCTTGCTCAAGCAGGGATTCTTCTCATATTACTTTTTTTAACAGCCTCTCCAATCTTATCATTGTCGGCAGTGAGACGTATCCACGATGCCCATTTAGCCACACCACTCGCAGCGATCCCACTCATCATTTATTGGTTAAACTTATTTGGATTAACTTATCTGGAACATGGTTCAAAATGGGTGTTATTGGTTTTAGCAATAGTTGCCAGTCTAGGGTTTGCAGCACTCAATAATATTAGAATACGGAAAAATGCTAATTATCAATTTGGATACAACGGCCCACTTGATCTAACCAGTCAACCTCAAGAAGTTTCGCCTTTAAGGCGAGTAGAGCCAACTATTGAAGGTCAACCGCTCCAAGGTAGTCATGCTCAAACACCATTGGACTTTGAAGCGACTCCAGATTCCGACCACCAAGAATTAACCGCAGAGATTACCTCAGCGAGACACAACCAACACGAACATGATTGGCTACAAAAAGTTAATTTATTACTAAGCAGTAACCAAAAACTGACTTATGGTGTTATCGGCTTTTTATTGCTGTTGATCATCTCCGCCCTCGTCATACCGCTGTTCAGTTCAGAACCCGACAACCAACAGGTCGAAGAAATACAGCAGATTGCGGAAGTAAAACAAAGACTCAACAAAATCGAAATGCCTGATCAATTTTTTGTCATGTTAGATCAAAACGATGGTTTAACCATTGCATGGGAAGGCGATATTAAATCTGAATCAGAACTGGGTGAAAACGGACTTTATTGGTCTCCAGCTACCGCAGAAGGTGATAAAGACTGCGTTAGTTTAGAGTTTACACTCGGTCAAAAGTTTAGAAGCGTGCAGGTTACTGTAAAAAATGGTGGCGATTATTATGCTGACTTTTCACCGGTAGATACTAAAGTGATTGTCGAATCCATTGCCAACAAAGATCGATTTAAACTCTGTGGCTATGAGTTTTCGTTGAATGGGACTCGAAGTTTATTAAGAAAAAACAGTAAGTATCGAGAGTATCTCACGCAATAATCGCTACTCGTTCTTGTAAACAGTCGGGTCTTCGACACCGGCCTTAGTAAATGCAGCGCTTCTTATTTTGCAGGAATCACATTCCCCGCATGCAGCACCTTGGTCATCGGCTTGATAACAAGAAACGGTTTGAGAATAATCAACCCCCAGTTCATTTCCTAATTGAATGATTTCCACCTTGGTTAAATCGATTAATGGTGTTTCTATTTTCACCCCACGGCCTTCAATACCCGCTTTTGTCGCTAAATCTGCCATCTTTTGAAACGCCTGAATATATTCGGGTCGACAATCGGGGTAACCTGAATAATCTACAGCGTTCACCCCTGCAAAAATGGCGTCCGCTTCGAGCACTTCTGCCCAGGCTAATGCGACTGATAGAAAGACAGTATTTCTTGCTGGGACATAAGTCACGGGTATTCCTACAGTATCTTCCGTTGGCACTTCAATAGAGTCGTCAGTAAGCGCAGAGCCACCAAAACTACCAAGATCCAGATCGATAACACGATGTAACAAAACTTCGCCGTTTTTAGTGATTCGTTTTGCTGCTTGCAATTCGGAGCTATGCTTTTGGCCGTAACTAAAACTCAGGGCATAACATTGATACCCTTGAGACTTTGCAATGGCTAGACAGGTCGTGGAATCGAGCCCACCTGAGAAAAGTATGATGGCTTTTTTTGTCATAGTATTATTAGTTACTTTTTCGATTTTATAACTTCATCAATTAGATGTGCTTAACTTAATGCCCTTTCGCATCATTCCATAGAACTTTATGCATTTGAATTTGAAATCGTACCGGCAAGTTATCCGCGATTATCCACTCGGCCAATTCAGTTTCATCAATTTCGCCGTAACACGGGGAGATAATCACATTGGTCCGTTTTGCTAATTCAAACTGGTCGATTTGCATCTTACTCCAGTCATAATCTTTGCGTGTTTGAACTACAAACTTAACCTCGTCAGTAGGCTTCAAGTGTTCAATATTGGCGTATCTATTTTTTGACATTTCCCCAGAATCGGGTGCTTTTAAATCCATAACAATGGTAACTCTTGGATCAACATCGGTTATATCCATAGAACCACTAGTCTCAATGGAAACCGCGTAGCCCTTGTCACAAAGTTGCTGCATTAGCTCTAAGCACGGCTCCATTTGAGCCAGCGGCTCACCACCGGTGATGCATATATTTTGGGGTTTATAAGATTCGATTTGGTCGAGCAATTTATCCATTTCCCAGTACTCACCACCAGTAAATGCATACTCTGTATCACACCAAACGCAACGCAAAGGGCAGCCGGTCAATCTTACAAAAAGCGTTGGCTTTCCGATTGTCGAAGATTCACCTTGTAGTGAATAAAATATTTCAGAAATTCGTAGTCGAGACAATTTACTTTTATCGCTCATTTAAATTAAAAATATAAGTGGGTAAAAATGCAAATGCTTTCGACTCGTTAGAGCCGAAAGCATTGTTTATCTTTTTACTAAATTTTACTAACGGCTAATACAAATTAATCACTACTTGCCTGCTTGTCTAATTTTGTCTAGGCCTTTTTGAGCTAGTTGTTTATAAGTTCCAGAGCTAGTTTTCAACGCTGCATTATATTGCTCTTTCGCCTTTTCCCATTCAGATTGTTTTACAAAAATATCGCCAAGTTTTACTTGAGCTGCTGCAAGCTTAGTGGACTCTGGAAACTCAGAAATCAAAGATAGAAACTGAGTAACAGCCTGATCCTGATTACCTTGCACCAAATGCACTTGCCCTAACCAATAGCGTGCATTATCAGAATAGGCACTCTTAGGATATTTGGCTAAAAAGCTATCCAAAGCACCGATTGCGCTTGTAAAATCTTTCGATCTTACTAAAGCAAATGCCGCTTCAAATTCCCTATTCGCAGAACGATCAATTTCTCCGTTTGCAGTTGTAGAGTTAGTTGTGGCAGCTTTAGGAGTAACGGTCGAATTAGAGTTGCGAGCTTGTCCGCTATTTCCTGTCTGAGTTGATAAGCCGGAAAGCCTGTTTTCTATATCTCTATAGAGATCTCTTTGCCGATCTTGAATTTGTTTCAACTTAAAACTGTTATCTTCTACCTGACCGGTCAATAAGCGAACTTCCCTTTGGATTTCACTCAGCTGATAGCTAATATCCGCTTGCACCTGATTGCGGGTTTGGTTGAGCTCTTCCAAATGTTTCACTCGGTCTTCAAGTGATAACTGCTCGGCAGCTGACAAGCTTGGTAGGTTTAGGGCGAAGATCGAACTGACAAAAAAAACGGTGGCCGAAGCCACCGATTTTGCGTTCGACCGATAATTACTTAGAGATCGATTTTGCATATTTTTTCTTCTATATAGTTTTGACTTATTCTGCGTAGTCTAAAACAGCGCGTCTGTTTTCAGCCCAAGCAGCTTCGTTATGAGCTGGGTTAGCTGGTTGCTCTTCACCATGACTTACAGTCTTGATTTGTGAAGAAGATACACCGTAAGACATTAGAATTTGTGCAACCGCTTTTGAACGACGCTCACCTAATGCAAGGTTGTAAGCTGGAGTACCACGCTCATCACAATGACCATCTACAGTAACAACTGTGTTTGCATTAACTGGTTGAGAAAGGAACCAAGCGTGAGCTTCTAGAACTGCACGACCTTTTGAACTAACGACATCTTCGTCTAATTCGAAATAAACTGTTGAACCAGCCGCTTCACGAGCTTCTTTGTTTAAACGCATCATTCGATCAGCTTCAGACTCTACAGGTGCTTCAACCACTGGTGCAGTTTCTTCAACTACTGGCGCTACAGGCTCTTCAGATTCTGTATCAGTACCAGCACAAGCAAATAGAAACATTGCAGAAGCAACGATTACTAGGCTTTTCCCCATTTTTACTATAGACATTTATTATCTCCCATTAATTGGATTTTGTTAGGCTTGTTAGTTAAAAATTATGACTTCTCAAAAGTTCGGTCTATTATCATCGAATTAATAAACCACAATCAAGACTTGATTGTGTAATCTTTGAGTAAAAACACGATAATTCACTGATTTTACACCATTTAGCCGCTTTTTCGCTCAGTTTTGCTACTGAGTTGGCATTAAGTTAAATGCTTAGCCGCACCAAATATCCCTTATGATTTTAGGGTCTATTTAAGTTTTTCAAGTCAATCGCCAACAAACTGGCTGACACCAATATAGCTAATTGAGATACGGCGACCAAGTCGGTGCTTTCACTTCACCTTTTTTAGAGGGTAATCTCGCCTTAAATCGACCATCGGTAGACACTACCGAAAGTACTTGTCTACCGGCATAAACTGTCGCATAAATAATCATACTGCCATTAGGCGCTAGACTAGGCGACTCATCTAATTGAGTTTCAGTAATGGTTTGCATGGTTCCAGTTTCAATGTCTTGCACGGCCACATTGAATACTCCGTTGTTTCGATTGATTAAAACCATCGTTTTACCATCAGGTGTAAATGATGAACTTGCGTTATAAGTTCCATCATAAGTCAATCTTACCGGCTTACCCCCAAATAGATTTTTACGATAAATTTGTGGCCGACCACCTCGGTCTGAGGTAAAAGTTAAAGACTGACCATCTGGTGTCCAGTTAGCTTCAGTGTCGATACCATAGTGATTAGTGATTCGAGAAAAACGTTGCGTGGTCAAATCCAACACGTAAATCTCCGGATTACCGTCTCTTGAGAGAGTCAATGCAAGTCGTCGACCGTCTGGAGAAAATGCTGGTGCACTATTGATCCCTTCAAATGCTGCTACACGACGAGCTTTAGTCGTTTTATAGATGTCTTTTATGTAAACCTCTGAGCGACCGTTTTCAAATGAAACGTATGCTAATTGTTGTGCATCAGGAGACCAGGCTGGTGACATGATCGATTGGCTGCTTTGATAAACCAGTTGTGGGGCATAACCATCGGAATCCGCCACCATCAACTTATGAGAGTTTGACTCTGAACGGTCAACTGTCACATAAGCAATACGTGTAGCAAAAGCGCCTTTCTCACCGGTCAGTTTTTCATATATTCGATCAGCAATTCGATGAGCTTGAAACCTTAGATCTTTGGGTTGAATAAACACTGAATAACTATCTAATTTATTACGGCTAACATTGTAGAGTTTTCCGTTGCGTATTTCTTGAGTTTTCTTATAAACATCGACCAGCTCGTAAGCGATCTTAATTCGACCATCAGGGATTTGAGTCATTCGGCCGACTGCGACAGCTTCGATCCCTTTTTCTTTCCAGAGTTCAACATTAACCTCTTCATAAGTGTCAACTTGTTGCACTTGCTCGTAACGAGCCATGGGATTGAAACGACCGCTTCGCCTTAAGTCAGAAGAAATAACCGCTGCAACATCTTGACTGGCTTTAGGTTCAATGCCTTGCCATGAAAAAGGTAAGATCGCCACAGGACGAGCATTATCGATCCCGCCTGAAACAATAAAGTCGAACTCCTCTGCCGCTTGAACAGTAGAAATCGCAACAGTTAAAAATACTAACGCACCTAACTTGGCTAACAATTTATTCATTTTCGTTTAAATTCTCTAATTGAAAAAAGCGATTCTTTAATTCTGCGAAAACATCAGGGTCTGACGGCACAGGTAAAGGCTCCGCTTTATAAATAGCCCTAGTACCTGTTTCACAATGTTGTTTATCTCCAGCAACAGCCTGTACGTTAATTACTAATCCACCAGGCGCCAGTGTCATTCTGAAATTACACGAACCGGGAGTTTCTGGCTCAATCCAATTTCTCTCTATTTTACTCTTGATAAGCGCATTGTATTTAGCCACTTCTGACATAACGATCTGCCTTTGAGTCTCAGCTAAAGCGGCGGCTTCTTCTGCCATTTGCTGCTCCATTTCTCTTTCCAACGCTTCCTGAGCAGCTTTTTCCTCAGCTTCTTTTTTCTTACGAGCCTCCTCTTCCTTGCGCTTTTTTTCTTCTGCTAGTTTTTGTTTACGCTTTCGTTCTGCTTCCGCCTTAGCTTTCTTTTCTTGCTCTAATTTTTTCTTTTTGTCTTCAGCTATTTTTTTCTTACGCGCTTTTTCATCCGCAATACGTTTTTTCTTAGCGTCTGCAGCTTTCTTTTCTTCCTGCTTGCGCTTTCTTTCAGATTCAGCTTGTTTGCGTTTTGTCTCTTCGAGTTTTTTTTCTTCAGCGATTCGTTTTTTACGACTTTGCTCTTCTTGCTGTTTTATCTTTCTTAACCTTTCTAGCTCTTTATTTTTTTTATCAATGTCTTTTTGTTTTATTCGTTTAACCAGCTGCTCTACATTTTTGGCATTGACCGATTTCGCATTAATCTTTTTCGCATTATTAGACGCGCTTTGATTAACTTCCACTTTAGAAAACTGAAAGTTAAACGCCAAAAGCGCAATCATTACAACATGCGCAATCAGCGAAACAATAATGGCCTTTTCTAACTTCATGTAGTGCGTTTAAAACCCTAAATAGTCTAATTCAAAAACAGCTAATCGATTATTCGACAATTAGTTCTCTGGCTCGGTCATTATGCCAACGGATTCTACGCCCGCTTCAGTCTGCAAAAGATTCATCAATTGAACCACTCGGTCAAATTCCACCTTACGGTCGCCATTAATCATAATTTCAGCTTTTGGATTAACTTTCCGATGTGCCATAACGAGTTCTATCAATTCATGCAGCTCTAGCGCCTCATCAGAACTATCACCAACTGACAAATAGTAATTTCCACTTTGGTCTATGCTTGCAATTAGCGGAGGTTCAGCGTCAGCTGACATAGGTTCTGCATCAACCTGTGGCAGATCAACTTTGACTCCGGCAGTTATTAACGGCGCAGTAATCATAAAAATAACCAATAAAACTAACATGACATCGATATACGGAACGACGTTAATTTCACAAACAGGTTTACGTTTGTTTTTACGAATGATTGTGTTTTGCGCCATATCAGATTACCTCAATACTCAATTTAAACAATTCTCAGTCGATTTAGTTCTTAACCGCTGAGTGAGCTTTACGGTGCAATATGCCAGAGAACTCTTCAACAAAGTTTTCATATTGAGTTTCAATTTTCTGAACTTTATGAGTAAAACGGTTGTAGGCAATGACCGCAGGAATTGCGGCAAATAATCCCATTGCCGTAGCAATCAATGCTTCCGCGATTCCTGGTGCAACCATTGCAAGAGTCGCTTGCTTGACAGAGCCAAGGGCGATAAATGAATTCATGATGCCCCACACAGTACCAAACAAACCAACATAGGGTGTAGTGGAGCCGACCGTTGCTAGGAATGGAAGGTGGACTTCAATTTTGTCGATTTCTCTTGAGTAGGCAACTCGCATTGCACGATGAGTTCCATCCATTACCGCTTCGGCAGAAGTTCCTTCTTGTTTTCGTAGCCGACCGAACTCTCGATAACCAGCAACAAATAACAATTCCATACCATTGGGAATATTATTTCTTGAGGTTAAATCAGTGTAAAGTTTTCCAAGATCGAGCCCCGACCAAAAACGCTGCTCAAAGGCATTGCCGTTTTTAGTCGCACTATTGAGCGACCTTGCACGATCGATAATCATTGCCCAAGAGATCACTGAAAGCAGCAGCAATGTAACCATAATAGCTTGGACTATTACGCTAGCGTTTAGAAATAATCCTAAAATTGACATGTCAGCATGCACGCTGAAACTCCTCTCTAACAGATGCCGGTATGCGGCAAGGTGTAAATGAATCCAAATTTAAACAAGCCACTTTTACCATGGCTTTATTCAGTAAAATATTGTTATCGGCCTGCTGCAACTCAAGATGCTGCTCAAAAATTATTCCGGCAGCCGACAAGCGTTTAATTTTGCTCTTAACCAACAATGAGTCGTTAAGCCTTGCTGGTCGTAAATAATCAATTTCTACTTTTGCCACCACAAACGCAAGATTTTGTTGCAAAAGTGCGGGTTGGTCGATATTTAAATGGTTAAGCCATTCGGAGCGTGCTCGCTCATAAAACTTTAAGTAATTGGCATAATAAACCACACCACCGGCGTCGGTGTCCTCGTAGTAGACTCTTATTGGCCAAATAAATTCCGTGCTCATATTTCTCTATTGTTACTTGTTGCTATTCAAAGAACTCGCCATAAACCAGATAGCCTATTTACTCGATCCGGCTAAAATCAAGCTTATGCATTGATATTCGAGCATTACAAAGCGCACTATAACTAATAGCGGAGGGAAAATTAACCCTAATTATGTAAATTTGGGGTAAATTTAAGGCTTTTTTGAGGTATATGACATAATCTATTGATATTTAAGTCTTTTTATTAAATTTATCGCACAGTAAATTGGTAAGATTTTATTAAACTAATCGGCACTTTCCAGGCATTTTAGCCCCGTTATCTAATCGTTAGCTAAAAGTTACTCAATCCTCAAGTGCTAACTGATAGCGATTGTCACAATCTCCTCATTCAATGAATTCAAACCTTGAGAGGAATATCAAACATGCCGACCCCACTAGAAATTCTGTTAGACCCTATTTCGATTGTGCTATTTACCATTTATGGGGCGTTAATCATGCTCGAATGGTTGTTTCCAGGTAGAACACAACCATCCGTGAAAGGTTGGATTACTCGTTCGATGATAGCCTTTACTTGCTACTTTTATTTATCGACCTATTTACCTTTACTTTGGGATCAATACCTAACCCCTTACCAACTTTTCGACTTAAGCCAATCCAATATTTATCTCAGCACTTTCGTCTCGCTCTTAGTCTTTGAATTACTCATTTATGTTTGGCATCGAAGCATGCACAAGAACAATCAATTATGGTTAATCTTTCATCAAATGCACCACAGTGCCGAACGACACGATAGTTTAGGAGCTTTTTATTTTAGCCCGATGGACATGATTGGGTTTACCATGGTTGGTAGTTTAGCGCTTGCACTTATTGTTGGGCTAGCACCACAAGCCATATCTTGGTTTTTATACATCACGATGTTTCTAGCAGTCTTCCAACACGCCAATATTAGAACTCCCCAGTGGCTTGGCTATATCATCCAGCGTCCCGAAAGCCATTCGGTGCATCATGAAAAAGGGCTTCATGCCTACAACTATTCGGATCTACCTATATTCGATATTCTATTTGGGACTTTCAGAAATCCGAAGGAATTCCGTAAAGAAGTTGGCTTTTATCATGGCGCGTCATCAAGAATTCCTGAAATGCTGATCTTTAGGGATGTATCGAAAGAGCCGATGGAGAACTCTGCGGAGCAGGTTGTATCTTAACGAGATGGGAGAATAGCAGCTGCTTTTATCTATAGCGGACAATTTCTATTGTCCTTTAATAAGAGTTAAAACTCTCATAAAACCAAAGTAAAAGGCGGCTTCGCAGCGCTGGCGCTCTGACTGCGAGTAACTTTTTTCAATAGCAAAAAAAAGTAACCAAAAATGCCAATGACGTTGGCACTGGGCTACCGATATTGAGCTAATATTTTGCCTTAACGATCTGTGGGACGCCCACCACCTGTTCGTATGTGAGGCCCACCCCAATGATACTTACTTCGATCTTTCTTTCTTTACACGTAATCAATGAAGTGAATATCATTGCCAAAGAAATACCCGCCTAGCGGCTATAACGGACTGGTGAAACTCATGAGTCAGCGGATAGACAAGAAAAGTAAATGAGCGTGAGCGAGCTCTTTTCTTCCGCTGGCTCTTTTTCAACAAGTCAGGACCGTGCAGGTTGAGAACAACTATCAACAAGTATTTAATGAGTTATCTTCAGCGAAAAGTGCTTTTGGTTACTTCGCCTAAGAGCGCCTACTTTTGGTTGTCACTTAACAAAAGTGACTCGCAGTCAGATCGCCAGCGCTGCGAAAAAAGGTTACTGAGCGGAGTCGAAGCATTGACTTTTATTTTTGTTCTTCAAAAAGAACACAAAAACCTAAAACCTATTAATCACTCCACTAACCCCTTAGTCATAAAATACTTACACCCAGTCCTTGGATAATCCTCCTGAACCCACTCCGTCTTATATCCTAACTTTCGATAAAACGGCTCAGCCTGAAAATTAAGCGTATCTAAAATGGCTCGATTACAACCTCGTTTAATCGCTTGGGTTTCCATCGACTGTAAAAGCTGTTTACCAATAGACTGACCTCGTAGGCTCTCCGAAACCCACAAAGTGCTTATCTGTAACCAATTTCCAAATGTTCGACCGACGCAACCGGCGATGACTTCACCTTGTTCATTCTTGAGTTGCACCGCTAAGGGAATCCGCTCACTCACCTCCCAATGCTGCCAATTAAATTCTGCCAACTTTTGATCTAAGAACTTAACTAACTCGGGATCGGAGTTTTCCAGAACCTCAATATTATTCATGGATTCTTGCCTGAGCAAATTGTGGCAATTGATCACTTAGTTCAAACCAGTTTGCTTTATTGGCAATAAAAATATGTGCATCGGGTGTTTGTTCAATATCAGAATCAAGTGTTCCCAAGGAAAATTCGATGACTTTTCCCTGATCATTGTTAGGCACAAAAACTAAACTCGAACCGCATTCACCACAAAACTTTCTGACCGTCCCATTATCTGCGTGATAGGATTTAATCAGTGATTCTCCCTGCAACCATTCAAAGTTTGCAACCGCCACCTCTCCGAAAGTTGAGAAAGCGGCACCATGAAATTTTCGGCACATCTGACAATGGCAATGCCCCATTTCAGGCGAAATATCCGTTACTTGATATTGCACTTTTCCACATAAACAGGACCCTTGCTTAGGATTTTTCATCGCTACACCCTTTTGATGGATAACAAACTAAAAAGGCTACCAATGGTAGCCTTATTTAACAACTAGTTTTCAATAAGTTCTATTTGGAACGATTTAACTTATCCAATTGTTGGAATAGATTCATAATCCTACGATCATTTTGAAAATCTTTAATACATTCCTTTATAGTCGTCTCACTATGGTTGTTTAGCTCTCGTTGAAGTTCTTTGACCGTACGAATATTTCTAATGGCATTGCCAAATGCTTTACAACCATTCGGTTTTTTCTTTTCGGCTTCAGTATTCATTCGAGTTTGTTTTGTTAACGGTTGCTTTTTGGTCAGTTCCAACGCTCCAACCAATGGGACTTGCGCTAGTGCTATTATTAAAAGCGCGTTTTTTAGTTTTCTATTCATGGTTTATCCTTTATTTTGTTAATATTTCAGTGACACAAGTAAACATGCAGCAATAGGCGAATACACTATTTAGTTTGGCCCGCATAAGTCCGTATTAGGTGGACAACCGGCACTGCTAATCTCGATCACCAAAGCACTCGAACCGTATTGATTTTCAAACTCTAACCTTAAGAATCCGCTGTACTCTCCAGCAAGATCAAACTGAAAACTGTCAGCTGCGATTGTAGAATCAGCTACTAAAATTCCATCCGCGGCAGGGTCTTGGTCTAGTGCGTAGATCCTAATGGAGTCGGCACCTTGAAAGTTATACCATTCAATATGAGTTAAAGAGACCGCTGGCTCGTAATAGCTAAATGCATAGCCTGTGATAGGAGGAGCAGAATCAATGAAGGTCACTTCAGTATCGGCTTCTTCAGTTCCAAAATCGTTGGAAATAACGGAGTGAAAATTCAATACTTCAGGGTCGGTAGATTCATAAGAGTGTTCAAAAAGAATACCTTTACCTAAAATCAAGGGAGCATCTAACGCATCCGAGGTAATTACAACTTCGTCTGCGCCGAGAAAATATCCACCTAAATAAACCGTATTACTGCTAATTTCAAATTCATCACTGGCAGATTTTGTAAACACTGGAACGGAACGGAAAGACCAGGCAACAAATTCTGGTGGTTGATCACCTAAGGTTACTGTTTCAATCACTTCATCGGCGTTACATCCAAAGCGAGCACTTCCCTCAACTTCATCATTAGAAACTGTGGCTGTGATCAGAAACCCTTTGAGGATTTTCTGAGTAATGGGTGAACCATCATAAATGAACGAACGAGTGCTGCGCGACGGAGGCCAACCGGCTGCTGAATAGACAAGGTTATACTGATAGCGTTCGCCAATTTCAGCGCCGAGAATGTTAAGCGTCAAATCGCAAACATAAGAAGCCGAGTTACCTCCGCCACCACCACCGCCACCGGCTCCTGATAATCCTGGAGGATTAATATCACTATTAAACGCGGTGAAATGAGTGGTTTGTGACGACAAGGCAAAGCCATTGGGTGACAGAGGATCTTCTACCACAATACCATTGCTTTCAAACATCCAAATGCCAGACTCTTCATCGAGATACCAAACTGGAATACTGTCTCCGACGACAAGATCTTCATTTTCAAAACTCTTGGTGGCATACAGCGGTAAATTAAGGTCGGCAAATTCCCCGTCTCTTAACTGCAACTCTTCGCCATTTTGTTCAAAGGTTATATCAACCACTCCGTATGAAAAAAGCTGTTCATTCTCAGCGCCGGCTTGCTGCGCGCCGTAAAAACTGCCCGGGAAACCATTGATTTCATTTTGATCACTCACATCAATTGGCGTGATATAAAGCTCTACATCGCCAATAACTTCGATACCATTAGCATCAACCAAGCTTTGTGCTGGAATTGAAACTGACGCGCCATCTTTGGATGAGTAGCTTCCCCCTAGCAGCGCATCAAAAACAATGGGTTCTGCTTTTTTAATTAAAGTGACAATCCGCTGTTCGTTCAACTCGAGTGATTCAAAAAATAAGGTCTGTTTTAAGTAGCCGGATTTTGTGACATGTACTACTCCAGACAGCTCCGATGGTCGCAGCGCTAACTGGTAACCTGAACCACTTGGTTGGGTGTTTTCGAGCTGAAAACTGGCAGAATCAAATTCAACCTCTGGTAGCACCACGCCCGAACTATCAACAACAGTCAATTTCACCTCAATATCGGCAGGATCAACCGTAACGGCTGAAGGTTTAACTAAAGTGTCGCTGCCATCGGCGGAGCTCACGGTAAGACTCACATCGAAAACGCCAGCAGACTCATAACTATATTGGGGATTCTGTTCAGTGCTGGAGCCACCGTCACCAAAATCCCATTGCCAACTGGTTATCGTGTCCGAACCGTTGCTGGAATTATCGGTGAAATCAACCGTTAGTGTCGCCTTTCCCGATTCCGTCGAAATATCAAAAGCTGCCGTCGGCGCGACCGCGACTGGTGGCACTATTTCTGTCGTATTGGAGTTGCCATTAAATAGATCGCATCCCAAAGTGAAAACTAGAATGATGGATACCATCCAGACTTCGACTAATCGAGCAAAGTGCCTTTTAGCGCCCTGAATATAGGTTGTAGAGTCAATAGCTTGCATATGAGTGTCTCCTGACGTTGTTCAGCTATATAAGTGAGGAGTTAACGGTAAATTAGCAGGGTTAGAACTGCTTGAATGGAATGTGAATTACTTTGAGATAACTTGAAAACGTTTTAAATCAATAGGTTATAGATCTCATATTGGATAAAAATATTCCGATTTTATCCCAGTTAAGTTATGCTAGGCGCTAATATGTAGTTTTAAAATTGTACCTATGCCAAACAATAATCAGCGCCCAGTCGACAAAGCAGCAACTAAAAAGAAGCTTCTGGCCAACCGTCGCTTGGTATTTGATGAGTTCGAATTTTTCCCTCAACAGCAAAAACTCCTCTACAAAGGCACTATTTGCCAATTAGAACCTAAAATGCTGCAACTACTACAAATATTGATAGAGCAGCGCCCTAAGCTTGTGACCAAACAAGAATTGATGAATAAACTATGGCCTGACGCGGTTGTTTCTGATTGGTCATTAGCTAGACTGGTTTCAGACACACGAAAGCTGATAGAGGACGACGGCAAACAGCAGTCAATAATAAAAACAGTTAGAGGTAAAGGCTTCTCGTTTGCGGCAAATGTGGATGAGATAATTCAAGCCTATCAAGGTGACAACGAAGATAATCCTGCAATATCAAATGTTAAAAGCGGTAATGCTGAACCAACAAAATCCAAGCCTCAAACGACTGGAGGAGCAAAGCCTCCCTCCAATAGCGCGTTTTTCAATAGAAACTTGGTAACTCTACTTGTCACAGTTCTAGCAGCTCTCGTGGTCGCAGTAATGACTTACCGCGCTTTTTTTGGGGAAAAGCCAGAACACGATGTCCAAGGTCACCGATTGGAAGTGATGTATGAAATCCAAAAGAACTTACGCTTAACAAAAACGACCTATCTTGCGCAAAAGCGACGCAGAAACGAACTGAAAGCCTCGTTGATAGCTAAGTCTCCCGAAAAAACGCCTTTGAGTTCAGAACGTCGAATTCGGCTACATTACCCGCACCTTACATCTGAAGAGCGGTTTATTTTCGATCAGATCAGAGCGATGACCGAAGGTCCAATGTATCAAGGAAATACCCAAATATTAAAACTGCTAAATCAGCACCCGGAACTTTTTAGAGAGATAGAGACTTTCCAAGCACTTTATAACCATCTCAGCATTTGGAAAAGCAAATATGAACGAGTATTTGTTCATCAACCGGACATGTGTTTTGTTTTTGTTGGTGAGGAAGATGGCGTCCCCTTCCCTAGTGAAATTGATGGCTTGGTAGATGATTGGATTAATCTGCATTCAACGGTTGATTAAGAACAAGCTTATTACGCGACTTGGTTGAAAGAATTTAAATTGGCCAAGTGTGAATCGCAATCCCATTATTCGCAGACAAGGTTTGAAAGTACATTACTGCGGTTCACATTTCCGGAAGTAAAATGTCTTCAAACAACTAACCCGTTGTAATTTAAAGAACAATAAAGTAACGTTTACTTACTTTTAAGAAATATTGCTTCGAGGACATATGGCGCCATCAAAGCAATATTAAGTTGTTATAAGACTAACTATGAAAATCACCGAACTAGAAGAGTCTGATTTACTATCTTTTCGATTTGATAGAGATAAACGTCAGATTGAATTTATTGTACTTTTTGAAGGAGCTAGAAAGGTTAAACTTTTAGCTTCAGACGTCGACTCAGTTGAGTTCATTTATCTGAATTTATATGCCACTTTAACAACCCATGAAAATGCCCCAATCCTGGGGGAAGTAGAATCAATAGATACCGATAAATCAGGATTTTTAATTGAAGGTGATATGGTTACTGTTAGAGTGAATACTAAAAACTGGACTATCGAAGATGTCTTATAACAAGGCAATGAAAATTGCAGCAGTTAAAGCCGCTGCTCAGTTTATTTGAGCGTTAGTTGGGTCTAGTTATTTGTTGTTGCGATAAAATATAAGCATGCTTAAAACGTTATGCGTTATAAATTCTGTGAGAGATCATCCTGAAAACTATACTAAGTGGATATGTAGGAATCGATGGCTGAAATAAATCCTAATTACATCGTTGCTGTTGCTGAACAGCTTTCTTTCGTGAGTGCTTTCTTAGGTGGTATATCGGCTACTATCTTGGTGACCATTGTTGTATTTACATCAGAAAAAAAATCTGTCAATTGGATTGTTTCATCTTCAGCGTTGGCAGCCTGTAGCCTTTTAATTGCGGTTGTGGCTGCATGGAGGCTGATCATATTGCTCCATCCTGAATTGCCAATCAAAGTGGATACGGGAATAATAACAGTGCTTTGGGCTAGCATGTTGATCGGATATGCAATCGGATTTCTAAGTCTCATAGTAAGCATTGGATTATCGGGATGGTTACGATCAAGGAGAGACGGAGCTATAACCACAACTATTGCTGTAATATCCATTCTTTTCTTTATATTAGCGACGCCATTTGGAGTGTAAGCCACTGATTTTTTAAAGCGCTAAGTGGCGTATAATTGAGATCGGAGGTGGTCGCATTAAGCTTAACAAAGCAATCCGTTTCGTGGGCTCGGGACTCGCTACGCCCACACGCTATTGCGGCGTTAACGACCCAACATCAAAATCTTAAACCAACTAAGCACCTAAACCCAATCGCGCTGCCATTTTATTTCTCATGCCCGTGGCTAGTGGAAACCAAAAACCCAACAAGCTAAACGCGAACCCAGAAAAAAGTACCCAGGCTTGCGGCAGCAATAGGGCGAGAACGATACATAAACCACCACAAACGGCTGCACCGTACCATTGAATCACCAAGCTACGACTCTCAAAAACTTCGTAATCATTCAAAAGTAATTTCGCTTTCAAACGAATCGCATATTGGTACATTAGGACAAACACTAAGCTCAGAGCCACAAATCCAGCCCCCAAAAACACAAACATGCCTCGCAGCTGCTCTAAGTTAATGCGTCCAAAATTCGATGGTAAATACCCATCTGTCATCCATGAAAACATGCCTCCCGCCATAATTCTCATTGGATAAACATAGATCAAAACTACTATCAGCAAGGCAGAGCTAATAAAAATGGTAAAGGTCGTGTCCAAGCCAAATCGTCTACTCCAAATATTGTGGGTATGCCAGACCCAAATTAGCTGCGCAACAGCCACAATAAAGGCTGGGATACTTTTGATGGCATAAATCATTTCATCATAAGTACTTGGGATAGAGTCGAATGAAATCACCAGCATGGTCACCGCAAATGCAAAGGCTGCATCAATGAATCCTTCTAACCGTGTCATTTCTAACCCGCGCATTCGAAATCCATCTTCCTTCGGGCAGTTTGCAAGAAAATCATGGGTAATTGGGTTCATAGAGTAGTCCTGTCGAAAAGCTATCAGATTTTATATGCTGCCTGTGGCTCAGCGAATCTTGCGGTAGGCATTAACAAAATGGCTTCACTTAACATGTAAATATCAAGACTAAATCAAATTAAAGCTGCTCGCAAACTTAACAAAAGACGGCATTAAATAACTAAGCATTTGATTTAATAGGCATAAATGTAGAAGAATTAAACCAAAAGCAATATTAAAGGCTATAATTTAAGCATATTGCAAGCAACGAGTATGGCTGAGGATGTCTTTCAGGCAAATTCTAAAATCGGTGGTTAAATCTCTGTCAATAGCGACAACATTGTTGTTCGTTCAAGCAAATGTGCTTTCTAGTGAAAGAGAACTGACCGAAGCAGAAGCAAAAGCTTATTACCTTTTCTCTCTGATCGAGCAAATTGAATGGCCCGGGAGTGTCTTAGAAAACAAATACCACATTGCTGTGCTCGGCAAAGATCCAGAATTATTAGAAGCTCTAAATAATAAGAAACAAGACTCGGCCAACAATAAGCAAATAAGAATTTACAATCCATCAACGATTGATTTCCCACTTAACAGCTTTTCGATCATTTTTATTACAGAACGAAAACAAGCATTATTTAATCGCCTATACACTCGACAAGAAAACTCATTGTTGGTCAGTGATGGTAAAACCGCCTGGGATGACCAAATGATCAGCTTCAGAGTATTCGACAATCGAATGATGATTCAAATGAATAGAGCCAAACTAGATTCAAAAAATCTTAAACCATCACTAATGCTAATTGAAATGGCTGGAACTAAGGATGATCTCAAAGCGCATATTGAAGAACAGGAAGAAAAATACAATGCTCTTTTAAACGAAGTAAAACAGAAAGAACAATCGTTACAAAACCTCAACCGCAAATTAGACAAAGAAAACGAAAAACTACTGACTGCCACCACAGCCTTAAAAGCAAATCAGAAGACTCTAGCGCTCAACCAAGAAAAACTGCTCGAATTAGTAGGTCGAGAAGCTGTCAGCCAGCAAGAACTTCAATCCAATTTAAAACAAATTGAAGAACAGAAAGCCTTGATCACGATAAAACAGAATGAACTTGAAGAAAAAGTCACCTCAATTTCTCGGTTAGAAGAGACGATTAGAACCAATAAAAACATTCTCGAAGAACAACTCTCTCGCATAGCCGCACAAGAAACGAAAATTGATAATAAGCAAGAAACTATTCAAGAACAACGACTGCTCATTATCCTGGTATCAGTGGCCATTATTATTTTTGCGGCACTGGTCTATTGGTTGATTCGAGCCAATCGCTCTAGAGTGATAGCAAATCACAAACTGAAAGAACTTAATTCTAGACTCTACGAACTTGCGACTACTGACTCCTTAAGTAACCTAAGTAATCGCCGACATTTCCTAGAGCTATCGCAAAAAGAACTATTGCACAGTAAAAGGAAAGATATTGATATCGCGATGTTAATGATTGATATTGATCATTTTAAATCGGTCAATGATGACTATGGTCATCATGCTGGCGATTTGACTATTCAATATGTGGCAAAACAACTTAAGAGCGAATTGCGGGAATACGATTTGGTAGGTCGACTTGGTGGTGAAGAATTCGCCATGATGTTAAAGGACTGCGACTTAGAAAAAGCCAAAGAAATCGCCAAACGTTTATGCAGTAAAGTTAATGCCGAAAATGTTTCTCAGCTCAAAGAACCACTCAAGGTAAGTGTAAGTATTGGAATCAGTTTAATGACCGAAAATGATACCGGCATCGAGGATGTTTTAAAAAGAGCCGACGAGGCGCTTTACCTCGCTAAAGATAGCGGCCGAAATAGAGTAGAAACCATTCAATCCCCAAGCTGAACTAAGAATAACGATTGCTCGACTCTCAAAAACCAACCAGTACCAATATTACGTCTCCAACTAGTCCCAACCATACCTCTATTGGGGATGCTGTATTTGTGACTTACACCAATAAACTCTTCACTAATCCCCTCCTTCCTCTGGCTGAAAAGAAACCCATACGAGAGAGTGCCGCCCCGTTAAAAACGACCGAATTACTATTCTTAATACAATCTATTTGCAACCATCATTTAAGGACAGCGACGACTTTCGCGCACTGAATCAGTTTGCATTAACTATTGATATAGCAGAAAAACTCAAGTGGAAATGGCAGACAAACATTTCTTATGACAGCATGCCACCTTCAGAGGTAGAAAAACAAGACGTTACCTATAGTACGGTTATAGAGTCGCAGTGTGATAAAAACTGGGCAGTTTGCCTAGCTGAAGTAAACCATTCTTTTAATGGACACCAATTAAAAACGCCGTTAGCAACAAAGCTATTTAAGAATAGAAACTCTCGATGATCGCTTGGTTATCGAGAAATCAATCATTCTTACGGTGACTATTTTAAGGTTAAAAAGTAGCATTTAAGCTGCCTATTTATAGTCTAGTCTGCCAAATATTTAATTGAAATCTTTGATTAATTTGCCCCTCACCCTTTTCCGTCTTTTGTTCCCACCTCCCTGATTATTTCTCCCTCTCTTTGCAGTTTCATTTACTTGGGAACAACAGTCCAATTTTTTAACTTTACAGGTTTTTTCAGTATTAAGTGAGATAGTCATTGCTATGGTTGCACTAATTCAAAAACAACAGACACATAAAAGTAGTTTGCCATTGATAAATTAAATGAATAAATAGCTTACAGGAATTTAGAGATGTATAAAGGAGAAGGACATGGGTAGATCTTGTGTTGAAATTGAAGAATGGATAGAAGAAGAAGTCCAACGCCCGATTGAAGAGTGGGAAGAAAGAGCAGAGGAACGCTGTCGTCGGCGCAGCTGTAATTGGTGGTGCCTCTGCTGTAACAAATGGTTTTGCTGGATAGAGATTGTCCTAGTTAAAATCGTAAAATGGGTCACTGAAATAGTTAAAACTCTCGTCACTAGAGTGGTGTGCACCATTATTAATGTCATATTGGATATTGTCGGTTTTATTATCGGACTAATTCTTTCCATTCCGATCATCGGTGGCATTATTCGAACGGTTTTAAACTGGGTTACCGAGATCATTTGGCGACTTGTCGGTCTAATTGATTTCTTTGCAAGTTTAGCCGGAATAAGGCCCAGAAAGAAAATGTATTTCGGTGTAGTAATACCCATCATCAACGAAACCGAACTAGCCACAGAGGCTGCGTTACAACCATTGGTTGACGCTACCATAGAAATTTACGACAGAACCTGCAACATAGATGCAAGGTTCACAGGATTTTGCCGCACCTCAATAAGCCCACCCGGTGGTAGCATCACGGTAAATTGTGACGGTGCAGGTTTTTTTGCCGACTGGTGGTTAGATGGCTCGTGGTTTGAACTTGTATCACGAACTTGCAAATTTGAGAGCAATTGGCGGCGTATAGCTGGATACGGAGGCGAGATTATTGCGTTTGTGGTCAATGATATTCAGCCACCTTCAACAAATGGCTGCTCGATGTCTGGTACCCATGATTACGTGACTATTGAAGCAGGCACTTTGAGACCAGATGCGCTAATTGCTCACGAAATTGGCCATGCGTGTTTGCTAGGGCATAACGAAAGTACTGATAATTTAATGAACTCAGCGACTCCAAGCGTAGCGCAGCCACTACTCACTAACTGGCAATCAAGTGTTGTTCGCTGGTCACGTCACGTGACTTATCTATAAGGAGAAATTTATGGTTCACAATACTCAAAAAGACTGTTCTGGTGGCCAACACGGTGCAAATTGCAGTTGCCCTCATCCACTGATGGGACTCGGTGTTACGATTTTGCTCCTAGCTGTAATTGGCATTTGTTATATGGTCTTTTCATAATGAAAGACATCTGCATCTCTTCGAGTCAAGATTTAGAATATCTATCAAAAGACTTTGGTGTGGGCACTATATCTGTAAAAGTAGAGAGTAAGCAGGTCAGTGAAAATATCAAATGGGAGACTCGCTTAAATAAAGCGGTTCGAGCATGTGGTTGCTTTGAAAGTGGCGCTGCCTTTTTACTAACCTTGATGTATATTTTGTACAACAATCTTTGGCAAGAATCAGATTTGCCTTTAATGTCAAATGCGCTTTCAAATTTAGTGATACTTGTTTGCGCTTTAGTCATTGGAAAGTTACTGGGATTTTTGCGAGTGCAAATCTACCGACACATTGTGATCGCAAATGCGAAAGTATGGATTAACAGTTGAAAGCTACCTTAGTGGCACTTAGGGTCAGGTTGACTTCCTCCTGCCCCATTAAGTGAGAGCAGGTACGTCTCGTGAGATGATTGCTTTAACTACTTAAGCCTAAGCAAACCCACCAACAAACAAATGGCGCCACCAACCATCCCTAACCAGGCTTCTATCGGAGTGTCGCCGCTCACGGCTCTAGTAATAGTTGAACTTGCAGAATCGTAAACATCATATCCCCACCACATTAGTGCAGCACCAATTACAATTAAAATGATCGCTATTACTTTTTTATTCATTTTACTTTCCTGCGTTTTAAGTTATGAAAAGAATCGCCAATAGATAAAATAGCCACTAAACCCGGTGAGTAAATAAAAACAAACCCAACTATAACTATTCATTGAACGCCCCATTTTTGCATCCTCTGGAACATGAGACAGTGACATGAGTTTTAAATTTAAAAATGCAAACACCGGCGCCGAGACAAACGAAACAGTCGTGGCGAAATCAATTAATTGTCTCAAACTACTGCCGAAGGAGTTGATGATTAACCAACCTCCGAGCGAGATCGACACCAAAGTTATCACATAGACTCTATCGGCTAACTGAGTTTTTTCAGGACGAATAATTTTGACCACTCGACTCCACACACCTGAAAAGCCAGCGGATACCGCAAGGCAGGTTGAGTACATGGCAATAAATGTAATCAATGCTATCAGTGGCCATGTCCAATCCCCTAGCGCTTTAACAAATAGGTCAATTAACTGTCCGGTAAAACCGACCGCGCCACCACTTAAGGTTTCGCCAGTACCGTAAATTAACACGGCACCGAGTAATAGAAACACTAAAGCAAGCACCATGCAAAAAATAAAACCGAAGTTAAAATCAAACAACGCATCCTTGACTGTCATTTTATGCTCTGTCTGCTTCATTCGAGACAGAGTCCAAAGTGAATGCCAAACCGACACTTCGACACTGGTAGGCATCCAGCCGACCAATGCGACCATAAAAGCAATACTGGCTGCAGAGGTTAATGAAATACTCGTTGTGTCGTGAGAAAAATTAGCGGAGTCTGAAGTTACCGCCATCAGTAATGCCACCACGGTGGTGATAGCAAACACCACCATCATGCCCTTTAACACTTTGTCTAACAATGCGTAACGACCAATCACTAAGATGGCAATAATTGATAACAGCACCGCGGCCGCCCAACCGCTAACGGGCAACACATCAGGGATTAAATTACCGGCAAGCCCTGCAGCGACAATAGTGACGGCTGCTTGAATAATGAACATAGTAATCACAGTCATCAACAAAAAAATACCGAATGCTAAATTACCGAGTCGTTTATATCCGTCGAGCAAGCTTTCACCAGTAGCTGCGGCATAACGGGGACCGATTTGAAAAAACGGATATTTAATTAAGTTGGCTAGAATCACTAAACCAATTAGCGTGAAACCAAATTCTGCGCCAGCTCTTGTCGATTGCACAACATGGGAAACACCAATACTGGTACTTGCCCAAATGATCCCTGGCCCTAAAGCCGCTAGCCATGAGCGCTTAGTTTGACTTGATAAGTCATTGTTTGCAGTAGATTCAGACATACTATAGAAATTGCCTCGGTGTTTATTATTGTATTTATTAGTTATTTTTGTTGTTATATTCTTAGTTGTTTTGTTTTTCGCTCACCCGCAACTAGAGACTCGCTACTCGCAACTTTCTTCATCACAGCTCCCAGTATTTTACTACAATTAGCAATCCTTAATCTTTAAAATTGATTTCACTTCGACTCCGCTCAGTGAGCTTTAGATTTTTTAGCAACTATAGCTTATAAATCCAATTCCCAATAAACCACTTCGCTTAATGGGTTGTCATAGTATGGGGTGGTTTCTACAAATCCTAGTTTGGCATATAAGCCAATCGCGCGATCGAGACGCTGCAGAGTGTCTAGCTGCATCTTTTTATAGCCAAGCTCTCGGGCCTTTTGAATGACTGCTTCCGCTAGCTTTCGTCCTGCAGATAATCCACGAAATTGGTCTCGAACATACAGCCGCTTCATTTCACAGACATCGCCCTCAATTGGTCTAACGGCAACACAACCAACGTATTCACCTTGATGAGTTGCTAACAAGATGGAACCCGTCGGTTCGGCATATTTTCCAGGCAAAGTCGCTAGTTCTTGCTCA
This sequence comes from Kangiellaceae bacterium, assembly GCA_039969155.1. Taxonomy (GTDB): domain Bacteria; phylum Pseudomonadota; class Gammaproteobacteria; order Enterobacterales; family Kangiellaceae. The sequence goes on from JBDVOJ010000053.1 coordinate 87,467, forward strand.
AAACCTTGGAAGCAAAGATCGACGTTTAGTTGAGTTTGATATTCTCGAAAAAGCTCAGCGGCAGTTTCTAAGTGTTCTTTGGTAGAGGCTTGAATGATTTCCATGTAATCCTGATCCTAAGATAAATAACCAAGCATGTGGCGAATACTAATTAACGCATTCTCGCTTGGACTAGGATTAAATGTCAATCGACTAATCCTCAACGCCTATTTAGCGTTGAGGTTAGTTGGAAGAATTTAAAGATTAAATACCTTGCGAAGTCAAGTAGTCTTCGTATTTACCTTCGAAATGAGTGATCCCTTCAGGTTTCATATCTAATACGCGCGTTGCTAATGACGATACAAATTCTCGGTCATGAGATACGAAGATAAGTGTTCCTTCATAATGCTCCAAAGCCAGATTCAACGCTTCGATTGATTCCATATCCATGTGGTTAGTCGGCTCATCCATCACTAAAATATTCGGTCGTTGCTGCATTAACTTTCCAAACATCATGCGGCCTTTTTCACCACCAGATAGCTTAGTCACTGACTTCTTAATATCGTCTTGTGAAAATAACATTCGACCTAACACACCACGAATGGCTTGCTCATCATCACCTTCGCGTCGATATTGATTCATCCACTCATAAACCGAAATATCTTCAGCAAAGTCTTCATTATGGTCTTGGCCGTAATAACCAATTGAAACATTCTCAGACCACTTAACCTCACCCGCTTTTGCTGGCATTTCACCGATTAAGGTTTTTAAGAAAGTGGTTTTACCAACACCGTTTTGACCGATAATCGCAACTTTTTCGCCAACTTCTAACATTAGACTAAAGTCTTTAAATAACAACTCGTCATAACCATTAGCAATATTTTCTAATTCCAAAGCGAGACGGAATAATTTTTTATCTTGCGGGAACCGAATAAACGGGCTAACACGACTAGAGGCTTTAACTTCTGCCAATTCGATTTTTTCCAGTCGTTTAGCACGTGAAGTAGCTTGCTTTGCTTTTGAAGCATTGGCAGAGAAACGACTCACAAAGGTTTGTAATTCCGCCATTTGGGCTTTCTTTTTAGCATTTTCACTCAGCAGCTTCTCGCGCGCTTGAGTGGCCGCCATCATATATTCGTCATAGTTACCTGGGAATAAATTGATTTCGCCATAGTCCAAATCAGCCATATGCGTACACACACTATTTAAGAAATGACGATCATGCGAGATGATAATCATGGTGCACTGTTTTTGCTTGAGAATATCTTCTAACCAGCGAATAGAGTTGATGTCCAAGTTATTGGTTGGCTCATCCAGTAACATAATATCTGGGTCGGCAAACAGCACTTGGGCAAGTAATACACGTAATTTCCAGCCAGGCGCTACTTCACTCATTAATCCAAAATGCTGCTCAGTAGGAATGTCGAGACCTAGCAATAGTTCACCTGCGCGTGATTCAGCCGTATAACCATCCATTTCAGCAAATTGAGTTTCTAAGTCAGCAACCAACATGCCCTCTTCTTCACTCATTTCAGGTAACGAGTAAATTCTGTCACGCTCTTTTTTAACTTCCCACAGTTCTTTATGACCCATAATCACGGTATCAACGACGCTAAATTCTTCAAAGGCAAACTGATCTTGACCTAATACCCCAATTCTATCGTGAGGATCAGTCATAACCTGACCTTGGCTCGGTTCGAGCTTGTCAGATAAGATCTTCATAAAAGTTGATTTTCCGCAGCCATTTGCGCCAATCAAACCGTAGCGATTACCCTCTCCAAATTTAATAGAAATGTTCTCGAAAAGCGGTTTTGCACCAAACTGCATGGTGATATTTGCGGTAGAAATCAATTGTTTTGCCTGCTGTAAAAAGAGTTAAAAATTAAATTTTTAGGGTTTAAGTTGCCACTGGAAGTCCAGCGCGGGCGCGCATTCTATCTTAATTTGTATAAGAAGTAATCAAAGAAGGCCAAATTTTTAATTGACTTAAGCCTATCAGTGTATCAATATAATAATACACTATAACAAAACACATTAAAATATGACCAATCACGATCAATCAAATAGTGCGGATCTGGTGGAGCTATTCGCTCTCAATACCAGTTCCGGTATTCCAATTTATCGCCAACTGGTCGATCAAATCAAGCAAGCTATTCAAATGGAATTGCTACTGACTGATCAAAAACTTCCGTCTGTAAGACAACTCGCCAAAGCGCTACAAATCAACCCGATGACCATTTCTAAAGCATTTGCACAGTTAGAGTTAGAAAAGGTATTGATTCGAAAGCGCGGTGTGGGAATGCTGGTTTCTGAACAAAAGGAGCACTCAGAAGTGCCAACAAAAGTAATTCAATCCCTACAAACATTTATTAAATTATCAAGAGAGGCTCAATTAAACGATGAAGCCGTAATGAATCTGGTCCAACGAGCCCTCTCAGTCAAAGTAAAAGGTATTAATTCATGAATCAAACCGTACTCGAACTTGAAAAGGTCAGTAAAACTTACTCAGATAAACAAGTTCTAAAATCTCTATCCGCCAAAATCGAAGAAGGTCAAATAATTGGGCTTGTTGGTCGTAATGGTGCGGGAAAAACTACATTGCTCGAATCAATCATGGGCTTGAAGTCTATTGAGCAAGGAAGAATATTAATCTGGCAACAACAACTTGGAGAACTCAGTGAGAGTCAAAAGCAACAAATCGGATTTGTTCCACAAGATGGTATTGGCTTTGAATGGATGAAAGTGGCCGACTACTTAAACTATTTTGGAGGCTTTTTTAAGAGTTGGAGCCAAAATTATTCAGAGCAATTAGTCAACCGATGGAAGATTAACAAGAGTCAGCGAATTGCAAACCTTTCTGGTGGCCAACAGCAGATATTACAAGTTATTCAAGCTCTATCTATACAACCAAAGCTGTTAATCTTGGATGAACCGGTTGCACATCTGGATCCGAATATGAGGCGTCAGTTTTTAGCCGAACTAGTAGATCTGACTTGTGAGTTTGGTACCACAATCGTTTTTTCTACTCATATCATTTCCGATCTAGAAAGAGTGGCTAGCCATATTGCCCTTTTAGAAAACGGCCAAATAGACTATTACTGCGAGCTAGAAGAATTAAAACAACATGCGGCCCACATTAGTTTTAGTGGCCAGCTTAGTGAAAGACGAGAGTATCCTGAACTGATTAATTGGACAGAGTCAGGTAACGGCACTAACGCGATACTCGCTCGCCCAGCTAAACACCTATTACAACAATTGAAGCAGAGGGTTAATACTGAACTAACTGTTACTCCTATCTCACTTGAAGATTGGTATTTAGAGGTGACCAATGAATCAAATTCCTAAAACTTTACTCATTCTCTTGAAACAAGAATGGATTACTGTCGGTGTTTATTGCATAGCGACTATTTTGTTTATGTTGATCATCTTTACAGGTGAGCCAGAGCTTTCTGCTGAGGGGTTAAGTGGTCACCAAAGTGTCACTCTGATGCTGATTACCATGCTCAGTACTTTCATTGGGCTCTATCTGGGCAGTGGCTTCCTAAGGTTAAAACAGAGTTTTTTGTGGCTGACTTTACCAAGCTACAGACACACGCTAATCAGTAGCTTGGTCCTAGCCGCATTGTTCTATGGTGTGATTCAGTATGTCGCTATGTCCTACGCCCTGTGGAGCTTGCCAATAGCCCTACTTGCCCCACCCGCTATCACTTTGCTGGCCGCACAAGCAGTAATAGGAAAAAACCTAATCATGAAAGTCATTCTCCCTATTTCACCATTTGTGTTATTTCAGTTAACTCAATTTAATATAGACCTTCTAGTTATACTCTGTTTGCTATTGGTGCTTACTTGCTTAGCTGTTTTTATGAACTACTCAAACGATAAGATTGAAAATGAATCGACACTTGGACTTATGTCGGGCGATTTAGAAAAGCAAATTCAAAACAGTGGCCTGCAGAAAATTAACTATCGAATTGGCGACTTTTTTCAAAAGCTTGGTGCCAAAAACTTGTCAACCAACCTTAATGTCGCTCTGATGAGACCAAATAATCGTTTTGGGATCTCTTCAGTCATTGGAACAGTCGCAGTGTTACTATTTTTCCACGCTGTGGGCGAAGCAAATTTTGAGGCAGAGGGTTTAGCCGCGCTATTAATGATATCAGTATTAATCGGTGTGTTTTTGGAACTTAAGCTATTGGCCAAACAATGCAAACCTTTCGCGCATCTCTATTCAGCGGATACTCATTGGGATTTCAAACAACGCATAATCACAACATTGCAGAAATTCATGATGATACAAGCACTCTCGTACATCCTGATTCTTATGCTTTTGAATATTTTTTTAGAGGGTTTTGTTGAGATTGAGCTGGCTTCACGGTATATATTGTCAGTGACATTGGTGGGATTAATTTTTCTTCCAGCCTTTCTCTGCTTAAATTGGTTTTCGATTAATATCAAATTACTCGCGGTGATAATATCCTACGCTACACTATCGGTTTCCCTATGTGGCTGGTTCTATAACTACCATTCTATGAGTAGTTTATATTTACAAATGGTTGCGACGATTTTGCTATTAATTTTAGTGCAGTGGTTGGCAAAAGCTTGGTGGAAGAGGCAGCCAATCGAATACTTTTTTCGAGCACATGGATAGTTTCTTTTAGAGAATACTTTGTACTCGCAATAGAAACAGACAACAATCAGGAAACAAAATGGTGCAAACTAACGCTAGAAATACTCGCTTATTTTAGAATGCTTCAATAAATCTGCAAGCTCCTGAGCAGGTTTAGGTTTTGCAAAAAAATACCCCTGGGCGAACTCACAGCCCAGCTCTAACAACTTATCATACTGTTCCTGGATCTCTACACCTTCAATGATCAATTCTTTATCCAATTTATTCGCTAGCAAGAGCGTACTCATCACTAAGGCTTCATCTTGATAATCGCTCACGATGTTCTGAACAAAAGCCCTATCAAGTTTAATATAATCGAAATTAAGCCTTTTGATATAAGCTAGTGAACTCATACCTGTACCAAAATCGTCAATCGAAAGTTTTATACCAACATCTTTTAATTGATTAAATATTCGCTCAGTCGTCTCTATTCCGACCATTGTCGCGCTCTCAGTTAGTTCAAACTCTATTAGTTCCGGTGGTACGTCATAGCTTACTAATAACTCTTTTAGAGTAGTAACCAACAAAGGATCCATCAGATTATATGGAGAGATATTTACTGAGACTATTAGCCTGATATTATTATCTAACCATTGTCGACACTGAACAATGGATAGTTTTAAGATTTGGCGAGTAAATAGCTGAACGAAAGAGCTTTGTTCGATAATACCGATAAAAGAATTCGGATAGAGCAAACCCTCGTTTGGATGTTGCCACCTTACAAGTGCTTCGACTCCAAAAATTTGCTTACTCTTTAAATGAAATTTTGGTTGATAATGAAGAACAAACTGATTGTCCGTTAGGGCTTGGTGCAACTGTCCACTTAAATTAACTTTGAGTATTGAAGTTGCATCCAAATTTCGACTGAATTCTACGTATCCTAACCTTTGTTGTTTAGCGTGGTACATTGCTACATCAGCAGCAGAGAATAACTGATTAAAACTACTACCATCTCGAGGGTGATGAGAAATACCAATACTTACGGTTATTTCAAACTGCGTTTCATTTATTAAAACTGGTCGTCGGCAAATCTCTAACAATTTCTGCGCTATGCTTTCAACTTCCTTCTGTTCTATTCCCTCGCACCAAACGATAAATTCATCACCACCATATCTAAAAGTACGGGAACCTCTAGGTGCCGCATTCGAAATTCTTGTAGCTACTTCTTTTAGTAAACGATCACCTATTCGATGCCCCATTGTATCATTAATTTCTTTAAACTTATTTAAGTCTATCAGTATTAGGGAAGCCTTTACATTGTTCTCCGCGCCCTGCTTGATTTTGGAGTCAGCTCCATGTTTTTCAAAATAGTTACTCACTATATCATGCAAGTTATAACGATTAGGGAGGTCGGTGAGCATATCATAATTGGCTAAATATTTTAGCCTTATATTCCCCTTTACAAAGCGCTTCGTAATAAGAGAGGAAACTGTTAGAGCCAGCCAAACTGCTAGCCAAAAGATTATCAGCGCACTAACAGAAAAACGTTTTAGAAAAAAGTCAAGCGTACGCTCTTTGGAGTGAAGTGATTGAATTAATAAATAATTATAATTTGAATGCTTTTCTATCACCCAAAAATATTGCAAGCCATTGTTCTCCACAAGCCCGTGACCAGATCCCGTTTGTGTGTGGGAAAAGTAATCGGAAAGCCAATTGTCATTCCTCAAACCATCAAGAATATTGTAAACCCTTCCGTTGAACTGCAGTTCAAAATGCACCAAATTCTCACTTAATTTTAATTGAATGGTTGACTTAAACTTTGAAATATTTAGCTCATCTTTCCCTTCGGGGCGATATTCAAAAGACAGCCTAGAAAGTACATCTGACATAGTATTAGCTTGAGCCAAAAGCGTTTCCTGCTCAATGGACTCTCCCACATCAATAGATAGTTGGTAGGCTACCTTTGTCAGTAACAATAAAACGACGGTGACTAAGGCTATCGAGGCCCACAGCAATTGTTTACGTAGGTCAGCATCAAGGTTAACAGATTGTTTACCTATTTTTTCCATCCAATCTTATGATTTGGATTTACATGTGGTGATATTGGCCAATTGATATACTGGACACCACCCAATAACAAATGATATCAAGTTTAACGCGCCAAAAACCCAGATTGCCCATAACAGTAGCATGTCTCCAATATCCTCGTAGTAGAGAAATGAATATACAAAGAATACCAGACTAACAATACCTCTGAGCCATCTGTCTAAGGAACTTAGATTAACTTTAGGTAGATTCACTATTTTTCACCTTTATAGATAGACTCCTTCATTTTCAGTATAGTCCAGTTTTAAAAGGATTGTGGCTTTAAAAAGTACAATCTTTTGGTCGGCCCAACCTTCTTTTCTCGCTAATTAATGTATAATTCATACAAATTCAAATTAAGACCACTTTTCAAATCATGTCAAAGGTTGACCTAAACGCTTTAGAACTGTGCTTTGCTTGCGAAGGCATCAAAAACTCATTTGAGAGCTTATATCATTCGCTAGGTTTTATCACCGCTATGGCATCTAGCCCAGAGGCCGTTCAGCCCTCAGAATGGATAGAACAGCTAGTTACTTCGGGCAAAAAAACACCCGATTTTGAAAATGAAGATCAAGTCAAAGTATTCACTAGTAACTTAATCACTTGGTGGGATCAATGCAATCAACTATTTGATCAAGGTGGTACCATCCAATTGCCTGTAGCTTTGAGACTTGATGACGACAATAAACCGAATCAAGAACTTAAAGAATTTTCAGCAGGATATCTTGATGGATTTGACTGGTTGCTAAACACTTGGCAAGCATTGTTGCCAGAAGAAAACCACGAAGCTCACCGAACTCTATCAGTCTTAAATTTTATGCTCGCTCGCTTCCTCGATGAAGAAAAAATGACTAAGGCTGAACCAGAACTTTGCAAACAACTTCCTGATAACGCCGGCTGTCTAAAAGTTTTACCTAATCTTATTTCGGGAGTGGGAATGTTGGGTAAAGATATTTCTTTGGACGAAATAGAAAATATGCCTCTACATCCAGAAGAACCAAGCGTAGAACCTTTTACCAACATCACCAGAAGTGTCGGTCGAAATGATCCCTGCCCGTGTGGCAGTGGTAAGAAATTTAAGAAGTGTTGTTTACACTAATTTAAAATCTTCATCCGCCACCGACTTCAATCCAAAATGCCGATAGGCCGATTGAGTGGCGACTCGGCCTTGCGGTGTGCGATGAATATAGCCCTGCTGAATTAAGAAAGGTTCTAACACATCTTCAATGGTATCGCGTTCTTCACTAATAGCAGCGGCTAAAGAATTTAGTCCTACCGGTCCACCGTCAAACTTTTCGATAATCGCCAACAATAATTTGCGATCCATATTATCAAAACCTTGATTATCGACGTCGAGCAGATTAAGCGCAAGATCAGATATATTTTGGGTGATAGCACCATCGGATTTAACTTCGGCGTAATCTCTTACTCGGCGCAATAGTCTATTGGCTATTCTTGGTGTTCCACGTGAGCGTTTGGCAATTTCATTGGCACCATTTTGGTCAATTGGCAGACCAACAATTCGAGCAGAACGTTCGACGATTGATGTGAGATCCTTAATGTCGTAAAACTCTAACCGCTGTACGATGCCAAATCGATCTCTTAGGGGGGAAGTTAGTAATCCCGCTCTAGTAGTCGCACCAACTAATGTAAAAGGAGGCAAGTCGAGTTTTATCGAACGTGCGGCAGGTCCTTCACCAATCATAATATCCAGTTGATAATCTTCCATAGCTGGATAAAGAATTTCTTCAACCACCGGACTCAAACGATGAATTTCATCAATAAACAACACATCGTTTTCTTCAAGATTAGTCAGTAATGCCGCTAAATCGCCTGCTTTTTCTAAAACCGGTCCAGAAGTATGCCTAATATTCACCCCCATTTCGGTTGCAATAATATTAGCTAGCGTTGTCTTCCCGAGACCTGGAGGTCCAAAAATTAACACATGATCGAGTGCATCTTGGCGTTTGCGCGCCGCCTGAAAGGCGATATCCATCTGCTCTCTGACCTTTTGCTGACCCACATAATCCTTAAGAGTTTTTGGTCTAATCGCACGATCAATCTGCTCTTCGGAGCCCTGGTTAGTTGCGCTGATGATGCGATCGGTTTCAATCATAGAGATAAAGTGACTATAGGTGTTTATGTAAGTAGTATTTTACCCACAAACCGGCACTGAGTGAAAGTACAATTGTGAGTTATTGCTAATTACAGAGGCTGTCACTTTGCCAAGGTACAGGTTGAGAATCAGCTTCAACGACAAATTCAAGGCTCCAATCATTAGCTAAATGCGTATATAATCCACTGATATTGATAAGAAAACCTCTCGTAAGTCACTAGCCATACCAATCTAGGAGCAAAGATGGAAACTAAAGCCGCCGTCGCTTTTCAAGCTGGAAAGCAACTTTCAATCGAAACGGTTGATCTGCAAGGGCCACAAGCTGGCGAATGTTTAATTGAGATCAAAGCCACCGGAGTTTGCCACACCGACGAATTTACTCGTTCAGGTGACGACCCAGAAGGACTTTTTCCTGCCATCTTAGGCCATGAAGGTGCAGGTATTGTTAGAGAGGTCGGCAAAGGTGTCACTTCCCTAAAACCCGGCGATCATGTGATTCCACTCTATACGCCTGAATGTCGCCAATGTGAATATTGTCTCTCGGGCAAAACGAACCTTTGCCAAGCGATTAGAGAAACCCAAGGAAAAGGCTTATTGCCAGACGGAACAACTCGCTTTTCAATTAATGGCGAACCGATTCATCACTATATGGGTTGCTCAACTTTTTCCAACTTTACTGTCGTTCCTGAAATAGCATTAGCAAAAATTCATCCGGACGCACCCTTCGATAAAGTTTGTTATATCGGCTGTGGTGTCACCACTGGAATTGGCGCAGTAATCAATACCGCAAAAGTAAAACCGGGTGACAACGTGATTGTTTTTGGCCTTGGTGGGATAGGACTGAATGTTTTGCAAGGTGCTCGTTTAGTTGGCGCTAATATGATTGTCGGTGTGGATACCAATCCTGAAAGAATTGAAATCGCTAAGAAGTTTGGAATGACTCATTTTGTTAATCCGAATGAAGTGGAAGGCGATCTAGTCCCATACTTAGTCGACCTGACCAAAGGTGGTGCCGACCATACTTTCGAATGTATCGGTAACGTCAATGTGATGCGAGATGCACTAGAGTGCTGTCATAAAGGCTGGGGCGAAAGTACCATTATTGGTGTCGCTGGTGCTGGACAAGAAATATCGACTCGTCCCTTTCAATTGGTCACCGGCCGAGTTTGGCGTGGAACTGCCTTCGGTGGTGCGAAAGGCCGAACCGATGTACCCAAAATTGTTGAATGGTATATGGATGGCAAAATCAATATTGATGATTTGATCACCCACAAAATGCCACTACAAGATATCAACAAAGCGTTTGATTTAATGCATGCTGGGAAAAGCATTCGCAGCGTTGTAGAGTTTGACTGAACTATAAAAAATCAAAACACTAAAACATGTTCAAAACAGAAACACATTAAAGACACTCACCACAGAGGCACAGAGAACACAGAGATTTAAGAATGCAAACGACTAATTGATTATTACTTCCCATTCGTCATGCATTACACAACTGAGTTCTAGTTTAAAAACTTACGAATTTCTCAGTGTCTTCTGTGCCTCTGTGGTAAAAACTTCTTTCATTCATCAACTGGGAATCTAATGACCTTAAATACTAAATCGGAACAAAAATCATTCTCTGGGGTTCAAGGTGTTTATTCGCATCAATCTGAGTCGACTAATTGTGAAATGGAATTCAGTGTTTATGTTTCTGAACATTCCAACGACGAAAAACTGCCGGTTCTTTTTTATCTTTCTGGACTAACCTGTACTCAAGATAATGTCACCACAAAAAGTGGTTTTCAGCGCTATGCAAGTGAGTATAGGATGATTATTGTTTGTCCTGATACCAGCCCAAGGGGAACCGATTTTCCAGATGAACATGAGAGTTATGATTTTGGTTCGGGTGCGGGATTTTATCTTAATGCCACGCAACAGCCATGGTCAAAAAATTATCGGATGTACGATTATGTTGTGGAAGAACTTCCTGAATTGATTGCAGCCAATTTCCCTATTGATAGTCAGCGCATGGGAATTTTTGGTCACTCTATGGGCGGTCATGGCGCTTTAACGATTGGATTAAGAAACCCTCAAAAATTTCGTTCGATTTCAGCGTTTTCTCCTATTGTTAACCCCACTAATTGTCCTTGGGGAGTTAAAGCCTTCACAGGCTATCTGGGTGAGAATAAAGACACTTGGAATGAATATGATGCCACTTGCTTAATAAAGCAAGGCGCTAGCAGTGAAAATGCAATACTCATCGATCAAGGTAGTGCCGATAACTTTTTACAAGAACAGCTCAAGCCCGAAATTTTTCAAGCTGCTTGCACCGACGCAAGTCAATCGTTGGAATTAAGAATGCAACCCGGCTTTGATCACAGCTATTATTTTATCAGTTCATTTATTGGAGAGCATATTGTATTCCACAGTAAAAATTTAGCTTAGCGAAGTTAGTCGAATCTAATTAAGCCTCATGCTGGTCTCTATTGACTTAGTATTACTTAAGTCCCAACCGCTTTGCTAAACGGTGAAGATTACTTCTGTCTAACCCTAAATTCTCAGCAGTTTTTGACCAGTTTTTTTGATTCATACTAAGATATTTCTCGATCAATTTTCTCTGGAAATTCTCAGTTTCAGTGTTCAGATTAGTAGATAAACTACTCAAATCTTGTGATTGCGCTACTTCGGTCGAGTCATTATTAAAACTTGCCAATTCATCGGAAGAAAAATTAAAATCGGCGGCGAAGAGTCGATTAATTCGCTGATGACTATTACTACTCAATTTTAAGAGAGCGCGACTGATTAAGTGTTCCAACTCGCGGATATTACCAGGCCACAGATAAGCATTGAGAGCCTTAATTGCACTTGAATCTAAAGAGACACCTCTAACTCCAAACTTTCTCGACAGTTTTTCTACGAAGTAATCCGCTAACAATTGAATATCATGTTTCCTCTCACGTAATGAAGGCACCGTGATTGGATATACGCCCAGTCTATGGAACAAGTCACGTCGAAAGTTCCCTTCTCTCACTTCATCTTTTAGATTTCGATTTGTAGCTGCAATAACCCTAACATCCACATAGCGCATGTGCTCCTCGCCCAGGGGCTGAACTTCGCCGCTTTGCAAAACTCTAAGCAGCTTGGCTTGAAGACTAAGTGCCAGTTCGCCAATTTCATCGAGGAATAAAGTTCCTTTATCAGCAAGCTCGAACTTTCCTTTATAATCCTTAACAGCCCCTGTAAAAGCGCCTTTCTTGTGCCCAAATAATTCACTTTCTGCTAAATTTTCAGGCAAAGAAGAACAATTCAAGTAAACAATAGGCTGACTCTTTCGCTGCGAGTTTCGGTGTATCGCTCGAGCCACAAGTTCCTTCCCTGTTCCTGTTTCGCCAGTAATTAGAACATTTAAATCCGACGAGGCCACCATTGAAATTTCATCCCTCAATTGGTTCATAGCTTCGCTCTCGCCAATCATTTCCTCGCCTTGATGTCCAAGTACTTGTTCAATCAAGTTATGGCTGACCTGCTGTTGCCTATTCACCGATGTTTCTAGTGCCTCAATATAGCTCGCCGAAGATGCCGCGGCAGCAGCTAATGCGCTAAAAGCAGCCACCAAGTTTTCATTAGTTGATTCAAATGCAGTTGGGTCGAGAGCATCGAATGTAATGACACCCCATACTTCCTCATCGACCTTGAGCGCCGCTCCCATACAAGCATGCACAGGCAAATCACCTCGACAAGATTCGACCAATCCATCATAGGGATCGGGCATTTCTGATGCTGGCTTAAATTTGATAACGCCATCGCTATTTAAGATGGCTTGAAGTCTAGGATGGTGTGAAAGTTGAAACCTCTTTGCAATGGTACTTGGTTTTAGCCCATCAACAACGACGGGTCTTAGTCTATCGTTTTCCAATTTCAAAATGGCAGCGGCATCGCAAGGAATCACTTGTTTAGCTGATACCAGAAGACGCTCAAAACGTTCTGCTGAAGTTAGACTCTTGGTTAAATCAATCGCTACGGAAAATAACGCAGAAAGCATTTTATCACTATTAACGGATTTCGTTGTCATATTGACCCTTTAGTTGTCACTTAGACACGCATCAAACGTTGTCATATATACAACAAATATTATAACGTATTGAAATTATTGCAAGTTTATTTTGGCCTCTTGATTGCAATAGCTAACGAGAGCGCCAGCTTCAATTATGCTGAGAATCGGTTGGTAGGGTTAATCAAAGAAGCTTTATAGAGGACAAACTAATGACTAACGAACAATTGTATCTAACCGCTAATGTAATCATTGCGATTTCATTTAGTTTAATTGGAGCAGGAATCTTTGTCGGTTTTGTAGAGCACCTTACGTTTACCATTCCGCAACAAGTTCTCGCTCATATTTCCATTATGCTCGGAGCTGGTTTCCTTAAGCTGTCATATGTGATGCGCTTAAATGCTAGTAAACATTTAGGAATCAACGATTTTGCGCCGCTAGAAATCGAGATGCCAAATGAAATGGAAGTGTAAACGTCTTTATTTATGAAAATGCTAACTACGCTCATTATTTGAACTGGAGAAATCGAAAAATGCTGAAATATCTAATCTTTGCACTAATAGTTTTGACAACGATACCTAACGCAAAATCAGATGCTAGTCTGCAACTCGACAATATATACCGACTATTTATGCAAGACAAGATAGAACTCAAAGCTATCAACCTTGTGTACGATGAATCGGTTATCCACGTTGGCAAAACTAACAGCGCTTTACTTGATGGTAAGAAAGATTTCATCGATACCAATATTAAACCGACAATTAAAATGCTTGAATCGCGCCAATTTAAATTAAAGCTTATCGCATACGTCGTTAGACGAGTTCTTAGCACCGACATGGCTAATGATGTTGGTTACTTGTACTCCGAAATATCTTTACCTGATGGAAAACAACTTAAACAGCTACAAAAATACTCTTGGGTTTTTATCAACGAAAATGGCATATGGAAAGTCATAACCGATTTTGATGCAACTCCAGCTGACCTTGCTATTCTTCCGTTTATTTCCGCAGAACGCATTATCAGGTAGCGGTTACTAGACTGCTTGGGAGAAATAGATGAAAACCAACAAATATTTAGTTTTAATATCCGTATCTTTAATTAGCATGGTGCTAGGTTCCTGCGGTACTTCGCTTACCTTACCTGCCACTAGCTCGAATATGGAGCGAGTCTATTTAATTCAATACGATACGTGGGGACATCATTCTCTAGCTTTTTTCCGAAATGGAAAATTGATTGAATTCACTTATGGCGATTGGGAACTATTTGCTCTTAATAAACGCGACCTATGGACTGGTTGGAAAAATATGACTTTCCCGACAGAGGGTGCGTTAGGCAAAAAAATCGTAGGTTTTAACGAGGGCGATTCTATATGCAGTAAATTTATTGGCTGCAATAAAACCGCTTCATTTCAAGCCCCTTCCCATAAAGTATCTGAGTTACTAATTATGCTAGAAGAATCGTATTTAGAGGAATCAAAAAGCGAGGTATACAATTCTCTTGAAGAGGTTTTCTTTGTTAAACACAAGCGACGTTATTGGTTATGGCATAATTGCAATCACCAACTGGTCGAATGGTTGGAATATCTCGGTGCAAAAGTTAGTGGACGTATTCTATTTAGTCCTAACTTTATCGAATAGATATCATACAAAGTTTACATATTCTTAAGAGCTAGCCTGATCAAGCTAGCGGCTGGTAATGAATCATCTTTGATTTTACTAATCGCGAGACTTGCTGCTTGCGGTTTATAACCCAGTGCAACCAGACCACTAATGGCTTCGGCAACATGGTCGCTTTGTGGTGCAAGAGTTGCGGTATTTTCAACACCAGCAAGAGCCACTCCATCAACCTGCCAATCTTTCAATTTGTCTTTCATTTCAATGATTAATCGCTCTGCGGTTTTCTTACCAACCCCAGGGATTTTAACTAAACCATTTGAGTCACCAGCATGGACATTTTGCACAAATTCCATAGCACTCATGGCCGATAAAATCGCTAGCGCCAATTTTGGGCCCACGCCATTCACTTTGATTAACTCCCTAAAAAGTTTCCGCTCCTCAAGACTATAAAATGCGAAAAGTGTATGAGCATTTTCACTGACCGATAAATGAGTATGCACAATTACCGATTGATTGATTTCAGGCAGATTATAAATAGTATTCATTGGTGCTTGGCATTCATAACCCACACCATTAACTTCCACTAAAATAAACGGAGGTTGTTTTTCTAACAGAAGACCATTTAATCGACCAATCATTTTTTACCTTCTTTTCTAATTATTAAATGAAAACGCTTCGACTGCGCAGTTCGACTCCGCTCAGCGGGCTTTGTACTTTTCTTTCAACTAGTAACTCGTAACGCGTAACTAGCAACTCGTCACTTTTTCCTATCTCAACCGCCCACGGGTGACTTTCTTAGCACCCGCTTGAAACAACGCACTTTGCATAGCATGACCATGGCAAATGGCAACGGCTAATCCATCGGCCGCGTCTGCTTGCGGTGATTGATTCAATCCCAGAAGGCTCGTCACCATGTGTTGAACTTGGGTTTTATCCGCACCTCCGGTGCCAACCACGGCTTGTTTAATTTGACGTGCAGAGTACTCGGCAACCACTAATGCATGTTGCGCCATAGCGACCATCGCGGCACCACGAGCCTGTCCGAGCTTTAATGCTGAGTCCGCATTCTTGGACATAAAGACTTGTTCAATTGCTGCTTCTGTCGGCTTATATTCTTGCACCACCTCGGAAATACAATCAAAGATTTGATTCAGTCTATCGGACAAAATGCCGTCCTTCACTCGGATGCAACCACTGGCAACGTATTCCATTTTTCTACCATTCATAGCGATCACTCCGAAGCCGGTAATTCGTGAACCTGGATCAATTCCTAAAATGGTGGGCATAGCTTATTCGTTTTTGTTGATTGGTTGGTGAGCTTGTGACAACAATATACCACAAGTCTTCGAGCTGATTTAAATTAGTCAAACGAACACTGATTCGGTTTAAAGTTGCTCGTAAGCTTCCGGCGGGATCTCAGCATTGCTGTATACATTTTGAGTATCGTCGAGATCTTCTAATCGATCAATTAAGCGCAGTACTTTTACTGCGGTATCAACGTCTAACTCGGCTTGAGTGGAGGGCAACATGGCGATTTCGCTGTCTTCAGGTTTTAGCTCTTTGGCTTCTAATGACTCTTTTACGGTCATAAAATCTTCAGGCAAGGTCAGCACTTCGAATGAACCGTCATCGTGATTGACGATATCTTCAGCACCGGCTTCGAGTGCTTCTTCCATTAAGGTATCTTCGTCAACTTCAGATGAGAATATCAACTGGCCTTTTTTCTCGAATAAATAAGCCACTGAGCCCGAGGTTGCCAGTTCGCTACCGGATTTAGTAAAGGCATGACGAACTTCGGCAACCGTTCGATTTTTATTATCGGTCATACATTCAACCAAAATAGCACATCCGCCTGGACCGTAACCTTCGTAGGTCAACTCGTCCATGCTTGAACCATCTTCACCACCAGCACCGCGTTTGACCGCGCGCTCAACCGTATCACGAGTCATATTGCCGCTGAGCGCTTTGTCGATAGCTGCTCGAAGTCGAGGATTATTATCAGGGTCACCGCCGCCAGCTTTCGCAGCGACTACAATTTCTCGTATAAATTTTGTAAATAGCTTACCGCGTTTGGAGTCTTGCGCCTTTTTGCGATGTTGGATATTTGCCCATTTACTGTGACCCGCCATTTAATCCTCCGGTGTTTAAACAGTCTTTTCTGATTTATCTCTAGTTTTTCTTTTTGCTAATAGTGGCAATTGCTAACTCTTCTAACTGCGCCGCTGATACCTTTGAGGGTGCCGAAGTTAATGGACAGCTTGCGGTCGTCGTTTTAGGAAATGCGATCACGTCGCGAATAGAGTCAGCACCCACCATCAGCATGACTAAGCGATCTAAACCAAATGCTATTCCGCCGTGCGGAGGACAACCGTATTTAAGCGCTTCTAATAAGAATCCAAACTTCTCATCAGCTTCCTGTTTTTCAATACCTAAGATATCAAAAATCGCCGCCTGGATGTCTTGGTTATGTATACGAACGGATCCGCCACCTACTTCACAACCATTCAAAACCATGTCATAGGCGCGAGATAATGTTTCAGTTGGTGCCGCTCTTAGTTTTTCCACATCATTTTCTTGTGGTGCTGTAAACGGATGATGAAGCGCATGCATTTGGCCTTTGTCTTCTTCAAACATTGGGAAATCAATCACCCATAAAGGCTTCCAAGCATCTTCCACTAACCCACGATCTTCGGCCACTTTTAATCTAAGCGCGCCTAAAGAATCTGTAACCACTCGATTAGAATCTGCGCCAAATAACAGAATGTCGCCAGCGGCTGCGTTAGTCCGAACAAGGATTTCATTAATGATGTCATTGTTTAAGAATTTAGCGATGGGCGACTGAACACCTTCAATGCCCTTTCCAATCTCTTTGACTTTAACCCAAGCTAATCCTTTTGCACCGTATCGACCTGCGTATTCGGTATATTGATCGATCTGCTTGCGACTAAGCTCTGCTCCACCTGGCACACATATCGCTGCCACTCGCCCATTGTCATCGTTGGCCGGTCCAGAGAAAACTTTGAATTCTACTTCTTTCAATAAATCTTTAACATCAACTAACTCGATAGAGACTCGCAAATCTGGTTTATCACTACCGTATCGCTTCATCGCTTCGGCATAAGGCATTCTTGGGAAGTCGCCTAAATCAACATCTAAGGTTTTCATAAACAAACCACGGATCATTTTTTCCATCATCGACATAATGGCTTCTTCATCCATAAAGGATGTTTCAATATCCAATTGGGTAAATTCTGGTTGGCGATCGGCGCGTAAATCTTCATCTCTAAAACAACGAACAATTTGGTAGTAACGATCAAACCCACTCATCATTAACAACTGCTTAAATAGCTGAGGTGATTGAGGCAATGCGAAAAATGAACCTTTGTTGGTTCGGCTTGGTACTAGGTAATCGCGCGCACCTTCTGGAGTCGCTTTAGTCAAGATAGGGGTTTCGATATCAGCGAAATTTTCGGTTTCTAAGAAATCACGTAAATGCTTGGCAACTTTATTGCGGAATAAAATCTTTTCTTGCATTTCTGGACGACGTAAATCGAGGTAACGATATTTGAGTCGCTTTTCTTCAGACACTTCTTCATGCCCATCGATTAAAATCGCAGGCGGAGCCGCTTGATTTAATACTTCAAGCCCAATGAGCACTAGCTCAATAGTTCCAGTCACCATATCCTTATTAATCATATCTGCTGGTCGATTGCGGATAACGCCTGTCGCTGAAACCACGAACTCACTACGTAGTGTTTCTGCTTTAGCGAATAATTCTGCCTTTTCTGGCTCTATCACCGCTTGCACTATGCCACTACGATCTCGGATTTGCATGAAAATCAATCCACCTAAATCGCGCTTACTGTGAACCCAACCAGCAACAGTGACTTGGTCACCTTCGGATACGTTTAACAAATCACCGTTATAATGGCTACGCATAATAAAACCTTAAAAAATAGAGAATAAGAAATGGGCAGTTTAGTGACCTGCCAAAAACCGCGTATGTTACTGGATATGGGCGCTAAAGTCACTAAACAGCATGGTAAATTAGACCCTGTTTATTGTTATGGCCCCACCTCTTAAAACCACGCTATTTGGTATAATTCGATGGCTTTTATAACGTTCAAGACACTCTCAAGCCTATGAATTTAAATGTTTTTTTCAATTATGCTTGGTTCTGTGGTAGCATTGGATAACAATCACTACAATCCCCACAGGTTTATAGATATTCGATTTATGCTATCGACGATCAAAAACAAACTGATTGAAGGGTTTAGCACCGACCAAGATCCATTCTTGTATCGTCGGCTCATTCTGACTGCCGCACTGCTAGGAATTACACTGTTTGCCTTTGTAGTTTTTATTATCATCAACTACACACGAGGTAATTTAACACTGGTACTAATCGACGGTGTTACTATTCTAGTTACATTATTCTCTCTATATTTATTGTTCGTAAAGAAACGAATCGATCAAGCTGGCTTTGTAGGAACATCGATGTTGTTTACGTTTCTTATCGTTTTATCCTATCTAACCAAAAACCAAGAATTTGGGCTGGTTTGGACACTTTGTTTTCCTCTGTTTGTTATTCCTATATTAGGAAAAGTACGCGGTTTAATAATGATCGCAATCTTCTATTGCATCATGTTACCCATCGTATTTATGGGTATCGGAGAATGGGACTATGGACATTGGAGCTTTACTTCTTTTATGCGGTTTACCGTCGCATCGCTGACGATTGTATTTATAGCTTATTTTTTCGAATCTTCCACCTTGACAGCTTACAAGCAAGTATTAAGTAATCGCGCTAAGGAAAAAAAGTACTTAGAAAAATTAGAAAAACTTTCAGTCACAGACCAACTCACTGGGCTTTATAACAGACGCTATTTTGATGACCAATTTACTCGCGAGCAAGAAAAGGTAAATCGCTATGGTTCTCAACTATGTTTGGTCATGGTTGATCTTGACCATTTTAAAACAGTCAATGACCGCTACGGCCACCAAATAGGTGATAGTGTTTTAGTCGAATTTTCACAACTAATAAAGCAAGGAATTCGAAGTACTGATGTGCTATCGCGCTGGGGAGGTGAAGAGTTTATCGCCCTACTGCCGGAAACCTCGTTAGCCAACGCTGCCATTATTGCAGAAAAACTCAGAGCCTTAGTTGAAGAACACGTGTTCTCAACAGCAGAAAAACTCACTGCTAGTTTTGGCGTTGCCCAAGTAAAAAAACAAACGGAAGGCGAACGGCAGGCCATACAAAACGTGGATGCAGCTCTATATCAAGCAAAACGAGATGGGCGTAATAGAGTCGTTGTGTTCGACCAAGATTAAATAATCAAAAATAAATTCTACAGACTGTCCTGTAATAGCTTGTTAACTTGCTGTTCTGCATTTACGACCAATTGCAGCCAAATAGGCAAATCACTTAGATTATTATCCAACAAAAATACCATCAAAGAGGGCCACAATGAAAACCGCGATTTGGAAAAATACCAAGCGAATTCTACTGCTTGCACTAGTGCTATTATCGATCTTTACAATCAACCTTGTTTGGTTTCGGCCGTTCTTTATTAATCATTTTTATGAAAAAATATTTGTAGAGTTCGCCATCGACAATCCACAAATGCTTACGGGAATGGGACTAAAAGTATTCTATGATGAACTTAACGATAACTCACCAGAAGCTAACCAACGAAACTACCAATTACTTGAAAGTGATTACGCACAGCTAAAACAATATGAGCGGGACGATTTGGAAGGACAGGAACGACTATCCTACGATATTTTAGATTGGTTTTTAGCCGACCAAATGGCTGGACATCAGTATCGACATTATAACTACAGTGTGACTCAAAGAGGCGGTTCCTACCAAAGTATAATCAACTTTATGGTCAATATGCACAAGGTAGATGAACTAAGTGATGCAGAGGATTACCTTGCTCGGATATCACAAGTTGGTACTCAATTTGATAACACTCTGCTTGCGGTACAAGAAGAGAAAGATAACGGCGTTATTCCACCGGATTTTATCATTAAGAAGATTATTGAAAATTTGCATAACATTCGTGACCCAGAATTGGCCGAGAATCCGTTAGTCAAAGATTTCAATAAAAAGGTCGATGCGTTATCTGATATTGAACCTTCCGAAAAAGAAAAGCTTAAACAAGAAATGCTGCGCCAAATGGAAATAGTCGTGCAACCAGCATATGACCGATATATCGCGTTTTATGAAAACCTAAAAGACAACTCAAGCAGTGATGCAGGTGTCTGGAAATTTCCTAAAGGAGCCGAGTACTATCAGCACCGTATTACGAGCATGACCACTACAAAATACACTGCCGAGGAATTGCATACACTCGGGTTAAACGAAGTGGACAGAATCGTATCAGAAATGAAAACAATTTTAATCAGTGAAGGATACACAGACAAGACTGTTGGCGAGCATATGAAACAACTGAGCGAAGAACCCCGTTTCTTATACCCTGATACAGATGAAGGTCGTGAACAAGTCTTGGCCGAATACCGACGGTTAATTGAAGACGTTGAACAAGGTATGAGTGAGGCGTTTGATATAAAGCCGAAGAGTCAGGTAGAGGTTAGAAGAGTTCCAGAATACCGGGAAAAAACAGCTGCTGGTGGTTCTTATCAAGGCCCTTCAATGGATGGCTCCAGACCGGGAGTGTTTTATGCCAACCTTTACGACATGAAGGCGACTCCCAAGTTTGGAATGCGTACTCTGACCTATCATGAAGCCATACCAGGTCATCATTTTCAGATCGCGATTAAAACTGAATTAGAAGGCTTACCTACGTTTCGAAACTTTATCGGATTTACCAGTTATTCTGAAGGATGGGCTCTATACGCTGAACGGTTAGCTTGGGAACTCGGTTACCAAAATGAACCGTATGGCAATTTAGGCCGGTTACAAGCCGAACTTTTACGAGCGGTGCGACTCGTGGTCGATACAGGACTCCATCATAAACGTTGGACGAGAGAGCAAGCGATCGATTATATGGCTTCAGTGACAGGACTCGCCCTTTCAGATGTTGAATCGGAGATAGAACGATATATTGTTTGGCCCGGTCAAGCTCTGGCTTATAAAGTGGGGATGATTAAAATTATGGAGCTTAGAGAAAAAACTAAGAACTCGCTGGGTGAGCTATATGATATTCGCAAGTTTCATAACGTTGTTCTAAAAAATGGCGCTGTTCCACTAACCATTTTAGAGGAGTTAGTTGATGCGCATATAAGCGAAACTTTGGCTAGCAAGAATATTTAAGAATGGTTTATTTCTAAGATAACACAGCTACCTTGAATAACTGTGTTGTTTCAATAAAATAATTATAAAACAAAAAAACCGCGATATTCGCGGTTTTTTTTATCGTCTTTAAAGGCTAATTAATATTCAGTTTAGCTCGCATTAAACGCTTAATAATAGGCACTGGAGCGTTACCATAGCTTAAGAATTCGTTATGGAATTCTTTTAGGTTAAATCGCTCCCCCAGTTTCTTTTTAACTTCTTCTCTAAACTCATAGATTTCTGCGTAGCCATTAAAATAACTGGTTAGTTGCACTTGACTCAAAGTTGCCCTACGCCATTTGCCCTCGGCTTCAGTGCGCTCTTGAAATGCTTGATTCATTAGCAAGTCTAGCCCTTGCTGCTGATCGATACCCAACACCTGGATACTGTAATCTAAGATAGTATTCATCACCACTCGAAGGTTCCATTTGCTGTACATCAACCACATTTCTGGTTCGTTATTAGCATAGCCAGCTTCCAACATCATACGCTCTGAATAAACTGCCCAACCTTCAATCATTGCGCCATTTCCAAAAATCGATTTGATCAAACTCGGCGATTTATTGGCATGCACAAGTTGTACATAATGACCCGGTACCGCCTCATGAATATTAAGAATTTGTAAAATCCAATGATTGTATTCACGCAAGTAACTTTCCGCTTGCTCTTCTGTGTAGTGATCTAAAGGCGTTACATTATAATAAGTGTTGGCGGTTGCATCGTACGGACCAGGCGCGTTAACGGAAGCGCCTGCAAATCCTCTTTGATATTCGGGAGTTTCTCTGACAACCAAGGGACGACTCGGATCCATATCCACCAAATCATGCTCTTTAATAAATGCTTCAATCAATGGTATTTGTCGTTTAACCTCATTAACAAATTGATCGCGAGTAACGTGTTTAACCGAAAGATGATCGATCATCATTTTTACCGCGGCTAAATCATCTTTAGGAATTTCTGTATCCTTAAAGTACTTCTGCCATAATTGATGGGTAATTTTAATCATTTCCGCATGCAGTTCTTGTTTCGACTGCACTGCTCTATCATACAATTCTTTGGCGGAATACTCAGAGACAATATCTAACTTGAACTTCTTTTCATAAAGCGCTTTACCGATTCTGAAATCTTTAGCAGCTCCGTCGACAAGGCTCTTACGCTTTGACTCTAACCAGTTAATATATCCGTTGATTGCGGTTGTCGCACTACTCAATTTTAATTTGAGTTCCGCTTTTTCATCTTCAGTTAGGCTTGATTCAGCCATTTTATCCGGGATTGATTTATCAAATACACCAAGAGCACCTTTGTTTTGTTGAATGGCTAAATCAGTATGCTCTAACGTCGGGACTTTAATATTCTGAATAGCTGTTTGATAGTAGGCAGGCACATTATTTAAACGAGTAGAGATCGTTCTTAATCGTTCATCAATTGACTTATAATCAGTATTTAAGATTAAACCAAAAGCACCGGCCACGTTATATCGACTCGGATTCCATTCTCCACCTTTATATTCGTTGATATACCAAATAGAAGATTCAAGCTGATTTTCTATAATATAGTAATCGCCAGCATTATTACTGTTTAGCTGATTAACATCATATTCTCGAAGAGCAGCTAGTTTTTCTTGCGAAAATTCCAAGGTAGCCTTGTTTGCCGACTCATTTGGAATAACCAGCTGATCATCATATTTATAGTAGCCTACATACAACGCGTAACTCGGGTTGAGCTTCCAAAACTCTTCGATTAAATCATTCTTGAATTGGTCAAATGACTGGTTGATGTTTTCTTTGGTGGCTTCATTTGGCGAAGCTAGTGGCTTAGTTACTTCGCTGGCTGTTTTGTTCTCTGTAGCGGGATCGCCACAAGAAACGAGGCTTGCTGCGATCGCAATAACCGCAAGATGTTTTAATTTTATTCTAATTAAATTTCTCATTTTAACTACCTATTACTATTTAATGACTGTTTATTCTTATATGTTGATTAGGGACAATTAGTTTTTTTGCTGGCGAACGTATTCAAACAAACAAATCCCAGTCGCCACAGAAACATTCAAGCTCGACACACTTCCAGCCATGGGAATTTTAATTAACTGGTCACAGTGCTCTCTAGTAAGCCTTCGCATTCCACTACCTTCGGCTCCCATGACGATTGCGGTTTTCGCGCTAAACTTATTCTCAAACACATCGACCTCGGCTTCCCCGGCCGTTCCGATAATCCATACGAATTCATCTTTTAGCTGTTTAAGAAAGCGAGCTAGGTTGGTCACTCTTACTAGCGGCACATTCTCAGCGGCACCACAGGCAACTTTACGCACGGTAGGATTCATCGATGCAGAACGGTCTTTCGGTAACACAATTGCATCAACACCCGCAGCGTCAGCAGTACGAATACATGCGCCAAGATTATGAGGGTCAGTGACCCCATCGAGAATCAATAGCAGTAGTTTTTCCTTTTTGGCCGCCAGCTCCAATAGGTCATTTTCTCCCATGCTGGCGTCCGATACCTTAACCTCAGCGATTACACCCTGGTGATTGCCAGCAACTCTATCATCCATTTTTTTACGGTCAATACTTTGACATTTAATGCCAGCATTTTTCGCCAAAGACTCGATGGTTGCTAAGGTTTTATCCTTTCGATTTTTTAACAAAAAAAGTTGGATCACATTTTGAGGTGAACGGTTTAATACACTTTCTACGGCATGTATACCATAAATTTTATCAACTTGACTCATTACTGTTTGCCAGCCTTTCTATGCTTAATTAGTTTTCTTGCTCGATTTTCGTCCGCCGGTTTTCTTTTTAGCGCGACGAGGCTTCTTGAGGGTATTGTCTTTTTTTTGATTCGAGTCTGTTTTCTTGGCACCTGATTTTTTGCCACCTGTTTTTCGAGAGCCACTCTTTTTATCGCCAGCCTTGCCTGAACCACCATTTTTAGAATTTGAATCGTTGTTATTTTTAGCGGACGCTTTTCGACGCGCATTATCGTACAGTTTTTCTCTTTCGCTCTTAACTCGTTTAGTTTTTCCATCACTACTAGTCGTGACTAATGAGAAATCGATGCGTCTTAGATCTATATCAACACTGGCAACTTGAATTTCGACTTGATCACCTATTGCAAAACTTTTTCCGGTACGCTCGCCGACCATCTTCTGTCTCGCGTTATCGTAATGAAAGTAGTCGTTTCCTAATTCGGTTACATGCACTAGGCCTTCTACATAGACTTCATGCAAACGAACAAAAATCCCAAAATTGGTGATGCTACTCACCTCGCCAGAATAAGACATGCCAATATGAGATTGCATGTATTCGCACTTTAACCAATCCATGACATCTCTAGTCGCCATATCTGCATTTCTTTCGGTCAATGAATTAGCATGTCCGATTTCTGCGAGCTTCTCTTGGGTATAAAACTTTTTGATTCCTTGCTTATCAGCTTTAGTTTGAACTGCTTCTTTAGCAACAGCGGATTTAATAATTCGATGAACCACTAAATCGGGGTAGCGTCTAATCGGTGAAGTAAAATGAGTATATGCGTCAAATGCTAAACCAAAGTGACCTTCATTGATCGGCGAATAGACCGCCTGGCTCATCGAGCGCAGCAGCATGATTTGAATGTTCTCGGCATCAGGTCTGTCCTGAATTTGCTCTAAAAATGTTCTAAAAACTTCCGGCTCTGGTTGAGTGCCACCCGGTATAAACAATCCTAATTCTGCAAGGTAGGAACGAAGTACCTCCAATTTCTTTTCTTTTGGACCTAAATGCACCCTAAATAATCCGGGTAATTTCTTTTTGATAAAAAATTGTGCGGATGCCACGTTTGCACAGATCATGCACTCTTCGATGAGTTTATGCGCATCATTTCTGATCACTGGAACGATCTGTTCTATTTTGCGATTGTCATTAAATTTAATTTGAGTTTCGGTGGTTTCAAACTCAATCGCACCTCTAAGTTTCTTGCGCTTTAATCGTGCTTTATAAAGTGCATGCAAATCATTAATGGGTTTAACTAGGAATTCATATTGCTTACAAAGCTTTTCATCTTTTTCTAAAATCGCCCAAACTTTGTTATAAGTCATTCTTGCTTTAGAGTGCATTACTGCTGGATAAAACTTGGAGCGCCCCGGTTTACCATCTTTGCCAATATTAATTTCGCAAACCATACACAATCGATCGACTTTTGGCTTTAACGAACACAAACCATTCGAGACTTGCTCAGGTAGCATCGGAACAACAGAATTAGGAAAATAGACTGAGTTTCCTCGTTTTACAGCTTCTTGGTCAAGTGCGCTGTCAGGTTTGACGTAGTGGCTCACATCGGCAATAGCCACATAAAGTTTCCAACCACCTAACCTTCGTGGGATACAGTAAACCGCATCATCAAAATCTCGGGCATCTTCACCGTCAATGGTAATTAATGGCAAATCTCTTAAATCAACTCTTCCGCCGAGTTCCGACTCTTGTACAGTGGTCGGTAACTTTTTGAGTTGATCATGAATTTCTGGACTCCAAGTATTTCTAATACCATATTGAGCGATGGCGATTTCGATTTCCATCCCTGGCGCCAGATAGTCTCCTAACACTTCAACCACTCGACCAACGGCTTTTGAGCGAAATGTGGGCCTAACCGAAAGTTGAACGACCACGACCTGATTCGCTTTCGCTTTTAAGGGATCGTCTGGTGGAATTAAGATATCTTGTGCGATTCTAGGATCTTCTGGGGTAACAAATGTAAAGCCATTTTCAATATGATAGCGACCAACGATTTGAAAAGGTTGCTCGCCCTCTAATATTTCGACGATGCCGGCTTCTTTTTTACCATCTCGGTGTTCGCCTTTTTCACGAACAAGTACACGTTCGCCGGGGAACACACGGCGCATTTCTCTGGCTGATACAAACCAATCTTTTCCACCGGAATCCGGAGTAAAAAAGCCAAATCCATCTTTGTGGCCAAGAATGGTTCCTTTGACCAAATCAAGCTTATTAATGACTCCATACGCACGCTTACGATCACAATGGATTTGACCATCGCGCACCATAGCATTTAGTCGCCTTTCTAAACCAATAACTTCTTCATCTTCAAAAAGACCTATGCCATTTTGGATGGCTTTAAATTTTAGTGGGCCGCCAGCATTTTCCAAGAACTCAAGAATATACTCTCGAGAAGGAATGGGGTTGGCGTATTTCTCGGATTCTCGTTGGTAGAAAGGGTCTTTTGAGGGAGATTTCTTTTTCGGCATATTTTCCTATAGTGCTATGTTTGTCGGCTCATATCTAAGCATGCAAGCATTCTAGCTTAATTGATCTTCTACTACGACAGTATTTGATCAGTTTATTACTTTGCTAGAACAACAAATGTCGCAAATCTCAACTAGTGATAAACATCCTATTTATTAAGCTATCTTCCTTGAGAGTGAACAAATACATAAAAAACGCAGATGAGCAATACATTGAATTTTTATTGAAATCATTGAATCCACATCGCAAACGTACCGTTATTGCTGGAAAATCCCCCTATTATCAGAAACTTACCTATCTAGTAAGGCGAACAATGGAATTTTCCCCTATTAAAACCATCACTATCTTGGGAGGCGGTACTGCCGGCTGGATGGCAGCCTGCTTAATGGCCAAACGATGGGCTAATTCAGGCATAAAGATCACTTTAGTAGAGTCTCCAGAGATCGGCATAATTGGCGTCGGAGAGGGCTCTACCCCCAAATTAAAAGATTTTTTTGAACAATTAGGAATTCCGGAATCTGAATGGATGCCAGAATGCAATGCCACGTACAAAAATGGTATTTCTTTTAAGGGCTGGTCAACTGTTCCTGGCTATCAGCAGTATTTTCATCCTTTCGGCTGTAGTATCGACTCGATGACTTTCAAGTTCTTACAAAAAAGCTCGATTCTGCGAAGAAAAGGCTTCCAAGTAGAGGCTCACCCTGACCGCTTCTTTTTGATGGCCGAACTGGCAAAGCAGCAACTCGCTCCAATAGCGGGAACAAACTTTCCTTTTCAGTTCGACTATGCCTATCACTTCGATTCGCATTTGGTCGGTAAATTTCTTTCTCGTAAGGCTGTCGAGTTAGGAGTTACTCATATTGTCGGTACCGTAAAACAAGTATTGCAAAATGAAAAGGGAGATATTGATACTTTGGAACTGGAGGACCAAAGGCAAATAGATTCAGATTTCTTTATTGATTGCTCTGGATTTGCTTCTATTTTATTACAGAAAACTCTTAAAGTTAGGTTTGAAAGTTTCTCTGACAATCTTTTCAACGATTCCGCCATAGCATTGCCGTCGAGTATGACTGAAGCAATACCTTCGCAAACAGACTCGACAGCCTTAACAGCAGGATGGGCTTGGAAAATTCCATTAACAAACCGTTTTGGTAATGGTTATGTATACAGTTCAGATTATTTAGATGCAGACAAAGCGGAACTGGAATTACGTCAACACGTAGGACTATTGGACTCTGATGTTTCCGCCAAACATATTAAGATGAAGGTCGGTCAGGTTTCACAGTCATGGTCACATAACTGCGTCGCCATCGGGTTATCTCAAGGTTTTATCGAACCATTAGAGGCAACCGCCCTCCAATTTGTTCAAACCACCATAGAAGAGTTTATGGCAGCCTTAGAGTTTGGCCGATTTACTTCACAATTTCGCGATATCTTTAATCATAAGATACGTAAAAATTTTGAAGGCATTCGTGATTATATTGTGTTGCACTACAAAACAAATTCGCGCAACGATTCTCAATATTGGAAAGATAATCGAGATAACCAAAAAATTTCTAGTACTTTAGAAAGCATGCTAGATTGCTGGAAAAATATTAATAACCTCGAATCCGAATTAAAACGACTTGAAATCGATCGCTACTATACATCAATATCTTGGAATTGTTTATTGTCCGGAGTAGGACTATTTCCAGCCAGTGAAAAACTAGTCGCGCTTCCAAATAATGTCGAAAAAATTGATTTAGAGTTTGTTAAGCACTTTATGCAAGGCTGTACTCTAAACTTTTCAAATCATAGGGATATCCTAGAGAAGTTGAAGGTCAAAAAGCCAGCGGTTGCTATGACTGTTTAACGATTATCTTTCCGAAAGATAAGTAACGCTGCAGACTTTTTGACTAGTGATAATCCAATTCATCGCTGCATCTTTATTTTGGAACAACTCAACATCTACCTTTGATCGAGAAAAAGCCAAACGATAATAGTCCATAAGCGTCTTGGTTATTTCGTCTGAATAGACCAAGGCTAAATGGTATTCGTTGCCTCGTCTATCTTGTAATCCAGTTAAAAAATGAAAAACTATTTCTGTTGCAGATATATCCGCATCAACAGTGGCGCTGGTAAAATCAAAACAAGCCGACATGTTGATTTCAAACTCGTTCTGCCTAATTCCCGCCGACAGACTATCGATAATATCTTTTAAATCAACAATGCCGAAGAAGCTAGTGATCATGATTTTATTGGTGAGATCGAAGTCTATTTTGAAATTCGTTTTTTTGGTATTAACGGTACTTGTTTTCATACTTGACTCCGAGTGACAGAATCAAGATTATCAATCATTTTCCAGCGATCATCGCTAAAACCGCTGTTAGGTACTTTACTCATAATTCTCTTATTGGGTTGTTTATAACAATCCACAACCTTGAGACCGTGCAAAGCTATAGACTGGAAGCCAACCCTTAATTTAACAAATTGAATGAACGAAAAGTTGTGCATTTTTTAACCTGCCTTTTCGAAGGACGCGCATTCTAGTCGAGAGAATTTGAGAATGGAAGCCTAACAACTTCTCGAATTGAGATAAAAACACAAAATTAACATTTTTAAAACGACTAATTGGGGTTTAATGCAAATTGGTTCTATCAAAAGGTTATGTAGGAATCAAATAGAATTTAGGGAGAATCTTGGTTAAGCCAGTGCAATGCTTGCTTTTTACTGCCAAACACTTCGGCTTCAATTGTTGTTTTTGAAATAAGTAACCGGTAAACGTTTAACAAGGCACTATTTAAAGTTTCATCAGTAACCATAGCCAGTTTGTATGAGGTGCCTCGCCGATGTGTATGTTGACTAACAAATTCAGCGTGTTGCTCTAACTCTTTCATATCAGTCTCAATAATAGCTTCGCAAAAATCATAACAAGCATTCATATTATGTCTAAACAACGAATGATCAAGCAGCTGCATGAAAGCATTATTGGCTATCTTTAATGTGACGCCACCAAAAAAACGTAAGTCAGCGTAGTCGACATTATTATTGAGCACTATATTAAAGCGGGAGTGTTGGCTATTAGGATTGATCATGTCCGTTGGTTGGTGTTATTAATCCAATTTCCTTACAAACTAATTTTTCGATTTGCTTTCAGTCTAGTTCATAGAAACTAAAACGCAAACCGAAAATTGTTTAATTATTAATAACTTAATTAGACCATCTCTAATCTTTTAAATAGGTGAACCCGGTGGCATTTTGGGTAATTGGATCAATTTATCGTTTTCCAACTGTTTAATTGAAAGGTTTTTCAGTCGCGCCAGTTGGAATTGATACACTCCATGGTACTGGCTTCCCGCCTTATGCTTCTTTAATATTTTTGATAAATAACCTTTTTGTCTGTTTAACTCAGCGTAAATTGCCGTTTTAACGGGTGTTGAAGTAGATTTGGAATGCAATAGATTCAAGTAGTTACTATATAGGAGGTCTAAGAGCATGCTTTGGTAACTCCAGTCGTCTTTTTTAGGCTTAGGGGCCACCAACTTTTCATGTAAAACTTGAGTAAGCATCTTGATACTAGGGCTATCGTTGTCCACGCTATGTTGTAACTCAAGTCTGGCTAGTCTTGTTGGATCAAATAAAACGGACAAAGTATGTTGCGCTGAAGCTGCGGCCAGGGCTATCGGGTCCATCAGTTTTCCAGTGTCGCCTTTTGGGCTTTCTCTAGTTTGATGATATCCATAAGCCCTCGGAGCAATCACATTCATTGTGGATTGATTAAGCCGAAGAAACTCAGGCGTTAGGGTTTTCATTAAAACCTCAATCGCTTGGTTTTGTTGGCTCGGGTCGGCATGTCGATAAACCCCACCAGTCTGTTGCTGTTTTAATGCATAAGAGTAATCAACTCCGCCAAGCCATTTAGCTGCTGCCGTTGCTTGATAGCGATGAGAATAGTACACAGGCATCAAAATTTCTTGCAGGTCAGAATAAGGTCTTTGGGCATGTAGACTCGCCGCACCAAAATTGTTTAATGCAACAGTTCTAACCTTGATCATGCGTTCAAGTTCCTCGATGGCATTAGTGCCGTTATCCCACAAACTGGCGTAAGGATGAGCATCGCTGATTCGACGAGAATCAGGATCGGAGATAAATAACATCGACTGGTCTTGGTTGCGTTTTATGATGGCTTTTAAGGAGTCTGCTTCTTGAGCTTGGGAAAACTCTTGATAAGCGTACTCAATCACAGTCTTATCCCAAAGCCCAATGCCTTCTGCATAAGCATTACGTGCGTGAATGGATTGTTTGTCTTGTTCTAGTTCAAATAATGGATGCGGATAGTCCATTACTGAAGCTCTGTTAAAACTACTCGCTGCGAAATTATGGGCAATTCCTAAAGTGTGGCCGACTTCGTGCGCCGATAGTTGTCTAATTCTTGCGAGTGCCAAGTTCATTAATTCTGAATCATCTTCAAGTTGGCCGCGTTCAAATCGGGATAACATACCTTGTGCAATTAGATAGTCTTGTCTTACTCGCAATGAGCCTAATGTGACATGCCCTTTAAGTATTTCGCCTGTTCGCGGATCGGTAACACCATACCCATAAGACCAGCCACGAGTAGCACGATGAACCCATTGGATAACATTGTATCGAACGTCTAGCGGATCGGCACCTTCAGGTAGCATTTTGACTTGAAATGCGTTTTTAAAACCTATCGCTTCAAACGCTTGATTCCACCACATTGCACCGTCAATCAAAGCGGTTTTCACCGGTTCTGGAGCTCCAGGGTCGAGATAATAGATTATTGGCTCAACGGCTTCGCTCAGCGATGCATTAGGGGTCTTCTTTGCTAGTCGATGTCGGGCAATAAACCGCTGAGTTATTGGCTGATTAATTGGTTGCGCGTAGTCTTGATAATTAAATACCCACATACCGCTTTGCGGATGAAACACTCTTGGCTTGTAGCCTGGTTCAGGAAGACGAATAAAACTGTGATGCATTCGAAGACTGATCACATTAGGCTCAATCGCTGCCTGATTGACATATTGACCGGGATTATTGCCTAAGAAGGTAACAGTGGCTTCTAATTCTGTATTGTCAGGAAAACTTTTTGAACGTGGTAAATAAATTGCAGAGCGAGATTTTTCTAATTGGTAATTGCCTTGTTTAAGTCTTGCCAATTTACGGCTCACGCCATGAATATCCTGCAAAATAAAGTCACTGGCATCCACCAAAACCCAATTTTTTTGAGATTCTACAATAGGAAATGACCAAAGAACTGCGGACGCAAAAGCTTCATTGACAGACTCTGCTTCCTTCTTATTATCTGAAATGGCACGGTATTTAGTATTTTTTTGTTGCAACAATACCTGATTACCAACTCGGTTAAATTCAACCAACCTAACATCGCCTAATTGCCCCCGATCAAGGCCGATGTCATTTGAACCTAAACCTTGTGGCAAACTACTCTTATAAATAAACTCACTATCTAAGTTGGTAATCTTTAGATAAAGCTTGTTGTTTTTAACGTCATAGACCTGACCGACAAACCCCTCCTTATAATCATTAGATTGAGTTAATTTCGAAAGCGAAACACTGGCTTCGGCAAAGTTACACGAAGCGAAAATCATCACTAGTAAGAAGAAAGTTTTATTCATAGAAGCGCTTGCCTTTGTCATGTTCATAGAGTTACATTGATACAGGAATCGCTCGATTAAAACAGAAAAGGAAGGGAATTGCCAATGATATCCAGTGGGAACTTAGCGCATAATCCAGTGAGTCGTTTTTTAATATTGTTCAACCTACTACTATTCAGCGTTGCGATTTCTGCGAACTCACAGCCTAGGGAGTTTAAGGGGCATCTCGGTGTAAAGCTCATACTACTCGACAATTCCCAATACAGTCACGGTTTAAGTTTTAAGACCTCAGCTCAACTATTTCGAACAGCCATTATTGCTAGTAGCACATCGGGAAAAATATCCGATCGATATCATTTTGAACTGAAAATTCTGAATGAACACAATGACCGATTTGATGCAAGAGTTTCTATCTATGAAAATAAATCTCGCTCCCAATCCAACTTGGCACAACAGCAAGAAATCTTAGCTTATGTGTTTTCCGGGAAGTTGTATCAAAATAATCAATTTGAATTTACCACTCCAGACAAGCCGACTCTCAAAATCAACCTATTTATGGATAAGATATTTACCTTAGAAGAAATAAAAAATCGATTTAAAAAATCAAGTCATTAAGAGTTTAGTGAAGGGATTTTCCAGACACCAAACTCTTGATTCTGTCGTTCTTTGCTATTAACGGGTATTGTGAAAATTGCCGTTATCGTTACTTAGTTTTCTTGGGATCTTTTTCTAAAGTCTTTTGTGGGGCACTAATCATTTGGCCAAAGTACAGAGCATTGGTAAATACTCGACTAGTTCCCAACCAAAAAGCTCTAAAATTCATATCGTCAGAAAAAGCGATGAGTTTACCACGCCCCAATCCTTGAACCAGAATACTGGTTTTATTCGCTAAATTATCTTGATTAGCCTTCGACATATAACCTGCACTCAAAGGCTTCTTATTGAATCGGGCAACCGAAACAAATGGTTCTTTTGGCTCAGAAAAGCTGAATTGACCGCGCTTAAAAATGGCCAGTTGCGAGTCTTCCAATCCGAAAGCGAGTGGATGGCTGAGGTCAATAGTCGTCGATGAAATCGCGCCGCCTATATAATGTTCGGAACGATGGCCGTCCATTTGCTCGTAACTTAAGTCAGTTTCCTCCGACTTATCGAGATCAACCGCTTCGCTAGAGAGCCAACCTCTGTTGGTTAACCATTTTGATGCTCTCGACTGAGTGATTAATATCCCACCCGCTTTGATCCATTGCTCTAGTTTTTCCAAAGTAGATTCAGGAAATTTGTACTGACCATCGACCATGATGATGTGAGTGTACTTTTCTAATTTAAAACGACTAAGCTGAGAAGCGGTCATCATAGAAAGCGGTTGATTTAAACGTTGGTCTAATAGATGCCAGACTTCACCCGCTTGATAACTACTGACTCTTCCATCTATCAGCATCAGTGGGTTAACAGGCTTTAGGGTATTAAAGCTCGGGCTGCCTAAGTCCGGACCATTCACAGCGAAGCCAGAGCGAACGTCAAAGGGTTGAATCTCCAGCTCGCTCAACTTATTGATCAAGAGTTTTTCCAGTTCTGCCCGCGTTTTTTGTTGTGAGCGAATCGGCAAGATAATATCGCCAGTAGACAACTGCTGATTACCATTGGCCGTTTTCATGGTCACGCTTTTACCCACCACTCGGGTAGTGACATTGTTCTCATGTAGATAATTCAACAGGTTGGCGGTAGCAAAGTTACTCCAGTCAAAAACTAGCGCAACGGTCTTTTCATTAATACCCTCAAAGACAAAAGAACGTTTAATTTTACGCTTATCTAATAGCTCGTTATCAAAATCTGAGCGGCCTAAAATTTGGTAATCAATATCAAAAGCTAATGGCAAAGTCCAACTAGACACATCATAGAAAGTATTGTCCTCAAACTTTTCTCGCTTTTCGAAAATTGACTCAATCAAGCTCGATTGAGCTTGTCTAAATGGCACTACAAATGAATGTTCTGCTGCAAACTTTTTACCATTAAACTCAACATTTCGAGCGAGTGGATAAAACTCAATTTGATGACCTCTTAAGATATTGTTGAATTGATTCATTCGATAGCGATCTTTAGAACCATAAACAACCCCTCTTTGGCGGCTTGCCTTGGCATTTAGCTGCGCTTTTTGATAGAAATTTCGTTGGTAGTTAAGTAGCTGTTTGCGATTTTCTTGCACCGCCTTTAAGGTTGAAAAAGACGTGGTTAGTTGATTCTTAATAGCAAATGGAAATGACACATCACCGTTTACCGATTCTTGTAAATGCCCGCGCGCACTAGCTTGTTCAAACAAGATCCCTATGGCTCCATTGATGTCTGGATAGGTACTTCCCTTACCGTAATAAAAATCATCAAAGTCTTCTTTGGTGTAGTAAAGGCTACCAATTTCATCTAAAGCCTTAGCATGATAAGAAGCAATTTTATCGGTTAAATCAAAATTCTCTTTTGGGGTTAAAGGATTTTGTCGGGACTTAACACCTGGCTGGAAGAAATAGGTGCTGTTTGTACCCATCTCATGAAAATCGGTTAAAACATTGGGCTTCCATTGATGAAACATCGCAACACGACCGCGAGACTCAGGATGCTGAAGTAATAGCCAATCTCGGTTCAGATCAAACCAATAGTGATTAGTTCTGCCGTAAGGCCAAGCTTCGTTGTGCTCTCTAGTTTGTGAATCGCTGTTCGGATGTTTACTTCGATAGCTATTGGCCCAATGTGCAAAACGCGAAAGTCCATCGGGATTAAGCGAAGGATCAATAATGATGATTTGATCCTTTAGTTGCTCCAATGTTTGTTGATCGGTTGCCGCAGCTAAATGATAGCCCAGTAATAATGAAGCATTACTGCCACTGGCCTCATTGCCATGAACACTATAACCCATCCAAGTCACTGCCGGGCGATCGGTAGATTTTTCCATCTTAAGATGCTGTTGCCTTAAAGACTCCAAATTTTTAATATTTTCTTCCGACGAAATAAAAACCAAAGACAAGGGACGTTTTTCATAAGAATGCGCATAGGTTTCTATGGTGACTCTTGGCGAAATAGCTGCTAATTGCCGGAAGTAGCTATCGAGCTGTTCAGGCCTAACGTGCCATTCACCGACTTGATAGCCGAGTTGGCTCTCGGGAGTAGGAACCTCTGGTTTGTAACTGTTATTAGCGGCGTCAGCTAGCGGTAAATAATAATTCAGGGCGACTCGCCCATCGGACTTAGCACTAGAGTTTAAGGAGAAGAATGCTAATAATAAGGTAAGACTTGCGACAATAACTGTTTTCATCCAAGATGTCCTTGTTGAGGTTTTGCAATACCAATTCGAATGTGAACAAATACTCATCAATATGGATAAGTATCGGTGGCTAATCAATAGCAGCCAATGATTGACAACTAGTCTGGCTAAAAACCGCCAGCGCTATCTAAGGTCTTCTCGCTATTAAAGAAGCAAACAATCACAGTTAATCATCAACGGATGCCAAGAATAGAAAAATATGCCAAGTAAATCAATCAATTCACTGCATTCAGTATCCCGCATGTTAATCACTTTTGTGTTTCTAATTGTTTCGGGAGCGATATATTCGAGCGAAGTATCATCCGAAAAGCCTCTACGGATAGCGGTTGCCAGTAATTTCCTGGAAACCAGCCAAAAACTTGCTGAGGAATTTAAAAAAGCCAGTGGTGTCTCGGTACAAATAAGTAGCGGTTCCAGCGGGAAGCTTTTTCATCAAATTATGCATGGAGCCCCATTTGATATTTTTCTATCTGCCGACAAACACAAACCACAACAACTAGTTACCAACAGTAAAGCGCAACCTAGTAGTCTGAACACCTACGCAAAAGGGCAGCTTATGCTTTGGTTTAAATATTGCGATGGAGGAAATAAGCTAGAAGCACTCCAAAATCCTCAATTCAAAAAGATTGCCTTAGCAAATCCAAAACTTGCCCCTTACGGCGCGTCAACCGAAAGTCTAATAAGAACCGCCAACTTATGGCCTGCGTTAAAAAGTAAGCTGGTTTTCCCAGAAAACATTGCTCAAGTAGCTCAACTTGCCAAATTAGGTGCTGTTGACGCTGCATTTATTGCTAAAACTCATGCCAAAAACCTGCAACCAGACTCGGTAGATTCCCCTTTCAGCTGTATAGTTGAGTTATCCAGCTACCATTATCCCCCTATAGAACAACAACTTGTGATCTTAAAGGCATCCAAAAACCAAGAACTAGCTCGGCGCTTTGTTCTTTACCTTCAATCTGTTCCAGCTCAAGCCCTTATAAAAAACATGGGTTATTTGGTCGACTAGTCTGATAAAATACAGACTAGATCCAACCAATCGTTTAAAAGCTCCTTATTTGTCCCCAATATTCTATGGTTAGATTTAGAGATAAATAGCATATTGTTTTTTAATCGTGATTTTGGGTAGTGAATGCATTGATTGGCTTAACAGTCGATTGGCATCTGTCTGAATAGCAAACCTGTAACTGGAATAAGATTGTGACTGAAGAATTAGCAACCACTAAAGAGCAAGAATTAGTTGAAATTACAGAAGGAGCTCAAGCTCACTTTGTGAAACTATTATCTTCTCAAGAGCCAGGCACTGGCATTAGAGTCTTTGTCGTCAACCCTGGCACTCCTCACGCCGAGTGTGGCGTTTCTTACTGCCCTCAAGATGCTGTGGAAAAAGACGACTTAAAAATCGAACTTCCAGATTTCAATGCCTATATTGATGAAGATAGTATCCCTTATCTCGACGAAGCAAAAATCGACTATCAAACCGATGATATGGGCGGTCAATTAACTTTAAGAGCTCCAAACGCCAAAGCACGAAAAGTCGATGATGATGCGCCTGCTATTGATCGAATTCGTTACTTATTAGAAGCGGAAATAAACCCTCAACTAGCTAGTCACGGTGGCCAAGTTTCATTAGCAGAATTCACCGAAGATGGTATCGTGGTATTGAAATTTGGTGGCGGTTGCCAAGGCTGTGGAATGGTAGACACTACTCTCAGCGAAGGAATAGAAAAAACACTGATGGATAAAATCCCTGAAGTCACCGGTGTTAAAGATATCACTGAGCACGAACAGGGTGATAACCCTTATTATTAGATTCTCATTACTAATCTGGAACTAGCTCGCTTAACAAGATTCAAAGCTGTTAAGCGATTGCCAACTTCATAGGTCCCACGGTAGACTTGATTAATGTCGGACTTATCTTCCATCATAATAACTTTCAAACTGGCGCTGACTACCAGCGTCATTCTGATGATTATCGGGTTGCCGTTGGCGTGGTGGCTTGCAAGGCCTTCTAGCCGGATCTTCAGCCAAAAAATTAAACCTCTAGCGGAAGCCATTGTCGCATTGCCATTAGTATTGCCACCAACAGTGCTCGGTTTTTATTTGCTGATCGCTTTTTCACCAGACTCATGGCTAGGTTCAAGCTGGCTCACTATTACCGGCTCAACCTTAGCCTTTAGCTTTGCCGGATTAGTTATTGGCTCCATTATTTATTCTTTACCCTTTGTAGTGCAGCCTTTGCAAGCGACTTTTGCAGCGATTCCTGAAGCAACGCTTGAAGTTGCCGGGTCTCTCGGGGCTAAAAGATGGCTGCTGTTTAAACAAATCATTTTTCCCTTAAGTAAAACCGGCATGATCAGCGCTTTCAGTCTCGGTTTTGCCCATACTATTGGGGAATTTGGTGTGGTACTTATGATTGGTGGTAATATTTCTGAGGAAACCAGAGTTTTATCAATCGCCATCTATGACCATGTAGAAACTTTGAACTTTGCCAAAGCTCATGAGCTTTCAGCTGGCCTAATTGTTTTTTCGTTATTACTTTTAACTTGGCTCTACCGAAATAAGAATAACCGAGTTGGATTTAGTTAATGATTAGGCTCGAATTAAATTGTCGATACCAAGCCTTTGAGCTTCGTGCCAAACAAGATCTAGCTTGCAATCAAATTATCGGACTATTTGGTCAATCGGGTAGCGGCAAATCCAGATTCTTGCGACAGTTAATCGGGCTCGACCAGCAAAATCTAATTTCAGGCAAAATGTTTTTTGAACAAACTTGTTGGTTAGATAGTAGCCTCTCGAAAATAGTTAACTCAGCCGATCGAGGCATCGGCTATTTGCCACAAAGTATTGATCTATTTCCTCACTTATCCGTTGAGCAAAATCTCCGTTTTTCGCCAGAACGATGCGCTAGGAAAAACAACACAATTGACTTCGACATTCTCGTCAATCGACTGGACCTGGAAAATCTTTTGCCTCGCTATCCTGATCAGTTGTCTGGAGGCCAAAAGCAGAGAGTCGGTTTAGCTCGAGCTATCTTAGCAGCTCAAAATCTATTGGTGTTAGATGAACCACTTTCCGCCCAAGGAGAAACCCACAAAAGCCAAATAATGAGTTATTTAAAATCTCTTAATGGTGATAACGGCATGACCATTATTTTTGCCTCTCACAGTCGTGTAGAACATGCCTATCTCAGCCAATACCTCGTTGCATTTGAGCAAGGCCAAATTATCCAAGGCGGCGACTATGAACAGGTAGCATCCGATATCACCGGGCAGTTCGCGCAAACTAACGATGCAATCAATCATATTCTTGCAACTCCCGTTAGTTTCGAGGAG
The DNA here is from genome assembly GCA_039969155.1 of Kangiellaceae bacterium. Lineage (GTDB taxonomy): Bacteria > Pseudomonadota > Gammaproteobacteria > Enterobacterales > Kangiellaceae. The sequence continues at coordinate 126,693 of JBDVOJ010000053.1, forward strand.
CAGTTTTATCTCAACTTATTAGAGTACTCTGGTCATCAACTTTGGGCGGGCAACAAACCACTCAACCATTCGGAAGAAGTGTTACTAGAAATTAGAGCCACGGATATTTCCTTAAGTAAAACCAAAGATAATCTTTCTAGTATTCTCAATTGTATTCCTGTTGAGATTTTCGATTACTATGAGATAGAAAAACACCAATATCTGGTAAAGCTAAAATTTTCGGATATTTTTTTAACGACCTTTATTACCAAGAAATCCTTTTTCGAATTGCAGCTCAAAAAAGGAATGTCTTTATACGCTCAGTTTAAATCAGTCAGCGTACTCCCTTTTGAACTTGATTCAACCAACAGCTCTCGTTCTGCTTTATGATAAAACTGACTCCTAATAGTTGGCTCTATTTGCAGTTACAGCAGATGGCAATGACGCCAAAAAAGCAAATAAAAAAGCTGGCAGTCGGCTCCCTTGTTTCAATATTGGCTATGCTGACAATGGTGCTCACCAGTGAATTGGAAAACCGTTTACTTTTTTATGGTCTAAGTGCTGTATTGGTCGCCGCTGTGGCCTACGCGGTGCCAGGGTATATTGGAGTTTGGGTTTGGCGAATGCAAAAAGTTATCTTTAAGCACAACAATGATTAGCGAAATTCTCAAAATATCCTGCTAAACTTGGTCGAACTTACTTAACTGTCTGATGTTTTAAACGGAGATACATTTTATGGAGCAACATTGGCTTAATCAACTTTATCAGCAGTTACCTTTTCAAGCATTAGATTACATTGTGATTAGCCTCAATCTGTTGATATTTGTATTCGCGGGTTGGGTGATCCGACGCTCTCCTAACAACAAATCAAATATTGCCGCTAGAAATCGAATGTTAGGATTACGCGCGATCAATTTGGCTTTATTTACTATCTACGCGTTTACCGGGCTTGTTGAAATTCTGTTCGGTTATAAAATATCACACCTTCAACAAATTTCTCAAACAGGCCTAACCATTTTACTCTCCTATATCTTTCTGCATTATGTACAAGATTGGATCATTTTAAGGTTTGGCAAAATCAAAGAAATCGATGGTGAAAAATTTCGCAGCGACTCATACGCGAGTGAAGTTATTGGATTAATTGGACTGCTACTGGTTAGCTCCATAGCTTTCTTGGTCATCATCAATATTTGGGAACTCAACAGTTGGCTTCAAGCGACTTCGGTTGTTGGCGGAATATTAATTATTCTATTTGCTTCGAAAGACTACTTTTTAGATGACATGATCAGTGGATTAATCATGCACTATAACAGCTCTGTCGAAGCCGGTTCGGTGATCCGTGTAAAAGAATTTGATATTATTGGCGTGGTCATTCAAATCACTTTATCTCAAACCACCATTCGAGATTTGGTCCAAAAACATGAAATTGCGATACCCAACTCTAAGCTAAGAAATGCGACGGTAGAAACGCTATCCAACTGCAGCAAAAGTGGCTTTAAAGACTATTTAGATTTCAAAATAGGTTATGAACATTCAGCTAAATCAGTAGAAAGCTTCTTAGAGTTAGTTTGGTCTGAATCTGTCGCCCAAGAAGCTGGAATGAATGCAGATATAAAACCCAATATTCTTGTGGTTGATAATGGCGATCACGCGGTGACTTGGAGGTTATTTTATTACCTGAAAAACCCTTATCGAGTATTGCAGGCTAGAAATAAAGTACAAACAATCGCTTTTGACTTGAGTCATCGAGAGGAAATTGGCCTAAATACGCCGGTAACCCATCAAATCTTAAAACCCAGCGAAATCAGTGCCCTTCCTTAAAAAAGAAGTGAGGGCAAAGCTTCATTCGGAACATTTAGTCTTAAGTCCTTGACTATGCCGAGTTTATTGCTCCCGAATATAACAGCTGTGGGGCTTTGTAATAACAATAACAACTATTGAAAACGCCTTTAGTAACTTTTAGAAATAAGACTGCGATTGTGTTTATTTTTAAATTATCTCCCGTTCTAAGATTCGCATTTTTTAAATCCCTCTACTACACTCAAAGTTAACTAAAACACTAATTTATATGGCTAACTAATGGATGTCGTACGACGATTATCAGTCCAAACAAAAATTCTAGTAATACCTGTTTTTGGTGCGATTGGGTTTCTGGTTTACCTTCTCACTAGCATGTCCGCGATGAGCGATAATGTCGTTCTTTTAAAAAATGCCAAAGATGTTCAATTTCCACTGTTGCAAATTTCAGAGCGTAGTTTAATTGCATTAGACAACATAAAGATCAAATTGAGCGATGCTGTTTCTATGGGTGAAGAGGAACAGCTACAGCAAGCCTCTCAGCTCTACACAACTCTAAAAGAACAACTCAATAAAGCGGCCAGCATAGACAGCGAAATTGGTGCGGAAGTTAATGATATTTCAAGCCAGCTCGACAGCTATTTTCAACATGCTTATAGCCTGTCTAAAGGTATGTTAGACGAAACTATCGACTTTTCCACTGTCGGTGAAAGTAGCACTAAAATGTCCAAATTATTGGCCGATTTGCAAGAAAACTTGAAGAGTTTTAATCAAAGACGAAGCCAAGATTTTCTGCAAGCTTTTGTTACGGTTGAAGAAGATACTGAATCGACCAATTCGATTGGTATCATCATCGGCATGACTACCATTGTTCTGCTTTTCGCAGTGGCCATCCCAATTAGCTTATCGATTAAATCAAGTTTAACCGACATCATTGGCTCGATGAAAAACATTGCCGAAGAAGACGGAGACTTAACAGTTAGGATCACCACTCAAAATCAGGATGAAATTGGTGACCTAGTATTTTGGTTTAACAGCTTTATCGTGAAACTGCATAATGCTATTGATCAAACAGTTGGAACCGCTAAGCCTCTGGCCAAAGCAGCAGATACCATTAGGGAGTTAACTCACCGTTCACAAATTATCTTTGAAGAACAACAAGCTAGCGCTGAACAATCTAAACTTTCTGTTGAAGAAATGAACCAAAGCGTAGAAAGAATTTCGCAAAATGCACAACAAGCATCCGAATCTGCGGGCGAAGCAACCACCGAGGCAAACAAAGGATTTGAAGTAGTTCAAGAAACGGTCTCAAGTATTAGCCAGCTGGCCGATAACATAACCGATTCATCGACAGCGGTGAACAAACTTGAACAAGGATCTAACAAGGTCAATGTTGTATTGGAAGTTATTAAAGGTATCGCGGAGCAAACCAATCTTCTTGCACTGAATGCAGCCATTGAGGCCGCTCGTGCAGGAGAACAAGGTCGAGGTTTCGCGGTAGTTGCTGATGAAGTGAGAAATTTGGCGTCAAGAACACAAGAATCGACTGAAGAAATCAATGTGATATTGGATGAACTGAAATCAGCTGCAGATGACGCAGTTTCCAAAATGGAGCTAAGTCAAAACATGGCTGAGAACAGCGTAACAAACGCCAATTTAGCAGGTGACAGCATTCAAGGTATCACCACCAAAATCGTAAAAATAGACAAGATGAACCAAGAGATTGCGGATGACACCAAGTACCAGTCAGAAGTTTCGCATTCATTGGTAAAGAAAGTCTCTGCGATACAGGAGAAAACCAGCGAATCCAACAAGGCCAGTGCTCAGCTAGATGAAGCCAGTAGTCAATTGTCGGAATTGGCAGGTGTTCTTGAAACCATAACTTCACAATTCAAAGTTTAACTAATCCAATAAAAATAGCTTAACTGACCTTTTCGGGATTTACTTTATTTTAACTATATATAACCGTTTGATTTAATCAACGATTTGGAGATATAAACAATGGCACTTTTCAAAAAATTACTACTCGTCTGCTGTTTGCTATTTAGTTGGCAAGCTTCGGCGGCTGAAATTGATTTTTCTGGATTTGCAACCATAGCGGGTGGGCTTACACTAGATGAAGACGAAGCTTTGGCAGGCTATGACGACAAGTTTAGTTTCGATAATGGCTCGCTAATCGCATTACAAGCCTCAAGTGATTTAGGTAACGGTTGGGGAGTTACAGCGCAGCTTTTAGCACGAGGTTCAGAGCAATGGGATATGAACGCTGAATGGGCTTATGTCAGCTATGATGCCTCCGATAATTGGCGTTTACTATTTGGTCGGCAGAGAGCTCCATTCTATATGTATTCTGATTTTCTAGATGTTTCTTATGCTTATCATTGGATCGAGCCACCTTCTGGAGTATATAGCTTGCCATTTGACGTGTTTGATGGTGTGGGCTCTATTTACAGTAGCTCAATGGGCGAGTTTGATTCAACAATCCAACTAGCTTATGGACGTAATCGCGACGGTGCTGTTCTAGTCGGTGAAGAAAGAGACACTGATTTTTCAGAATTCTTAAGTGCGTCTTGGACTCTGAATCGAGATTGGCTCACCCTTAGAGCTAGTTATGCAAGAGCCGAATTAGTCATCCCATTCGATGAATTTCAACCTCTGCTAGATGGTTGGAGAGGCACTGTGACCTTTGCGGGCATTGCCGACGATTTAGAGCTGAGCGATGATTCCGGAAACTTCTCAAGCTTTGGGTTTATAGTAGATAGAGAAAGCTTTTTACTCATTGGGGAAGTGACAAAAGTTGATCCAGGAGATAATTTTTTCCCTGATCAAGACTCGTATTATGTGACTTTAGGTAAACGCTTCGGTGACGTCCTATTGCATGTTACCTATGGGGAAGATGAGGACGTATCTGACTATACGATTTTTGCGAATGTACCGGCTGGAGTCGATCCTGGGTTAGATTTCTTATTAGCTCAAAGTCAAGGTGTCCTGGCGTCCGTTGAAGAAGATAGTAGTTTTTACACTATTGGCTTGCGATGGGAGGTATCTAGCTCGGTAGCGGCTAAGTTCGAATTTACTAAATTTGAGGATGAACAGCCATTACTTGCAGCCGAAGCTTCGTTGTTTCAGTTCGCTTTGACAACAGTCTTTTAGGAGGGAATGAAAATGAAATTATTTAATAAACTATCGATTACCTCCCTGCTGTTATCGCTATTTGTTTTGGCTCCAGCAGTATCAGCTGAAGTAGTTGTCATCACTAATCCTTCAAATAGCGCATCGCTCTCTGAAAGTGACGTGAAACGTATTTTTCTTGGAAAAATGAAATCGTTTCCAGGTGGCGGCACTATCTTATCAGTGAACCAATCTGCTGGTTCAGATGTTCGCAAAACATTTGATAAAGTAGCCTTAGGAAAATCCCCCAGTCAAATGAAAGCTTACTGGTCGAAACTGGTATTTAGTGGAAAAGGAAATCCGCCCAAAGAGCTAGCTAATGATGCAGAAGTTATCAAACTTGTGGCGGAAAATCCTGCTGTGATTGGATACATTGATGCTGCTAATAAAACCAGTGATGTTAAGGTCGTTGCAACTTACAAATAACAACATGACTTAACCACAAGAAAGCCCTCGAGCTTTCACAAAAAAAACGGAGCAATTTATAGCTCCGTTTTTTTATGATTAAAAATGGGTTTGGTTAGAGAAAAATCTTACCTGGATTCATAATGTTATGAGGATCAAATATGGATTTTATTTTCTGCATTTCCTTCACAGACTCGCCATGCTCCTTAAGCAAAAAATGTCGCTTACCTATTCCGATACCATGTTCACCGGTGCAGGTCCCTTCAAGAGATAAAGCTCTCTCAACTAAGCGCTCATTGGCTTGATTAGCAATCTCTCTTTGGCTCTCTTCGAACAACATCATTACATGAAAGTTTCCATCACCCACATGACCAATAATAGGTGCTATTAGCCCTGTTGAATCTAAATCTTCGCGTGTTTCCAAAAGACACTCAGGTAGTTTTGAAATCGGCACACAAACATCTGTTGTAATCATACAGGCGCCCGGCTGTAATCCTCGATTAGCGTAGAAAGCTTCATGTCGAGCGGCCCACAGTTTGCTTCTATCTTCTGGCTGTTCTGCCCAACTAAATGACTTGCCTAAGTTGCCATTTGCAATCTCTTCAACCGTTTCAATTTGCTCTTTAACCGATGCAGGTCCACCATGGAACTCCAGAAATAGCGTCGGCAGTTCAGGATAATCCAACTTAGAATGTGCCTTAATCGCTTTCATCTGGACTTGATCTAGCAACTCTACCCGTGCTATTGGAACCGCACATTGAAGCAACTCTATGACGGTTGTGACAGCATCTTTCAACGAGGAAAATGACACCACAGCCGCCGCGATTTTTTCTGGAGTTGGACTTAACTTAACAGCGACTTCAGTAATAACCCCTAGAGTTCCTTCTGAACCCACATAGACAGAAGTAAGATCATAACCCGCCGCAGACTTTCTCGCCCTACCACCTGTTTTTATTACTTCCCCTTGAGGAGTAACGACTGTTAGCCCAATCACATTAGATTTCATTGTTCCATAACGCACCGCGTTGGTTCCCGAAGCTCGAGTTGCCGACATGCCACCTAGCGTCGCATTTGCGCCAGGATCAATCGGAAAGAACAAACCAGTATCACGAATAAAATGGTTAAGTTGCTCCCTAGTAACACCAGCTTGAACTCGCACATCCATATCTTCAGTATTCACTTCCAGTATTTCAGTCATGCGCGAAAAATCTATGCTGATACCACCTTCGGGTGCCGCAACATGTTGCTCAAGTGAAGAGCCGACGCCGTAAGGAATAATAGGTACCTTTAGCGGTTCACAGCACTTTACTATTTCACTAACTTCCTCTGTGGTTAACGGGTAGATAACGGCGTCAGGCGCTAAGGCTGTTTCATGTCCTGGGTCTCGTCCATGGTGTTCTCGATCTGAAACCGATGTCGTAATTCGCTCTTTAAACGTTGTCTTGAGTTGTTCAATGACGGTTTGAACGTTCCTATTTTTCATTACACAAAGTCTTAATAAACCATCTGGTAGAAAGGAGTATAACCTTCAAGTCTGTGCTTGTCATGAGTTGAAAAGCTATCTTTGTTAACGCGTTCTGATTACCACTAATATCAATTCAAGCTGCAAAAGGTTGCGTGTCGGTGTAATATTGTCCTAATCAACTTGGAATTTGATTGGGAGCTAATTATGTTTAAACAATTCTTCTTAGCAGTCGTATTGTCAGTGTCTGTAGGCTGCGGAGGGTCGGATTCCGGTGATAATGATGACAGCCTAAATCTACAATTGGCGGCAGTCTCGAACTATCAGCTAGCGGATACAGATACGCTACTCAGCAGCATTTCGGATCGCCTAGCTGGGCTGTCTATTCAAGATTTCTTCGAAGAGTCTTATTTAATCATACAGGAAAGAAACTCACAAAATGCGATTTCAGAAGGTTTGGCTCGTCAGTTTCCTCTGGGTACTTTTGAACTCAACGATATTTCCGATGACTTCGCAGAGCAACAGTCTGCAATTGAAGCATTAATTCTCGAGATATTGCTAACCTACGATCGTGAAGTATTGAGCTTTGATGACAAGCTCTCATTTGATATCTACAAAGCTCATTTAGAAAACCAAGCACAATGGCAAAATTTTAAGAATTTTACATTCCCTGCAAGTTATGGCTTTTTTGGATACCCTGGAGCGACTCAGCAATTCTTCACAGAAATAGTTCCCATTACTTCAAAACAAGACGCCGACATATATTTGTATCTTCTCAACCAGATAGGCAGACGCTTTCAGCAAATCGAAGATCTACTAGATACTCGGCAAGCTGCGGGAATTGTCGAGCCATCAATAACCCTCGATTTTTCGCGAGCCAATGTCCAATCAATTGCAGATACCAGTATTACTCAAACTTCTTATTATCTTAATTTTGAAGAAAAAATTGCTAACTTGTCACTTTCCAGTGCTGACCGAAATGAATTGATGGCATTATTGAGGTTAACAGTCGAACAACGGGTTCTGCCCGCTTACGCAAGCTTAGCGGCAAAAATGACGAACTTAGTTGCAGTTGCGCCCAGTAATATTGGATTCGGGCAATTCCCAGGCGGTGACGAATTCTATCAATTTTCACTCAACTATTTCACTTCGAGCGAACAGACTGCGGCAGAAATACATCAATTAGGACTTGATGAACTTGAACGCATTCATGCCGAGATGAGAGTTATCTTTGACCAGTTGGGCTACCCTAACAATGAGACTTTTAGTCAATTGTTTGCACGAGTTGACAGAGATGGTGGAACCATTTCCGGCTCTAACGCTGTAGCATTCTACGAAGATATTATTGCCGAAGCCTATACTCGCCTGCCCGAAGTTTTCTCAACGATTCCACAGCAAGAGGTGGTTGTCATTGGTGGTGAAAGTGGAGGTTATTATATTAGTGGCTCTGACGATGGCACGCGACCGGGCGCATTTTATGCAAGTACAGTTAATGATTTAGCTTACACTCGAATGCCAACACTGGCTTACCACGAAGCGATTCCTGGACATCATTTACAAATTGCTCTTGCGCAAGAATTAGACTTACCAGAATTTAGACGCAGAATTAACTTTACTTCATTTGTTGAAGGATGGGGCTTATATGCAGAAAGACTTGCAAAAGATTTAGGTTGGTATGAAGGCGACCCATATGGAGATTTAGGCCGATTACAATTTGAAGCCATGCGAGCCGCTCGATTAGTTATCGATACAGGTATTCATGATTTAGGCTGGACCTATAGTGAGGCCGACCAATTTCATGTTAGCAATGTCGGTTTTAATGGCTCCATTGCGAGATACAGCGTTTGGCCGGGTCAAGCAACAGCCTACATGACGGGAATGTTATCAATTTTAGAGTTGCGAGATCGTGCGCAACAAGCGCTTGGTGAAAGCTATGATATTAAAGAATTTCACTCTACTGTTATCGGTAGTGGCTCAATGCCAACCAATATTCTGACAGGACTAATTGACCAATACATCATCGATACAAATCAAAATACACCTTAGCTTCAACCAACCAGTAAACTAAGGTTAAACAAGGCTCCTAAGCATTGCATTACGGAGCCTTTTTTGATCCAAGGCAAACACCGAAACACTTCTAATCCGGGATTCAATTATTCAGCAGCCTCCTGATTGGTAAACTACAATTAAAGGTGTAACTGATAGTGAAACTCGTATTTATTGCTCGCTAAAGCGCAAAGAGTGTCGGAGTTTATGCCAATAAGCCAAACAAATAGCATCCTGCTGCAAAAGCAGCTCACAGATTGCTTGAGTAGCCTGAAAGAACAAAGTTCCTCGTCAATCCAAGGGCAGCTAGAGTTCATTCTAAAGCTGGAACTGGCAGACCCAGAAATGCCTCCTTGCCTGCTTTGCACTGACGAATTATTAGATGCTGACGATATTGCTAAATCTTATAGTTTTTTACAAACTTTATTCGAGCCTTGCCAAAGCTACTTGATCATAAACTCCAATGAACTCGAATCATCAGCGCCATCCGATTTAGGATTATTATCCCCACTAAACTCTAATGGGGATTATGACCTTATAGTCGCTCCTATCTATTCTGCACAAAAAGAGCTAATTGGATTTTGCTATTTGAAATCTACTGAGAAACAAGAAAATGTACTCCAGAGTCTGGTTAAGCAAATACAATCACTTGCTCATATTTTAGAAAGGATGAACTTGGTTTTAGAATCTTTTAGCCATCTCATCGAACCAATGACTGATAGTAATACTGAGCTAAAACCTGAAGATGTTCCAAAACAAAGCCTATTAATTAGTGAAAATAAAAGGCTGAAAAAACAACTCAAATCTCTCGAACAACACGCTCAAATCGATCCTTTGACAGGACTGCTCAATAGAGCATTTTTTGAAGAGCATTTCGAGTTACTGCTACACACCGCTAAGAGAAATAATCAAACTTTAGTAATCGTATTGATAGACCTAGATGACTTCAAAAAAATTAATGATACGCTTGGTCACAAGGCCGGTGACAAATTGCTTAAAACTGTTGCTCGTAGATTAAAAGACTGCGCCCGAAAGTCAGACGTGGTTGCTCGCTTGGGAGGTGATGAATTTGTACTCATTATTAATAATCCGATTAGTAAACAATCTGCGCTTGAAGTTATTGCACGCATTCTTGCTGAAGTGTCATCGTCTGTTCAACTAGAACATCGAAAACATATTGTCAGTTGTAGTATAGGATTTAGTGTATATCCTGATGACGCACAATCTAGAGATGAGCTACTTAAGTACGCCGACTCGGCAATGTATCAAGCCAAACGCAAAGGCAAAGGTAAGTTTCAATATTATTCAGAAAACTTACAACAAGAGATACAAGAAAGAGTAGAATTAGAAACTGAGCTACGGGACGCAGTGGACCATGGAGATTTTGTCTTATATTATCAACCTCAAATGGATATGCGCACAGGTAAAACTGTTGGTATGGAGGCTCTAATTAGGTGGCAGCATGCCGACAGGGGAATTATTTCCCCTCTAAAGTTTATTCCATTGGCGGAGGAAATTGGTCTAATTTTATCAATTGGAGATTGGGTCATTGAGCAGGCCTGCGAACAACTCGCTTTCTGGAAATCTAAAAACATCCCAGTTCATCCGATTTCAGTTAATCTTTCCGTAAAGCAACTCTCTCAACCCGATTTGGCTGAACATATTCAAAGCGCTCTCGATAAACACAAAGTTCCAGCAAACTTAATCACCATAGAGATAACCGAAAGCTTATCTTTAGACACCGCTGAAGAGCAGTTGGAAACACTAAATAGAATCAAATCCGTCGGTGTGGGCATTTCCATTGACGATTTTGGTACAGGCTACTCCAATCTAAATTACCTCAAGAAATATCCGATCGATGAAATAAAAATCGATAAATCTTTTGTCGACGAGATAACTAGCGATCCACATGATAAAGCGATCGCCACAACTATTATAGCCATCGCACATAATTTAAGTTTAAGAGTGGTCGCGGAAGGTGTAGAAACTAAGGAGCAACTATCTGTTCTCGCTAAAAACGGTTGCGATATTTTGCAAGGTTATTACTATAGTCAACCCCTGCCCGAGAGAGAAATGACCAAGTTATTGGAAGATAATGCGGAACTCGATTTAACAGGAATTAGACCCAGCGATTACCAGAGAACTATATTAATAGTCGATGATGAAAAAAATATTCTTTCGTCTTTGAAAAGGCTATTCAGAAAATCGGGCGCTAAAGTTTTGACGGCGGGAAGTGCCAAGCAAGCTCTAGAAATAATGGCCCTTAATGAGGTCGGAATCATTCTTTCCGACCTATCGATGCCTAAGACCAACGGTATTGAGTTACTGCAACTCGTACAAGAACTATACCCTTATACAGTAAGAATGATACTTTCTGGAAAATCCGAATTTGAGAGTGCGAGAGATGCTATCAATAAAAGCTCTATTCACAAATTTATAACTAAACCATGGACTGGCCAAGAACTTTTAGACGACGTAGAGCAAGCATTTAGAAAATATGAAAGCCAATTTTATTAGGCTAAAAACACTCTTGACTAGATAGAAGTCAAGGGCTTCGATCACCTAATTTAATCCGCTAATTTTTAACGAAAACCTCTAACGGAATATCGTAGACTTTTTCAAAAGCTATTAACCTCTTGATACTTTCTTCTGTTAAAGCTTTATCTTTATTGATCAATAACAGCCCTTTCCCATTTGAGCAATCTCTACTAAGAATCATTCCAGGCTGCAAAGTCATAGTGCTTAATTTCAATTCATCGAGCTCTTTTGTTTCTGTTTCATTGGATTTAGCAAGATCCATAAATAGGTTAACTAGTTCTGGATCGTAGAGTTTTTGCTTATGCGCTTCAAGATATTCGCGGGCTTGTTCAGGTTTATGTTGAATTCCGTCAAACTTTCCAGCCTGCAGTAAATAGTAGTCTTTTACAATCCCTAAAACCTTACACCCAATAGGTATTTCTTCCATAGCCAGTGCATCGGGAGCACCACTGCCATCCATATACTCATAATGATGTTCGATGATGCGTGCTGTGTCGGTAAAGTTTGCTATGTCCCCTAACACCGTCGCACCAATTTCCGGATAAGTCATCAGCTTTTCTAAACCCTCAACATCTAAAAGCTCTATAGGGGTTTCTAACAAAGATTCTGGAAGCGCCAATTTGCCTAATTCAAAAAGTAATCCCGAATAATAAACTTGCTTTACCAAGTACTCGTTCAAACCTGCTCTTTCGGCCAAAGAGCGGGCCATTCCGGGAAGTTCCGGATAATCCCTAGTTAACATGTGTTCTTTGGTGCATATAGCATGTGATAAAAGCTTTATTACCGCTTCATAGCTTTCTTGAAGCTCCTCATAAGCTTTATCGAGCATTCCTTCAGCTTGCTTTAACTCATTTACTCTATCAGTGACTTTTTGTTCTAATTGTTTATTCCAATCTCTGAGTTGTTTGTTTTGCTTGTGAGTTAAAAGAAGAAGCCTTTCTTTTTCTCGTTCAAGATGACTAATTTTTAACAGAGATGTCACCTTTAATTTGAGGTCGTTATCCTCCCAAGGTTTACTCACATAACCACTAATCTTTCCTTCGTTTATCGCTCTAATGGTTGACTCTTGATCGGAAAATCCGGTAAGTAAAATGCTCGGAACATTTTTTCTAATATCTTTAGCTAAGCTTAAGAATTCAGCACCATCCATATGTGGCATTCTCATATCGGAAATGATTATGTCAACCTTTTGTTCGCGCAAAACTTGAAGCCCTTCTTCACCACTTTCAGCTAAGAAAATCTCATAACCAGATTTACGAAACAATCGTTTTAAAGAAACAAGGATATTCTTTTCATCATCCACACATAGTAGTTTGATTTTCTTTTCTTTCACTTCCGATTCGGACATATTTAATGTTCTCTTTTAATCAGTATTATATTGATAGTTTTGACTAAGATTGCTTGTTTCTTCGCTTGGCTCTCGCTTTGAAAACACCTAACTTTTCTAGCAATTCACTTTTCTTATGTTTCATGTAATAGATTAATTCTGTTCTTGCAACTTCGCGTTCAATTCCTTGTTCTATTAAATGGTTCAGAACAGTATCAAACGATTTTCGGCGGTGCTCTCCACGTTCAGACATATCGCGGCGATCAGCGAAAAAGTCGAGAAGTGTCGAGCCGCAAGTGCAATTTCTAAAAAGCTCCAGTATCGTTTCACCCTCATCGCCCTCTGTTGACTTTAGTCCACTCTTACCATTTATGTGCTCTGTTTGTGCAGTGAAATCTTCTGGACTATCGTAAACCTTACCGCAAGTTTCACACTTTTTTGGAAATGAATTGTGCTCCAATACCACTAAATCATCAAATAGAGTACCATCCGACATTAGCTAACGGCTACTCCTTCGTCATCGGCTTCGCAACTATCTGAATCTTCGCTGGCGATAGGAAGATGTATGGTAAAGCAAGTTCCCTCTCCTACCGTGCTCTCTACCTCGATTTTTCCACCATGACTTTCCATAATTCCATAGGAAATGGACAGCCCCAAACCGGTCCCTTGACCAACTGGTTTAGTCGTAAAAAACGGGTTAAATAATTGCGAAAGATGCTCTTCATCGATACCGCATCCATTATCCGCAATTGAAATGAGTATCAGATCGCCTTCACATTTTGTTTCGACTCTAATAATTCCTTTGTCCTTGATGGCATGACCTGCATTAATAAGCAGATTCATAAAGATTTGATTAAGCTGGTTGGGATAACAAAATGTCTGTGGAATTTCGCCATAGTGAGTGTCTAATTCACAATGATATTTTAACTCGTTCCAGACGATTATTATGGCTTCTTTAATACACGCGTTAATATCGGTGAGCTCTTTCTTATCTTCACCAGCGTGAGAAAAATTCTTTAGGCTTTGAATAATTTTTTTAACTTTATTCATTCCAAACAAACACTCATCGATGATCTCTCCCGTATCGGAAAGCATAAACTCAACATCATGTTTCAGATTGAGCTCTTGAATACTTTTATTAATTTTCTCTAACGGTATAGCCGCTTGGTCAGTCTCATCTGATTTAGTTAAATTGTTAACATCTTTTACAAATAGTCCAAAGTCTTCTATATATTCACGCAAGGAGTTCAAATTGCTGTTTACGTAGCCTAGCGGATTATTGATTTCGTGCGCGACACCAGCCGCTAACTGCCCGACAGACGCCATTTTCTCTGAGTGTACTAATTGATTTTGTGCTGCTTTTAATTTTTCTAGTTGATCTTGAATTTGTTTTCGAGCCTGATGCGCTGATAAGAAATGACCAACGTGCATAGTCACGTAAGCTAAGATAGACATATCGTTGTAAGAATAGCTATCTTCCTTTGCATAGCTCTGCACCACAATCCCGCCTGAAATACTATCTCCATGGAATGGCAAGAAAAGCCATTGCTTTGGAATACTGCCTATTACTTCTATTTTATGTTCTCGGTTTAACCTATCGATATCAGTCTGGCTTAAGACCACGGTAGAACTCTTGGATAGCGCATAGCCTGTTAGACTATTTCTTAGTTTAGGATTATTTTCTTCTTTTAGCTGCTCGGGGTCGATTTGATCGTTTTGATCCGTCATATATGGAATGCGAATTAAATTATTTTCTTGCAGCACGATATAGAAATTATCGACGTCCATTATTTCTGTCAACAGCAGAAAAATTCGTTCGTAGATGCAGTTAGGATTATCTTCTTCAACATCCATCTGAGAAATCTCAGAAATGACACTTTTTACTGCCAATTCCTTTTGCAATTGCAGATTTTCGCACTCAAGTTCCTGTACGCGTGTTTGATATTCTTTTTGATCAAAAGATTCCATGCTAAAAATCCCTTAATTACTAACTCTCAATGAGCGTAGATAACCTTTTAAGCATAGAACAATATTGGCAAAACGCAATGATTTGACTTACACCGAATCACTATCTTCAGCGAATCTAACGATAAGTATCTAAATGTTCAAATTACCTAACGATTAGAACCGGTTAGCCTGATACCATTAAATTATTCCAGAGCGTATTAGCGACCGGCCCCAATGAGCTATTTCTGGCCTTAATGACATGAAAATTTAATCCTAATTTGGAACGCAAGTCGTTCAGTTGGATTTCTATTAACGAACCATTTTGCAGTTCATCCACAATCCGATTATCGGGCAATCTGCCCCAACCCATGCCGCTCATCACCAAAGATTTTTTGGTGCTAAAGTCATTGGCGTACCAACATCGTTGCCCGGACTGAACGCTATAGTTTTTGCCCTTACTGCTAATCCCGGAATCTTGTACGACAATCTGGTATTCATTGCATAATTCAACAACGCTTTGTAATTCCGGATGCCTTAATAGCAACCTGGGTGCGGCAACATTGATTAAATTACCGGTATAGAGTAATCCGGCTTCTATATTTGATACTTCTAAATCCAAGTCTTGCATGGGGGTAATTGCCATATCCACTTGTTCACTTTCTACGGCTTCAAACGCGCCACTTAAATACTCAACTTTCAGGATGATCTGAGTCCTCGGAAATTCATTTTGCACTTTTTCCAAAATGGGTGTTATTCGGTTTAAGTCATAGGAAGCTTCGATCGCAATTTTAACTATAGACTCATTTCCGTTAGCCAGATGCTTAGCAATTTGCCGAATTTCTGACTCATCATTCAACATTCTTAGTGCGTGACTGTAAACTTGCTCACCGGCTGGTGTAAGACTAAGCCGATATGCCTTGCGATCGAATAATTGGATTGCCAAACTAGTCTCTAGCTGTTTAATCCCTTGACTGATAGCTGATTGAGTCTTAAAAAGTCTTTCACTAGCATTCGATAAACTGCCGGTTTCTGCAACCGTCTTAAGCATGCGAAGCTGATCCAATTTCATAGGGGGCGATCCTTATAAATACATTAAGTAAATCTTAATTTGTTTTAAACATTACTTCAATATCATTTCATATTCTATTAGTTCATAATCGCCTCATCATCAGAAAGAGAGAAATTGGAATGAATAACAGCAAACAACATTATGGCTGGTTAGCAATCAGCTTACATTGGTTGACGGCCATTAGTGTAATCGGCTTGTTTGCTTTGGGCTTCTGGATGGTTGATTTAGGCTACTATGACCAATGGTATAAGCCTGCTCCAGCGTTGCACAAAAGCATTGGAATATGCTTATTTGTATTAATGCTGGCTCGTATTGCATGGCGGCTAAAACAAGTACAACCTGAGCCGCTATCCACACATACCGCTCTAGAGGTAAAGGCTGGTCATTTGATGCATTTGACGCTTTATATAATGCTCATAGTCATAATGTTAAGCGGCTACTTAATCTCGACCGCCGATGGGCGAGCGATTGAAGTCTTTGAACTGTTCTCAGTACCTGCGTTGGGTTCTCTGATTGAAAACCAAGAAGACTTGGCTGGTGGCTTTCACAAATATGCGGCTTACACCCTGATCGCGTTAGTTGGAATGCACGCTGCAGCTGCGCTAAAACACCACATTATCGATAAAGACAATACCCTAAAGAGGATGCTAGGAAGATCTCAATAAGAGCAGCGGTTTCAAATTTTATTTCTTAGTCTCATTGTCACGAAATTATTTAGAACACAATTTTTATCAAAACCTAAACTGGAGAAAACCATGAAAAAAGTACTACTAAAAGCGCTGCTAGCAACAAGTTTGTTAGCCCCAATTGCTCAAGCCGCGGACTATATTGTTGACTATAAAGGCGCACATGCTTCTATCAACTTTAAGGTCAAGCATCTTGGCTACAGCTGGTTAACCGGCCGATTCGATAAGTTTGACGGAAAATTCAACTATGATGCTGACAAAGTAGAAGCTTCAAAAATTGCAATTAATATCGACACAACCAGCGTCAACTCTAATCATGCCGATCGTGACAAACATTTAAAAAGCGATGACTTTCTAGACGTTGATAAGTTTGGGATGGCAAAGTTTGTAAGCACCTCAGTAAAAGACCTTGGTGGCGATAAACTTGAGGTCAAAGGTGATCTAACGATGCATGGTGTAACCAAGCCAATCACCATTAATGCAGCCAAAATTGGGGAAGGAAAAGATCCGTGGGGTGGCTATCGGGTAGGATTTAGTGGCACAACCTCCATCACCATGAAAGACTTTGGGATTAAAATGGACTTAGGGCCGGCATCATCTGAAGTCTACTTTGACTTGCATATTGAAGGAATTAGGCAATAATTTTCTCAACCGCAAGATTCGCCGCTTTTGCTGCGGCGAATGGTTGGGGTTGAATTATCGCTCTCTGCGGTTGCCTATTTACAGCAATTGCTAACGCTGACTAGCTGGAATATTCTTCAATTTGGCTGCAAAGGTTCTGATTTCTTCGTCAGAATAAGGGCTATTAACTCGTTTGCTTGAAGCCGGATGGTGCACCAAACTGACACCTTTACGATGTTCTGTTGAGGGCCGGATAGGCCGCTGGCAAAATCCACCGCCGCAATTAGGACAAACATTAGCTAGTAAGTTTTCAACGCAGTCTCGACAAAAAGTGCACTCATAAGTGCAAATATAGGCCTGCTCTGACTCTGCAGGTAAGTTTTTATCGCAAGCTTCACAATTTGGTTTAAGTTTTAACACCTGAAATTATCTCCTATGCAGCACTGTAACTAGCCGCCTATATACCATGTAGGCCTTCTCGAAATAGCTAAATTGAGTAAAGTTCTCTTTCGAATTAACTCCCTATTATCGATGAACATTAGTGCTAAAAGCACTTCAATTTACCGGATTTCAACAACAGTTTTTGATGTGTGAGTTAAAGGCAACTTTGTCTTGCAAATAAGATCATTACAAAGACTCTTCCAGATAGCAAATACCGATATATGAGCTATACTGGTTTAAAGGACTTTCGACTTGTGACAGAAGCCTTTTATTCGAGTTAATTTATTCACCTAGCAAGGAAAATATTTTGAACGACAATTCAAGCACAAAACTCACTGCTCTTGTCGTAGAAGACGACTTAGACAGCTTGGAAATTCTGACCAACATACTTAACGATACATCTGTTATTCATTGCGAAACTGCACGTACAGGTAAGCAAGCGATTGAGTATTTTAATAGTAACAATCCCGCTATCACCTTTTTGGATATCGACATTCCTGCTCCCAATGGAATAGATACACTTAGACAAATTCGTCAAAAAGACAAATCTGCTAAGGTAGTGATGGTGACCGGTATAGCCGACATTAATACGGTCAAAGAAGCCATAGGTCTCGGGGCTTTCGGATACATTGTTAAGCCTTTTGTTCCTGAAAAAATAATAGGAGTTTTGAAAAAACTCAGTGAATAGTCAATCCAAAGCCAAAATACTTATCGTTGACGATAGTGATACCAATCGAATGCTCTTACAATTTACATTGGAAGAGCTCGGTTATCATGTACTGGAAGCACCCGATGGAAATAGAGCTGTAGAACTTGCTTTGGAAGAAAACTGTGCCGCTGTTTTTATGGATATCAATATGCCAAAGATGGGAGGGATCGAAGCGTTACAGATATTGAAAAGTCTTAACTATGATTCACCAATCATTGCTTGTAGTGCAGAGGAAAATTCTGAAGCCATTGAGAACTATCTGCAATTAGGCTTTAGTACCTTTGTTCCAAAACCGATTGAACCTGAGTTAATCGCCAAAACGTTGTTTGAACTAGGTATTGCTGCTACAGTGGAATCTCATGAATTCAAGCAAAAGCATCAAGCTAAAATAGCTGAATTGAGAGAACGTTTTATCGTTAACCTACCAGTGACCATTGATGGTCTCACCATCGCTTTCAAAACAGCAAATATTGAAAGACTGCGACGCTTTTGTCACATTTTAAAAGCCAATGCAGGTCAATTTGGCTTCGAGCAGGTTAGTCAAATCAGCAGACACATTGAATCCGAAATACTCGCCTCCAGAAACGACCAAGCCCTAACTAAAGCTAAAGAATTAATATTTAAACTACATAAGATCAATGAGCAACACTCCTCCTCCAGCTAACCTGTTTTTTGATCTGGCGACCTTAATTAGCGCGGGAATTCCTTCCCTAGACGCAGCCAAGAAAGTTAATGCTTCATATCCTGATGTTGAACAATGGTCGCTGGCAATTGCAGCTTTAGAGAAAGGAAGTCGGCTTAGCTTGGCTTTAAATAAAGCCCAATTAATAAGCCAATATCAAACTGAATTAATCTCGGTATCTGAAGATGCCGGACGGCTAGAGCAAGCGCTAAAACGACTAGCTGAGGACGTTGATAATAGCATCCAAAGACAGTCGAAGCTAAAGTCAAAACTACTATATCCGTTCGCAATATTGATAGTTGGCATCCTGTTATCTAGCGTTCTTTCTTTTGTCCAACACCCTCAAGAACCACTGGTAGTTTTGCTATTGATACTAGTCTTAAAATTGTTATTCGGATTTTGGATATTTAGGACAGTTTTGTATTATAGCCGAAAAGGGATAGACTTTTGGTTAAGTAAATTGGATGCTTTTCAAAATAGCGCATGGTTTCGACAACATTTTCAAATGCTGCTATTTGAAGTACTCTACTGGCACACTAGTTCTGGCATAGATCCTAAAACCAGTTTTAGTAGAATATCCAAATTAATTGCCTCCCCCACGATTAAGAAAAAACTGCTGAAAGCGTCAAACTTATGCGGACAAGGTGTTGCAATCTCTAACGCGTTAAGACAAGCGAAATTACCATTATCTAGTGATGCGTTACAAC
Source organism: Kangiellaceae bacterium (assembly GCA_039969155.1). Taxonomy (GTDB): domain Bacteria; phylum Pseudomonadota; class Gammaproteobacteria; order Enterobacterales; family Kangiellaceae. The sequence continues at coordinate 146,280 of JBDVOJ010000053.1, forward strand.
TCTTCAGCGCAGGCGAACATGCGGGTGACATTGAAGGCACCTTAAAAAAACAGTTGGAAATTTTTGAGTTCGAAACGAACCTTGCCCTTGATAATCTAACTGAATGGCTTCCACGGATTTTTTATGGATTAGTGGTCGTATTTGCGATTAGCGCAGTGCTCTAGGAACTAAACCAGCGCGACAAGCTGGTGACATTTCTCGCCGACATAGATATTCACCCAACATGGCCTACCCCCCTTTCAAACATATTTAACATCATTAGTATTTTTGGATAACTGCAAAGGCCTCCATAGAATACCTGCGCGCTACTGAAATTTCATGGTAAACTCCGCGCCATGATAATACTAACCACTTTAAATGCTAAATATATTCACGCCAGCCTTGGTTTGCGATACCTTTACGCGAATTTAGAAGAGTTACAAACTCAAGCTGAAGTGCGTGAATATACTATCAACACCCGGCCTATCGATATTGCTGAAAAACTCTTGCAGGCGTCTCCAAAGATTATCGGCTTTGGAATATATATTTGGAATTGCAGAGAAACACTAGCGGTCATTTCGCAAATAAAGGCGGTTTCACCCGACACCACAATCGTTGTAGGTGGTCCGGAAGTTAGCTACGAATCTGATAAACAAGAGCTATGCCAATTGGCTGATTATGTGATTACCGGAGCCGCCGATAAGAGCTTTTATCAACTCTGTAAATCTATCTTAGCCAATCGCCCGCCGATTGAAAAAGTACTGAAATCAAAGCCGCTACAATTAGTCGATTTAAACCTTCCTTACGACCTCTACTCCGAAGAAGATTTGAAACAACGCATTATGTACATCGAAGCTTCTCGTGGTTGCCCTTTTAAGTGTGAATTTTGCTTATCGGCCTTAGATAAAACCTCTTATCCTTTTGAGCTTGAACGCTTCCTGACAGCCATGGATAAGCTATATCAGCGTGGAGCGAGACACTTTAAGTTCGTTGATAGAACGTTTAACTTAAAAATCAAAACCACACTGCAAATCTTAGATTTCTTCTTAGAACGAATGAATGACGACCTGTTTCTTCACTTTGAAGTAATCCCAGATCACTTACCGGAAAAATTAAAAGAGAAGTTAACTCTTTTTCCACCTGGGACATTGCAGTTCGAGGTGGGTATTCAAACCTTTAACCAAGAAGTTCAATCTTTGATTAGCCGCAAACAAAATAATCAAAAATCTAAAGAGAACATACTTTGGTTACGAGAGAACACCAATGCACATATCCATGCGGATCTAATATTTGGTTTACCTGGAGAAACTCTTAACACTTTTGCAGATAGTTTTGACCAGCTATACCAGTGTAAGCCGCATGAAATTCAAATGGGAATTTTAAAACGATTGCGGGGTAGCCCAATAATAAGACATACCCAAGCGTTCGACCTGCGATTCGATCCACTTCCGCCGTATAGCATATTGAGCACTAGTACTGTGGACTTCTTCACCATGCAGCGGGTAAATCGCTTTGCTCGTTACTGGGATATGATCGCGAATTCGGGTCGATTTACGAATTCATTGCCTTACCTTCTAGGAACCAATCCATTTGAACGGTTTTTATTATTAACAGATTGGTTATTTGAAAATACTGGCCAAACTCACAAAATTAATCTGAAAAGACTCTATGAACTTGTCGCTCAAGCCTGCCAATCTCTATTTGAAGAACAGTATGAATTGCTAGTTAAAGCCATGCAATCGGACTACGAGCGTTCGAAACTAAAAGGTTCTTTTAAGCTTTTGCAACTAGACGCTAATCAAAGCCCTATGCTTAGCAATAAAGTTAAACATTCGAGTCGTCAACAACGTCACCAATAGCCCTAGCTATAGGTAGGTTAAATAAAAGAGATATTTAAATTGTCGATCTGGATTTCCTTTACGCTACTCGCCGCTTTTATGCAGGCCGTCAGGACGGCAGGCCAAAAGCAATTATCATTAAGCCTTAGCGCTATAGCAACAACGCTAGTTAGATTCCTGTTCGCAGTTCCCTTAGTTTGGCTTTATTTGTTCGTTGTGGCTCATTTTACTCAGCTTAGCTTACCGACTCTATCCGGTGAGTTTGTCCAATCGGCACTGTTCGCTGCAGCTTCTCAAATCCTTGCTACCGCTCTGATGATTAAAGCTTTCGACTACAAGAATTTTGCAGTAGCGACCAGTCTAGCCAAAACAGAAGCAGTACTGACTGCTTTGATTGGAGTAATAGCCTTTAATGCAACACTTTCAGGTATAGGCTGGTTTTCAGTATTGATTGGGGTGGTTGGGGTAATTATTTTAAGCAAATCCGATCTTAGCTATCGCTCTCTGATAAAAACTCCAGCGGCCTTCTACGGAGTTGGGGCCGGTGCATTCTTTGCCTTATCCACACTGTGGATTCGACAAGCAAGCTTATCTTTGGATACTCATTTAATGCTCAGCGCAGCTTTTACTCTAGCTTTTATGGTTAGTGTTCAAACAGCCGTTATCATCTTGTACCTCTTGTTTAGACAGCCAAATCAGCTTAAGTTAATAAAAAGGCATTGGAAAATTGCTAGTTTTGTCGGATTCGCGAGTATGCTTGGATCAGTCGGCTGGTTTACCGCAGCTAGCTACCAAGATGCTGCCTACGTAAAAGCGCTCGGCCAAATTGAGTTTTTCTTTACCCTCATCATTACTCGAAAATTCTTTAAAGAGCCGATATCCAGCAAAGAATATTTGGGCATGTTGCTGATTTTAATGAGTGTGATAATTTTACTTATTTTTGCTTAGCCGCAAAGCTATCAACTTTTTAAATTTCTTTAAGGTAGAATTAATGATTGACTGATAAGCTCGACTCAATTTGCAAAAGTACATAAAATAGGCAGACCGCAAGCACTCCACAACAACAAGGTTGACCCATGACAAGAAAAAGTATCATAACGCTTCATTTATTTCTGGCAGCATTTTTGACACCAATATTAATAGTAATCGCTATTTCAGGAGGTTTTTACCTTTTTGGCGAAAAAGGCAGTGTTGCAGAGCATCCCATTTATCAGGGGGAACTTGGCAAATTCAATTTCAAAACAAAGGATAAAGAAGCCCAGGTCAAACAGTTTCTCGCCGAGAATAATATTGAGCACTCTTTTGATTATGTCAAAGGAGGTGGCAACTTTATGGTCACTCGACCGACGTCCAAAACTCACCTGTTGTTTGAAAGAGAAAAAGGTCAGTTAATTGTTACCAAGCGAGAGCCAGACTTTATTGCTGCAATCATTGAAATCCACAAGGGACATGGGAGTAGAGCTATGAAACTGTTTCAAAAAGTCATGGCCTTTGCTCTAATTGTAGTGTTGTTAAGTGGGCTCTACTTGGGCCTTTCCTCAGCAATGCTCAGAACCAAAACCTTGGCCATAAGTGGAGCCGGATTGGCTACTTTCTTATTGCTCGTTTTACTGTAACGTTTCTAGATAGACGTATTATACCAAAGCCTATTTTGAGTGCTGCTCGACTAGAGACAGCGCTCAAACGATAGCTCTTTAACTAAACCTAGTTGTGTTACCACTAGTGGAATCTACTATGAAGTTAGTCTAGGTGTTTCAAGGCTTCAGCTCCCCAGCCGATCAACTTATCGTTCTTGAACACCAGTGGGGTAGTTTCGTCTTTACTGGTCTCTCCATCCGATTTAGTACGTTGAGTGCGGTAATATAGCACTCGATATTCTTGACCATCTTTGATTAAGGCTTCAGAAAAATTAGGTACCCCCATCTTCTCGATTACATCAATACGACTCATAGACAGAGTTAATTCACTTATGTGCTCACGATTTAAACTCTGTCTTTCTTTCCAGTCTTCGCTATCCCAATCTCTATCACCCGCGACGATAACGCATCCATTGAGCAAAAAAACCGCCACTACAAGCAGTATCTTTCTGTTAAAGTTTTGCATACTTAACCTCTTAAAAGTAATTAATTTATATTTTTCAATTGCTTACATTGGCAAGCGGGCTATTGATTACACATCTTAAGCCTGCAGCTGTGTTATACATCAGTATATCACTAACGCATCACATGTTAGCAACTATCTGTTCTTGAAAATGTATCAAAGCATGTCAGCTAGATATTTGAATGCCGTAATTGGGTACAAGTGAATTTCTTTTACTATACTTTAAGCATCCTAAACGACCTCATATGAACACCAAGCTCAGCCAAAATTGCTAGTATTGGCAAAGCGAGGGTGATGAGTAATCTAAGCCAAAATGAAATTGAAAATTAAAACCTTTTCATTAATTGTCGGCGCAGTTTTCTTATTGCTGTTATTCTCTAGCTATTTGTTGGTCACCGATTATCATTCTCTTGTAATTCAAAGCTTACCCCAAAGCGAAGTAACAACAGCGCAAACAACCGCGAAGTCGTCTGTTACTGAAATTCCCGAGCACCAAACTCTAGACTCATTTTTACTCAAACTGGGACTTCATCTGCTTTTGTTTTTTATACTGCTAGCAATCACTCTTTTATTCATAAGACAAAAGATACTACTTCCCTTTAAGACGTTTAAACGCTCCTTTCACTCGCTAATTAGCAAGCATCCTAAAGCTCCAGCCAACGCTTCTAATGAATTTGCCATTGATAGTTTTGAGCAAGAGTTGACCTACCTAGTTGAAACCACTTCTGACAACATAAGACGACTCAATTTTTCACATCGATTAGGAAGGCAAGGCTGGTTTGATATGGATCCTATCAATAATAAGATCCTTATTAGTGAAGAGTACGCCAATCTTTTGGGTTACCAAGCAGACGAGCTATCTAGTAATATTAATTTATGGAAAACTCGGATCCATCCGGAAGATATTGAGCCGGTGGTAATAGCGTTTATCAAAACCCTTAAATACGACTTACCTGTTACACAAGAATTTAGAATTAAGAATAAGAACGACGAGTACATTTGGCTTAGTTCTGTGGGACAAACAGTAGAACGAAATCATTTAGGACAATCCACTCGAATTGTAGCTGTACAAAAAGATATCAGTCAGTCAAAGCTGATTGAATTACGAGAATCTGTCAGAGTAAAAGTACTTGAACTATTGGTTAACGCTGCCCCCCTGAACGAGATCTTGAATGCGATCATTAATATCCTAGAACATGTAGACCCGGGATTAATATGCAGTATTCTTACTTTGGAAAAAGACCAAAAAAGAGTTTTCACTGCGGCATCTTGTCGTTTGCCACATTTTTTTAGTGAAGCGATTAATGGTCTCGAAATCGGTCCAAATGAAGGAAGTTGTGGTAGCGCAATGTATTCAGGTCAGAGAGTGATCGCAGAAGACATCAATACCGATCCATCTTGGGCAAAATATAAGGAGTTAGCTTTGCAAGCAGGCCTTGCCTCATGCTGGTCAGAACCAATCATAGGGTCCGAAGGAAAAGTTTTGGGCTCGTTTGCTATTTACCATAACATGCCCTGTGTTCCTAAAGAATCGGACTTTTCTCAGATCGAGTTTGTTTCCAAACTAGCGGCTGTAGCTATCGAGCGAAGTAATTCGGTTGAACAAATTCAATTATTTTCTCGAGTATTCAGTGATACCCATGAGGCCATTATCATTACTGACCCTAGCGGAAATATTATTGAAGTTAATCCCGCATTCTGCATTATTACCGGCTACGAACGAGAAGAAGTCATTGGTAAAAATCCAAACATTTTGTCCTCTGGCAAACATAATCAAAAGTTTTTCAGAGAGATGTGGAATTCAGTAATACAGCATGGACACTGGCAAGGTGAGGTTTGGAATAACAAAAAGAATGGTGAACTCTATATTGAATTACTCTCTATCTCTTCCTTAAATGACGAACAAGGAAATACTCTCTACTATGTTGGGTTATTCTCAGATATAACCAATACGATTAAACAACAAGAAGAGCTCAAATTAATGGCTCACTACGATATGTTAACTCAGCTTCCTAACCGAACTTTGTTTACGGATCGTTTTCATCAGGCCATTGCACACAGTAAGCGGACAAACAAAAAGCTTGCGGTATGCTTTCTTGATTTGGACAATTTTAAACCGATTAACGATCAGTATGGTCATGATATCGGCGACAGACTGTTGATCGAAGTTTCTCGTCGACTTAATGAACAGATTCGAAGTGAGGACACAGTATCCCGTCAGGGCGGCGATGAATTCACATTGCTACTCGGCGACATCGATAATTACGACGTGTGCGCTCAATCCTTACAAAGAATTTTGGAATCCTTAGCTAAACCATTCTTACTAGATGGACGACAGTTGCAGGTCACTGCATCTTGTGGAGTCACCTTATATCCCGATGACGATGCTGATATAGATACTTTACTACGACATGCAGACCATGCAATGTATCAAGCAAAATTGATTGGCAAAAATCGCTTCAAACTATTCAATACAGAAAAAAATCTAAAACGAATTACTCGCCATCATCGACTTGCAGAAATTGAACAAGCACTTTTGGAAGGACAACTGGCTCTTTACTACCAACCGAAGATCAATATGCGAACAGGTGAGTTTTATAGGGTAGAAGCTTTGATTCGCTGGATACATCCCGAAAAAGGGTTGATCCCGCCTCTCGAATTTTTACCAACGATAGAGGGGACTCCACTCGAGGTCCAAGTTGGTGAGTGGGTAATCTCATCGGCAATTGCTCAAATGAAGATTTGGAATAGTATTGATCTAGATTTGGAAGTTAGCGTGAATATTTCTTCACACCATTTGCAGTCACCAAACTTTATAAAGTTTATCAGCAACAAATTGGCCGAAAACTCAGACATTAACCCTGAAAAACTTCAATTAGAAATTTTAGAAAGTAGCGTCCTTGGAGATTTAGCGGTAATTAGTGATACCTTAAGAGCCTGTCAAGAGACCCTTGGCGTCAACATTGCTCTAGATGATTTTGGTACCGGTTATTCATCTTTAACTCACATGCGTAACTTGCCCACCAACACGATTAAGATTGACCAAAGTTTTGTTAGAGACGTGCTCGATGACCCGAGTGATTATGTCATTGTTAATGGTGTTATTGGATTGGCAGAGTCATTCGAACGCAAAGTGATTGCCGAAGGAGTTGAAAGCACCGAACACGGGCTTATTCTGTTAATGATGGGTTGTGAGCTCGCACAAGGCTATGAAATCGCCAAGCCTATGCCTGCCAACGACATATACAAGTGGAGTACCAACCAAGTAGCCAATGAAAAATGGTTAAAATGGGGTAGAGAAAAGCATACCGAATTACAGAGTAAAATAGCCTTGTTTGAACTGACCTGCAGCTGGTGGAAAAATCACTTTGTGACCAATATACTTTTGGAACCCACCATGATTAGAGATTGGCCCATCATGGATAACCGGCAGTGTCACTGTGGTCGATGGATTGAGAGAGCTAAGCGCGAGAAAATATTTGACCATGAGCTAATCTATCAATTAGACATATTTCACAAAGAGATCCATGCGAGAGCCAATGAGCTTCGCATGATGTACGAAGCCGGTAATCATGACCAAGCGAAGCGCGGTCTGGTGAAAATGGAGTCAACCTTTGAAAATATGCAGGCTTTGCTAACTGAGTACATTTGAACTAAGTGGCAAGTCAAATAAGATTGAGCCCCCCGTCCTTTTCATTGGTTACAGTCTTTGAATTTTTTCCATCACGCGCTCAAAAGCCAATAGCATTTTGTTATTGCGGTAATAATCTGTTTTAAAATTGGCTCTTTGCTCAAGAAAATTCGCTAATGAGTAGCTATTCAGGTCAAGAGATTTCACTTGCTCAACTAACTCGTCATCTAGTTTTAGTATTTTTAATGCAACGATTTCGTTGGCGTCTGAAGAGAACAATTGAAAGCGTTTAATCTTCTCAACATCATCGCGTTGCACTTTAAATATCTTGAGCTTTAGCGCTTCATCTAAGTTATTTACAGCTATCCCAAAACCTTTCATTGATGAGACAAATTCTGTGGTAATGTGGTGAATTTTAGCGGCGAGGTAGTCTCCAGAATCAAGTTGAGTAAAACCTAGGGAGTGGATTACATTGATAAACTCATCGTTAATACCATGTATCGAAAAAGCGAGGAGTTTTGAGGCGCTTTGATCCGTTAAACGAAGGGATTGATACCACTCGATAAAAGTCCTATCAATATTGTGAATTCTAAATGCTAATAAGTCATTGGCATCCATCTGACCATAACCAATAGAATTAATAGAGCTAACATAAGCATCATTAACGTTGTGAATTTTAAAGGCCAACAATTGATTAGCGTCCAGATCCGCATAACCTAAGTCTGCTAGTTGTTGAATAAATAAACTATTCACACCATGTATCTTGAAAGCAATTAGCTGTTGATCCTCTAAATTATAATACCCCATTCCGTTGAGCTCCTGAATAAATGATTCGGTGATCCCATGGCGCTCGAACTCTGATTGATAGTTTTCATTGTGGGCAAATGAATTTCCCGCAAGAATTATCAAGATAAAGGTAAACAATGTTTTTTTGAGGTATAGATTGACTGGATAAGTAGCGATGAAAGTCATAGTGGGTCTCCGAATTAGCTATCATATTATTGTTCCGATATTATTGAATACTTAATCAGCGAATAAAGGTTTTCTCTCAGGAATAAAAAAGGCCGCTTACGCGACCTTTTTTCACACTGAAGAGAATTATTTGCTACGAATAAACATGTCCCCTCGAAAGGTGTTTAATAGTAATTTCTGTTTTCCACCATTTAAATTCGCCTGCATCGAACCACCAATAGTTATTTTTTGATGACCTTTGCTCTTGCCCTTTTCAACTTTGTCAACGTTTTTAAACTCTGCTTCTATTCCTGAGAAGATCTCTCCATCGTAGTTCTTTACATCGATTAGCGCACTGGCTTTACTAGGTAGAGTGACATCAATATTACCTCGGTGGACTGTCAATGAAGATGGCTTTTCTAGGTTAAACTCATCGAACACAATCGTCATATCACTACGAGATGATTCCGCAACAATTGATCCTCTTACACCTTTGGCTGTGATTGGACCTCGGACACTCTCTATCTCGATTTCACCGTAAACATTAGTGACACTAACTCCCTGCCCCTTATTAACCTCTAATTCTAGACTGGCATTAAATGGCACTTTAAGAATAAGTTCAATACTATCGCGATTGTTATGAGACTCGATACTCACCCTATTATTTCGTTCTTCGATATCGATATTGACGTTTGTCTTTTTAACGCGCTTTAATCCTTTGGTAGAAGGTCTGTTCTCACCAGCGTCGCCATGCATTTTCGTATTCACATGAGTGTTAACATTTACTCCCCAACTGTCTTCTTTTACTTTATCTAAATCATTAACAGTTGCCTGGATTTTCACTGTTTTTCCTTTGTAACCTTCGACAGTAATTTTTCCACTCATCAGTGAAACATCGATTTTGGCAGGCTTGTTAGGATCAGTGAGCTCTAGGTTATGACTAACACTACGTTCAGCCGCATTAGCTGAAGTTACGATACTAGACAGGGCACACATGACTAACATTAGTAGGGTTGCTTTTAGTCTATAAATTTTCATTTGGTTAAATACCTCTTTCATTCTAATAAGAATTTTTGTTTAATTTGGAAAAGATTTATTCTGGTCTAATTCATATGATTTAACTCATATGGTTTTACTTTGTGGCGCAAAATTTTGCTTTATTAAACGAGCGACTTCTTCATCTAGCTGCTCGTTAGAGAATATTGTTTGTAGTTGTTGTTGACTTAGCTTCGAATAATTTTGCAAAAGTTCTACCAATGCAACTTGTACGATTGGGTTTGACTGCTTAGATAAACTATCAACAATCTTCCTTTGCATTTGATCATGTTGCTTCCCTTGCGCCAAAACATCAACCACCGACAAACGCACAGCGCTAGATCGGTCACCGTTAAGCAAGGCTAACAAGGAGTCCACTAGTCGTTCGTCGTCTAAACTAACGTTTTTAGCATAGTCAACTCCAGCTAACCGTTCAGCGGTTGAATCTTTACCAAGCATAGATAGAGCCACCATAACGTTGAGTGCTTCCACTTTATTCTCTAATACTGCAGAACGATCGGTCTGTTGTGATAATTTATTGCTGTTTAATGACCAACCAAGCCCAAACACCACAACAAGCAATAACACTTGGAAAGCAGGCTGAAACAACCCCAGCCTAACCAGTAATGGTTCTCTAGACGTCTTTTTAGCCGATTCGGTCGCTTTGTGGCTTGTTGCCTCTGCAGACTGAGCGTGGCTTAACATTTGATAGAATCTTGCTTGCATTTGAGCTGAAGGTTTACTCACTCTATCCAGTTCTGTTTGTTTCCATAACTGTTCTACAAACTCGATTTCACTTGCTAACTCGGGATCCTGCTTGACCATAATAAGCGTTTCAGGCGAAAGGTCGTTGGTTCGGTTTCCATTTAAAAACTCAATCTTTTGAGAAATAATATCTTGATGATTCATGGAGTCACCTCTCCGGTAATTAATCGATATTCGGATTTAAGATTAGAAATAGCCGCCCGCATGCGGGTCTTTAGGGTATTAATATTGCAATTTAACATTTCAGCAATATCCGCATAATTAAGTTGCTGAAATCGACTGAGAATTATAATTTCTCGATGTTCTGCAGGAATGGCAGACAGTGCTTTTTCGAAATCGTTACGCTGGTCTTGTTGTTCAAGCGAATCAGTCAGCGAGTCAGAACCTTCCATGTGTTGCTCTTCAAACGATTCATGGTGTTCTTTGTTGGATAATTTTCGGAAATGATCGGCGACAACATTTCTGGCAATTCGATAAAACCAAGCTTTAAACGAACTTTCTGCTTTATAAGTAGAACGATAGGCCAATACCCGCATAAAAGTCTCTTGAACTAAATCTTCTGCAAGAGCGCGATTTAAGCCAGATCGAAGGTAGAAGTTATACAATGGTAGGTGATTCGCTTCAAACAAATCAGAAAGATGACCTATTTGGCCATCTTTAACTTTAAGCATTAGCGACGTTTCGTCGGTCATTATTGAATATACCTAACCTGTTGTTAACTCAGATACTATTCAATACGTCGAGGATTGTAAAAGGTTTGCGAAGAATGGAAATTTTTATTTCAGAAAGGGGGCGCCTACAGCGCTTCGCGACACAACTCTGTTATCTTTGACCAATTCTGCGCGTTTACAAGCTCTGGAGGAGCCACCCAAGTACCTCCAACGGCAAAAACATTGGGTAACGACAAATACTCTAGTCGGTTGTTTTGATTGACCCCACCGGTAGGGCAAAAGGAGATATCTTTAAAAACTGAGGACACCGATTTAAGAAACTCAACCCCCCCTGCAAGCGAAGCCGGAAAAAGCTTTAACTCGGTGTAGCCGTATTCCCTAGCCATTAATATATCAGCGACATTTGAAACACCCGGCAATACAGGCACAGGACAATCCATCAAGTGATTGAGTAAGTTTGTAGAAACCGCAGGAGTAACTATGATCGAAGCACCAGCCGTTATAGCACTACTTAATAGTTCAGTATCCAATACGGTTCCGGCTGCCACCTTAAGTCCGGGAAATTCTTTTTTAATCGCTTCTACGATAGATAGCGATGCGTCACTTCGCAGCACAACCTCTACAATATTAGCTCCTGCGGTGACCATCGCTCGGGCTGTTTCCACCCCCAACTCGACCTGGTCTGCTTGAATAATGGGCAATAACGTTTGACCACCCAGAATAAATGAATTATCGCTCATATTAAATCAGTCTCAATGATGCGCTAGGCGCGTTACCAATCGAAGGAATGGCCAACCCTTCCACAAATTCTTTGAATGCTTTGCTGGGCACAATTGCCCCTCGGTGTTTAATCACTTCTGCGGCGGCTTTACTAGCCAATTCAATGGCAATCCTCGATTCATATCCACACAAACGAGCCCCTAAGTAAACTCCGTTAAACGAGTCACCAGCCGAGGTCGAATCCACTACCTTAGTAACGGGCTCTACTTCAATTTGAAAGGTTTCACTATCATTCACACAATAAATACCATCAGCACCATTCTTAATGATTAACTCTTGAATAGAAAAAGGCTGACAGAAATCAGCGACCTGTTGGGCATTTTCGAACTCATAAAGTTGTTTAAAATCATCAACACCCGGCAAGCAGACATCGCAATGTGTCAGCGCGGTTTCAAACATATGTTTGGCTTCTTGTGGCGAGTTCCACAAACGTGCACGATAATTTAGGTCAAAAACAATCAGAACACCGGCTCGTTTGAGCCCTGTTAGGAGCCACCAAAACTTTTCTCTATCTTCTGGTGAAATCACTGCGAGAGAAATACCTGAAAAGAAAAACATCTTCTGTCTTATCAACTTATTCATTACGGCGGTATCTATAAATTTCATGACTTGCCTAGCAGCCGAGTCACTTCGCCAATAGGTAAAACTTCTTTCTCCCTCCGGATCTGTTTGAATCGAATATAGTCCGGGAATTTTCGTTTCAGATCGAAAAACAAATTCAGTACCTATGTGCTCGCGATAGAACATTTCTAGCATATTGGTGCTATAAAGATCTCGACCGATAGCAGTAGCAAAATTGACTTCTAATTGAGGGAATGTCCGCTTTAGATAAACGGCAGAATTAAACATATCACCCGCATAAGTTTGCTCTAACAAGTTCTCGTCGTTCTGAAACAACTCAATCATGCACTCACCAAAAAAAACTATACTACTCACAGGTTTTACTTTCCTTTCAATGGTTCGATTTTTGGTATAAGAACCCACACAGCGAGCATCGCTATTACCGCTAGTGACGCACCTATAACAAACGCAGGGGTATAATTACCATCGGCAGTTAACATAGGAACTAATGCTGTCAAGCCTAACGCTCCTAGCTTTGCCGCCATGCCGGATAAACCGGCGAGAGTTCCAACTGCTTTTTTACCAAACAAGTCACTGGGTAATGTTTGAACGTTACCAATCGCAGTTTGAAATCCAAACAGTATTACCGCCATTATAATCACCGCGGTGGTTGGCCCACCAGGACTCGCCATAGACAACAAAGCCGGCAGCATGATAAAACAACCAAGGGAAATAGTAAGCTTACGAGTTTTGTTAGTGTCCCAACCGGCCTTGATTCGGTTCTGAGCCAGTAGCCCACCAAACCATGCGCCGAGCATAGCGCCAACGTAAGGAACCCAGCCGTAAATGCCAATTGATTTAACATCCATGCCATATACTTCGTTTAAGTATATTGGTATCCAAAAAACAAAGAGCCACCAAATAGGGTCAATCGCGGCAGATGCAATGATGACACCCCAGCTCTCTTTTCGAGTAAGTAACTCAGTAGTGGTGGGATTATATTCTTCAATCTCAACCCCTTGCTCATCACTACTTTGTCTTTGCCCCGTAAGAATATAGTTACGTTCCTCTTGAGTAATCCAAGGGTGACTCTTAGGCGGAGCTTTGACCAGTATGATCCATGGAATAAGCCATAACAATCCGACTAAGCCAATAACAACAAATACCATTTGCCAGCTGAAAAAAACGGTTAAGTAGGCGATTAATGGAATAGAAATTATTCCGCCAATTGCTGCGCCTGAATTGAATATTCCTTGGGCTAGCGCGCGCTCTTTTGTAGGAAACCAATCGGCATTACTTTTAGCCGCTCCCGGCCAATTGCCAGCTTCCGCGACTCCTAAGATTGCACGAAATATACTAAAACTGAGCACGCCTTGAGCAAAGGCATGAGCAACTGTGGCAAGCGACCAAACTCCAATGGAAAGCACAAACCCTAAGCGCGTTCCAACCCAATCAAAAATCTTTCCAAAAATAGCTTGTCCAAAGGCATAGGATAAAATAAATACGATAGAGATATTGGCATAGATTTGTTTTCGTTCCAATGCCGACTCATCAGGAAACAATTCCTCGACAATATCAGGCCAAAGCACGCTTAAGGCGGAACGATCGATGTAATTAATAATTGTCGCCAGCGCGATAAGAAATATCACCCACCAGCGCAGATTCTTTACTTGCATTAGTCTTCCCCTATTATTGCTTTTTCATCGCCGATAAAATCTTCTCGTGCGGGACTAAATGTATCTATCAGTATTCCACCGGTTGGGCAGACGGCACCATGTTCCACATGTGGCGGTACAAAGAAACTGTCGCCCGCTTTCAATATCGAAATCACACCTCCGACATTCACATGAAACTCTCCTTCTTGGACATAGGAGACTTGAGAATGTCTATGAGCATGCACATAGCCCTCCGCCCCCTTATCAAACCAGATTTTCACCGCCATCAATTCATGATTATACCCGAGCATTTGGCGTTTAAGCCCACCGCCTATATCTTCTATCTCTGTTTGTTCGGCAAACGAAAAATGGTCGCTTTGGCTCATTAGTTACTCCAGTTTAATTTCTATAATTCAATAAGTTGGGATCGTCCGGCCAATTGATAATCACGGTTGGCGTAGGTGATATTCATCACCTTATCAGTATTCTTTGTGCTACGAATCAGTAATAAGTAGGGTTTGTCTCGATATTCAAATTCCAGCATGTGGGCATTTGGGCGCTTTAGATACTTAATATTAGAAACCTTCGATTCAGCCTCAAGAGTAAACTCTTCAGATGGATTGTATTCCCCATGAGGTTCAACAATACTAACAAAAGAATGCTGTTTTACATTTTGAATTCTGGTTATAAACGAACTTTCCTTTCTAAGGTTAGAATTAGGATCATTTGCTCCAAGCTCGGTAAATAGAATTTTTTGTCCTGTTCTGTTCACACTGGTGTGGGTATAAAATCGGCCATTCTGATTCAACCAAGTCACTTTATTGATGTTACCTTGTGGCGTCGCTACACCTTTAAGCCAAAGATGCTGGTAGCCATTTTTTGTTCCGACAGGCACCAGTTTCAATGTATTCATATCACGCTCGAAGTTGGTGTCGATCAGCTGTCCTTGATAATGCAAAGGTAAATCGTATTGGTGCTTGCTATTTGAGCTCGCCTTAAAAATATCTATCAACAACCTTTGAGAAGAGTTAGGTATTGATACCAACGCGAGTGTTCTATTAAGCTCTACACTTGGATAGGCTGAATCAATACTTGCTGAGGTCACAGATACTTCGTTCGATACGTCAAAATATTCTAAACTTGGATAGTTGTCATTGGCTAGTTTAAGTGAACCACCAAAATGAGTAATTTCATCAACGACTAGGGTATTATGAGCGATCGTTTGCTTAGCCCACGAACTGTTTTCAGGAAGATAGCGCCCACCAAACTTAGCCTCAATATTCAGAAACCGAGCGGCACCATAATCCGATATAATTTCTTCGCCTTGGTCATAAAACTGCCAAGTCAGTTTGTCAAAATGGCCATGACCTAATCCCTGTGAGGTTGCTTTAAAAACGACCGCTTGAGCCGGATTTGTCGCTCTGATGATTGCCAGAGCTCCTTGAGTCCCATCCTTACCATCACCTAGCGCTTGAGATTTAAATTGATAACTTGTTTTCAAACCGTTATCTAAGGCTTGCGCTACCAGTAACCCATCGCCAGTAAGTAAAATTTTTCCTTGCTGCTCAGCTATTTCTAACAGGCCGGTATCGCCTGTTGCATTATAGGCAAGAGCCACCCCATTAACTAGTTCAATGGTGTCGATACCTTTAGACTTAATCGCATCATTTAGCGGAAAGAAAAGTTTGTTATAACTGAGCTGGATAGTTGTATCTATCGCTTTTAAGATGATGTTATCTCTATACTCAAAAATTTTTCTTGCTGGTTCATTAACGTTAATTGCTTTCGCGAATGTCACGAATGGCATTAAAGCGTAGCGTTGATAGTAAGGCCCTTCAGTGTAATAACCTTGAGGGGAAAACAACTCGTCAAGCTGACGCAAGAATCCTCCTTTGCCAGACTTTTTCAAATCATATAGTGCTCGCTCAACCCAGTTTTGTTCTCCAATAACATATCCTGTCATACCAACTGCCGCTGTCGCCCATGTTCCGTGATTATGCACTTTATTAAAAGTTGTTGGTGAACCTTCTGATAAGAATAATGCAACTGGCCTTATTACCCCTTGTTCAATTGTAGTAATTTCTTGCTTTGATAAAGAATCATAAATCAAGTCATAAGCTTGTATTGTATAGACCAACCATACTGCTTCATTGAGGCTTTGCCAAAACAACTTGCCTGGATTTTGTTTATCAACTTTTCTTTTTGGATGCAATGGTAAAGAAGGATACATCTGAGCATATCTTAACAACATTGCCTTGACGAAGTTGGCGTATTTTTTTTCTTGAGTTAACTGATAGATTACTCCCGCATTATACATTTGCTGGTAATTTTTTTTATGCCGCTCATGAGTATATCCCCCGCCTCCATCTTTGGGAGTTGGAACGACTAAAGGTAGAGCTAGCAATTGATTAATTGAAGATTTGACTTTCTTAAATTCTTCTGAAAAACGACCTTCTGAGGTGATCGCTTTCCTCATTTTTTTTACATCATCTTGAGTAATGACTAACTGTGGATGGGTCGATGCTGATGATGTTGGAGCAATCACCAAGTTCGCGAAAACCGCGCATAACAAAAAGCACATTGCTGTTTTTAGGCCATCAAACATTATCATAGAAAATAACCTCAACCCTAAATCTTCTTGTTGTCGATAAGTTTTGCGGTATGTGGGCCACTGGTTCTAAGTTCGACCACTGTTGGTAATTTAGTATTTTTAAATCGGTTGTTTTGAATTACAGTAATGGGTTCACCAACGGTATGTTCAACTTTAATCAGCTCACTGGCTAAGAATTGATTTTTTCTCACTGAAGTTACTTGTACGCCATGTAACCACAAGCTTGCTTTACTTTTATTTCTTTTACCTAGACTAGCGTTGTTCACCAAATTACTTTCGAAATAAAGATGGGGACCAAAAGTACTTTCGTCACTTCCGCCTCGATACAATTTCACTAAGCTTCCCGCGATGTCTAAAAACTCATTATTTCTGATAGTTAAGTATTCAGCATTGTAAATTCCAAGGTCGTCGTTCTCTTTATCTAGCCGAAACAGGTCTCCGCTAATGTTTTCGAATCGATTATTCTCTACTAAAATGTAACTGGCGAAAGCTCTACTACCCGAATCAAAAAAGTGGAATGAGTGGTTAATATCTAAGTTTTCTATCACACTATTTTGAATTATGAATCGATAGTTTTTATACATTCCCCATTTAGCAGTTCGTATCAAGGTGTTACCCGAAGAATCTGGACTATTCTTCCCATCAATGACAAGGCCATCTATCAACAAGCTTCCGCCATTAGTAATTTCAAATAGCGTCGATCGATCAAAACTTATACGGCTCTTTTGCTGGTTTTTCGATTTAATGGTGAGAGCTTTGTCAATTCGGATGATCTTTCTAACATTATACTGACCATCATCCAACTCGATAACATCTCCTGGCTCTGCTGCTAGCACTGCGTTAAACAGTGAATCGCTAGTAGCTTTAACGCTTATAGTCTTGTTACTGCCAAACTCCACTTCTGGTTCAGATTTTTTATACCAATTAGGCCCAACCTGGTATTTCTGTGTCACCTTAAAGTTAGACAGTATGCCAAATTGACTGAATTTTGCATTTTGAGGGTAGAAAAGGCCATTTTTCTCACGCACTAGTTGAATTTCTTTTTTGAGAATTCCGCGCTTAATTTTCTTATCTGATTTAAAGTTAGCTATATTTGAAGAGAATTTAATTCCACTAATGTCATCAAATACTGAAAAAGGTTGCTTTTCACTTTTATTAAAAAATAAGTTCTTTTTAAATTGAGAATTCTTAGGTACTGCACTTCGCTCCTGATCACTTCCAGCCGCTAAGTGAATATGCTCTACATCAACAAAGGTGTTGTTTTCTACTCGAGCGTTAACAACTTGGTGATAACGATTTATCGGAGAGTTTGGTACTCCATTCATGATGGTAAAACCACTGCCAAAGCGATATCCTGTTAGCCCTTCGAAATAGTTGTTCTTAACAATTTGATCTCGATTAATAATGCGTACACCACCCGTATGCTCTACTCCATTGCCGAAAAACGCATTTCCTTCGATCAAATTACCATTACCATGGCGTAAGGTCAGTGTGCCTTTAGATTCAAAAAATGTATTATTTCTAATCGAGTTGTTGCCAGATTTGACTGAAATGATCTCAACTTCACCGTTGCACCGGTCAAAGTAGTTATTTTCCACAGTAGTAAATGAATCGGTTAAAGAATAGTGACTGGTTCCAATTCGAAGCGTCTCGCCACCGTTTGAACCGAATATTGGTCGAGGTCCGAAATAGTTATGATCTATTTTATGGTGGTTTTCTTGGCTATTAGTGTCATTTAGACGAACCGCTAGAGTAACTCCCTTATTTCTTTTACCGACTAAGTGATTATGATCAAATCGATTGTGTTTTCCATACATGGCAACCCAATAGTCAGACTCAAAGCGATCAGGGTTGTTAAAGTTATCGATCACCACTTCAGTTACTCTAGAATGAAAGGCTAGGTTGTCTTTATTTTGCCTAAATGAAATGACCGAATCACTTGGTGTAAAGCCATTTTTAAACACCAGGCCAGAAACAATAAGATATCTACCGACTAACCGTAAGTTTGACTGACCACTTAAGATCACTTTACCGCTGGTTTGCGCTCGAAGTTTAATTGGTTGTTTTTCCGTCCCCTCACCGCTGAAAAGAATCTCAAAGTCATTCCAGATTCCGTTTTTCAGAATAATAGTATCTCCCGGTTGAGAATCCTTATTCGCCTCTTCGAATGCAGCGGGACTATCGACCAGTGTTTCTTTAGCAAAAACAGGCGTTATGACGAAAAACAATAGCAAACTAGAAAACGTCGTTAGCCTAAATCCCAAATTCTTAAACATGTATTTATTCACCACTTTCCAATAACAAAAACTATCCGTGTGATTTTCAAAATTC
This sequence comes from Kangiellaceae bacterium, assembly GCA_039969155.1. Taxonomy (GTDB): domain Bacteria; phylum Pseudomonadota; class Gammaproteobacteria; order Enterobacterales; family Kangiellaceae. Next base: position 165,188 of record JBDVOJ010000053.1, read on the forward strand.
GATTGCCAGTATCATTTTTAGCTTACTGCGAGCCTATTCAAAGTCACAGCGCATACAATCTAACCAAACGCTAATATATTGTCAACCATTTTGTCATACCAATATTTTAATATTTGCCTTAACTTTATAGCCAATAGTTGGGCCATTTTTGACGTTTGAATGGATAATTAACCTAATATCCCCACTTTACCTTTGCCAATAGCCTAGTATATGGATATCATGTAGTTAGAAATTGGTATGACTTTCAAAGGAAAAGTAATGAAAAGCAAACGGTTATTCTGGAGTATTGTAGAAAGCATAGAGGCCGCTATTAATCGAGGTGATTACGCCCCGGGTAGCCGACTTCCTCCCGAAAGAGAACTTGCTGAACGTTATAATGTAAGTAGGCCAACCATCAGAGAGGCTATTATAGCGTTAGAAGTGAGAGGCAAAGTTGAAGTAAAAACGGGTTCGGGCGTATATGTGCTTGAGTCAGCTGTATCATCAGATACAAAAACTGAAATTAACGCATTTGAACTTACTCAGGCACGAGCCTTAATAGAAGGAGAAGTTGCGGCTATTGCCGCTAAGACAATTAGCGATAACGAATTAGAAGAGTTAGATAAGTCCTTAACGATGATGAAAAACGGTGAAGATGTGCATGCTGCGGATCATCTTTTTCACCTAACAATTGCTAACGCCACACGAAATGCAGCGATGATTCAATCCATTGAGAACCTTTGGGAATTAAGAAATTCTACAGCGGAAATTGTTGAGGATTACAATAGCGTGTGCAGTAAAGATAATGATCTAACACTTGCCGAACATACTGCAATATACACGGCTCTTAAGGCGCATGATCCTTCAGCGGCTAGAAGCGCTATGCACTCCCATTTTAACCGATTGATTAACACATTATTCGAAGCTGTTGAAGCCAGGGCTCTTGAAGAAGTTCGCCGTAAAAACAGCGAAACTCGTGGGCTTTACTCAATAGACAACCTCGTCAATCGAGTTCGATAACTCCTCTCTCGCTTTATTCAAGCTATTTTACTATCCATTTTTGGCCAAAAAAAAACCTCTCTGTTAAGAGAGGTTAAATCCGGTTTAAATGCTTCAGGGTAAAACCGACAACAACCAATTTAGTCTCATAAAGGAATGAATACTAAACCGAGAGGATTCTCATTTTCAAAACATGTAAGTACCTACTATCGCTAGTTACTTTTGCAATTTGAGGAAGTAGTCGTAAATTTCAGGGACATTGCCATTGCCCATATTGGCCGCAACTGCTGCATTCAGGTTACTTGAAGTACCCTCAGCAATTTGGGAAACGGTTCCAAGATCTTTCACCATTTCGACAAAGTAACCTAAATCTTTATTTGCGTTGGCGATCGAAAAACCTAAATCACTCACACCATCAACAGCATAATTCTTACAAAAACCCATAAATGGAGAGTTAGACGGCCCTGCCGACATAATATCGTAGAGTTGTTGACGATCGACACCAGCTTTGTCTGCTACAGCAAAGGCTTGTGACATAGCAGTCACTGTCGTCATACCAATGAAATTGTTAATTAGTTTAGTCGTATGTCCTGCGCCCAACGCTCCTAGATAGAAGACATTTTCTCCTTGCTGCTGCAATACGGGTTTAACTTTGTTAAAAGTATCTAAATCCCCTGCAGCCATGATGTTTAGCAAACCATCTTTTGCGTGCGCCGGAGTTCGACCGAGTGGCGCATCTATCATGCCAGCACCTTTTGCAGCGAGGTCTTTTCCTATCTTACGAGTAGAAGCCGGAATTGAAGTTCCAAAGTCAATGAGGACAGAGCCTTCTTTGATACCTGCAAGAATACCTTCTTCACCATAAACGACACTCTCAACCACTTCAGAAGTTGTCAGAGCTAACATCACAATATCACTCTTTTCAGCAAGTTCTTTTGCGGTTGTCGCTTCGCTAGCGTTTCCACGGGCTATTACTTTTTCAATAGCCTCTTTCTTACGATCTAAAACAATCAGTTGAAATCCACGCTTTTGTAAATTTTCAACCATATTGCCACCCATTAGGCCAAGGCCAATGAAACCAATAACTGGTTTTGTCATATCTAACTCCAGTAGACGAAACTATATATTAACTTTATTTGTAAAGTACTCTCGCTCATTTCTGAGCCTTTTTGCATGATTAGTTGGTAATAAAAGTGCGCGTAAATCACGACTACTGCTAACTTTTAAGACCTTTGTTCTTGAAAGTTTTGCCATCAAGAGTGTAAGGCAAATACTAACCACAGCACCGACACATGTCAACCAATTTTAACCCATTTGTATTACCAATATGTAATAAAGCAATAAACATTAAGTGACTATAAAACTAACAGATTATTGGAAAATTGCAGTTTTTGGTATGACCGAAAAGCATTATGGGTCAAAACCAAGGCTAGCGGATGAAATGCCAAGATCGCATGTTTCTCTAAATTGATATTAATCACTGTATTTATCGTGGCTGTTTTTAATCTCATAAAAGGTGGCCTGGGCATACTCTTCGGCATCCGCGCTATTGTTAACATGGTAAACACCTACCTTAAAATATTGGTACTGATCGTCGGACTGGTAACCACTCTCTTTCATATCAACGGTTTGAACCACGCTATCTTTTCCTGGTCGGTGTATGCTGACTGTCAGGACATCTCCCGTTACTTGGATCTCGTAACTAAATTTTTCATCCAGGCTGATCCCGTCCATTGGATTATCGGCATCATTGTCACGACTTCCTATTAATTCATAATAGCGATCGTCACCCCCTTTGACTTCGTGAGCAATGTAGATTGCCCCTTGGCTATTGCCCGGTAGTTTCCTGTAATAAAGCCTGACAGGCTCGTCGTCATTAGCATGAATTTGACCAATAATAAGACGGCCAATCTGATAATCTAACCCCGTGGTGGTCACTTGATTCACTGCTAGTGTCACAAACAATCGACCATCAACACCTCCAGCAGCATTTCTCGCAGTTTCTGAAGCACTACCAAATACCCAGTTATTCGGGTTGACACCTTTTGTGCTGTGTTGAGTATTTCCGCGACGAAGCATTTCTCTAAGCTCGACTCGAACATACGAAGTATTAGCCGATGTTTTGAAGCCCGTTGTTGGAGACTTAATGACTAAACCACCATCATCTCCAGTATAAAAGAACTCCATATTTTCATACCCATTGCTAAGCTCTCCTTCTTTTATAGAGTCAGCGGTACCGCTATTGTCTTCATCGGTTGGGATACTTAAATACCAGTCTTCTAGATCAAAGTTTTCTGAAGGTGGAAGTCCTGAATCTAATTGTAGTTGGCTGTAATTAGTCAGTTCTGGATCGCTCTCTATGCTGATTAAGGCATCTAAATTGTCAGCGGTCTGTTGCTCATTGTTGCAACCTTCTATAGACACTTCAACCACACCATTTTCAGAGTTTGAATCATTTCCATGACTGACAATTCTTATGTAAGCTGCACTAGTAGGGTCAAAACTATAAGCTTCCATATCGTTGGTTTGCCCTGAGCTATTAACGTTAGCAAGAACGCTCTGCCAGTCACTCGCGTCTTCGGAAACCTCTACTGAGAAGTAAGATTGACGTTGGCTCCCTAAGTGCCAAGCAATTGCAATACTTTTTATTAGCGAACGATGGATTAATTCAAATTGAATGGATTGTTCTAAAGCGGTTGATTGCCATCTCGACTCTTGACTTAAGCTGGTATCCATTGATTTAGAGGCTGGATAAATTTCATTTTGAACATCTGTTTCAATCGTACTAACAGGCAGAACAAATGTCGCCTCACAAGAAATGGGTGTTAAGTTATTTCCAACAGGATCAGGTAAAGGCGTTGGTAGTTCATCAGCACCGTTTTCGCTTGACCCACCGCAAGCAATAAATAACATGCAGATCATCACCGACAATGACCAAATAAACATTTTGCTAATGACGACTTTATTCAAAAAAGTAGCTCCCTACTAAAAATCTACTCCATCCTTTCTATATGGATGCTAATAAATCACAAATGAATTTCTTTTTATAAAAAATGTTGTTGTATTACCTAACTAAGTTTTTTCTTCTAAGGCTTTTTTTCGGGAGCATATGGGCCCGCGAGTTGTATTCGCCGGAACGCCACCGAAGCATAATCTCCATTGGTTTTATCAACCTGCCAGTTCCCAGTACCTGCACAAGCGGTGTACCACTTAGCCGCATCATCCTTAGTACTACATTGATTGTAAGCACCAGCCTTAAAATAAAACGCATCTCCTGAGTAGCCTAACGGGTTATCCTTTTCATCGACATTTCCATAGGCATCAACATTATTCGATAAATCAATCTGATATTTTACTGTCTGAGAAGGGTCAGCGGTTCTGAACGTCAGATACATAATATTTTCGTGCACATTAATGTTGTAATTAAATAATTGGCCAAGCGCTATGCCCTTTTCTCCTGGGTCCTGCGGATTTTCCCAAGTATTACCCCATACTGGGTAGGCAATATCCGTTCTATTAGGGTTTTCTTTTTCTAGATTTCTCTCGTAAGTCCAAAACACAGACCCCGTTTTATGTTGAGGCCATTTTTTGTAGAAAATTTTAATCGGTTCATTACCCCAACCAAAACCATTTCCTTTGTTAATAACCTGTTTATCTTTAACCGCGTGTATCTGTCCAACTACCACGGAATAGGCGGGTTTCTTACTAGTATGCTTGGCATTTTTAGCCACGTGCAATACTTTTAGGGTTGCTTCTAACTGTCCCCCAATAAGCGCAAAATATTTTGAACTTCGATGTGCCTTAAGGGAAAAATTATTCTTCGGATCGTGAGTTCCAATTTTGGTGTTCTTACCGCGAAGCATTTGACGTAATTCACTTCGGGTATTAGTAGAGCCAGACGATGTCTTCGCTTTGTTCGGCGCAGTAAAAACAAGATAGTCTTTTTCATCAAGATAGAAAAAATCTGGATGAGAGTATTTTTGCAATGCGCGTACTTTAACCTCATCGACCTTACCATCGTTGTTGTCATCTAAAGGTAGCGTAAGCTTCCAAAATCGCAGATCCACTTTATCGGCGGGCAGACTATCACCAGCAGCTTCAGCTGCAATCTCGAATGAAAACAGAAAGGCTAACAACAAGCCAGCCAATAAAAAACGCATGCAATAAACCTCTTTATTATTGTACTGAATGAACCACCAATATTAGGCCGATCTAAATCAACAGCAATCAAGGAACAGAAACAATTGAACTAGGAGCAAAGGATAGAACCGAGGAGAAAAATCTACCAGCTCCCAGCTCCCAGCTCCCAGCTCCCAGCTCCCAGCTCCTTATATTTTTTCGCAACTAGCAACTAGCAACTAGCAACTAGCAACTAGCAACTAGCAACTAGCATTTGATTAAAACTTTGCTTTCACCCCTAAGAAAAGTCGTGGCCCGTAGGATAGTGCTTGATGAACTTGGCCTCCAACTGGACGATAATCGATACGAGGTTCGTCAGTAATGTTTTTGGCTTGGAAGTTAAGTTTTATATCATCCGTTAAACGATAACTCATATTCAAATCGAGTATTTGGGTCGCATCGGTGTAACGAATTCGACCTTGTGTATCTCGCCCAAACTGTTGGAAATAACCTGAACGTGTTTTAAACAGTAATCTAACGTCCCAATCTTCATCGTTCCAGTAGAGTTGTGTCGAACTAACGTGCTTAGATAGTCCGAATAAATTGGCCGGTTCAATAATTCCGGTTAATGGAGTCTGTGTGATCTCTCCAGTATCCTGATCGACGGTTATGGTGGTTCCATCACCACCATGCTGGTCTTCAAACTCAAAGTCAGAGTCTGCATAGTTGTAGCTTATCTTAGCGCCTAAGCCACTTAAGAATCCTGGTAAGTAATCAAACGAATGCGCCATGGTTAATTCGAATCCCTTAACGGTGCTAGTATCGTCACTAATTTGAGTTGTTTCAACGAGCCCTTGGACCTCATTCCCATCTAAGTTAAACGTCTCAAGTTGAGCGACTGTTTCGAATCCACCGTTGAACTTTTTCCAGTAGAACATCCCTGCAATCATAGTGTCGTCATTGGCATACCATTCAAGACCTAAATCGAGGTTATTTGATAGTATTGGATTAAGATATGGGTTACCGGTAGCACCAATCCCATTAACAGCTTCAGCCAGGCTAGAATATGCATTGGATATATCGTTATCTTGTATCGAACGACCATTGCCGTAGGAGTGAGGATCTGGACGAGACATCCCTCTAAACAAACCTGAACGCAAAACCAAATCGTCATCAAGATCGACAATCACTGTCAGGCTTGGGAGAATTTCTTGATAGCTACTTCGCTGTGTGTCAGTTTCGAAACCATCGGAAGTATCGCCTTCAGTGACAACAAATCCCTCGTTGAATTCTTCAACGGTGATGGGTCCTCGATAACCGACAGAAGTGATCTCGGTATCCACGTAACGAACGCCAAAGTTTCCTCTTACCGGATAATCAGATATTTCAGTTGAAAAGTCTGCTTGAATATAAAATGCATTGGTGTCTTCCGTTACGTCGTTAGTTCCGGAGTTAATGCCATTTTGGTATTGGATTCCAGATAACCCACCATAATTTTGCAACCATGCATTGGCTGCACATTCAAAATTGAAAGTTGCATAGTGGCTTACCGAAGTACCTGTTTCGGCATTTGTTATGAGCTCACCGTCTCTCACATTAGATAGAAATCCAGACTCTGGAAAACTTTGATCGGCACAAGCGAGCACGTCAGCTAGTATGGCGTCGGTTACCGTATTATCGGCGCCCTCATCAGGTGAGACTAGATCTTCGTCTTCAAATAGACTTTGACCAGCAGCGTTTCTCAAGCCACCTAAGGTCACATATTCCATACTAGAAAAACGCACACCAGCTTTAACCGTGTGAATGGCTCCCTCGTTTCGTGCCCAAGTTAAATCGGTACGAAAAGCGTCCAAGGTATTATCACGAGATAATTGACGTGCTCGAATTCGTGCACGGTTTCTAGCATTAAAGTAGCTAGGGTCAGTCACTTCAAAGCCATTACCACCACTATCTAGAATAGTTCCAATTGCAGCGCCTGGATTATTACCATTTGTGTCCAACTGAACAGTAAAATCATCTGCATTACCGCCAACAAGATTGTTATCCGTCGCGCCAAGTCTCAGCTCAATATCAGTTTCGACTCGATTGGTTTCAGAGCTAGAATAGTCAAAGTTTAAGGTCAGATTTTCTGACAAACGATAGTCAACATTAAAGCCGAAGCCCTTGTATTCTTCGAGTCTTTGAAAGTTAGTTGTATAAGACGAAAGATTGGTTTCAGATATCGAAGAAAAGACTTCTCCTGAATACGGATTTGAGGTCAGCGAAGAGATGTCTTCCTGAGTTGTTGCGTATTGAAAATCCTTTCGAAGTTCTCGTTGATCTCGCTTTGAGTATTGAAAATCAAGCAGCATATCTAGACGATCGTTTGGCTGAAATTGAATACTACCAAAGATAGCTTCACGCTCATCATCGGTGGTGTTTTGTCGATAACGATGATCTCGTGGAATGTAAGCAAAAGGAATGTCGTCGACAGAATTGTAGTTTGGATTCGAATCAATCAGATCTTGAATTGCATCATTACTAACATCTGCCGAACCATCATGGCAACGACCGCTGGTGTCTGTTGGTAGCGCGTTAGAATCAAATGAAGTCAACTCACAAGCTTCAAGACGTCCGCCACCCGAGGTAGTTTGGTATTCCTGCTCAGGATTAGATTCGTCTCTTAACTGTGCACCAAATGAAACACCGAGACTGGTGCCATTATCAAATTCAAACTGATCAATATAGGCGAGCGTTGCACGAGATCCGAAATCTTGACCACCTTCAATATTGGCTTCATCAGGGCTATGTGCTAACTGAAAGTTACCTTGGAATAATCGCTTGCCGTAAAGTAAAGGCTTCTTTGTATCCAGATGTACCTGACCACTCACAGCGCCCTCAATATACTCGGCTGATTGAGTCTTATGAATTGAAACTTTATTGAACATCTCGGAAGGAAAAATACTGAAATTAACTGCGCGGTTGCCACTACCATTAGTCGCTTCTCGACCATTGACTACCGTCGTTCCAAGAAATGGTCCCAACCCTCTGACAGATAGCTCTGAAGCGCCACCGTTTTCCTGATGCGCTGTAGCACCTGTAATTTGTTCAAGTGCAGCACCGATTGATAGTGCTGGAATATCTCCGATATCTTCTGCTGAGAATCCATCAACTATTTGGGTTGAATTTCTTTTGATATTGATTGAACTTTGTACTGAGGCTCGCGTACCTGTAATTACAACAACCTGCTCTTCATCATCTGATTCATCAACATCTTCTGCCTCTTGAGCTGAAACCGTAGTATTCGCAGTTAACGACAGGATGGCGGACAAAATAGCGATAGCTACCGGCGACTTCCTCGAAGGAAAAGCGCGCTTGCTTTGCTTTGCTTTTATCATAGTTAATCTCTCATTATTAATATTATTCTGAATCGACTCTTCAATTTTTTTGGTTAGCTGCATGTTATTCCTCCACTCCTACAGTTGCTTCAGATGTGTTCGAGTGATAAGGCGAAGCTGCATTGTCAGTATCCAGTGAATCACCACCCAAATAAGATTCGAAGTCGTCGGCGAAAACTTCTGTATTGCCAGCCTTATCGGAGTAGATTGCTATTTCATCAACACTAAATATACCAGTCGCCAATCGAACACCACCATTGTCACCAAATCTAAATGCAACATGAGTGACACCATTGAAGGCACTATTGTCTAAGGTGTAAGGTGCTAGACTGACTCCGTCCACCGTTATCGTAACCTCAGGTAGAGTGGTTGCCGGATCGCCACCTGGGTAGTCCCAAGTGATAACAACATTCATAAAACTATCCAGCTTATGCGGAAGCGTAGAAGTATCGATAGTGCTTGGTGCTCTCACGCCAAAACTGCTGTCACGAATGCGAAAATCAAGAATAGCGCCATCGTTATTAGTGTTCTCGTTATACAAAGTAATAAATGCATCGCCATCACCAAGCGTATCGTCCAATCTCTTGACCGCGACTTCTAACCGACCTGCCGTCAGTGGGCCGTCGGCACCCAGCGCGTATCGTAATTCTCCAGTATCGGTATCAAGGGTATCAACAATTTGTGCCAATTGATTCCCTGGAGTACCAGGTCCGCCTTGTCCACCTTCTTCAGCACCTACAGTGGCTTCGGATGTATTGGAATGATAAGGCGAAGCCGCGTTGTCTGTATCCAACGAATCACCTTCTAAATAAGACTGGAAGTCATCTGAAAATACCTCAGTCATCCCATCCTTATCGGAGTAGATTGCTAATTCATCAACACTGAATATACCCGTCGCTAAACGAATACCACCGTTGTCTCCAAAACGGAAGGCTACGTGTGTCACACCGTTGAAAGCACTGTTATCTAGCGTATAAGGAGCCAGACTCACGCCATCCACAGATATAGTGACCTCAGGAAGCGTTGTCGCTGGGTCACCAGGATACTCCCAGGTGATAAGTACATGCATGAACTCATCTAAAGTGTGAGGGAGCGTTGAGGTATCGATAGTACTTGGAGCTCGCACACCAAAACTGCTATCGCGGATACGGAAATCAAGAATCGCACCATCATTATTAGTATTTTCGTTATACAAAGTGATAAAGGCATCGCCATCACCTAAATCATCATCCAAGCGTTTAACAGCAACTTCAAGACGACCTGCGGCTAATGGACCATCGGCACCTAGAGCGTATCGTAACTCTCCAGTATCGGTATCAAGGGTATCAACGATTTGTGCAAATTTATTACCCGGCACTCCAGGGCCAGCAACTCCATCGATTACCTCAACAGTAACTTCAGAAGTGTTTGAATGATAGGGCGAAGCTGCATTGTCAGTATCTAAAGAATCACCTTCAAGGTAACTTTCAAAGTCATCAGAAAACACTTCGGTAAAGCCGGCTTTATCGGAGTAGATAGCTAAGTCATCGACAGTGACTTTTCCTGTATCTAATCGCACGCCTCCATTGTCGCCAAACCGAATAGCTACATGTGTGACGCCGCCAATTGCGTTATTGTCGAGAGTATAAGGAGCCAGACTGACACCATCCACTGAAATCGTGACCTCAGGTAGTTGCGCAGTGTCACCATTTGGATATTCCCAAGTAATTCTTACATCCATGAAAGCATCGAGGGTGTGAGGAAGCGCTGACGTATCGATCGTGCTCGGTGCCCGAATACCAAAGCTGCTATCGCGGATACGGAAATCGAGAATCGCACCATCATTATTAGTGTTCTCGTTATACAAAGTGATAAAGGCATCACCGTCACCCAGATCATCATCCAAGCGTTTGATTTTTAGTTCCACTCGCCCTGCTGCTAAAGGACCGTTGGCATCCAATGCATATCGCAACTCGCCAGTATCAGTATCAAGTGTGTCAACAATGACTGCGACCTTGTTGTCTCCTCCAGCAGGAGCGCCGCCAACACCATTTATCGTTATGACTAGATCAGCGGTGGTTCCATCGACAGAGGAAATCTGAATGGTATCTGTCACTCTGTCACCTTGAACCATTGCGGCGATTGTCGCATTGGTGGTATCGAGCGTGTATTCCCATGCGCCCGAAGGCAAAATAGAGAAAGTTCCAAATTGAGTGGCTGTGGCGACTTGCTCAATAACCATCGCCTCTCCTGGGTCAGGATCGAGTACTGTCACTGTATCCGTTAAGACATCGGTTACATCGCTGTTAATAGCACCCACTAAATTAAAGAATGCCGCCGGTGTAGGCTCAGATGATGAGGCGACATCGTAAGTTGCCACAACTGCATCAATTGACAGTTGGTACGCCGAACCACTTCCAAAAGTATTGCCGACATCATATCCTTCGAAATCATCTTGGAACACCAACATGGTACCAGCGGTATCGGAAGCGACTAACACGTTATCGATGTAGTAAGCGCCAAACGGAATCGTTGTACCGTTGTCACCAAAGCGCCATTGAATAGTTTCTACACCCTCAGCAAACCATTGATCAAGCGATGTAAAGTCAGAATCGACAACCGCCGCTGTTGAGAAAGGTCCACCACCGAGTGCTTCACCATTAATCAAAATGGTGATTTGATTTTGCTCTGCCATATCCCAAATAATTTCAACTTCATACCACTCGTTAGGAGTGAACGGAGCTTCAATTGTATCGCCAGGATAACCGGCGTCATCAGTATTTCGTACTAAGAATCTGGGTTCTCTGACGGTACCATCATCTTCTGTTGCGCTTCCTTGTATCCGAAGATCAACCAGTGATTCAGAACTACTTCCTGATGACCCGTATAAAGTAACGTAAGCATCTTTTTGATTGCCGTCATCGGCAAGCGCTTCAGTCTTAAGGAATGAAAACGATAGTCGACCTTGCTGTTGATGTGGGTCTAAGTTAAGTCTTAACTCACCGGTATCACCATTAATTGTATTGGTGATTTCCGCAACCTGAGTTAATGCAGAAACGCGAATGACTAGATTGGCAGTGGTTCCATCAATCGATGTCAGCAAAATGGTATCGTTAACCGATGCACCAACTTCGAGGCCTGCGACAGTTTCGTCAGCAGTATATAAGGTATATGTCCAAGCACCGCTTTCTAAAATGCTAAATGTACCGTAAGTGGTTTGCACATCCGTTTGTTCAATCACTCGATTTTCACCAAAGTTCACATCGGTCACTGACACAGTACCTGTAATTGGATCGACCTGGTCGTTAGGTATTGTGGCACTCAAGTTTTCAAAAATTGCTGGCTCAGGAACATTTTGTATCGCGCTTTGCACACCAGCTAACGCGGTGCTATCAATATTGTCGGCAACAGGAGAAGTCGCTAAATCAATTGCTGCGGTGTCAAAGTCGTCAACCGTGGTAGTCGAGAAAGTGCCATCGGCTAAATCGGTAGCTAGCGCAGCGATGATGGCAGCCGCATCAGCATTAGCATCATTTGCGTCTAATTGTGAAATTAACGCTAAAGCAATAGCGTATCGACCAGCCGCATCATCTGCCGCTGCGGTGGTTGCCAAATCAGTTGGAGCGGTTGCATAAATAGCGGTGACACCACTTGAAATATCGTTAGGGATACCAAAGATGACTCCGACCGAGAGGTTATGAGTTGAAATCGCAGTATTTAAATCACCAGCAGCTTCAGCTAATTGAGTAGCGATTTCTGTTAGCGGTGATACTGTAAAGGTCGCATCACTTGTCACATCAACCACCGCTCGGGAGTTTGGAGCGTCGAGTGTGACTCCGGTCGCTTCATCAACATAGGTTCCGCCGGTACAAGAAATTAGTGCCGCACCATCAACAGGAACAAGCCCTGGAAAACTTACCGAACCTTGCATAGTAGTAGCAGAAGCTAATGAAGGACTGACAGCAGCGCCATTGGAATCAATTGCAGAGATTTCGCAAGTAGCGCCATCAACTAGCGCGTGAACATAAACCATACTAAGGTTGAAAGCGGCTTGAACTTCAACAGCTTCAGATTCAACAGTTTCACGCAAACCGGCATTATCGGTAAAACGAGCAACAACGGTTACTGATTCACTACCTTCGTTTTGAGTGAGTGTGTAGGAGGATGACGTCGCATCTGATATCGCTTCTCCATCAGAGTACCACTGATAGCTTTCACTTCCGGACTCGAGTCCGTCAGGATCTGATATCGCTGCAGACAGGGTCTCGCCGACAACGGCCGCTCCACTAATGCTGACTACACCATTAGAGCCCTCTACCAGAGGAACCTCATCTCGACTGCTACCACAACCGATTAATGTCATTATCAGCCCGGCAAATAAAATGTCTCTATAGTTCATTACTCTGAGATCCCCCATCGAATTTATTGTTTTAATATCAGCTTTGTTTTAGTTAGATACTTTCCTGTTTGGAAACTCTCCGACAAGCTGTCAGTACCAATCATTTAGTGCTTATGTGATATCGCGAGCATAGATAGTCTTATTTAACTAACCAATTGTCAAGCTTTGGCATAACAATAAATACAGTAAAACACACGAATATTGGTATTACCAATATTCGCAACCCTGAATACCCCGTATGAATCAAGTATTTACCAACATCTTAAGGACAGCTGAAGCACCAAAAAATAATTCTTTAGGGAGGTTCTAATTCAAGGTATATGGAGTAATTTCAAGGTGTTACGCGGTAAAGCAACGAAAACTCTGATGTTAGTTTATCCTATCGCCCATAAAAACAAGTACTCAGAAATAACACTCTTTCTAGGGTAAAGCCTAACCACGCCCCCGGATAAGCTACTAATTAATATGAAGAAATTAACTTGTCAGCAGGTAAATTTCCATAATTGGTCGACCGGTTTAATCGAAAATTAAATCAGTGATAACAAGATCAAAAATACTGGCCGCTATGCTCCGGTAACAGCACAAGTAACTGACGCGACCTATACATCAACTCGATTGGTCATAAACACGATACATAGCTGCTAGTCGTGCGCTTGAAGCGATTATTGCCGTCCGTACTTATTTTAATCATTTTTATTTTTCCTTGTAGGTGGTTATTTTTAAATAAGAAATAACCGAACAATCATTGTTTAACAGTATTATGTGGAAATTTGGTCCGTCATTTTCCTGTCAAGAAAGACATTGAAATTCGCCCTAAGTCTCGTGGGCTAACGGACAGAAAGAAATATGCTACTATCATTGAAAATGAATAATCGGATATTAATATCCGTTAAGCACAATGTTAAGTGCTTTGGGGGATATATGACGTACATAGTTCAACATGCTCAACCAGAACGTGACTCTTCAGGTAATTATCTTTATAAGATTTTCAGAAATGATAAGCTTATAGCCAATTATTGGCACGATTTTCGAGGGGATGATCATGGACTTGAATTTACCAATGGCATTAAAAAGAATAGCCCTTTGGGTAGCATGACTAATTTTTTAAGTGGCGGTGGTCCAAAGCCGTTGTCATTATCAGCTGGAGCAATAGCATTTTTAGATGAGCATGAGTAAATTATCAGCACTTAACAAGGTGATGAAAATTGAAGCGGCAAAAAACGCTGCTCAACTTATTTGAGCGTTATGTGCCAGAGGAAATCCATGGATAAATCTGAAGCAGAGAAGTTGATGGAACAAATCGCTCGTAATTTGCATGCGACGTTTAGTCTCAATGAAGTCTTAAGTGAACTAGTTCCTGCCGAAAATAGAAAACTATTCAGTCATATGATGAAAGAGCTTTTAAAAAGCAATTATGAACTTCAATATCTCATTGGTCGTAAATGTGATGAACTTAATCCTGACTATCTTGGAAAGGAAAAGTTTTCATTGTTAATGAAGAAATATGAGACACCAGAGCACCCTGTTTCCATGCCTACAGATAAGGATATACAGAACGCAAATCTTCAGTGGGAAAAAATTGTAAAGAGCAGACTGAGGAAAAATGGCACGTAACAATTCGTTGAACCAGACAAGGACTCGTGCGTCACAAATTTTGACATCAAAATTTTCCTGGTGAGTTGATTAATGAAGACAAAGAAATAAGATTTTTTACAACAAGATTTGTCGAGGCCGAAACACCAGAAGATGCTGAATTTTCTGCTCTTGCAATCTTGAAAGAGGATAAGAATATAAGATTGCCAGATGGAATGTTACCAAACCGAAAAGCAAGGGTATATTTTGAAGAAATTATTGAAGTTCCAACGAGTGATAGTCCTGACGTTAAAACTGGATTTACTTTTTATGTTATGGACACTTAAAAAGATAATGTTTTTTGATACATAAACATGCACAGCAACTCGCGCTATCCGTTGAGCCTACCTTACTATTCTCTAACAACCTTGTCGCAGAATTCCAACAAGATATTCCAAATAAAAAAGCAAGCCAATAGGCTTGCTTTTCTTTACTTCTAAGCTTTCAAATAAAGCTTGTTGGTTAAACTAACAATCTAGAACCGATAGCTAGCACCAAGCGAGATCCGACGATCCGGCAGACCGACAAAACATAAAAGCGCTCCATCGGACACACAGTACTGTTCGATACGCTCTTCAGTTAAGTTAACCACATCAAGCCCGACGTTCAGTTGTTCAGTAACGTCATAACTAACACTCGCATTAAGTTGGCCTCTAGCTGCGGTTACAACAGGGAAACTTAGCGTACTGCTACCACTACTGTTTGCACCGCCTGCATAATCCTGAGTACGGAATGCATCACGCCATGTATAACGCATACGCGCTGACAAACCAAATTTCTCATAGTACACAGTGAAGTTATAGGCCTTTTCCGAGAAGTCCAGCAAACCACGTGGGATGCTAACGTCGCCAAGAACAGCTAGACCACGACCAGAAGTAGTATCAATCACAGAACCACCAGAGAAGTCTTGTTTGGTATAGTTTGCAACTGCACCAAAACCTGATGCCCAACCTAATTTATCTTCAAAGCTAGACAAGTCATACTGGATGGCAAACTCAAAACCTTTTTGAGTAGTCGTTTCAGGGTCATTACCGGGAGTACTTTGGTCAACACAAAGACCAGTTGTATTTGGATCACCTAAAACATTTGGGATAACTTCTGGATTATAAAAACCGCCACCTGGACATGAAGGATCTGTTTCTCGTTCAAATCCAAAAGGAGTATTGTTAGGAATAAGCAACGCACCTTCAAAGTCAGAACCGAAAATGTTGGTTCGGTCTTTCTTGAAATAACCAAGACTTACTACAGCTGCTTCCGCGAAATACCATTCAACACCTAAATCAAAAGAATCAACTTCCTCTGGCTCTAGACCTGGGTTACCTAATGCGACCGCGGCATTTTCACTGGTATCTAACGTATAACCAGTTTTAAGTTGGTCAAAGTCAGGACGTCTTATATCAGTACCATAACCTAGTCGAACAACCACTTCATCATGAGGTGTTAAAACTAGGTTCAGGCGAGGTAATAAGAAATCGTAGCTTCCGCTTTCGGTAAACAAGTCTCCAGTAATTGGATCAAACCCGGTTGAGTCTATATCGGTTTCAATATAACGTAATCCAAAATTACCTCTTAAAAAATCACCATACTCAAAATTAGCTTGAGCATAAATTGCAGTCGTCTCCTCACTTATGTCACGGAAAGCAGAGTCTCTAGATTGCACATTTAGAATATCGGGACTATTAGGATCATGCGCAATCACCGCAGCCTGAAGCGTATCAATGACATACTGAGGGTTAGAAAACGCAAGGTCAGGATTGATTAAAAGGAAATTACTTATATACAAGCTTCTGCCATCTCCCTGATTGTAATTACTTGGACCATTAACCAATAGTTCCGAAAACAATGCGCCATTTGGACTATCGGCCATCTGGCTAAACCCACCAATGTTGTCACCGATATCTTGGTATTCGTGAGTGGATTTATTAACTCTTAATCCAAAATCTACTGAAGTCACTAAGCTATCATTAAAAGAGTATGTCGAATCAAGACGGAAGGCATTTTCAGAATTTTCAGTGGTATCACGACCGACTTGAACTTGATCTAATACAACGTTATTTGGATTGGTTAGGTCTGCAACGGAGGGAGCAAAAGGCGAATCAAAATTGATCCCAAAAGCTAAGGAACCGCCAGATAAGTCATACCTAAAAGGAACACAGTTATCATTACTGGTGCCATCCAATGGACAGTTTGGATTTATAAAGTTGAGGGTTGTATTCAGCGTCGGATTGACTGTATCGGAGCTAGAAAAAGAAATTCCGGCGCTGACAAACAGGTTATCACCTTGCCATTCTCCACCTAAAACAAAAACTTCAGTATCAGTAACACGCGCACCTGTTTCACTAGTAAAACGCAAATTAGGATCATCATCGTCATTCGCTAAATCAGGCTCCAAAAAGCCAGTAAGTGCCGCTTGGTAATCACCTATTCCATACCCATAAGTCACTGTCTCAAACGCAGTGGGGATACTGATATTACGTAATGTACTCACCCCAGACGCCTGCAATCTATACTGATCTCGACTACGTTCTTGTTCATTTACAAGCGCGTCAAAGTGGAACTTAGTATTATCATTTGGAGCCCACTCAAGTGTCGCAGCAATATTAATCGTTTCATAATCATCGTTTTCTTGTTCTTGTACTAAGAATTGAATGCCTTGCCATTGTTGACCATTATTATCGACAAGATTATCTCGGTCTGCTCGAGGTCGGAACGAAACGGCTTCTTGTTCGGTATAACTTCCACTGATTACAAAGCCGAACTTACCAGCATCGGTTTCCCAATTATCACCCCATGCTCCAGAAAAACGCGGTTTAGCATTTTCGGTACTTAAACTACTATCTTCAAATTGCAAACGGACATTACCGAGGGGCTCGGAAAGGTTAAGTGGACGAATAGTTCGCAGGTTGACTGTTCCACCAACGGAACCTTCAATGGTTTTCGCCTCTGGTGCTTTGATAACTTCAACACTGGAAATAATAGAAGCATTAATATCTTCAAAGCTGATCCCGTTACGACCTGATCCGGCACCAACAGTAGAGACGCCATTAATTTCTACTCGATTAGAACTCGAACCACGAATTTGAACTCCGGTACCAATACCTGCTGTTCTAGTAATCTGTACGCCAGTAACGTTCTCTAGAACTTCTGCTAAGTTCTGATCAGGTAACTTACCAATATCAATTGCTTCAATGACTTCAATAACGCTATTTGCGTCTCTCTTTTCCGCAAGGGCGTTAGAAAGCGAGCTACGAATGCCCACTATTTGTACTACATTATCATCTTCAGCTTCAGTTTCAGTTTCCACTTCTTCAGCATGTACTGACATGGCTAAAGTAGTGGCCGACAGAACAGCCATTGCAATTGCTGAACGTTTAAATCGCATTATTTTTCTCCCCTAATACAGTCCTAGAATTATTATTAAATTTACATTTTGCCAATTAGGTACTCGGAAACAACATCTGAACAAGAATCACCTAAACATTTTGGTAATACCAATTCATTCCGTACATCTCACCTTTCATAGACCACTATTTCACAGACCTAGCTATTGGTCAACCTTTTATGCATGCCAAAATATCTCTTCTCAGCAATTTTGGTATTACCAATATAGATTTAGTGTTTTTTATCAGTGAGTTATATGAAGGCCAAGCGAAAATGTTTTTAGGCCTTTATGTTGGAATTCGGAACGGAGAGAATAGACTTTCCTTTCTATTATTAATTTGATGAAAGAGGATCGTTAACAAACTCAAATGATTCTTTGTCATGTCTAAGCCACGAATAGTTTTATTGGCTTGATTGGAGTATTTGTCGCTCACCCTTTTATCTTGAAATCAATTAAAAGAAGTTATCGAAAAAGGAAGAGCAGTTCGCAGGCCATGAAAAAAGCCCCGATATTACTAATATAGGGGCTTTAATTCTTAGTCTATTACAACTTAGAGTTCGGGCTTGTCTGAATATTTACGATAAAGCCGCTTATGACGATTATCAACATTAACTTGGCGACCGTCTATTAAGAGCATTTCGACTTTATGGGTTATATGGTCGAATATGTCTCCGTCACTCACAACAATATTTGCCTGCTTACCGACGGTCAGAGAGCCCATTCTATCCTCAACCCCAAGTACCCTTGCTGGTTCGAGAGTGATAGAGCGGAGCGCAGTTTCGGCAGTTACTCCGTAAGCTATTGACTGACCTGCCGCAAACGCTAAGTTTCTAACTGGCCAATTTCCCTCGATTGCGAGTGAGTAGCGGATACCTGAAGCTTCAAACACAGCCGGAGTAGCATAGGCTCTATCCATTGCCTCATCACTGCGCCAAGTGCGCCCCCAGGCAGAAGTATATACCACCGGGATATTTTTGGACTTTAACAAAGCCGCAGCTTTGTCTGCATCACGACCGCCGACAATAACCATTCTAACTTTATGCTGATCGGCAAAATGTACAGCCTGCTCAATTTGTCTGAAATCGTTAGCATGAACAAACAATGGCATGTCCCCATTCAAAACCGGACGCATTGCCTCCCAGCGAAGATCAATGGCATGATTTTTATCTGCTTGACGAGCTTTGGCATAAGCGATGATTTGATCAAACGTTTCTTTGAATTGCTTAGCTACTTTTTGATTAGCCTCTTTTTGCTTCTCTGGCGTCCGTCTTTCCCACCACGACTTATTAATACCGACAGCAGGCCAGCGAAGGTGCATTCCTGTATCAGCCTGAGTTATTGCGTCTTGCCAATTCCAAGCATCTAATTGCATCAATGAAGACTGCCCATTTAGCCCACCGCCACCAGGCGCAACTTGCACATGGGTAACCCCATGACTGCGTAATGTTGGAATAATTTCCGAATCCGCATTATAAGCGACATGAGCTTTCACTTCAGGGGTTGCTCGGCCAGTCTCGACGTTATCTCTGGTCGCTCGTACGGCACCGATTTCTACCAACCCTACATTGGTAGATAACCCAATCAAGCCTGGATAGATCTGCTTACCAGAAACATCAACCACCTGACTATTCGCAGGAGCCGATAGGTTTTCACCAATCTGGCTGATAATACCGTTTTCAATTAGTAAATCATGATTCGCCTTTACACCATCGGTCACAGTATGCAAGGTGCCACCTTTAAGTAAAACAGGGTTAACTTGCTTTTTACCCGGAACAATATCCGTTGCCAATGCCGAAAAACTAAGGCTTGCCAATAATGCAATTTTTGTTAGATTTTTCATTAGTGTTGCCCTCCGTTATGGCTAGACTTCCAATGCCAAAAATCGAAATTGTCATCACAATGCCACTGCGCCTCTTCTTTCAAAAGGTAGACTTGGTCAAAGGATTGATTTTGAGTTAGAGCGCTGAAAGTTTTAGATGATGCAGCACCGTTTTCTGTGTCAGCTTTAGTTTTTTTCTTTTTATTACCTTCTGCAAGAACCTTTTGTATTAACTGATTCTTTTCTTCGGCAATTTGCTGCCTCATTTGCAGATCTTTAGCTCGGTCGAAATAGTTCACACCATCAACCCAAGTCTGTTCAACTTTAGAATAAATGGAAAGCGGGTGGCCACTCCAAATAACGAAATCTGCATCTTTACCGGGTTTTAAACTCCCGGTAAATTTGTCAACCTTGAGCTGTTTAGCAGGGTTAATTGTAACCATGTTAAGCGCATTTTCCTGACTCATACCACAATGCTGAACTGACTTTGCCGCTTCAGTATTTAATCGACGAATCAAGTCACCACTGTCAGAGTTAACCGATACGTTAACCCCACGATCCATCATTAAACAAGTATTCATTGGAATGGCATCTAACACTTCAAACTTGTATGCCCACCAGTCAGAAAATGTCGAAGCGGATGCGCCATGTTTTGCCATTTCATCAGCAACCTTATAGCCTTCCAATATATGAGTGAAGGTTTGAATGGTGAATCCAAAATCTTCAGCAATATTCATTAGGCTCAAGATTTCAGAAGCCACATAAGAGTGTGAATGAACAAAACGCTCGCTTTCTAATATTTCTACTAACGTTTCTAATCGGTAATCTCTTCGAGGAGGTGCAGTAACTTTCTTCTGGCTGTTAGATAAACGTTTATATTGTTCCCAAGAACTTTGATAGTCCCTTGCACGAGTAAATGCATCCCGAACAATGGTTTCAACCCCCATTCTTGACTGCGGATAACGAATGGTAAACTTATCCCCCCAATTGCTCTGCTTGACATTTTCACCTAGTGCAAACTTTATCGAACCGGGCGCGCGTTCTTCTTTCATTTGCTCAGCAGATTTTCCCCAGCGAAGCTTAATCACCTGGGCTTGGCCTCCAACAGGATTGGCTGAACCATGTAAAAGCTGAGCCATAGTCGTTCCGCCGGCTAATGCTCGATAGATATTAATATCATCAGGATTAACCACATCGCCAATTCGCACTTCAGCAGTAATTGCATCGCTGCCCTCATTGACGCCCTTACTGATAGCAATATGCGAATGCTCATCTATAATACCGGCTGTTATGTGTTTGCCAGTACCATCAATTTCAAGATAACCGCGTGGAGCCCGCAAATTTTTACCGATTTTAGAAATCTTACCTTTTTTGATTAACAGGTCAGACTCCGTAACAACACCTTCCTTTTCAGATGTCCAGATTGTAGCGTTTTTGATCAACAAATTTTGTGGCTTCGCAGACTCGGCTAAGCCAAATGCTCGATTAGGATAAGTCACTTTGCCAGCATAACTATTCTGAGCATTACTCGGTTCATCGTCTTTAGAACTTTTATCTTCTGCTTTACTCTCTAGTTCATTTTTGGAAGCGCTTGTCGTTGAAAAGCTTTTTCTTGAAGACTTGGGATCAAGATAAGTTCCAACCAATTTCGAATCAATTAGTCGACTACTAAACCGAAAAACGCCTGGTAGTCCAAACTCACCTAGGTCGGCTGAGAAAAGTAGCTGGTTATCTTGGTTTGAAATAACTTTCAATTTTGCTTTTTTATCATCTTTTATCAGCGTTCCTGAAACCTTTCCCGCTTTATCTTCAAGTTGAAGGGCAAGTTCTTTGTCTAACACCTTGATGGTATATTCACCAGCAAAAAGTGTTGGTTCTATTTCAGAAAGGACTTTACGTTTACCTTGCATCCAAACGCTTTTTATTTTTCCTTTTTCAAAAATATTACCATCGGTCACCACTAAATCAGCAAACATTCCGCGACTGATTTTTCCTGCACTTTGCTCAATTCCAGCAAGCTTAGCGGGTACTGTGGTTAATGCGGCTAAAGCACTTTCCTGTGATAGGCCATGCTTAACCATGGTTCTAACTTTTTCCCAAAACTTATCGGTTTTCTTTAACCCATGCTGAGTAAAAGCGAATGGGATTTTATTGTTGGCTAATACTGCGGCATTACTCGGTGCTCTTTCCCAATGTCTTAGTTCACCTAAAGAGACATCTAATTGAGACTCATAACTACTAACATCGGGTTTTGCTGGCAGGTTGACCGGTAGAATAAAAGTAGCTTGGGTATTTTTAATTTCATTTATACGCGCATATTCGTGACCATCTGCAACAAAGCTCGCATTGATTTTGTATTGATCAAATAGCTTGTCCGCACGTAAGCTAGATAAATAATCATCAGCATTAAAAATTAAACCTTTTGCGCTAATTTCAGCCACCCCATCAAGTGCGGTATTATATTCTACTAACTGACCTGTATTTAAATGATCCGTTTTGCCACGTGCTGTGCGATACCAAGCTGAATCACTTAACGTTTGGCGAATTAGTGCGATACTTCCCATCAAAGAACTGGGGTATTCTTGCTTAGAAGACCCTTTATCGAACGAGCCAAAATGACTGGCATGAGAGTTATAAATAAGATCGTTAGGCAATCCATCCGCTAAAGAAACAGTCACTCCCTGCCCTTGAAAGATTCCGTCAAACTTAGCTGTTTGCACTGCGGTGAAACCATTCTTAGTGTATTTACTGGCCGTAGCAGAATCTGGTTTAAATTGGTCAACCCAATTAATTTCAGCTCGGATAGCATTGTTCCAGGCGTTGCCGCCCTTTCTTTCACCGGTATATTTAGGTCCGTCGTTTGGCTTTTTGGCAGCCGGCTTATCTTTCGCAGCAACATAATTACTGTAAGGGTCAATAAATCCTGGGTAGACAATATGAGAAGTTAAATCGATTTCGGTCGCGCCTGAAGGCACTTTACCTTTTTGTTTGACACTGACAACTCGCCCATTGTCTATAACCAAAGTTGCGTTTTCAATTGATTTTCCTGGTTCTATAAATACCGTTGCATGCGTTAGAGCATAGTGGTTGGCGCTACGATCGTGGATCCCATATACGTGACTGGTTTGATCAGCAAAGACACTATTCGCCCCAAGCACAGTCAAGCTTGCGGTCAGTACCGCATGACTGAGTTTTTTCATGGCTATTATTCTCTTTATTATGTTGGAGGTAGCTGGCTAGTTTCTCATACTCTCTAAGCAGGTTCTAATCAACGAATAATAGAAAATTAGTAGTGCAAATCATTGAAATTTATAGAGATATGAGCATTCTACGCTGGGGAATTCATAAATATTTACAATTCATCGAACAGGTACAACCTGATACGATCAATGGGTAACTTGAGCTTTAACCATCAAGTGAAGAAGAAATGTTGTTTCCACTTTTCAATTCAGACACTAGCTCTTACTTCAGTGAGTGATTAGATATCAGTTAGCCGAACAGCGACTTTCATACCGTCGACCGTCCAATGTTTTTTGATTTCGTTAAAGATGACTCTTGAAATCAGCGTTTCTTGTACACCATTTTGGTATTCGACCAACATCTTACAAAAATGATCATGTTGTTTTTTGAAGTCTATAAACTGAATGGATTGAATGGCTTCCGAGGAGTCGATTGGTCTTCGTTTTGACCACGACTTAGTGATTACTTGATAATTCATGCCGTCATACTATTGCATCTAATACCAAGGATGCAATCACTATTATTCTTTGATGCAGAAGTTTGAGTGAACTCTACACAAGCTCACTCATTTTTTATCTACTAACGCTTTAAACAAAACCTTTACTTAAGGATTGATTAAGACCGGTTTGCCCAATCCTAATGCTTCTAGTCTGGATAGTTGAGTCTTCGCATCACCAACTACCAGATAAACCATTTTGTCGGGTTGGATATATTTCTCAACAAGGCTTTTCATTGTTTTTAAATCTAATGATTGTAATTGCTGTGTTCTCGCTTCAATGTAATCATCAGATAGAGAGTATCCAGATAGGTTAGTCAAAATCTCTAATTTGGCATTGGGGGTTTCAAAACGGCGAGCATTGCTCTTCAAGAAGTAGCCTTTTGTTAATTGTAAATCTTGTTCTGTTAAACTTTCTTTATACGTGCTCAAAATCTCTCGAATCAACTGGAGCGACTCCAACGTAACATTAGCCCGTACCCCACTTCGAATCATAAAACGACCATCGACTTTACTACCCGAAAACCCTGAGCCGACTCCATAAGTATAACCTTTTGATTCGCGTAATTGCTGAGTTAATATAGATGCAAAGCCTCCGCCACCTAAACGATAATTAGCAACTTGCGCTAAATAAAAATCTTCATGGGTTGCTTTAATCGCTGGATTACCGATTCTGAGCATCGACTGTTTTGCATTTGGTACATCGTAAAAATAAACCATCGCTTTATCAGCTAGAGGCAGCGTTTTAATACTAGGTAATTCAGCCGGTTTAGATTTCCATTGTTTGTTCAATACCGATAGTGATTGTTCGATTTCTACCTCCGAAATATCTCCAACGATATGCATTGAAGCTAAATTTGGTACCAAGAAATTTGAATAGTAGTTTTTCAAATCATGCATGCTGATTTTAGAAACCGTTTCGGCTGTCCCTAGTAAATCATTGGCTAGAATATTGGAATCGCCATACACTAATTTATCAAATTGGTTCGACGCTATCGCGCCGGGGCTAGCTAGTTGTTGTTTGATTTCGGCATTCACGCTTTCTTTAATTAGAGTTAACTCAGTATTGTCCCAGCGTGGCTCTAGCAACATCTCCGTTAGAATTTTCATCATTGCCGGATAGTTTCTGCTTAGGGAAGAGCCAGATACATTTATGCCCTGCTTGTCTGCCGAAAAAGTCACTTGAGCGCCAATTTGTTTTAGCGCGTCTTCCAGCTGCTGTGGTGTTTTATTTTTTGTCCCGCGATTCATCAATCGAGCGACCAAATTAGTCATACCAAGTTTAGTCGGCTCTTCAAACAGCATGCCTCCTTCCAACCTTAACCTAAAGTTAACTAACGGCACTTCTTCATGTTGGATACTCAATAATTTCAATTGGTTATCAAGCACCCGATTAGAGATGCGTGGCAATTTAATTTCAATCGGTTTTTCATCGTAGCCAGGCTCAGAAGTTCGATCAAAACTTGAAGGGGTGCGGATATATTCTGCGATTTTCGAAGCATCAAAATCTTCTTCAGCACCTAATTGAATTTTTTCTTCCACTATTGCTGCTTCATTTGAATCGCTTAATGCTAAGTCGATTTTACCTTTCGGAACAAAGCTTGTTGCCACAAAATTCTTATCCTTAATGTACTTTTGATACACCTCAAGAACCTGTTGTTTTGACACCGACAAAATATTCTGAACATCTTGATTTATAAAGCCCGGATCACCTTGATAAATTTGATACTGAGCCAGTTGAAATCCTTTTCCAAGCGCACTAGATAATCCTCTGTAGAAAGCCGTTTCTTGCTGCGCTTTAATTCGATCTAGATCACCTTCAGTAAACCCATTTTTTTCGAACATTTCAAAAGCTTGATTAACCGCGCTAAATACGTCGTTAAGATTCTTATCTTGAAAAGCTCTGACTCGTAAAGAAGTTTGTCCAGCTAGCTCAGAATCATATCCGAACATAGAAACACGATTAGTCAGTTTTAAATCGTCGACCAACACCTGATTAAGAGGCGCTTTTTTACCATCACTAAGCAACTCTCGCAAAATTGATAGCGCGTAGTAGTCTGAGTGATATCTTGGAACTGTCGGCCAAGTAAGGGTAAGCTCTGGTAGCTTGGCATAATTGTCTTCATAGTATTTTTTTACCGTCGCTTTTAAAACCGCTGGCTGCTTTTTATTTCGCTGCACCGGCTTACCTGCAGGAATTTCATCGAAATATTTGTGGATCCATTTTTTAGCTTGCTCAACCTCAAAGTCCCCCGATATGACCAAACTAACATTATTTGGTACGTACCATCGATTAAAGAAGTCTTTCACATCTTGAAGTGTAGCGTTTTGTAGGTCTTCAAGAGAGCCGATCACCTGCCAGCTATAAGGGTGCCCCTTTGGATACAGGTTTTTGTCAATCACGTACTGAGTATGACCATAAGGTCGATTGTCTACGCCTTGACGTTTTTCATTCTTAACTACCTGCTTTTCCTTTGCTAAAACTTGTTCGGTAACGGTATTAATAAAGAAGCCGAGCTTATCGGCTTCCGCCCATATCATTTTTTCTAATGCGTTTCGGGGAACCGTTTGAAAGTAATTTGTTCTATCTCTGCTGGTCGATCCATTTGCTCCCGAACCACCTATTCGAGCACTCATTTGATCTAGCCCACCCTTACCCAGGTTTTCGGACTCAAGAAATAAGAGATGTTCAAATAAATGTGCAAACCCAGTCCGGCCAGTTTTTTCTCGCGCGGAACCGACATGAGCGGTTAGCGCAACAGCAACAACGGGGTCAGAGCGGTCGATATGGAAAATGACTTTAAGACCGTTATTCAATGTCATCGACTGATATTGAATCTCCAATTCCTGTGTACTCTGGTCATTTGGTTTTGTTTTATCCTTAGCGAGCTCTAGTTGTTTTTTAGAGCTGTTATCAGACGACAGTTCTTTTTCTGCGTCGCAACCGAATAACACAAGGACTAACGTAAACAGGGTAACAAATTGCTTTATCATGTAGGTGTTCCAATGAGTTCTAAGTCAGAATGACAAATGGGTGATTCAGGCATTCTGCCATATTATCGAGCCCTATCCAAACACAGGTAAAGATGACAGCCTAAATAGTAAATATCACCACAAAACTAACCAAGCAACGCTGCCAATGATTACAGCAAAAGCGGACATGCTTAAACGCCACTTTAATTTCACATTTTTTAAATGCATAAAATGATCGATTATCAGTTGAGTCTTAATGACCATAAGGACTAAGACCAACAGTATGCTTCCTTGGTTTGATTCAGAAAACTCCCCTATGAATGCGCTCAAAACTGTTAGGGTAATTAGACCAACAAATACTAAGTTTGGAGATAACAAACTGTTGCCTCTGTCTGCGACTTGATTTGGCATACTGACACTAAGACCTCTTATTGGATAACATAGACTAGAGGAAAT
This sequence comes from Kangiellaceae bacterium, assembly GCA_039969155.1. Classification (GTDB taxonomy): domain Bacteria; phylum Pseudomonadota; class Gammaproteobacteria; order Enterobacterales; family Kangiellaceae. The sequence continues at coordinate 192,038 of JBDVOJ010000053.1, forward strand.
AAGACTACCCATACTAGATCGACCATATGCCAATAAGAAGCTCCGACTTCTAGCATAGAATAATCATTTGATGAGTAAGCTCGTTTTCTATTCCTCATTAAGATAATAAACAAGATGGCCATCCCCAATAAAACATGAGCATAGTGGAACATTGTGAGCAAGAAATAGTAGGTATAAAATTTGTTGCTACTGAGGTGAAAGCCCAATCCATACAAGTGCTGATATTCCAAAGTTTTTAAGAGCACATAGATGCTCGCCGCCACTAAAGCTGCAATTAACCAATGCCCACAAGCCTGCAATGGATCTTGTTTAATCGATTCAACCGCTTTAACCACAAAATAACTGCTTGTAATGAGTGCCAGTGTATTAATAAGAGCAAAGGCTTTGTTGAGAGTTTGCTGACCCGCTTCAAAGATTTCAGGATTTTGGCTCTTGATCACTAAATAAACAATAAAGGCTAAGCCAAAAACAGCAAGTTCAGCATAAATAAAGAACCAAATCGCCAAATCGCCTGGCATCGGTTGATAGTTGTTTTTGAGTGGGTAGCTTTGCATGGTTGATTGATGATTATCTATCTTTCGCTCGATGATTAAGCGTTGCCACTATAACGACAGTAGTCACTGAAAACCATGGGCCAAAGAGAGAAAACTTGACCTAAGGCAAACGAATGATAATTATCTTAAATAATACCCGCCTACCCACAGATAAACTGGAAACTAGCTAAATCTCGAAAAGTTCGTAAAATTGTTGATCTAGCGGTTGTTATTTATAGAGTGAGCATGTTAACTTTTCGCCACTTACCGGCTTTAGGCGGACTACCGCTAAATTTGCAGGAATTTACCATGGCCAAAACGTCAGATAGACGCATTCAAGACATTGAACACATCGTTACCCCAAAAGAAGTTCTCGACGACTTTCCATCGAATCGTTCGATTGAGCAATTAATCACCAATACTCGAAATAACATCAGCGATATTTTGTACGGTAAGGATAAGCGATTATTAGTTGTTGTCGGCCCTTGCTCTATTCATGATGTAAATGCAGCCAAGGAATATGCTGAAAAACTCGCCGCAGTTAGAGAGAAATTGAAAGATAAACTAGAAATAGTCATGAGAGTTTACTTCGAAAAACCCCGAACGACCATCGGTTGGAAAGGATTAATAAACGATCCTGATCTAAACAAAAGCTTTGATGTAAGCCGCGGACTTAAGTTAGCACGACAATTACTACTTGATTTAAATCAACTGGGAGTGCCGGCTGGGACCGAGTTTTTAGATATCGTAACCGGACAGTATTATGCCGACTTAATAAGCTGGGGAGCAATTGGCGCGAGAACCACTGAAAGCCAAATCCATCGAGAACTAGCCTCGGGGCTATCGTGCCCAGTTGGTTTTAAGAATGGAACGGATGGAAATATTAAGATAGCTATTGACGCGATAAAATCGGCTAACAATTCTCACATATTCCTTTCGCCAACAGAGCATGGTACAACCGCTATCTACAAAACTACTGGCAATGACGATTGCCATCTTATCCTGCGAGGCGGACAAATCCCAAACTATCATTCTGAGAGTGTCGAGGCTTGCCTAGCGACTCTTACTGAACAACAAATTGCTTGTGGACTAATGATCGATTTTAGTCATGCTAATAGCCTGAAACAATTTGAGCGTCAAATAGAAGTTGGAGAAGACGTCGCCCGACAGATAGAAAAAGGGCAATCGGGAATTTCAGGTGTAATGATTGAAAGCCATTTAGAAGAAGGTCAACAAGCGGTAGCCTCAATTGAAAACTTAAAATATGGTCAGAGTATTACTGACGGCTGTTTAGGCTGGGATGCTACAGAAAAACTACTCTACCGACTTGCGGATTCAGTGGATAAAAGCCCTCGGAATAATTAAATTCATCAAAAACGCGGCCTGCAAGGGGCACGAAGAGTAGAGAGCCAATTTAGGTGGTTATTGCTTTTGCTTGTATGTCCGCTATTTTAGCTCCCGTAAACCCAACTTTGATACCATTTTTAGATAATATTTGATTAGCTCGAGAGTTAGCCATTAAGATCACAAGGAAATTGATGATAGGGATCGCTCCGAGAATAATCATAATCCTTATTAGAAATTGAATATTAAACAACAGCAACTATTCTCAGCGATAAAGTGACAGCGGCTGTGAAAAAGAATGAGCGAATTTAAATTGATAGAAACAGAATAATTATAGGTCGGTCTTAGAAAACTCGGTAACAATTTCAACTCGATTTCGACCTTTGTCTTTACCTTGATACAACGCAGCGTCAGCTCGATTAATGACATCTTCTACTTGGTCATTTTTTTCAAATAAGCATGCTCCGAATGTAGCGGTAATGTTTAATTCCTTTCCCTGAAAGTCAAAACTAGTATCTTCCAACAGCTTTCTTAGTTTATTGAGTATAATGGAAGTCCCATTGACACCTGTATTTGGGAACATGAAAATGAATTCTTCCCCTCCCCATCGAGAAACTAAATCCTGCTCTCTAATATTTTGCTTAAAAATCTTGGCTACATTTTGCAGAACATAATCTCCACAATCATGGCCGTATTGATCATTAAAAATTTTGAAATGATCGATATCCACCATCGCTATCGCCAAAGGTAAATCACTTCGTCTAAAAATCCCTGCTTGAAAGTTGGCTTGTTCAACAAATGCCCGTCGGTTTGTTAGGCCCGTTAGAAAATCTGTTGTCGACACCTTCTTCAGTTCAGTATGAGCTAGCGTATTATCGAGTGCGATCCCAGTATAATTAGAAATCGTTCTGATAAACTCAATATCCTCATCATCGTAGGCTTTTTTTCGTTTGGACTGTATGGTTATACAACCTAGCATTTGATTAGTGCGAGAACTAATAGGTAAATAAACAACCGTTTGCATACTTTCGCCCACTACAGGCCCAGAATTACGTTTTATAAAATTGAACCGTTCGGAGTGTTCATTCATTACCATTTCTTGATTATTTTCTATGCACCAAGCTGCTAATTCAGTTTCTGAATTCATTGGACGATAATGAGTTGGCATAATTTCACCATTCTCTAGAGTTCGTTCAAATTTAATCCTGTGATGCTCTTTTTCATAGACACCAATAGCCAGCACGGAAACATCCAAAGATTTATTGAGGTGGATATATAGATGCTCAAATAGTTCATGGATATCTAGTAAGGAACTGATATCGCGTCCAATATTGGCCAATGTTCTTATGTCTTGAGTTCGTTGTTGAACTTCTTTCTCTAGCTGTTGATTGTACTGTTTAATCTTGTACATTCGATATTTGTACCAAATCAAAAAGATTGAGGAAACCAACAGTCCGAGTAGTACCTTAAACCAAAGTGTCTCGTAATAGAAAGGCAGTAGAGTAACTTCAACAGTTTTTATACTGCTCTTGGCTTGGTAAGGAGATAAGCTATATAGCTCTAGCCGATAGTTTCCTGGATTCAAGTTAGTGTATTTAAGCTGGCGATTCTTGGAACCGATTTGCTGCCATTGTTCATCGAACCCTGACAATCGGTAGAAGTACTTTACTTTATCCGGTTGAGCAAAATAGGTTGATGAAAAACTAAATGAAAAATCTCTTTTTTCAGGTGGTAGTAAAATGGACTGAGTATACTGAATAGACTGTTCCAAAATCGAGTTCTTGTTAGCTTTCGGTACCTGCACTTCATTGGTAACTCTGAATTCATCAATCACAATTTCATAAGGCGTCTCGTTACGTCTTACGAACCTTTCATCAACGATACTTAACCCTTGTGGGCCCTGAAAATAAAGTCGTTGATGATCGTCCTTCATATATTGAGAAATATAATAATTAGTAAACGCTCCCTGAGAATCATCAAAGTGCTCTAAGGATTCGTTTGCTGGGTCAAAGCGAATTAAACCATTGGTGCTTGAAAACCATAGCTTTCCTGACGAATCTTCCAACGGCCCAGTTAATACATCGGTAGGAAGGCCATCTTGCTGAGTCCAATTACGGTAATATGGCTTACCATTTCTGTTGGTATTGAGCTGGTGAATTCCTTCGGAAGTACCTAACCACTGCTTGCCGTCAGCCGTTTGATTATAACCCGTCACATTAGGGTGGAGCATTCCAGCAGTGTTTTCAGGGGTGTGAATGACTGTTTCAAACGTATTTAGATCCACCCAGAATGTTGCTGTAAATGAACCGATCAACATGGTTGTATCATTGATTTGACTAATTAATCCAGCAAGCGCACTTTCAATATGGTGTTCGATTGTTTTGAAATCATGGCTGAGAATATAAATACCGACGTTTCTACCACCTAGCCATAGCCTTCCTCGACTGTCAAAGGAAGCACTGTACCAACTAGCATTCTGAATTTTTTCAGGGAGCGAAAAAGACTGAATATTTTGAGTATCGTTTAACAAATGAATCTTATCTGTCAACACATATAAATCATTATTATCACGGTCTATAAATGGGATTGCTCGACTGTTATTTGGATTAAGTGGGACTAAATCAAACTTCTCTATTACCCCCACTGATGGCTTTAACTGAAACAAGTTTTTCGGATTAGCGATCCATATATCACCTCCTACTCCTTTAAGAGTACTGACGATGATTTCGCCTCCTGTTTTAAGCGCTTTTAGACTGAGCCGCCCTACTTGTGTAGAGCGTGGATTAAATTTAACCAACCCCTTTGACCAGGTTCCTATCCAAACAATATCATTGACATCTTGATAGAGAGCGACAATATTGCTGTTAACTTGCTCATTATTAAAATTTAAGAAAGTGTCATTTTGTGGATTATAAATTGAAAGTCCACCAGTGGTTCCTATCCACAACTCACCACGTTTATCGAACATCAAAGAGTGGACATAGTTTGATCTTAGCCCATTGTAGTCGACTCCTTTCTTAAATCGTTTAGACTCCTTTGTCACAGGGTTATAAGAAACAACTCCATGTTGTTCGGTTCCTAACCATAGGCCATTCTCATCATCTATCGCTATTTTGGTAACTAAACTCTGACTCCCACCTTCTTGACTAAGTGGGTTAAATCGTTCAAAACCATCCGACTCATTGAATCGGTTGATACCTATTTGAGTTGCTATCCACAGGTTACCCAAGTGGTCTTCTTTGATATCTAGAACATTATTATGGGATATTGAATCAGGGTCTGATTCATCGTTTAAGAATTGTTTGAATGTATCGCTTTCTGGTTGATAAAGATTGAGCCCTTCTTTAGTACCTAGCCAAACCCTGTGCTTACTATCAATAAAAATGGTCTGAATTATGTTACTAGTTAAACTGTATACTTGGTCATCTTTTTTATAGTTGTAGAATTCTTCATTCTTTAAGTCGAAGACGCTTAACCCATTGGAAGTCCCTACCCACAATCGACTTTGGGATTTCTGGAACGCCAAGCTATAAACAAAATTGCTTACTAACGAATTTCTAGACTTGCTATTGGCCACGTAGCGCTTAGATTGATAGCCGTCGAGTCGAACAAGACCGCCTTGAGTACCGATCCATAAATAGCCTTGATCATCATTGATGATCGTTCTATTAGTAATATCCAAGCCCCGATGCCCAGTCACCGGTGAAAAACGCATACTCGCGGCTCGAATATCAAACGACAAGGTTTCAGACTCCAGCTTTACTGCAAAAGCTTGAAAACTAAAACTTAATAGAACGACTATGATTAAGCGTAAGAATATCAACTCAATACCTTTTAAAATACGATTCGCGTAGCAGTTCCAAGTTATCTAATCGACTGATAAGTATAGAACTAATTCAAAATAACTGCATATCAGGGGCTATATTAGAGTTTAGTCGAATTAATGCTATTTGGAGGGATTTTTGAATTATCTAGTCAACAGTCACTTCGAATGGCACACTTTGTATGAAAACTTAGGCTATTGGTAAAAATATTATCAAATTCAGAGCTTTGTTTACTTGCCCTTTTACTTTGAAAAAAACCTGCTTTTTAACGCTCTCCCATTACATCCAAAAGCAGTGACATGAATCATGACTGGACTTGGGTAGAGTTTTGGGAGGATTTAATAATATCCGGAGAGGCTTTTTCTATGTTAGGTCTGGACGCCTAAATACATGAGTGTTAATCCTAGAGAGTTTGCTAACCCATGTGAGATGACGAGTGGTAAAAGTCTGCGCCTACTGAACACATAAATAACTCCCGATAAAAGCCCAATCACACCAGTAGCAGCAAAGCCTACCCAACCTTGGTAGTACATATGTTGTTGGCCAAAAATCAAAGCCTGCAAAACTATTGCAATAGCAATGGCGAACGGTATTTTTATTAGAACCTTCTCAAAACGATTGATTAAAAATCCACGGAAAAGCAATTCTTCGGTAACACCACCAATCACCCAAGCAACCACAATCCAGAAAAAATAAACAAGGAAATTTCCAGGCACATTGATAAATCGATTAGACATCGCATCCAGATTACTTTGATCAATCGAGGTTGTTTCAGGAATTAGTTGAGAAGCCAATGATTGAGCGATATTGCCTATAAGTATGGTGGAAACCAATGCACCCAGTGTCCATAAAGTTAGGCTTAACTTACTCCCCGTATAAGTTAGCCCGAGATCACGCCAACTTTGACCCTGTCTTTTTAGTCGCCAGGTTGCGACGGCAAGAGCAGAAAGCAATGAAATAGGTCCAGCAAGAGTCCAAGTTACATCAAACTGAAGAAGCAACCACTTCAAAATAAAAAGAGTGGCCAATACTAACAATAAGTCCTTTATTGGTTGTTGTTTGATCGGTTTTATACTCATCAGTTTTTCCCTCTAGTCTTTACTCGTTGGCTTAGTGGTTTATCCAACAGAGACAATTCTGCCTTTCGAAGCGCACTCATTAATTGGCAGTTCAGTTCTTTTTCCAGTTCCAAAAATATCGAATCTACTTTTTTAGTGAAGGGTTTTAATCGTTTAACCTCACTTTTCGCAAGTGGGGTCAGGATAACTTGTTTAACACGCTTATCTCCCTCAAGGTGAATTCTTTGAATTAATCCGAGTTTTTCTAATTGGTTTACTCGTTGAGTCGCCATTTGGTGACTCACGCCAAGAGCCTCTGCTAAGTTGGCGACTGAAATAGGGCTATTCTTATGCAGGTAGGTAATCGCAGAAATGGAAGCTGAGGGGGTAACAATTCCCATCTCGTTAAGGATTTCAGAACTCTGCTCTACTATTACATTCGAAAGCCGACGGCAATAGTGGCCTAGATATGCAGGACTAAGGTTTTCATAATACCGAGTTGACATGCCATTCTCCAATATACAAGTACTTGTATATATAATAGAGAAACCACCTCACTTATACAAGTACTTGTATAAGTTCAAATGTAAATGGATCTTAACAACCACGAAGAATGGAGAAGTAAATTAACCTGAAGGGTCACAAATTAAGAAAAGCCTACGACAGAGAGTTAGAAAGAAACCTAAATTAAACGTTTCGTGTCTTTGCCTATAATGAATTTATTAACTATTTTTGTCAGCTCTCAGAAAGACAACAGACCGCGATAACAAAACCTGTCGCGTTTTCATTTTGGCCCATATTGGCATTGTAAAGCCACGGAACTATCCAGTAGTTAAGCGGCCTATCAATCACTAGGCCTTCACATGAGCATCTGCTTTTGCAAATCCAAAGTCTTCGAAAATAGCGTATAAACATGGAATAACAAACAGCACTAACACCGTTGAGGTTGCAATTCCAAACACTATACTGGTCGCTAATGGAATTAATACTTGCGCTTGCAAACTAGTTTCAAATAATAAAGGTGTCATTCCAGCAATAGTAGTAATGGATGTTAATAGCACCGCTCGAAACCGATCATAACTCGCCTTGGCTGCCGCATCATGAACAGACAAACCTTCGGCCACACGTTTTTTTACAAATTCCACTAGTAAGATTGAATCGTTAACAACAATACCTGCCAATGAAACGAATCCAAGCATTGATGGCATAGTAAATTGCAGGCCCATTATAAGATGTCCCCAAATAACGCCAATCAATGCTAGTGGTATAGCGACCAGAACAACTAAAGGCTCCATGTAGCTTTTAAACTGAAAGCTCAAAAGAATAAAAACACCGAAGAGCCCCATAATAAAAGATGAGCCCATGGACTTTTGAGTGGTTCCCGCATTCTTAACTTCACCTTCATAGGAATAATCTAACTCTGGATAATTTTGTTTGAATTGAGGCACCCAGTTTTTAGTCACATCTTGCAGTACTTGATTAGTATTATTAAGGTCAGAATCAATATCCCCATAAACCGTGACCGTTCGTCTATTATCAACTCGACTGATTCGAGAATAGCCTCTTGATGCCGTTAATGTTGCCACCGATGAAAGCGGGATGACCGCTTTACTTTGAGGATGAATAATCGCAAATGTATCTAAGTCAACAAACTCGTCCCGTGACGACTCATCAAGCATGACACTGACCTCGAAAGTTTCCAATCCAACATTGGTTTCAACGACTTTAATTCCCTGAAACGCAGCCCGTAACTGACTGGCGATTGTGGTTGCATCAATACCTAGGTTGGTAGCGCCATCTTTTAATTGAATGGTAAATTCTGGCTTACCCGGTCTTAAATCGGTCAATAGATTATTAACACCAGGATAACCTCTCAACCAATTTTCTAACTCGAAAGAGGCGCTCGATAACTGCTCGAAGTCATCGCCTTTAATTCGGATTTGAATCGCTCGACCACTAGGCCCAATTGCCGGCTCCTTAAAAGAAATGGTTTGAGCTTGAGCAATTACTCCGGTATTTTCTCGCCACTCATTAATAAAATCTTGAATTCGAGTATTCCTAACTTCTGCAGTTAACAAATCAATGGTAATCGTAGCTAAGTGAGGGCCCGCCTCCATTGCATCTGCATTCTCATTGAAACTGACTGTTGTTGCTTTCACCAAAGTGAGAACTTCTTTGTCTTGAAAAGATTTTGTGGTTTTTTCCAGGCCTTTTAAAACCTTATCAACAGTCGCTTCTGTTTGAGAAAGCGGAGTTCCCGCGGGCATCAAGATCCTCGCCTGAACCATATCCCCTTCAATACTCGGAAAGGCTGAAAACTTTAAAGTTCCAGAGGCCAACATGCTAATAGATAGAGCGAACAATGCAATGACACCACCGATAAATGCATAACGAAGTGAAACGAGTTTCTCAACAAATCGAAATACTTTTTGACGTAGTTCTTCAAATTTTAGGTCGAACTTTTTTCTAAACTCAGATGGTTCAGATTTTGTCGCATGAGATAAAGAGTGATTTAAATGACCTGGCAAAATGAAGAATGCTTCAATGAGTGATACTGAAATAACTGAAATAAGGACAATCGGAATGACTCTTAGAATTTGTCCCAAATCACCTTCAATAAAAACTAAACCGATAAAAATACAGAGAGTGGTAGCGAAAGAGGACGCCACCCCTTTAGCAACTATTTTCGTTCCTTCAACCGCCGCATGTAAAGGAGTCGCCCCTTTTCTCATCTGGCTGCCAATGGATTCGGAAATCACAATCGCGTCGTCCATCAAAATACCTAGAGCCAATAACAGTGCGACCATTGAAATCATGTTAATGGTGATACCGATATGACCAAGAATAAAGAACGCCGCTAGGAAACTAACAGGTAGTCCCATAACAACCCAAAATGCATAGCGAATAGTAAAAAATAGCCACATGACTCCAAAAACAAGCAATAATCCCTGCCAAGCGTTTGAAACCAACAGCCTTATTCTATCTTTTACAATACTGGTCGCATCTTGAGTTAACGATAAATCAATTCCGTCCGGAAGTTTAGCCTGTTCAATCTTAACAACCCGCTCGACAGCTTCTAAAATTAACAAACTGTCATCGATGGTGTTCTTATTAATTTTTAACAAAGCGGTTGGTTTTTGTTGATAGCTTACCTTTTCTTCTGGGTTTTCAAATGTATCGCTGACAGTGGCAATATCGGCTAATCGGACTTCATTCCCGTTTTCTCCAGTAAACAAAATTAGCTTTGCAAGTTCCGCAGCGGTTCGTCGCTCGTCGTTAACTCGTAGCTGAGTTTCGCGAAAGCGAGTTTCGATAGCACCAACCGGCATATCAACATCCTGCTTTGCAATTAAATTAGCAAGCTCTTGCAAACTTAACCCCAAGCTTCTCAATTTTTCGTTGGAGACTTCCACTCTCAGCTGACGCTCTGAAAAACCATGAATTTCAACAAGCGGAATGCCAGGATCCTGTAATAGTTTTTGCTTTAGTTGTTCAGCCAATGTTTTCAATTCACCACGTGGTACATCGGCTGTTAACGCCACAGAAATGACATTCTGTGTTCTTCCTTTTTCCTCGACAGTTGCTATATCTGTTTCATCAGGAAAGTCGCTAATGGCATCGACCGCGCTCTTTACATCATCCAAAAATTTACTGAAATCACCCTGCTCGAGCATCTTGATTGTCATAAGACCTAAGTTCTGTCTTGCTTCGCAGTTCTTTTCATCGATAAAGCTAATGCCATCGAGCGCATCTTCAAGCACTAAACAGATTCCCTGTTCGACATCAGAAGGTGTCGCGCCAGGATAGGGAACGCTTACTTCAACGGAGTAAGCTTTCACTTCAGGAAATGTTTCCCGCTTAATTTCTGGTAATGTCACGATTCCCAACGCCAGAAACAAAATCATTAACAGATTCCCAGCCGTAGGATGGTCTGCGAAGAATCGAATCATTGCGACTCTCCTAACCAATCGGCGATTTGTTTATTCACGTTATTATCAACTGTCGGTGTTATGCTCATGCCATTTACCACGGGAAAAATATCAGAAGTTACCAGCCGTTCTCCTGGCTCTACCTCGTGATTGAATAGCGCCAAATTCCCACTCAATTGAAAATCATTGATAGTTCTTCTTTCGAGCTTATCTTCGCTGTTGATCAAATAGATTTGATCACCATGAATCGCAAATCTTGGAATGACAGAATAGGTTGACTCTGGCCCCATCAATCGGACTTTAATATACATTCCCTCTAATAGTGGTGGTTTTTTACCTGGCTCTATATCTCGATAATTTCCGTCGACACTAACAGTCACGCCGATAGTTCTACTCTGTGGATCAAGGTCATCACTAAAACGTTCTACTTTGGCAACTCTTGCTGGCAGATGTTCGCCGGATTCTTGAATAGTTGCAGTCAAACCAATATCCGCTAACATATTTGTCATATTAGAAAAACTCTCACTACCCCCGATTTCAATTTTTTCGCGGGGAAAATTAGTAGCGAACTGTCTAAATTGATCGATGGGAAATTGAGCTTGAACAACCACTTTATCGAGTCCAGAAGCGGTAAATAACTTGCTCCCGATGCCAATGTATTGATCAGCATCGACACTAATGCTGTTAATACGACCATTAAATGGGATTCTAATCTCCGTTCGCTCCAAATCTCGCTGGCTTTTTTCCAGTTTCGATTCAGCAATCGCAAGTTGAGCCTTAACCACTTCCAGATCCGAAGGTAATGTGGTCTGCTTATTTTTTTGTTGTTGAACTTCTTGCTGCTGCTGCAACAAATTTTGTTGTTCCGCATCTAGCATGGATTGTGATACCGAACCACTTTTTCGCAACTTTTCTAATCGTGAGAATTCCTTTTTTCTAACTTTTAATTTTTCCTGGGCTAACTTTAGTTCCAAAACATTGTTCTGAATATTGAGTTCCATTTCTTTTAAACTAGCCTTATTAGCCAGTACATCAGCTTCCGCTTGGCGAAGTTGTAATAAGTAGTCCTTGTCATCAATTTTTAACAACAAAGTATCCTTTATGAAGATTTCTCCTTTCTTCAATTCCGGGTGAATATAGGTAATTCTCCCGGAAACTTCAGCTGTTGCATTCAAATTCAAATCCGGTTTTATCGTTCCAAAACCAATTATTTCTGGTTTGAGAATACGCTGAGAGACTTCTATATAGTTGGCTGGCACACTTGGTCGAGCTTGAGGATTGTGAATCATTTCAGGTTGTAGTTTTACAAACAAAACTGCGATAACAACTCCCAATACGGCGACTACTGGCAATGCTAATTTTGACTTAAGTCCAAACCTGCTTGATAAGAAATGGAGCATTATAGTTTCCTCTCACTATTTGAATCGATTCTATTTGATATGTAGTTACTGCCATTGATAAATAAAGTGTATAAGTGTTCCGCCCAAAATGGATCCCGCAACTCCTCATCAGAGATCTTCCATGCAATTTTCCGAACTGGATCACCGATAAAAGGAGTAATAATCAGTGAAATCAAATTGAAAGCTAAATATTTGCAAACCCTAGGATCGGAAACCTGTAATTCTTGCGCAATTAGCTTAGGAAGGAGCTTAGCCATCCGCATAGGAAAACGCTCTATAAATGCATCCTTTAAAGGTGACTCTTGTTGCAACACTTCGTCGTGGATCATGCGAGCCATACTCGCATTGTCCAATAGCATGTCTAACATTACTCGGATTACCGCTCGAATAGGATTATCTTCGGAGGAAAGAGTATTTATAGAATCAAAGTGCTGTTCTGCCATTCTATCGAGCAGTGCTTTGAATAAACCTTCTTTGTTTTCAAAGTAGTAACGAATCATTGCCGAGTTAATATTTGCGGCTTCAGCTATTTCTCGAATAGTAATGGCTCTAAAGCTTTTCTCTGATAGTAGCCTCTGTGTCGCTTCTATCAGTTTTTTCTTCTGCTCAGCTTGCTTAGATTGGTCTACCGGACGTCCTCTGGAGGGTTTTGACATTGTTTTTGAACTATTTTATTAATCAGTTGTGTAATTAAATAACAAACCATCAACAAGATCAAGCTATTAATTAATCAAATGATTAATTAATAGCGAAAAAACGAGTTCAGCGCTGTTTGTTGAGACTTTGAGATATAGTAAGGACTGAGATATAGTGAGGACAATATTGAGTGCTGATTTCAGTTGATATGTTCGAAAATGAAATTTGGCTTTATTGTTCTTCAAAGTCCGTTATTTCGGATAATCACCGATTGGGCAACCAGCTGTGGCAATAACCAATAATTTCTAATTCACCAATTTTTTTGCGAAGAGCAAATACCCGCTCTGCCGAGACAATAAGAAAAGCGGATAGTAGCGAACAATGCTCTAATCTCTATGACTTCATACTTTTTGCTGAATAGGTATCAATTCAAAAGCACAACTAGAAACTCGAATGACTAATCCCGTTTCAACTGATACCAGCATAATTAATTAATCAAGTTTAATTGTGTTTGAGCGGTTTGCGACTGTAAACCAAAATGCCCTAGGGCAAATGTGTAGCTAGAATTTTGAGTGTCTATCCGACTGCTATGCTTACCATTAACCGAGCAAGTTCCTGTTGAGCAAACAATTTGATCCATCCAGCTTTTTATCGAATAAGTCTTTGTTGCTAAATTCTTATTCTTTAGGCTATTCACAAAAGGGCTATTAACTGACAAACCTTGCGAACCACAGGTCGAATTCCACACATTAAACGGATAATACCCACATGACCACAATCCTCGAAATGCTCCCGCAATACCCACGAAAGTATCGACCTTGTTTTGCACGTTCAGCTTAATTATTTGCTGAGCAGCTAAAGTAGCCCCCATTGAATGACCGATAACATCGATTTTACCGGTGCAACTATTCGCAATCGCATTACTAATAGCATTTCTAACAGGAGTTTCCTCGGAGCCACTATGATTATTGCAGGTGGCACAAGTTTTTGAGCCCCAGTTTGGTCGACTAATTTGGTTGCTACTGTATCCATTTGCTTGCAATAAATTAACGGTGGTATTCCAACTAGAAATTGATGCGGTGTTTCCATGAACTAGAACAACCGTATCTTTGCAAGCTGCGACAACAAGAGTTGAGAATAAGATATTGAAAATTACAAATACTGTGAGGCGCATAACATCTCCTAGTGATTGAATTGAATTGAATACTCATTGTGGTCAGGGTATTACCATTTTGTATATGGTTCTTTAGTGCCTACTAGCCAATTGGGAACGCCACCTCCTTTTGGGTTAGTACTGCGATTTAGAATTTATGATTAATGGCACTAAAGTACAGTTTCGATCCTAGAATACTCTGTAATAACGTATAAATGCTCAAAAATCGACCAATGCAACCTAGTTTGTATGCTTCATTGTGTTGGCCCTAAACGTTAAATAAAAATAACAAAGGAGCTTTAATGAAAATGCTCAAAAACTTGCTCAACGTTCGCCATTTGTCTCTCTTCATTGTAATAATTGGTCTATTCAGTTCCGCTCAAGTTATGGCGGGAAGCTGGCAGCAAAACGTTTCCATTGGCGGTTTTAATAACGTTCATATTTATACCCCTGACAGCCAATCGCCGGTGGGTGATGGCAAATCACTTTTGATTGTTTTACACGGCTGCGTTCAGCCGATTAACAATTACCTCACGGCGCAATTAGAAACGGCTGCGGAAGAATATGGTATGGTAGTAGCGGTTCCAGATGCGATGAACAAAGCGGGATTTTCTTGCTGGTCATATTGGACTGGCAGTAAATCAAGAACTGAAGGCGACTATAAAAATTTAATTGATTTAGCGAATACCATGTCCGCAGATTCACAACGAGGTATCGACCCCAATCAGGTTTATATTGCTGGTCTTTCATCAGGCGCTGCATTTGCGTCAACCACAGCCTGCGTTGCGCCAGATATTTTTGCGGGAGTGGCATCCAGTGCGGGGCCAACTATCGGCACTAGCTCGTCGGGTGCACTCAACACTTGTGAAGTGGTTTCACCTAATACATTCGAATCTCGTTGCGATAGTTATGCGGGCAGTTTTCAAAATAACTTCGATACTCAACTGGCGGTTGTTGCGCACGCGAATAACGATCCAACGGTTGATGATTGTTACAATCAACAAAATGCCAACGGCTACGCCAAGGTATACGGCGATTTATCACAACTTCCCGGTTCCAGCATAGTATCCGACTCAAATGGTAAAACAGCGGAACAGTTTTTATTTGAAAACAATCGTATTGCCATGTTGTGGTTTGATCAAGCTGTTGGTCATGCATGGAGTGGTGGTCAAGGTGCAAGTGGTGGTTATATTTCTGATCAAGCGATTAACTTTGCCAGTTATTTAGGACAACACTTTAGTGAAAATAATTTAAGAGTTGACAGAAATCAAGCACCGGAATTTTCGAACGTAACGACCAGTGAAACTAATTCAAGTATTTCAGTTACCGGTAATGCTACCGATAGCGACGGGCAAGTCAGCAATGTAAACATTCAAATTATTTCTACTAGCACCGGTCAATTGCAACAATCAGTTAATACCAACGTTAGCCAAAGCAATGGTAGTTTTTCCGTAACCAGCCAGCCACTAGCAGACGATTTATACCGCATTGTTCTAGTTGCAACGGACGACCAAAATGCTGAAAGCGATGTTGTATCGATTACTCAACGAGTCGGTCCAGAACCTGCCGATACAGCTCCAAGCCTGTCGAATATTAGCGCGACAGTTGCCGGTCAATGCGCGACTATTTCAGGCACGGTACTCGATATCAATTTGGATTTAGATAATGTTGTTGTTAGTTTTAGCAATGGTGATGTGGTTGCCACTGTCAGTAATGATGAATATTCTGCAGAACAATGTAATCTACCAGGAGGGACTAATTCCGCGCAAGTAACCGCCACCGATGCACAGAATCTATCAAGTAGCGATTCGATCAGCTTTGAGATCGATGCGGGAGTTACTGGTGATTATAATCTACATATTAGCCAAGGACATATCACTTGGGGAGTTGGATATTCCGCCTGCTATTTAGAATTCGGTTCCGGCCAATTTACTATGCGAGAATATCCTTCTGGATCCAATCAATGCCAATGGATAGCCGATGGTGCAGCAAGTTGCGCTGGACCAGTTCAAGCTTGTGCTGGGGGAGGGACACCTCCTACAGATAGCGATAACGATGGTGTCACAGACGATGTTGACAATTGTCCAAACACCGCTAATAGCGATCAACTGGATAATGACAACGATGGCATTGGAAATGTGTGTGACCCCACACCCGATGGAGAGCCAGGTGGAAGTTGCGAAGAGTTTACTACATTCAATTATTACCATAAGACGGCAGGTCGAGCCTATAGCATAGGATTTTTCTCACCGGACTATTATGCTGAAGGAAGTGATGACCCGATGGCTGGTTCAACTTGGGGAAGTACGACTTTGTCGAGTTCAGATGGTGGGGTGAATTGGAATGTTGGTAGTTGCCCTTAATTTGAATTAAGCTCAATAGAATAATAGGTCGAGCGACTTCCCGAATGAAACGTTTTTTGCCTATCTGAAATTCAAAGTCAAAAGCGTTTCGCAGCGCTGGCGCTCATTTGCTTTTCTTGTCTACCCGCTGTCTCATGAGTTTCACTTCTCCGTTATAGCCGCTGGGCGGGTAAACCTCTAACAAAGAGATTGTGACCAAGCCTAGAAAGATAAGGACTGTTTTTCCGATATGAGGTTGTTATCTTTTCGCCCAGTGGCTACGAGCAACCTGACATCCCCATGTCCATCGGAATAGTGGAAAAGTTGTTTGAGCGCAGCGAGTTCTTTTGCACCCGATGGGCGCTCTCAAGTTCTCAGAACTACATTTAAGTCATCTGCACGTTCAACAAATTCATTCGCGCTCGTTTCAACGAAAGAAGTTTTTGGTTTCTTTTGTCTTCTTACAAAAGAAACTTATGTCCATGGATGGACGGTATTAAGCTGGTGCAGGAGCAGCTAGCTGTCGCAGTCAGAGCGCCAGCGCTGCGAAACGCTTTTGAATTTAAATACAAAAAAACTACTGCTATAGTTGGATTAGATTTGAGCTAACAAAGCGACTTCTCACCTAAGCCAATCTATGTCTTTACCAAGTTATTTGTTCGCCGTTTTCGACAACTAACCCAGAATCAATGACTGAAGTCACTACATGAACTTGCTCGCTTGGAATACTAAAGCACTTGGATAATGTCGTTGCCAATCCTAGCTGTAGAATCGATATTTTTTCTTGCGACCAAATAGAAGGTAGTTGCAGTGTTGCCATGACTTGATATTGCTTTCCTAACTGCGCAATTGAGCTCACAAAGTTAATTGTCATATGTTCTTTAGCAACACCCGATTGTTTAGACCATATTGAGATGATATCTGTTTGGTCACTCAGACCAGTGTGAGCTGAGAGTTCGGGGTTTATGATACAGTTTGCAATTGGCATAGTTTTTTAGATTGACGTATTTTTAGTTTCAAATGAAGCTTGATAAAGCTCTTTGTTTCAGATAAATATTGTTAATTTTATCTTTGCGGTCTGTTGCAAACAACTATTTTTTTTGCTGATTCCATGGGGAATAGGTAATCGCTAAAGCAATCACCACACAAAATATTACCTGCCCCTTAAACCCGCCGAATGCGGGCCGCTCTACGACAGCATAAATATTAACGAGGTTGACCATAATAAAAACAATTCCGAAATTGACGAAACAAGAATTTATTAATTTTCCAATTTTATATTTCTGAATAAAACTTATTAGTTTTTGATTAGGAAAAACCATTTTATTTTTGTCCATTTGTAGAACCAACCTTCGATAGCTATTTGCACCCGCTTCTCTACCTCTAATTAAAGGTCTTTGAATACTTAGTCGCTCTGTCAAAATACGAAATAGACTCGCGTTAATATGAATAATTAACATCATTTAACCCTTTAAACAACCTTCTGCGTTTAAAGTTACATATGTAACAGCAAAACAAAGAGGGTTCTAAAATGAAAAAATCTCCTATTGCCAACAGCAAGTTTATCCCCTATGACCTGCTACTAGCGCCATTGGTGGTGATCGGTTGTTATTATTTAGTCGTGTTTCAACTTCAACATTCCGAGAAAACCCGCAATGAGCGCTCAGTTAGTCGTATTAGCGAAAAACTAGTCCCACTAGAAGCGCTGGTTGCACCAGAGAATCCCCAGTCACTCTATAGCGAGCGTCGCCCACGGGTTGTGATGCAACCTATGAGTTTCGCTGCTGGTCGTACTGACAATTTTACCAATTCTGCTCCTAGTCATTCTTATTCCAATGAAACTTATCAAAGCTTGGATCACAATAAGATCCATCTTGTCAGTGAAACGCCGGTATCCACTTTTTCGATAGATGTTGATGGTGGTGGTTTCGCCAATATTAGACGCTTGCTAAATTCGGGCATTTTGCCCAATCGAGATCAAGTTCGCACAGAAGAAATGATTAACTACTTTAGTTACGATTATCCTAAACCAACATCCGAAAATGCGCCTTTCACTATGGTCACAGACATCACTAATTCACCATGGAATAGAGACTCGCAGTTATTGCGAATTGGACTAACTGGATTCACTCAAGAAGTCGCACAATTACCTCACTCCAATATTGTTTTTCTTGTCGACACTTCTGGTTCCATGGGAGATGAAAACAAGTTACCGCTGGTTAAAAAATCATTGGCCTTACTAGCCGACAACCTTCGTCCAGAAGATAAAATTTCATTAGTGACTTATGCCGGATATACCCAAGTTGTTTTGTCTTCAATTTCTGGCGCTGAAAAACACACTATTCAGCAAGCCATTAACTACTTAGGCTCTGGCGGAAGTACTGCAGGAGAATCAGGTTTAAAACTAGCTTACCAACAAGCTGAAGCTGGATTCATCAAGGGAGGTAATAACCGAATCATTATGATGACTGATGGCGATCTTAACGTCGGGTTAAGTGGCGTAAACAAAATGGTTGAACTAGTAAAAACTAAACGCAAGAATGGTGTTTACTTGTCTACGGTTGGATTTGGATCTGGTAATTATCGAGAGGATATGATGGAACAAATTGCCAATCATGGAAATGGTATTTATTTCTATATTGATAGCTATCAAGAAGCGGTTAAAGTTTTCGAGCGAAATTTAAGATCAAATCTATTCACTTTAGCAAAGGACGTAAAAATACAAATAGAATTTAATCCAGCCGTTGTTTCGGAGTATCGATTGGTTGGCTACGAGAATAGAAAGCTAAATAGAGAAGACTTTAATAACGACAAGGTCGATGCGGGAGATGTTGGGCAAGGACACAGCGTCACTGCACTCTACGAAATAACCTATCAGGGTGATTTGGGAAAAATTGATTCCTCACGGTACACCGCTTCTGATAAAGCAAACAATAAGCATGCTAACGAAGTTGCATTTATTAAGTTGCGCTATAAACCGAATGGAAGTGAGAAAAGTTTATTGATGGAAAACAAACTCACCAAAGAATCTATCGAGTACAAAGATACAGACTTAAGTTTCAAAAAAGCGATTATGGCCGCAAGTTTCGGTGAGCTGTTAAGAGAAAGTAAATACATTGAACGCAAATTTAATTATTTCCATCTATTGAAAATGATTAGCGATCTTGAGGTTACAGATAAAGAGATTAACGAATTGGAGGATCTTATATTACTCGCTAGATTGCTTAATCGAAACAACTAAAAACACGTTTATGTTTTAATACGAAAATGCCCAACTAAAACTTCTAATATCAACTAAACCTTAGAATTTTAGTCGGGCTCGGGGCTACTTATTATCTAGTTCTAAGCGGCTTCCGAAGTTTCTTCAACTTCCTCAGATACGCCCATTCCAGCTTTAAAGATAAAATACCCAATTAGCATTTCCCCATAAGCCGAATACTTCCATACCATTTCAGGTAACTGAATCCCGATAATCCCACCCCATAAATCAAAGCCTGCAAAACTACCGATTAAATCAGCCAGACCAAATACCACCAGTAATCCGCCTACCACCATTAATACCATTTTCATTATTATTTCCTTCTTAGTTTATTGTTTTTCCAAAAGTATCGTTAAACCTTTCGTTCCTATTTATTAAAAGAGCAAATCAAGTGTTTAACTGGTCAACAGTGCCATGTATTTTAGGGTAATGCAAGTTGTCTGCCTAAGATTGGATCTTTATGAAAGCTAATAAAAGGGATTTGCGACTTAAAAAATTCTAGATTAGACGCACAGCTAAAGTATGGACACTAGCTATTACTCGTTTAAGATGTCACTAGTGCTTGGATTTAGCTTTAAGACCCAACCAAAGTAAATAGCCACCAACAACACTTAGTATCGGCACTGAAATTAGAAGACCAAAAGAAGAGAGAATCAACGACCAACGATACAAAGGCTGATCGTTTTTTTGCTTCAGTGAAACATAGCTGCATAAAAAAAGCGATGGTACCAAATAGAGTATCAGTACCGATTGGCTAGACACCACCTGCTCCATCATTTGACTCGCAACATTATGACTTTCGCTGGGATCAGCCAAAGAAATAGCAGTAAACCCAGCTCCGATCTTTAAAATGGATATTGTGGAAATATAGATAGCAGGAAATATAATCAGCGCAGCAATATAATCAACTATTTTCATATTTTAATATCCCTAAAAACCAAAATTAAGATTTTCAATAATCCAGAAAACTTAATCTGGGTTTTGTATAAGCTGTTTTGCTAAATAGCCAATATTTACACAGTTATTCAAGTACAGGTGACTCGATGAATAAACTAAAATGAGCCGCCAGGAATTCGCACAGTTCCTTCCATTAAAACTCTTGCACTGCGACTCATGATCGCCTTATCGACTGACCATTCACCATCTTGGCAGCTGGCCTTAGCTCCAACTTTTAAAGTGCCGGAAGGATGACCGAATCGAACGGCATTTCGATCGCCACCACCAGCAGCTAAATTCACTAGCGTACCTGGTATAGCTGCAGCAGTGGCAATTGCAACGGCCGCGGTCCCCATCATAGCATGATGAAGTAATCCCATTGATAGAGCTCTGACATTTAGATCGATATCGTCTTGACTGATTTGTTTTCCACTAGAAGAAACATAGTTTTCCGCTGGAGCGACAAATGCCACTTTAGGGGTATGCTGTCGCCCTGCCGCTTCACTGATGTCGTTAATTAAGCCCATTTTAACCGCACCATGAGCGCGAATGGTTTCAAACATCTTTAACGCTTTTTCATCACCATTAATATCACCCTGAAGCTCTGTTCCCTTATAGCCAATATCTTTGGCATTCAAAAAGATAGTAGGAATACCAGCGGCAATCATGGTCGCCTGAAACGTTCCGACACCCGGGACCTCTAGTTCATCAACAATATTACCTGTAGGAAACATCGCGCTGTCTGCTGAGGAAGGATCAATAAACTCGACCTGGACTTCTGCTGCAGGAAAAGTCACACCATCCAATTCAAAATCGCCGGTTTCTTGAACTTCACCATTGGTCATAGGCACATTAGCAATAATAGTTTTCTTGATATTCGCCTGCCAAATTCGAACCACAGCAATACCATTTTCTGGTATTCGAGCTGCATCAACTAAGCCATTGCTGATTGCAAACGAACCAACAGCGGCCGTTAAATTTCCACAGTTACCACTCCAATCAACAAAAGCTCGATCGATGGCCACTTGGCCAAATAAATAATCAACATCATGATCGGGTTGAGAACTTTTAGATAGGATCACTGTTTTACTGGTGCTTGATGTCGCTCCGCCCATTCCATCGGTTTGCTTTCCGTAAGGATCGGGGCTCCCAATGACTCGCAGTAACATCGCGTCTCGAGCTTCACCTGGAACCTGTGCAGATTCAGGTAAATCAGTGAGGTTAAAGAAAACACCTTTACTGGTTCCGCCACGCATGTAAGTGGCAGGGATTTTAACTTGTGGTAAAAAACTCATATTGAATTCCTAAATAATTGAAAGTCAAAAGACTTCTCACCACAGAGGCACAGAGAACACAGAGTAAATAAGACAAGGAAACGAAAGTCTCGATGTGTTCCCCCCTCTCCCGCTGGAGAGGGGAGAAAACATCAGAATTTCCTTTTCTTTTCTCCGTGCTCTCTGTGCTTCTGTGCCTCTGTGGTGAATAATGTTTTATCTTTTATCCATTAGCTTCTAAAAAGTCTTGCGCGAATCTTTGCAATACACCACCCGCGGAATAAATCGATACTTCTTCGGCCGTATCTAATCGACACTTCACTGGAATCTTAACGCTTTCTCCATTAGCTCGATTGATTACCACCGTTAAAGCTGCACCTGGTGCCGGAACACCCTCAACGTCATAGGTTTCAGTTCCGTCAATATTGTAAGTGTGTCGAGTTTCACCATTGGTAAACTCTAATGGCAATACCCCCATACCGATTAAATTTGTTCGATGAATTCGCTCAAACCCTTCGGCTACAATCACTTCAACCCCAGCTAAACGAACACCTTTTGCTGCCCAATCTCTGGATGAACCTTGACCATAGTCAGCACCGGCGATAATAATTAGTGGTTGTTTGCGATCCATATAAGTCTCGATTGCTTCCCACATTCTAGTCACTTTGCCTTCTGGTTCAATTCGAGCCAAAGAGCCTTGCTTGGTTTCACCGTTTTCTTTGACCATTTCATTAAACAATTTTGGATTAGCAAAGGTCGCTCGTTGCGCAGTTAAATGATCGCCACGATGAGTGGCATAAGAATTAAAATCTTCTTCTGGCAACCCCATTTTGGCTAGGTATTCACCGGCAGCGCTAGATGCTTGAATAGCATTAGAAGGCGATAAATGATCAGTTGTAATGTTGTCGCCAAGCACCGCTAGCGGACGCATTCCCTTCATGGTTCGCTCTGCTGCAAGCGCTCCTTCCCAATACGGTGGGCGACGAATGTATGTGGTTTGTGGACGCCAGTCGTATAACGGACTGTTTTCAGCACCATATTCGACTTTTAAATCAAACATTGGCTCGTAAACTTTTCTGAACTGCTCCGGCTTTACACTCTCAGCGACAATCGCATCAATTTCTTCATCACTCGGCCAAATGTCTTTAAGCGTAATCGGATTACCATTGGCGTCATTCCCGAGACTATCTTTTTCTATATCAAATCGAATCGTACCGGCAATCGCGTAGGCAACCACCAAAGGCGGAGAAGCTAAAAATGCTTCGTTGGCATGTGGATGAATTCTTCCGTCAAAATTTCGATTACCAGAAAGTACCGCAGTAGAATATAAATTACGATCTAAGATTTCTTGTTTAATTTTTGGATCAAGTGCGCCACTCATACCGTTACACGAAGTACAGGCAAAACCGACGACACCAAAACCTAACTGCTCAAGTTCTGGCAATAATTTTGACTCTTCTAAATAAAGTTGTACGGCTTTTGAACCCGGAGCAAGTGAAGTTTTTACCCATGGTTTACGAGTTAAACCGAGTTTATTGGCATTGCGAGCAATCAATCCTGCCGCAATCATATTTCTGGGGTTACTGGTATTGGTACAACTGGTAATCGCTGCAATAATGCAAGCGCCATCTGGCATTTTTCCTGCTTCATTTTCTACCACACCTGAAATGCCTTTACTGGCTAAATCGGCAGTTGAAACTCTTGCGTGTGGATTGGATGGACCTGCGATATTTCTTGATACTGAAGATAGATCAAATTTTAATACTCTTTCATATTCAGCATTAACTAAATCATCAGCCCAAAGCCCGGTTTGTTTGGCATACTGCTCAACCAGTTTGACTTGCTCAGCATCGCGACCAGTGATGGTTAGGTAATCGATAGTTTGTTGATCGATATAAAACATTGCCGCGGTTGCGCCAAATTCGGGAGTCATATTAGAAATAGTTGCACGATCACCCAGTGTTAAACTCGATGCACCTTCTCCAAAAAACTCAAGATAACTTGAAACCACTTTTTCATTTCTTAAAAATTCAGTGAGCGCTAGAACGATATCTGTACTGGTGATACCTGGTTGACGTTTGCCGGTTAATTCAACCCCAATAATATCTGGAAGACGCATATAAGATGCTCGACCTAGCATCACACTTTCAGCTTCTAACCCGCCAACGCCCACTGCGATCACACCCAATGCATCAACCATTGGTGTATGACTATCGGTACCCACCAAAGTATCTGGAAAGGCTACACCATCTCTTGCTTGAATAACTGGCGACATTTTCTCTAAATTAATCTGATGCATAATGCCGTTACCCGGCGGGATCACATCAACATTTTTGAAAGCAGTTTTAGTCCAATTAATGAAATGAAAACGATCTTCGTTTCGGCGATCTTCAATCGCTCGATTTTTCTCAAATGCGTCTTTTTCAAATCCAGCATGTTCCACAGCTAGTGAATGATCAACAATTAATTGAGTGGGAACGACTGGATTGATTTGTGCAGGGTCACCGCCCGCATCGGCAATCGCATCACGTAGTCCAGCTAAATCGACTAACGCAGTCTGGCCCAAAATATCATGACAAACCACTCGCGCTGGAAACCAAGGGAAATCAAGTTCTCGTTTTCGCTCGATAATTTGCTTTAAAGAATCGGTGAGTTTTGCTGGTTCACAACGACGAACTAAGTTCTCTGCTAAAACGCGAGAAGTATAAGGAAGCTTGGCGTAAGCGCCCGCTTCAATTGCATCAACCGCTTCACGCGTATCGTAATAATCCAATGAAGAATTAGGTAACGTCTTTCTATAATTTGTATTCATGATATTTTTCCAATAATTGATTGCTTAAATCTAAAACAAAAACACTTTTTCACCACAGAGGGCACTGAGTTGAAAGACTAAATGAAAACTAAGAATTAATATTCTAACGGTTAAATTCTATAACGTTAAAACTTCAGATTATCTTTTCTCTGTGTTCTCTGTGCCTCTGTGGTGAATTCTTTTAATCTTTTAGTCTATTAATTTGGCAGCCAGGTTTTTCTGGGTGTACGAAATATGCCGTCGCATGAGTATTTCCGCTAATTCGGGATCTCTATTCGATATCGCCTGCACTATATGTCGATGTTCATCAAAAGCAGTAGTTACTCTTGGCCCAGCCATGCCGAGTTGTACTCGATACATTCTTATCAAATGATAAATGCCCTCGAATAACACCGAGATTAAATGTTTATTTTTACTACCCAATAAAATTCGATAATGAAAATCAACATCACCAGCTTCCTGATAATAGGTCTCGCCACTTTTGACGGTTTGAAAATGCGAATTTAAAAGCTCATTCAAATCGTTGATTTCTTCGTCGGTCATATTAGTCGCAGCTAATCTTGCAGCCATTCCTTCGAGAGACTCCCTGACCTGATATAACTCGGCCAAACCTTCTGGTGTTAGTGAAACAACTCTAGCACCAACATTGGCTTTTCTTTCCACCAAATGGCAATTTTCTAATCGATTGATGGCCTCTCTAACAACAGCGCGACTCACTTGATAGTTTGTCGACAATTCTGCTTCACTCAATTTACTACCAGCCTTGATTTGTCCTTCGACAATATCTGAGCGTAGCTGAAAGAATGTTTTATCGGCTGCAGTTATCGGATTTTCATTAAATTGAGTCATCAAATAGCTTTGAGTCCAAAACTGACTGTTATTCCTGAAATTGTCGACAATTTTACCTTCTTTAAAGCCAAATACAAGCTTAGGCCATCAAATTGTCGACAAAATAAGCTTATACTTTAGACTAATCTTTCTCTTTAGCGGTACATAAAACCGCAGGTTACGAATTTGAGATAGTCGTTAATATTGTCTTGTAATTGAAATTAAAACACCCTATATTGTGTTTTCTGTATCAAGTACACCTACATCATGTGTTTCCTGTGCAGAATTTATACAATTATTGAATATTTACTCATTCATTAAGCATTTACAAAAGCATTGATTACTAAGGAAGCTGGTTAGAATCCAGCACTGTCGCGCAACGGTATTAGAAACTCATAGGGTTTCTTGAGTCCGATACTTGGTTTTCAAATTGACACTAATATTGACCATTTCGCCTCGCGTAAAGGCTATGGATAATCGGGTATTCCCTATTTCCTATTCTGCGCGAGCTAAATTCTCAAGTAGAGGGAAAACATGCTCGAAACCAATCCTAATCAAATCCCGCAACAAAAGCTGGATGCCCAATCATCCGCATCAGTGACCAGCAAATCAAATCTAAGACCACCGACGGTTGAAGAGAAAAACAAAGCCCAACAAGGTGCAAGCTATTCGGTCATTCGACGAAACAATAAACGAACGCCGTTCGATATCTGCAAGATTTCTGTCGCATTAACAAAAGCTTTTATTGCCGTAGAAGGAAATCAAGCCGCTAGCTCTCCTCGAATTCATGAACTGGTTGAAACGATTAGCCAACAAGTGTTTAACGCGCTAATTCGACGGCTTCCGGATTCAGGTGTTTTACATATTGAAGATATCCAAGATCAAGTCGAGCTGGGATTGATGCGCGCTGGAGAACAGAAAGTAGCGAGAGCTTATGTGCTTTATCGAAACGAGCGAGCACAAGAAAGATTGCAGGCAATTGCATCAGAAACTTCTGACGAATCGCCGGCCATTGAATCGATTATGGTGATGAGTGCCAATCAGCAGTCCAAAACCGTTAACTACTCGGTAATCAAACAACAAATTGAACATGCCGCAAAAGGGCTTACGGATCTTGATTGCCAAGCGGTTTTCGACGCCACATTAAAAAGCTGCTTTGAAGGCATGAATGAATCAGACTTAGGTGAGCTTTTAGTTTTGAGTGCTCGTAGCTTAATTGATCAAGAGCCTAACTACAGTCAATTGGCCGCTCGCTTACTACTAGCTAATCTCGCCACAGAAGCAACCAACTTTGTTAACCCGTCGTCTCACTCTTTCGCCGAAATCGATCTTGATCTTGTCTATAAAGAATACTTTCCGGATTTCTTAAACAAAGCTGCCGAACTAAAACTGCTTGATGAAGAATTAACACGTTATGATCTCACTAAGCTGACCGCCGCCATCAAACCTGAACGAGACAGACAGTTCAACTATCTTGGTTTGCAAACTCTTTTCGATCGCTATTTTATTCAGAGCGATGGCATTCGCTTTGAGATGCCCCAAGCATTTTTTATGCGGGTTGCCATGGGTTTAGCGATTAATGAAGTTGATCGTGAATCTCGGGCCATCGAATTTTACAACCTACTGTCAAGTTTTGACTTTATGAGCTCGACACCCACCCTATTTAATTCAGGCACTTTACGCCCGCAATTATCTTCTTGTTATCTGACCACAGTCCCTGACAATCTTTATGGGATTTACGACTCCTTAAGAGATAACGCCATGTTGTCAAAATATGCAGGTGGACTCGGTAACGATTGGACTAATGTTCGCGGCATGGGCTCTCATATCGTTGGAACCAATGGCAAATCACAAGGTGTGGTCCCATTTTTAAAAGTCGCCAACGATACTGCCGTTGCCGTTAATCAAGGTGGTAAACGAAAAGGTGCTATGTGCGCTTATTTGGAAACATGGCATATCGATATCGAAGACTTCTTAGATCTTAGAAAAAACACGGGTGACGAACGCCGCAGAACCCACGATATGAATACTGCTAATTGGATCCCTGACCTATTCTTAAAGCGAGTTTGCGAAGAAGGCCATTGGACACTGTTTTCGCCTGAAGAAACGCCTGATCTACATGACTTATGCGGACCAGCATTTGAGCAAGCTTATATCGCTTATGAAGAAAAAGCAGCGAAGGGTGAACTTAGTATTAGTAAAAAGATAAATGCGGTTGATCTTTGGCGCAAGATGTTAGGGATGATTTTTGAAACAGGCCACCCTTGGATGACTTTTAAAGATCCTTGCAATATTCGATACACCAATCAACACAAAGGCATGGTGCATAGCTCTAACCTCTGTACAGAAATTACTCTGCATACCAACGATAAAGAAATTGCAGTTTGTAATTTGGGTTCAATTAACCTCGCTCAACATACTAACGAAAATGGCCTTGATGCCGAGAAACTTCAACGAACGATTACTACAGCAATGCGAATGCTCGACAACGTGGTGGATTACAACTATTACAGCGTGCCACAAGCCCGTCATTCGAATTTGCAACATCGTCCGGTCGGTCTAGGACTCATGGGATTTCAGGACTCTCTGTACACGCAAAACATTGCTTATGCCAGTGAACAAGCTGTTGAGTTTGCCGATCAGTCAATGGAAATTATTAGTTACTACGCTATCAAAGCATCGAGTGAACTGGCCAAAGAACGAGGCCGCTATTCGACATTTGAGGGCTCGCTTTGGAGCAAAGGAATTCTGCCTATTGATTCAGCAAAGGACTTAGGTGAACAGCGAGGAAACTATTTTGATCTTAATTTAGACACCCAACTTGATTGGGATTCCTTAAGACAACAGGTGCTCAAAGATGGAATGCGAAATAGTAACTGTTTAGCCATCGCACCAACAGCAACCATCTCGAATATTTGTGGCGTGAGTCAATCCATCGAGCCCACCTATCAAAACATCTACGTGAAATCTAATTTATCTGGCGAGTTTAGCGTGGTTAACCCTTACTTGATTAACGAATTGAAAACACGCGGGTTGTGGGACGAAGTGATGAATGCTGATATCAAATATTTTGATGGATCACTGCAAAACATTAACCGAGTTCCTGATGAAATAAAATCCATTTATGCGACCGCGTTCGAAATTGATTCGCGTTGGCTGATTGAGGCCGGTGCAAGGAGACAAAAATGGATTGACCAAGCACAGAGTTTAAACCTCTATATGGCTGAACCATCAGGAAAACGGCTGGATCAACTTTACAAATTGGCTTGGGTTCGCGGACTAAAAACTACCTATTACTTACGCTCATTAGGTGCGACCCAAATGGAGAAAAACACCGAGGAACAAACGGATACTTCGATTCAAGAAGCACCCCAAGTTTGTTCAATACTTGATCCCGACTGCGAAGCTTGTCAATAGACTAGCTCAACACCACTTTAGGAGAAAAAATCATGTTAAATTGGGACGACCCAACAGCAGCGTTTAGTCAGGCCGGTGAAAACAATCAAGAAAGCCTAAATAAGAAAGCTTCTAGACCTCCAGTAAATATGCATCAAAACAAGATGGAGAATACGATTATTGATGCGCAATCATCAATTCAAATTGCTGATTTACAGCCGGTCAATGTCGATGATAAACGAATCATCAATGGATCAGGCGATATTAATCAGTTAGCGCCATTTAAGTATCCGTGGGCTTGGAATTTCTGGTTGAATGCTAACAAGAACCACTGGACACCATTAGATATCAATATGACCAAAGATGTTTCGGATTATCATCACAAGTTAACTATGGAAGAAAAGCACGTCTATGAAAATGTACTGGCGTACCTAACCACATCTGACATTCTTGCTATGAGAAATGTTGGTTTAGCGGTGATGGAAAAGATGACCGCACCCGAGTTACAAATTTACCAAGCTCGGCAAGTGTATGAAGAAGCTTTGCATACATGGACTTATCAGCACTGCATTGAATCCATTGGGATCGAACAAAGTGAAATTTATAACCGCTATAGAGTCGTTCCGCAAATTAATGCAAAAATACAGATGGCAAATGGTCGACTAAACTCTGTATTGAGATCAGACATCGATTTAACTGACAAAGACGAGTTAGATAACTTTGTACATTCTTACCTTTTCTTCGCAGGCGTATTTGAAGGCTGCTGGTTTTATAATGGTTTCAGTCCCATCTTTGCGCTACAAAGAAGAGGCTTGATGACCGGCACCGCAGAGCAGCTTCAATACATTATGCGCGACGAAGTACTTCATTGCGCCTTTGGAATTAGAGTGGTCAATGAGATTGTTAAAGAAGAAAAGCTAACACTAGATAAACAACGATTAAGAGATATGTGGGATGAAAGTGAAGCTTGCGAAATGAGCTATGCTCATTACATTTTGCAAGAGCCAATACTAGGCTACAACGCTGAGGATCATATTGAACAGTTTCGTTTTATAGCCAACCGAAGGGCTAAGCAACTAAAAATTGATGAACCTTTTCCAGGAGCAAAGAACTCGCTCAGCTGGTTAGATGAACAAGCCAATATGCGTAAAGAGAAAAACTTTTTTGAAACTCGAGTCACTGAGTATCAGACAGGTGCAGCTTTAAGCTGGGATTAAAAACCCTCTTGCCACAGAGGTAAAGCTTGCCCCGCGAGGCGCAGCGGGTACGGAGAACACAGAGTTAAAAAATTAGAGAAAACTTGTTGTTGAGACTAGATTGTTCGAACAGTTCGATTCCGAATAAATCTAGATTTCTTTTCTCCGTGTTCTCCGTGCCTCCGTGGTGAATTCTTTTATCTTTTATCTTTTGAATTTTGAGATTTAGTTAAACTGCCCTACGTATTCAGAGATGAGCGCTCTCTTCTCCGGGTCTTCATCCATAAAGATGACTTTGACATGAATAATTTCACAATCAGGCTGGTTGTCAGTGCTTTTAAGCATTTGAATAAAGCCATTAATCCGCATGACCTTTTGTTCTTCGCCGCGTTTAAACTCGACGTCCATCGACACTTGCTCAAGTAATGAGGGCATGTAATCCTCATGTTTGAATACCCCCATCATACTTGTGAGATCGAGTTGCTTTAGGGCACAGCGAATTTCACCATCAGCAGTTCGTAAAATAGCTGAGCCTTTCGCCATTGGCTTTTTTATCTGAGCTGGCTTTGTCTTAGCTGCGCCTCCGGTAAGCACGGCTAGTGAATCACCTCCTCTACCAGTAGGTGGTTTACTGGCAATCATGCTTTCCGGAATATCGACGCCATGACGTTTTAAGGCTTTGTAAACTTTTTCTAAAAATTGCTTATTGTTAAACGGCTTGACTAAATAGTCACTGACACCAGATTGAATGGCTTTTACTACGAACTCTTTATCACCACGGCTGGTGACCATGATGAAGGGTACGTTTTTGAGTTTTTCTTGCTGGCGCACCCAGTTCAACAGCTCCTCACCGTCCATTTCAGGCAT
This sequence comes from Kangiellaceae bacterium, assembly GCA_039969155.1. Classification (GTDB taxonomy): domain Bacteria; phylum Pseudomonadota; class Gammaproteobacteria; order Enterobacterales; family Kangiellaceae. The sequence goes on from JBDVOJ010000053.1 coordinate 222,825, forward strand.
TTCCCAGTCGCAAAGAATCAGGTCGACGGGTTGTCGCATTAACAGACTCATGCCCGTTTGACCATTGTTGGCATCGAAAATGGCGGCATCAGGGAAGTTCTGGCGTATAAACTTCTTGATCAGATCGCGGATCATAGTGGCATCATCAATAACCGCGATTTTTAATTTAGCCATTACTACTCCAAGTATTGAGTTCTCCTTAAGTGTAGTTGAAATTCGTCCATTTAATAGAAATTTACTTAGACATTCTATTCTTGCTTAATACTTTCTAGGCGCCGTATCGCTTCATCAAATGCTTCTTGCGAACAAGATAAAACAAACCGACAATACCCTGGTAAACCGGTCCAGGTAGCGTTATTTATTGCAACATTTAATTGCTCAAACATTTTCTTGGCCGCTTGATCGGCTAACTCAATTTGTTGTGCTTGGGACAGCCCTTCACAATTTTGTGGTTTAGCGACTAAAAATAGCCCGCCTTTTGGTGGCAAAACACGCCAACCTAATCGCTCCAATTGCTGAGTCAATTTAGCTGCCCGCCCCGATAAAATAGATTGTTGTGCAGACAAATGTTCGAGCAAGCAAGAATTTTCATTTAACTGAGCATTCAATAATTTTCTAACGGCGTAGCCAAGCGTAAAATGAGGTTCTTGTGGAAGTTCTAAATGCAACCGGCTAGCAATCGTTTTTGAGCTTGTCCAAGCGTAACCAAAACGCAAACCACCTGCCGCATATTCTTTAGAAAGCCCGCCCATGACGATGATATTTGAATCAGGAGAATTAGAAAAAGCCTGCACATTGTCTGCAATATCCCATTGGTTAGTTGAAGAGAATTCCAATCCTGAAAAAATACTATCCATTACAATGCTTAGTTGATTGGTTCGAGCAAATTGTAAAATATCGTTGAGTTCTTGATTGGAATAAATCGCTCCGGTTGGATTCACGATTGGCGCATTTAGAAATAACCAACTGCCTCTAATCTGATCTAGTTTATTTTTAAGGTCCTCAACTGTTACTTTGAACTGATTATTTTCTTGCGTCATCAAGTTTACAACTTCTAACGCTTTGAATTGGGCAGCAGCATTGAAGTATCCGTAACTTCCCGTAGGAATAATAATCTTATTGTCATCGTCTTTAGACAGATTAATCAGTGACGAAAATATGGGCGCGACGCCATCGGTTAATATTATTTTGGAATAAATACCTTTGGGTATATTAAAACGTTTTAGCAGGAGCTCTCTGATCGGTTCATCCACGGATGTCTCATCACCCGCCCAACTTCTTACTAAATAGCTTTCGAGTAAAACCTCTTTAAGTAGTTCGGGCGAATCGAGTTCGTTTTCCCCATAATCTAGTCGTATGCTGTGCTCGTTAAAATCAAGGCGGTTACCTAAAATAGCAGGGTGACTAAACGCCTTTTCCGCGGAATGAGACAAGGAGGGATTATCTTTCTCTGTACCAGACTCTTGCTCTAATATGGGTGGACAACCAAAAACATCGGTCGTTCGAGTACGTTGAAAATAGAGTAGCTGTTCCAATAAGTGCCCATAATAGAATTGCTTTAAACTAGGTGTACGGCTGTAAGTCAACTCAGCAGCATCTTCCAAATGCTTTATGACTTGTTGATTACCACTTAATGTAATATTCAATGAATAGTTTTGATAGACACGATTGTTCAGTAATCCAGCCATCACCACTAAATTGTTAGGTAGCGCTCGCTCTGATAAATATCGAAAGATCCCATGAATTTTCGGCTGACTACTGAGATCAATACTTTCTGTTAGATCAAGAATAAGTAATACGTTACATCGATTAGCGGTCTCCACAAGCTGGGCGACAAGTTGGGTTGATTGGATCTCATACTCATCCAATTGTGTAATGACAATCTCTGGCTTCAAACGAGTCATCAACTCGATTAAATACTCGACTCGAAGCGGTGTTTGCATTAGCTGAGTCTTATCATTATCAAAACGTTTGCTCACCAAATCCCATAATGTCTTACCAATCAAAACCAATTTTGGTTGATAACAACTAAGCAAGTTATTCAACATCTCGCGCCGGCTTGGAGTGATAATTAATTGTTGCTCAGAAGTTTGCAACCTCAGATAATAGTTAAAGAATTCTGCTAATTGCTGCCTAAAGTAATCGAGTCCGGCAGTATGATGGTAGGGAAAATGAGTTGTGCTCGCCAAAACTTTAGCCAGATAAGCTAAGAAAAAATAGCGTTCCTCGGCATCTTCAATATTGTCATAAGTTAAATCCACCGCGCTCCTTACACTATCACTGGCTAAATCATCAACGGATTGATATATCGACTTAACTTGATCAGGAAACAGCATAGTCGCTTCATAAACATCGACCGAATGATAAATTTTTCCTCCCGATTTAGCATACTCCAAAGCCACACGCGCATCGATTGGTATATCTGAGTTAGCGGACATATAAAACTCAAAACGATGCCCGGTGTTTTTCTCAATATCAACTAATGTATCTATCTCTGTGTCGGCCGCTTGTTCCACTTGAGTTTGCCAAACACGCCGCACATTAAACCCGCGACGCTGCATAAGTCTTTCCAGTACCGAACGACCAGGTCGCCCACCGAGATTCAAGATTAGCTTTCCGCTGGAGTCTAACAAAGGAATCGATTGTTCAACGGCTCTTGCGATCAATCCAAGTCCAAACTGATCTTCGATAAATCCCTGTTTAGCAAAATAGTTACTAAGGGAATGCAAATATTCGTCACTGGCAGTTTCTGCAATCAGTGTCTCCATGACTTCAGGTTCGGGATTAAGTACTTGCGGTATACATCCAATAATTCGATCGAAATGAATATCTGAATTTCCAAAGCAGTCAAACAAATTCGATTCCTTAAACGAAACGCACTCTAGTAGTGACTTTCCATTCGCCAGCATTTTTAAAGAGCCGTCCTTATTAATCGCATTAAGGTATAGATTTAGCTTTGCGCAGGTAGTCGCTTTAGGATTAATGTCCAATCCATAAACCACACGAGGTGAGTATCGCATAGCAATTGCAATAGAAATCCATCCGATACCACAACCCAATTCAACCACTTGCTTATTCTGAAACTCGTCATGAGGATATCGGAGCAATCCTTCATAGAATGTGAAAGACCATGCTTCAGGGAGAAAGGTACTTGGAAATTGCAGCAAGTCTAGATCTAAAGTTTGATCACGGTTGTCTAATACTTGTTGCTTCAAAAATTGAAAGTGGCACCCTTTCGGGTTGGCCTGCTCAAAATAATTTCTTAGTTCAATTAAAAACTGGTAGGCCGAAACTCGTGTTTTTTCCGCCTCTAAAAGTGTAAGAATTTGCTTGAACAAATCATAAGCGCCATTACTAGAATGCTGACAGCGTACCACAAACTCTTCTGGAGATAATTCAATCATCTATTCTTCTTCACTCAAAATTTTAATTTCCAGCTCACTTATTTTTACGCGAAACTATTCGCCCAAGCTGGACTCATTACAGCAGTTTAAGGCAATCTCTGATGTAACTGAACTTTTATTTACAATCTCGTAGGAATAGACTGATGATAAACAGTCTTTTAATAGATAGTTTAAACCAGCCTTTCCCAGTTATCGAGCCTGAATTTCAGTGATATTATAGACAAATGCTGAAATAGATTAAGCGGAACAAAATGAATATTAGGAAAGCGGCATCGACCGATAAGAATGAATGGGTGAAAATGCGAAGTCAACTTTGGCCAGATTCGAGTCACCTGCACCCAGAGCAAATCGATAATTATTTTGATAACTGCTCTAATGACATAGTGGAAGCACTTTTGATAGAGAATCAAAAAGCGCAGGTAGTGGGTTTTATTGAGCTAAATATAAGAAACTTTGCCGAAGGCTCAACTGAATTTAAGATACCTTACGTTGAAGGCTGGTTTGTGAGAAATAAATTTAGAGGTCACGGGTTCGGCAAGGGGCTAATGCTAGCAGCGGAGCAATGGGCACAAGACAAGGGATACGGAGAAATTGCCAGCGACACTGAAATTGATAACCATACAAGCATCGCTATGCACAACCATTTAGGCTATACCGAAGTTGAACGAGTTGTGTGTTTCTTAAAAAAGCTAAGTTAGCAACCTCTTAACTACAAACGCAGGCTGAATTCGAACCCCACGACAATCTTTGATACACTCAAAGTTCTTGTGGCAGAGTTTGAGTTTAAATCGTTAATATAACTCATAGTGGTACTAGCCTTCGCACAACCGAAGCTTTCAAGAGGTCGCTCGATGAATTCTTGCAAATTACTAACGCTATTCTTATTTTCAATTGCCGGACTCGTATTAAACGCAGCAAGTGCTGCCGATAAGACATATGCAGATTATATCTATACGAACGCTAAAATATGGACCGGAGACAGCACTACTCCATCAGCTAATTCCTTGGCAATAAAAGGTAATAAAATCTTAGCCGTTGGTGAATATTCACAGTTAAGAAAAATAATAAACCAGAAGACCGAAGTTATTGACTTACAGGGGGCTCGAGTTACCCCTGGTTTTATCGACAATCATACCCATTTTGCGGATGTTTCAGGACTTCTGTCAGCGGTTCAATTACGAGATGCACCCAGCCAACATGAATTTGTAAAACGAATTGCAAACTTCACAAAGACTCTTAGCAAAGAACAATGGATTCTAATGGGGATATGGGATCATGAAGCTTGGGGTGGTCAGTTACCAGAAGCAAAATGGATCGATGACGTCACCCCAAACAATCCTCTATTTCTATTACGAACCGATGGCCACATGGCGTTAGCAAACTCCAAAGCAATGTCGTTAGCCGGAGTCGATAAAAATACACCAGAAGTACCCGGTGGAGAAATTGTGCGCGATGACAATGGTAACCCAACGGGAGTATTTCGGGATGCAGCAATGCTGCTGATCTCTAAAGTTATTCCAGAACTAAGCATTCAACAGCAAGCCAACGAGTTTAAACAGGGAGTAAAACATGCGCTCAGCTACGGGGTAACCCAAATTCATGATATGGGCCAATGGCAACATTTACATGCATTTAAAAAATTGGCTCAAAATCAACAACTGGATATGAGGGTCTATAGCTTTGTACCGTTACAAACCCACGCGCAACTAGCCAAGTTTGTTAAGGAAAATGGCCGCGGCAATCAGATGCATCGTTGGGGCGGACTCAAAGGTTTAGTTGATGGCTCACTTGGGAGCACCACAGCATGGTTCTATCAAGCCTATAATGACGAGCCAGATAAAAAGGGGTTTCCAATAGACGATTTAAATGATTTTAGTTCTTGGATTAAACAAGGTGATGCGGCGGGACTTCATGTAACCATTCACGCAATCGGCGATAAAGCGAACGACTGGCTTTTAGATCAATTTTTAAAAGTAGAAAAAGAAAACCCTAATAATCCTCAGCGACGTTGGCGCATAGAACACGCTCAACATTTAAGTCAGCGTGCCATTAATAGAATTGCAGAATATTCAATCATCGCTTCCATGCAACCTTTTCATGCGATTGATGATGGTCGCTGGGCGGAAAAACGAATTGGCAAAGAACGAATAAAAACCACTTATGCATTTGATAGTTTATTAGATAAAGGGGCCATCGTTACTTTTGGCTCAGACGCACCAGTAGCACCAATGAATGTAATGCATGGAATCTATGCAGCAGTCACTAGACGAACGATCGACAACAAAAACCCAAATGGTTGGGTTCCAGAACAAAAAATTAGTGTCGAGGAAGCGTTAACGGCTTATACAAAAAATAATGCTTACGCCGGATTTCAAGAAGAGAAATGGGGTCAACTAAAAGCAGGTTATCTTGCCGATTTTGTTGTTTTAGAAAAGGATATTCTTTCAATTCCTGCCGAAGAAATTAAAGATGTAAGAATAAAAATGACAGTAGTGGATGGGAAAGTGGTTTATCGAGCAAAGCAAGAAGACTAAGTTAGGGAGGCATAATTTTCTTCTGCAAACTTTGGATGTGTGACTTGATTTGCTGTTACCGTCATCAAGCTTCATTTTTGCTATGAATCGATTTATTTAGTTGAGGGGTATCTGAGACAGCTATCGCGATATTGCGGACAGTCAGTAAGTTTTAGGTTAGGAGGATTATATTTTTGAATGCGGCTGTTCAACGCCTTATTCATCAGCTCATCTGATGCAATGATTTGTTAGCTTCTTCTCTGCATAATTGATCAGCTCTCTTTAATAGAAATGGAAAGCGGTTTTCCCCATACATCCCAGAAATAAACGCTTTTGCTGAATCAAGCTTACCCGTAGTGGTAATATATAAAGGTTTTTTACTTTTACCTCTATATATTTCATATTCTCTACTAATACCTGAAAATGCTTTTTTCGCTACACCAATTACTTCAATCTGATAATTTAGGGAATCATATAGGTGCTTCCCTAATCCTGGCTTTTTTACACCATCCAAAAATACATACCCATCTACTGCAATAATCGATGGCTTAAGTTTGTGCTCTTCTAGTAACTTCAGAATACACGGGAGCTCTCTCATATAGAAGTTTCCTGCTTCATATTCCTTAATATCACTAAGAGTGCTCACATATTCTGCTTCAGAAGATTGCGAATTCCAGTCTTCAAATAGAATACCGGCAACAAATGCGAGACTTCCTGAGTATTGAACATCAACTGCCAGAATCACTAACCTAAGCCCTCGAATTTCCAAGTACCTTTTTTCTTTTCGAAAAGCGCGTACCACGTTGCATTGCACTCATTAGAACAATATTTAAAATCAGCGATGTTCTCTCTGATCTCAATATTGATTAAATCGTAAGAGTGCTCTTCATCAGAAGGCCGTGATCTAACATAATCATCGAGCTCTACTACTTGAGACAATATATCCTTAGTTTGTCTAATGATTTTTTCAGATATTCGTCCATTGTCTGCAATCATATAAATACCGAATTCTTCTAGTTCTATATAGCCATGATCGTAAGACGCAATATCATCAACGTGCTTTAAAACCTCATCTTTACTGGCAGGATAAAATTCAACTTTTTCTAGAACAAAGTTTTCCAAGTAATAAGATGATGTTTGAATCACTAGCATTTCTCCTTGGACAGCTAACGCTTAAAGCAGATTTCCGTTGTTTTGCATCTGCTGCCTTTACTGGTTAATTTTTTATGTAATTTGGCATTAGCTCTTTCTCTGAAATTAGATAGTTTTCACCCATATCCTCTAATTCAAAACTAACGTTAAATTCTTCATCCCAAACGGCCCTAATT